>CAZNJI010000015.1:0-3262 GCA_964573395.1 uncultured Candidatus Saccharibacteria bacterium | reverse complement strand
TCATTTTTGACATGATAGCGAAAACGGAGGTGTTCAATCTCCGTTTTCAATTTTCCTATTCTTATTTTAGCCTCTTTTTCAGTCATTATTGGTAGCGAACCCGGAGCGCTCGTTCCACTTGGCGCGGGTGGTCTCTGCAAATATTATAGCCCCGTGATTCAATCATACTAACCGTGTCATCTGTTTTGTCAAAGGTAATTGAAAAGCATGGTTGGTCGCTTGGTTCAGAAACGTAAACAATATGATCTGTTTCGCTATTAATGTAATCAAGATTGAGAACCTGTTCGCCGCATTCAATCGACGTAAAGGTTTCTTCAACAGCGTTTGGTGTCTCGAGTGATAGAACCGTCGTTCCTTCGGGAAAAACGTTCCGAGTGAAATCGTAGTACAGGCCGCATTCAGTTCCTGCATCAGCCTGGTAAAAGGCAATTTGCGAATCTTTCGCCAAAGATGAAAGGATGGTCTGCTTAAAGGTAACGTTCGAGAGCCCAAGCGCGATTGAAAGCACGATGCTAATGAGAAGCACTGTAAAGAGCATGGCAAACCCTCCTTGTTGTACGTCTTTTTTTCTTTTGCTTGTTTGGTAATTCATACGTTTATCTACGGAAGCCAATTAGTAAGCAGAATGGATTGCGAAAGCGTTCGCGGCAAATTCCCGTTTTCCCAGCCAATCGATGCAATCACTTCCACCTGGTCGGACCCGATTTCCCGAAAGACAATTTTCCGAGAGTACGTTGTTTGATACTCGTTTGTCCGGTTGATGGTTGGATAGAGATTAAAATTTTCGCTATAGCCGTAAAAGTTGCTTTCCGGATAGAACGTAATATTCGGACACTGTTCATCGCACGGAGCAATAAGCAGATTTCCGGAACTTTCCGCATACGGATCGACAATGCAGCCTTCTTCCGTATCGCACCCCTGCGAAGCAAATCCCGACTTCCATCCAGTCCAGTCAGTTATCCCGTTTAAGACTGCCGTATCGCGCGAATTGCGAACTGCTTCAAGCGATTCTTGCAGCAAACTGTTCGCAATAATTTGATTTCTTGCATAGCGAGCGGAAAAAATTCCTCCTGAAGCAAGCGTAAAAAGCGCTCCCATCGTCAGAACCAGAATTAAAATTGCCGCCAAAGCTTCAATGATGGTAAACCCCGCATTAGTTCTAAGTTTTAAGTTAGAAGTTAAAAGTATTTTGTTATATCTTTTGTTTTTCATTTTTTTCTTAAAACTTACTATTTAGAACTTACTCTAACGTTCTTTGCGAAACGTATGATTGAATTGAAAACGGCGCGACCTGGTTCCTCTTCGAAGTGGCATTTCCGGTTATAAATATTGTAACAGAAGGCTGAATGCCATCGTCTAGTTCCGTTCCTTGTACGTAAAAGTTCAAAGTCTCAACGTCAATTTCCGGAGCCGTTACGTTTTGCTCAATGTCTACTGAATTATTCACGTAAACCGTTTTCTTGATTGCTCCAACGCCATTGGTCTCATCAAGCCAATACCGAACCCTGATTTCGCTTCCCGAGGTACTTTCGGCAGAAGTTATCTCGATAGCTTCCCCTGGAATGCCGTCATCAAACGAGCAGTCCGTTCCTCCTCCTGAATCTCCGCAGTCAAAATCAGAGCCAGTTCGAAGCGTACGCGTCA
This sequence comes from uncultured Candidatus Saccharibacteria bacterium, assembly GCA_964573395.1. Lineage (GTDB taxonomy): Bacteria > Patescibacteriota > Minisyncoccia > Phycocordibacterales > UBA9973 > DATIBQ01. The sequence continues at coordinate 1,618 of CAZNJI010000015.1, read as the reverse complement.
TCGATTCAACGGCAAAGTTTAGGTTATCCATCACTGCCCGCATCGACTGCACCTTCTTGGCGGCATCGTTAACGATGAGAAGCGAGCTAATAGTCGCCAAGACCACGATAGTAAAAAGCGTTAAGGCGACCATCAATTCAACAAGCGTAAAACCTTCGGATCCGCTTTTTTTAGAGAATGTTCGTTTGTCGTGTGTGAATATTTTTTTCATGTTATTCAATGCTAATTTGGCCTGTGTTCCATACGGTTACATTTCGACGTATTCCTTTTTCCGACTCAAGCTCAATGCGCACTCCTGAAGGAGTAGTATCGCAAACGCCGTTTTCAACAACGCAGATAATTGCATCCGGATTCGGCCGTTTGAATACGATATCGACCCGGGCTGAGGGTGGCAGGCATGTTTCCCCGCCGGAATCCGAAATGCAAATTCGATTAATGCGATCGGGGCTGGTGATGCGGAACTTTTCCAGACACTCTTGCCCTGTTTCTATCGTACCGCACGTCGTTCCTCCTGGCGGAAAGTCATACCGGTAATTTGAATTACTGCCTTCGCTTTCCGCAATGTCGCTGAAAAGAACGAATTCTTTTTCATCCGATCGGTTATCGATTGCAACGGCATTACCCACTTCAAATGAAATGCCGAACGCTGGATAATCGCGAGCTGATGCTCCCGGAATATCAATTCCTCGAACGCTCGTTGCGTATGCTTGCGCCTTTCTAATTGCCAGGCCAACTTCCTGAGCCAGATTGCGAATTGAAATGTTGCTTCTGAAGCTTGAATAGTTAAAAACCAAAATGGCAGAAATAACGCTGAAAATACCAAGCACTACGATAAGTTCAATAAGCGTAATTCCTTGGTTTTTTATTTGCTTCTTTACCATGGCGTTAACAGCTTCAGTACGCTAATGTCAAAAAAGTATACAGCCAATGCTCCTACTATCAAAAACGGCGCAAACGGCACTTGGCTCTTCATGTGGTGCCGGCTGCTGAGAGCAAGCAGAAAGAGGCCGAAGAGGCCGCCGATCCAAAATGAAATAATGATTGCTGAAAATCCTCCCAAAAGGCCGAAGATCCAGCCGAGCACCAAAGCAATTTTTACGTCTCCAAAACCCATCCAGCGGCCTTTCGAAAGATACCAAAGCAGAAAAAACGGAAGCGCAACAAGCGGGCCCGCCAAGAGCGCTCTACCAAGCGAGTATTCGATTCCCAAAAAGTATTTTGCAAATATGAGCAGCATGCTCGCAACGAGCGCAATCCTGATTGGAACGTCAGGAATTATTTTGTGGCGTATGTCGTACGCCACAATGACAATGCTGAGCGAAATGAAGAGCATCGCAAAGAAAAGTTCAACAAATGCCGCCAGCCCAAAACCATTTGCCTGAATAACATACAAATACGCCCCAAGAAAAAGAATGGCTGTTAAAAGCTCAATAACCGGATACTGGGGAGAAATAGGCCTTTTGCAGGTGCGGCATCTGCCGCGAAGCGCGATGTACGACCATACCGGAATGAGATCGTGCCAGTGCAGCGTTCGGCTGCAGGTAGCGCACTTCGACCTGCCGGTTACTACGCTTCTGCCGGTATTCAATCGGAAAATGACCACATTCAAAAAACTTCC
>CAZNJI010000014.1:0-3346 GCA_964573395.1 uncultured Candidatus Saccharibacteria bacterium | reverse complement strand
GGATTTTTTGTCTGTTCTTCTCTACCCGGAAACTTCTTGAGGTAGGCTTTCAAGAGAGCCGCTTTTTCATCCGGCTGCGCGATGCGGGCAGTACCATCGAGCTGCAGGGTTTTCATGTCGCTTTTATCTGCTCCCACCACAAAACTTGCGCGCGCTGATCCATTTTTCATAATAGCCTCAGTTTTTCGCGTACCTGCTCCTGTTTCAAGGAGAAAAGCGAAAGGTTCTGTAATATGCGCAAAATGAAGTGCTGCCGCATGTGGAGAACCATCGAGCATCTCAACCGCTAGAACCCCGATTTTTTGGGTTTCAAGATAATGAAGCGCTTCTTGGGCAATACCATTCATACTCAATACAATAGCATAGCTTCGCGCAATAAAGTTAGAGAATCAAACGACCCTGTTTGATTTTTTGCTATGCATCGAAATTCTGCTCCTTTCTTTTTTTAATGTGTGGAATGCGAGGAATAACCACTGCAGCTAGACTCGCCACCACAGGAATTGCATGATATCCAAAACCGATCGCCATGCCAATAGCACCCGCAAACCAAATGCTTGCTGCGGTAGTAAGGTTTTTCACGCTACCTCCGTCTTTCAGGATCAGCCCTGCACCCAAGAAGCCGATTCCAGAAACAATCTGCGCAGCAATTCTTGATTTTGAAGTAGGATCAACCATGCCTGAAAGATAAGTAAAAAGCATTGCGCCAGCTATGACGAATATGTGCGTGCTGATGCCGGCATCCTTTCCCCTGCTTTCCCGTTCAATGCCGATGATGTACCCAAGCGCAATACAGAGTACCAAATTCAGAATAAATACAGTTTCGGCATTCGTAAAAAAATCTGTTGCCATAGATACTTAATATCGTACCATATACCATTTCCTGATAAACAAAAAGCCCGATAGAAATCGGGCTAGATTTTTACCATACACTTAATTTGAACTAGTTGCATAGTAGCATACTATGCACCTGTAGACCAAAGGGCTGTGTTATAGTAGGTACATGAAAAAATTTCTTCTGATTCTTCTTATTCTTGTGGTAGCCGGATATGGAGCATGGAAAACGGATATTATTGGACCTCGTGGTGATTCACTAAACGATACCCAAGAACTGAGCCCCCTTAGCGATTTTTCGTGGCGATTTGAAGCGGCACCGCCTACCACGCCAGACATTCCCGAGACACGAATTATACTGAATGCAATGTATGAAAATGGTAGAGAACTTTCCAAAAGCATCGCTACTTTTCCAGGAAGCTGTAATGAAGTTGACCCAAAAAGAAGCGAAGATCAGGATATGGTGTCTGGCTCAACAAAAATCCAGTGCTATGCTGCCGGTCTTGGCTACTGGTTCAAAATTACTCAAGCAGACTCTTTTACAGTAGTTCGGAAAATGTTTGAAGAATCTGCTCCTAATTATGATCCGCCGGTATACGAATACGAAGCAGTGGCAGAATTTCCTCTCCTGTATTAATTAACTGTAAAACAGTAAATATATATTGCAAAACGATATATATCTGGGTATTATTTAGTCATGATAAAAAAAGGATCGACGATAATTTTGCGAATAGCGAGCTTTAGTATCGGGTTAATTGTTCTGGCGTTGTGCATTTTTGCGCTCCCTGAGATGTGGAGGGGTGGTTCAGCAGAATTCCCTGAAGTCTCTTATGTCTTCCCACCGCTTGTCTTGGGCCTGTACGCAACCGCAATACCGTTTTTCTTTGGTCTGTTCCAGACGTTTAAACTTTTAAATTATATCGACAAAAATAAGGCGTTCTCATCTGTATCGGTTGGCGCACTGAAGAAAATTAAATACTGCGCCCTTACTATTGGCGTTCTGTATATGGGGGGCTTGCCACTCTTGTACCCCATTGCCGAAGTTGACGATGCACCGGGGATTCTTCTTTTCGGTTTTGTTATTGCCTGTGCGCCTATTGTGATAGCAGTTTTTGCGGCAGTACTTCAGATGCTTCTACAAAACGCCATCGAGATGAAGTCTGAAAACGAACTAACCGTATAAAAGGACATACTATGGCAATTATTATTACCCTTGATGTCATGCTAGCAAAGCGAAAAATGAGCGTTACCGAACTTTCAGAGAAGGTCGGGATAACGATGGCAAATCTCTCGATCTTAAAAAATGGAAGAGCGAAAGCCGTTAGGCTTTCTACGCTTTCGGCAATTTGCGAGGCGCTCGAGTGCCAACCGGGCGACATTTTAGAATATATAGGGCTTTAAAATAAAGAGGGTCCGATAGAAATCGGACCCGTTTTTTTAAACCAATATCCTATGAAAAACCGCCTTTATTATACATCTTTTTGTTGCCGCATCGCAACTTGGTTATTTAATTATTCTCAGCATAGATCTTAAAATTATTAAGAATCGCCTGCCAGCCGCTTCGCTGCATCTCTTCATTGTTCTCCTGTTCCGGCTCGAATCCCTGAATGACCTTCACTGAACCCGTATCGGCTTGTTCAAACACGACTGAAACAGCCCTGCCATCGGCCATGATATATTCGATTTTTTCATGCGGGATGACCGCAGTATAGGTGCCTACCACGTCAAATGACGCGGAACCGTCTTTTGCCGACATTCTGGTTAAGAATTTTCCTCCTTCCCTTAAGTCATTTTCCGCATGCGGACATTCCCAATCGTCGGAAGCAAAAGTCCATTTGGTTATATGCGCAGGTTCGCTCCAGTATCTCCATACTTTTTCGATCGGAACTTTGATTGTTGTTTCAGTGCGGATCATGTTCATATGATTTTAGTATAGCAGGCATAGAAAAAGCTGGATAAATATCCAGCTTATTTTGCATGCATTCCTATCGTTCCTGAAGCGTATCTTCCAAATCATCAAGGTTTCTAAAATATACCCCAAAGTAGATAAGGAATTGATTGCATAAATACCCTAACAGCTAATCAACTCGAATTCTAAGAATCCGGTCGTCTTCATTCTGTGGCCTTCCTCGCCCGTCGCGATTTGAGGTAGAAATTAAAAGATTTCCTTCTTCATCCAGGCTTACGGCCCTTAATCTCCCGAATTCATCTTTGTATCGCTCAATGACATTTCCTACCGTTCCTTCGGAAACTATGGGAAGTTCGTACAGCGTTCTGCCACGCAAACCGGCAAAATATAACTTGCCAGCATGATAGGCAATGTCTGCCGGCGCCCAAGTTGTGTTTGCTCCAGAGTGAATTATTGGATTAACCATTCCTTCTCTTACCTCATCACCTTCAACAACTGGCCAGCCGTAGTTCTTGCCTTTCTCGATGAAATTCACCTCATCAAACCCGGAGCGAGCGCCCGATCTTCCATGTTCAGTGGCCCACATACCACCAGTGTTATCCCACG
>CAZNJI010000013.1:0-4246 GCA_964573395.1 uncultured Candidatus Saccharibacteria bacterium | reverse complement strand
GGCAGCCTTTTCGCAAAAATTACAGCCAAAGAAATAGCGGCCGGCCTGTTAAAGAGCCATCGATTAAGCATTGATCCGAAAATTGTGGTGCTCCCTGAACCCATAAAGCACACAGGCACCTATCAGGTGCCTGTCGTGTTCGATTCATTTAAAGGGATGCTTACCGTAGCGGTGGTGCCGGTTGTTTAGGCGTTTACTTCTTCAACGGAGGCAACCTTGTGCACCGACTTCGTTCCATCGTAGTTTATCTTTCTTTTTGAGAAGAATTTTACGATTCCTTCTTTCAGGGCAAAGAGGGTGTGGTCTTTGCCAAGCCCGACGTTCTTGCCTGCCAAAATTTTCGTACCGCGCTGGCGCACGATAATAGACCCTGGGGTAGCCAGTTGTCCGTCATACAATTTAACGCCCAAATACTGTGCGTTTGAGTCAGTAAGGTTTTTTGCTGCGCCTTGCGCTTTCTTATGTGCCATAGTTTTACTTTAAAAATTACCAAAGGATTATATTTAGTTTCAGTCTTCTTGTCAACAGGGAAGGGGACTCTGACCATGAAAATGCCCTTTGTCAAAAAGGGCATTTTCAGCCTTCTGCGATATACTTCTTTACATGGATCCCGTCCGCAGCAGACTTCTAGCAAGCTTTCTGATTGTAGTGGTAACGGCGGCGCTCTCCTTCGCATTAGGGGCACGATACGGCAAAATTACGAACCAAACCCCTTCTGGCATTGAGTTTTCCTGTGATCCGAGCATTCTAAGCGCACTCGCAATTCCAAAAGGAACGGGAAGCGTAGCGGGAGTACAAACGGCAAGCGCATCAAAAACTACCGGCGCATTTTTCGGGTCTAAAAATGGTACGAAATATTATGGCGCCAGCTGCGAGAGCGGCAAAAAAAGAATCAAGCCGGAGAACCTGATTTGGTTTGAAAGCAGCGCCGAAGCCGAGATTCAAGGGTACACCAGAAGCACTTCGTGCTAAGCTACCTATGGTATATATGCGCAAAAGCAGGTTTGGAGGAAATAGTCTTATCATACTCTTTGTGTTGCTGTCACTGTATCTGCTCTGGCCGACGCTTCGGCAGGCGCTTCCGGCAGGTGCGGAAACGGTAAAAGAATTGCCGGCTAAAATTGAACGACTGTTAAATGGCATCGATATTCGCCAGGTAAAAGGAGGAACAATTAGTATCGGTGGGATACCGCTTTCAGAGTATGGCATCATTGCCGAAACGAATAAAATTCGCGAGTTAGAAAATCTGCCGCCGCTTGAGCACAACGAAAAGCTTACCGCCTCGGCAAGGCTGAAAGTAAAAGACATGTTCCAAGGGCAATACTTCGAACATGATTCTCCTTCTGGCGTCACTGTCTCCAACCTCGGAGACAGGGTTGCCTATAGCTACATTACGATGGGGGAAAACTTGGCAATGGGCGACTTCGTCAGCGATGCAGACGTGGTTGCTGCCTGGATGAAAAGCCCTGGGCATCGCGAAAATATGCTCAGCCAAAAATATAAACAAATAGGGGTTTATGCCGAAGAGGGAATGTTCGAAGGAGAGAACGTATGGCTGGTTGTCCAACACTTCGGCACCGAGCGAAGTTCTTGCCCAGGGGTTGATTATGGCGTGCGTGAAGAAATTGAAACAATTAAAAAAGATCTGAAGACGAAGGAAGGGAAGATCCTTACACTCAAGGATGCGCTCGAACAGCCCGATGCGCCGCTCGATCCTGATTATAACCAAAAGGTGTATGACTACAACAATCTGGTGAAAGAGTACCAATCGCTGACGATATATTTGAAGCTAAAGATTGATGAATATAATGATCAGGTAAAATCGTTCAATACCTGTCTCTCCCGCTATCAGTAAAAAAGAGGGGAGGAGCTCTTTTTTTATTTTTCAATTAAATGTGAATCTCCTCTACCCGATCTAAGAAAAGAGCAGGGGGGGATATTTATTGCGGATTTATTAATAAAAAATAAATCATTTAATGACCATTAATGTAAGGGTCGCAAAAAGCCTTGACAGAGAGGTTGAGGGGAGGACTTTCTCAGTTTGTATTAATGTCGTACAATATATCTTTTACGACGTAATATATAGGTAAAATATATTGATATATATAGATTTGGGTTTAAACCTTAGAACCCCTTTCCTCTTTTTTATCAACGAATAAAAATTAATTAAATAATTTATTATTTTTTTATTTACTTCCCCTTTTATCAATTCAAGCTTTGATTTTTACCGCCTTCTTGATATGCCACAAAAGCCGTTCATATGACCATCGGTCCAAGCATCGCTGCCCGCTTAGCATTGCAGAGAAAAATATTGGGATCTTCTTGCCGTTTATTTTATACCAATGAAAGCCATACTCTTCATCCCATTCCAAATGCTTTTTTAAATACTCGCGCACGATCTCAGATCCAAACGCAGGGATCTTTTTTATTTAATAAAAGAAGGCCTGGGTAGAAACCCTGGCCTGTTTTCAAAACTTAATTTTATGAAAAAACTGTGTTTCAGTATAGCATTTTTCTAAATATTGACATAATTAAATATTATGGTAATTTAAAGGAAATTTATTTTTATGAAAAAAATAATGTTCTTTTGTATCTGTTTTCTGAGTGTAGGATACCTCTTTTCGCAAGACGGCGTTGATGTTACTAATAACAAGCTGTATTTCGAAAATAACCTGTTTATGGAAGATAAAACTTCCTTACTTGAATTGGAACTATTTTCCGGTGCAACCCTGTTGCCGCAGCCTGCTGATCCTCGAATCGCGATCCTGAGCATGGCAAACCGACAAAGAACTGGCTGGATCGGAATATTCGTTCGTGAACCCGAAGGATACTGGCTACAGGTCGTTCTCTATGCACCAGATAAAGAAAGAATTTCAATGACGCTGCATACAGCAGAAACATTTACTTTGTCTGTATCAAAAATGGGCAGTGCCAGAACGCAGGAACGCCATTTTGTAAAAACTGGCACTGCCGAGCATCGCCAGTGGACAGAGACAACAAAAAAGAATTAATTCAATGTTTTTATTAAGGAACTCTGCAGGAGTTCTTTTTCTTTACTAATGGTGATTATTTGCTATACTGGTCTTGAAATTAAACGTAAAGGCAGTTTTGCCAGCAAAGGCCCCCTTCATTGCTCGGGGGCTTTTTTTATTTATTATGGCTGAAATAAAAAAGAGGCCCGGATAGAAATCCAGCCTCGGTGAAAATCCAATACCCTATTACTAGAGTTATGTTTTTACTATAGCATGCATATAATATTGACAATAGTAAGATATTATGGTAATAAATGTACTAAATATATTTCTTGAACAACCTTTAAAAAATTAAATATGAATCGCAAAATAGGAGTTTCTATCCTTTCCTTTTTGCCGGCACCATTTTTGCCGGGCGGATACGCTCACATAGCGGAGAACCTTAAGTCTCTCGGGCTTGGAGTCCAGCTTATCCCCCTCCGCAAAATGAATAAGACGCAGGATTTAAAGAATTTTGACGTTTATTCATTTGAGGGGCCGTGGAGATTCGGCAGTTTCAAAGAAGCATTCCAGCGGTGGAGAACGAAAGATTCTCGCCTCTCTTCTTTTGTCGACTGGAGTTTATTTGGAACTGAAGAATGGTGTAAACACCGAATGGTAATGCTGTCGTCATTATTTCCGGAGGCGTACCCCATTGACATTCCGTGGCATCCTAACTCTCTAATAGAGCTTGGTCCGGAAATGCATTTTGGCACTGCCAGAAACTGGAAAAATCTTGTCTCGAAAGGAATCGTCATTGATACGGAACACTGGCTGTCTTTAAGGAGGGAGCATCGATATGCTCTTTTAGAGCAGCATGGCGGAATAGCTAAGGTTAAGATGGTTCATTTGAAAATCAGCCGAAAAAATCAATTACGGTCATTTTTAAACGGATGCTCTGATGAAAGCCGTATTCTTGAGGAATTTTTATCTCACGACAAAGAGAAGAAGATTCCCCTCATCATTGAACTTGATCCGCGGCTGATTATGTTCAGCATGAACACGAAAGAAACTTTAAAGAAAATAAAAAACAGAGTGCAAGACCTTGTTGGTTAGTAGTACAAGACCGGAATCCATTTCTGGTCTTTTTTATTCAGATGCCCACATTTTTCTTCCCTCCGACGTAGTCCAGTCGGTAAAGCGCCACCAAGTTGGCGTAAAGGCGATAAGCATACTGCTTGGATTTTTTGTCTGTTCTTCTCTACCCGGAAACTTCTTGAGGTAGGCTTTCAAGA
>CAZNJI010000012.1:5773-9054 GCA_964573395.1 uncultured Candidatus Saccharibacteria bacterium | reverse complement strand
TGTATCACTAAAATATGTTTTTGTCAAACCCGGTAGTGAGATTTAGGAAATGCGCTCTAAATGTAGGGTAATCAGTAGTAACTAATATCTACTACCGGGAAAAATACTTATGCAATAAGCTCTTTTGCCTGATCAATCACCAGCGAGAACTCTTCGTTTCGCTTGGTAACATTACAACGCAGGGCTACTACCTTTCCAGGCACCAGCACGGTTGCAAGCTCTTTGAATGGCTCGGGAAAAACTACCCCTTCCATTTTTCCGGTCTTATCATGCACTTCCACAAAAGCCATGCGCTCATTTTTTTTCGTATAGAGTGTTTTAATACTTTCAACTGAAACAACCAACAACTTTCCGCGGCAAATGCCGTCTTTGCGAAGCTTATCAATGGTGTTTCCGGCTTTCTGCACTTTCTCTTCGTGGCTATCGAGCGGATGGCCGGAAATGTACAGGCCGAGGAGCTCTTTTTCCCATGCTAATTTCTGAGCCAATGTTGCCGGAGGCGTATCTGCAAGGTTTAGCCGTGCTTTCGGTTTTGAATCGAGCGTGTCGAAGAGCGAACTGCTAAACCCTTCATCCATTTTGCTTCCTTTATGGAAACTTAAAAGCGCTTCTAGGTTCTTCAAAAATATTTCCCGATCGCCGAATGCATCAAGCGCGCCGCACATGATGAGCGCTTCGAGCGATTTTTTATTCAGATTGCGATGCGTTACCCGTTCTAGAAAGTCTTCGATCGAGCGGAATGTTCCGTTCGCTTTCCGTTCGGCAATGATCGCTTTTCCTATCTCTTCGCCGAAGTTTTTGATGTTCCGCAGCCCGAATCGGATGTTGTTGGTAACCGTGCCGTTTTCTACCACCACTGTAAAGTCGGAAAACGATTCGTTGATATCCGGCGGAAGCACGGTAAAGCCCATTCGAACGGCTTCGTTAATGTATTCGCTGCAGGTTTCAATATCTCCGGACTCCGCCGTCATGCAGGCGCTCATGTACTCGGCGGTAAAATTTGCCTTCAAATATGCCGTTTGGTAAGCAACCATTCCGTAGCTTGCCGCGTGGGCTTTGTTGAATCCGTAGGCGGCAAATGGTTCGATCAGTTTCCACAGTTCGTCGATTTTCTTTTTCTCAAGCCCGCCATGCTCCTTGCAGCCTTTATAAAATTTATCCTTCTGTTCAGCCATCTCTTTCGGGATCTTTTTCCCCATGGCTTTTCGGAATTTATCCGCTTCTCCCCAGTCGTATCCCGCCAACCGGATTGCGGTAATCAAGACGTCATCTTGGTACACCAAGAGGCCATAGGACGCTTCCAGGTCGTCTTTTAATCGCGGATCTGGGTAGGTAATAAGTTTTGGATTTTCTTTCCGTTTGATGTATTCAGGAATCACTTCCATCGGTCCGGGGCGGTAGAGCGCAACCATTGCCATCAAGTCTTCAACCTTTTTCGGCCGCAAATCTTTTAAGTATGCGGTCATGCCGGAGCCTGCCATTTGGAATACGCCCACGGTTTCTCCGCGCGAGAGCATTTCAAATACCTTCTTGTCATTAAGCGGAATATTGTCGATGTCGACAGTGATTCCTCGGATTTTCTGAATGCGTTCAATTGCCCCGGAAATGAACTGGAGGTTCCTGATTCCGAGCATGTCGAACTTCGGCAGATTCACCACGCCGTCTCGGCCGCCCGAGAACATGTCGTACTGGGTAATGATTTTATTCTCTCCCTTCGGGTCGTACTGAATGGGGGTGAAATCGGTAATGTCAGATGTCGGAGAAATAACCACGCCGGCCGCATGGATTGAAATATGGCGCACGTTTCCTTCGATTTTCTTTGCCATCTCTATGATTTCTTTGGTGGCACGGTCTTCATCGTAGAGCTTCTTCAGCTCCGGCTCCATTTCGATTGCCCGCTCGATGGTCATCGGGAACCCTTGGCTTCCCATCGGAATGTATTTTGCGATTTTGTCTCCAATCGCATACGGGTATCCGAGCGCGCGGGCAACGTCTCGAACCGAACCGCGCGCTGCCATCGTTCCAAAGGTGCAGATCTGCGCCACGGCTTTTTCGCCGTATTTTTCTTTGACGTAGCCGATAAGGTCGTCGCGGCGGTCATCGGCAATATCAAGGTCGATGTCGGGAATGCCGGGGCGGAGTGGGTTTAGGAATCGTTCGAAGGGGAGCTTGTATTTCAGCGGGTCAACGGTGGTGATGCCGGTTAAATAGGAAACTAACGACCCCGCGGCGGAGCCTCGGGTATTGGTATAAATTCCCATGTGGCGCGCCGCTTTCACCAAGTCGGCTTCAACTAAAAAGTATGACGAGAACCCTTTCTGCTTGATAATGTCGAGTTCAAATTCGATGCGCTCTTTCACCTGTTCGGTATATTCGTATTTTTTCTCTTCAAGGCCTCGCATGGTCGACTTTCGAAGCTCTGCATCGTAGGTTGAGTCTTCGGGAATCGGGTAAGTAGGAAACCTCCATGGCGCAAATTCAATTTCAAGGTCAACCAAATCGGCAACTTTCAGAGTGTTTTCAACCGCGCCGGGAATGTCTTTAAAAACCTTTGCCGCTTCATCGCTTGAAATAAGCGAGTAGTTTCCTTCAAATTTGAAATTTTGATTACTGGTGTTAATTGCCAAAAGGGTATTGTGCGCTTCCTTGTCTTCTAGGTGCAGATAGTGAGAATCCCAGGTGCCGACGATTGGCAGAGAAAACTCTTTGGCAAGAGAAATGATTTTCGGAATAACAGCCGGATACCAGTCGACGTCTTCGTGGTACATCGCTTCAACGAATACGTGTTCGCGCCCGAAGATGCGGATGTATTCTTGCAGAAGCGTTTTGGCCTCATCGAGGTTATTGTTTCTGAGGTGATGGATGAATCGGCTTCCCGGGCAACCGGTTAAGCAAATAAGGCCTTTAGCATACTGTTCAATAAGTGGTAAATCCATTCTTGGTTTGTAGTAATACCCTTCGAGATGCGAAATGGAAACCAGCTTCATGAGATTTTTGTAGCCAGCATTATTTTTTGCCAGAAGCGTTAAGTGATATCGCTTCGTATCGAGACTTGGTTCTTTGTCGCGATGGCTTCGTTCCGCAATGTACGCTTCAACGCCGATGATCGGCTTGATACCGACAGCTTTGCACTCTTTGTAAAACTCGATTGCGCCGTACATGGCGCCGTGATCGGTGAGCGCTAAAGCTGGCATACCGAACTCTTTTGCCCGCTTCACCAGGTCGGGAATCTTCGAAAGGCCGTCCAAAAGGGAATAGTGGGAATGCGTGTGGAGGTGTAC
>CAZNJI010000012.1:0-5673 GCA_964573395.1 uncultured Candidatus Saccharibacteria bacterium | reverse complement strand
GTGGGAATGCGTGTGGAGGTGTACGAAGGTATGTTCGGCCATAGAGATTCGAGCAGTATAGCAGTGCCATAACATTGCCGGCATATTGACATTTTAGGCTCAATTTTCTAATCTATAGGAAATTAATTTCGAACATTTTAATGTAAAAGGGAACCTTTTATACGATTGCTTGAACTGAGGTTGTGGGAGCTCCCAATCTCTAATACTGAGGGAAAGACGGATTGCACACTGACAGCACCATTTATTTATGCCAGAAGATGCAGCTGCTCCTTAGCAGGCATAAAGCATGTAGTAATACACCTTTTTAAGTTAAAAAGAATTTTACACAAAGTGTTCGCTTTTAATGAATGAACGTCCCGTATTCGAAATTAGAAACCCTGCCCCGTAAGGCAGGGTTTTTTGTTATGATTGCTGAATGAATCGCTGGATTATTGGAGTTGATGAAGTAGGCCGGGGGCCAATTGCCGGCCCGGTGATGGTATGCGCGGTTGCGTTTAACCCGAAAACGAGAAAACGCCTGTCGTTTGTCGGACTGAAAGATTCCAAAAAAATGACGCCGCGGGCGCGCGAGTTGTGGCTTACCAAAGCTAACGATTGGAAAGAACGGGGGATTATTCGATACGCGATCGCAAAAAGATCTGCCAAATTCATTGATCGGCATGGCATTTCGGCTGCAATTCGGCTCTGTGTTTCTGAAACGCTGGCAAAACTTGCCTTTTCATCAATGGAAATCGAAATCATTCTCGACGGATCACTCTATGCTCCGCCTGAATATAAAAATCAAAAAACTATTATCAGGGGAGATGCAAAGCACAAAGAAATTTCTCTTGCGTCCGTCATTGCAAAGGTAACGAGGGATGCGCTGATGGAAAAACTGCATAAAAAGCACACCGGCTACGAATGGTTTAAAAACAAGGGATACGGCACCGCAATTCACTATTTAAGCTTGAAACATAAGGGGATTACGCCATACCACCGGCGAAGCTTTATCCTTGACAAAAACTAAAAAATAGTGTAATATAAAGCAAAATTAAAAATAATTAAATAATGAAAAAAATACTCTTTGTAGTTGCGTTTGTTGCAATGGCGGCAAGCGTAGAAGGGCAATTGCTGAAGAATAAAACGGTTCAGGATCCGGCAAAGGTAAAACGCGTTGTTGTGTGGGATATTCCCCGAACGGACAGCTTGTACTATCAGGGTATTGTTCCTGATAGCATGCGGGTTGTCCTTGCGTACACCTTTGCGTATGAGCCGGTATTTATGCTGGTGCATTCGTCGGAATATAACCTGATCCGGCAATATTTTGCCGATACGAGCCTCTGGGCGGGACTGCAACCAGGAGAATTTGCCGGAATTGATTTTGGTGTAGCAAACCTAAAACGGTTTTCGTACCTTTCAAAAAAGCAGATGAAAAAAATGCCTGAAGTTCGCAGATTAATTGCGGAAACCTTTAACCAATATGAAAAATTCATGCTATTAGCTGAAAGTCCTAATTATGTTAAAGGCGTCAAAGACCCAAGAACGGGAGCGATATCGGTAGTTATGCCGCCGCGAACAACAACAGGAACCGCGTTGCAGCAAACGGTACCCGTCAATCAGCAATCAACAAAACCACGCACTCGCGTGAAGATTACCCAGAAAAGGTATTAAGCACACAGTGTGCTATGCGCCAGGATTATTCCTGGCGTTTTTTTATGCAAACAAGACAAAAAAAAGAATGCCGATGATAATGCGATACCAGCCAATTTTTTTGAGTGATCCTTTTTGTTCGATAAATCGAAGAAAGAAGTTGATGGTTGCAAACGCAACTCCTGCTGCAACGATGGCCCCAACGGCAAGCGGCACTATGTTTTGCCCGAACAACATTTCTTTGGTGCTCCAAAGTTCTACTGCAGTTGCGCCAAAAATGGTAGGGAGGGCGAGCAGAAAACTGAAGGCGGCAATCTGCTTTTTCGGTAAACGTGAAAGCGTTCCGCCAATTAAGAGTGCGCCTGAGCGCGATACTCCAGGAATGAAGGCAAAAACCTGGAATAGTCCGAGAAGTAAAGCGTTTTTCCAGCTTATCGGCGCTTCAATTTCCGTTTGTTTTTCGGGAAGAAACAGGAAAATAATTCCGCCAACAACGAGCGCGATGCTAATAATGTTGCTGTTTGCAAAAATGGCATGAATGAAATCGGTTAGCAGTAGGCCAACAAGCGCGGTTGGAATGAATGCAACGGCAATTTTGAAAAAAATCGAAGCGTCTTTTTTCAGTTCCGTGAAAAAATACCACAAGGCTGCGATGATGGCGCCGCTTTGAATGGCAACGATGAAGGTGTCGCTGAAAGCCGTTTGCGGAATACCGAAAATATTCCGCGCAAACAACAAGTGCGCAGTGGAAGAAACCGGAAGGAATTCGGTTGCGCCTTCCATGATTCCCAAAATAATGCTTTCAAAAAAAGTTATTTCCATACCAGATAATGCGCGCCAATCATTGCCGCAGTTTCAGCGCGGAGCGTCGTTTTTCCTAAACGGACGAAGGGGAGTGCGTGTTTAGTGAAAAGGACTAATTCCTCATCGCTCCATCCGCCTTCGGGGCCAACAAGGAATGCAGTGTTCGGCTGTACTGTGTAGGCTCCAATTTCTATCCCATCCATGTGAAATAAGGCTATTTTTTCATTCTCTGCAATAAATTCACGGGGAGTTTTTGGTGTGTTGACTATAGGGATGACAAGCCTTCCCGATTGCTCTGCAGCTTCAACGATAATTTTTTTTATTCGCTCATCCGAGACTCCAGTTTTTACCGTTCGGTCTGAAATGATCGGCGTTATTTCTGTTACGCCTATCTCGGTTAATTTTTGCATCACGAGTTCGAAGTTTTCTTTTTTGAGTACTGCAATGCCGGCATGTATCGCGCGCGGTGGTTCAACATCTCGCACTAATTTTTTTTCTACCGCTAAACTGCAAAAATCGTTGGCAAGCGTTTCTACTGATGCTTGCCACTCATTTCCGTCGCCGTTAAATAAAAAAATAATAGTTCCCGGCTTCATGCGAAGCACGTGTTTCATTTGATGGATGATTTTTTCGTCTTCAACGCGGATGATTCCCGTTGAGAGTGGTAGGGGGATGAAAAATCGGTCGATTCGCATGAAAATAGTGTACTCGAAACTTTGTTTCTAGACGAATTTTCTCGCTCATTTCGGGAAAATATTTTTTTTCATAAAAAGCATCGTTCCGTAATCCACAGTTTTTCGATTTTAGTATTAAATTTACTGGTTTTTTCCCTTCTAATTATGATAAAATAAAGAGGTTAAATTGAGATGAATTACAGAGAGAAATCGAGACAAACGATGCGTTTCTTCCATCGAACTTTTTTAGTGTTGTTTGGCGTCTTTTTTTTCCTCGGACTCTCGTCCCCATTCTCTGTGGCAGCTGCTCCAGGTGTACCGGAAATAATTAATTTCCAAGGACGCCTCTTAAACTCGGGCGGTAATTTGCTTGGCGGAAACGGAACGAATTATTGTTTCCGTTTTTCATTCTATGACGACGCAACTCCTGGTGGCGGTGATAATAAAATCTGGCCAGCAGGAACTCCGTCGACGATGACACTTACGGTGCGCGAAGGAGTCTTCGATGGAAAGGTGGGTGATGTTTCTGCCGGTGGCGATGCACTTGATTTTGATTTTGAAAGTACTGATGAAATTTATTTGAACATCGAAGTTGCAGCACAAGTTGCTGGTTCTTGTGTCGGAGTCAGTTTTGAAACACTCTCGCCGCGACAGCGTATTAATGCTGCTGGGTACGCAATTAACGCCTCAACGGTTGGCGGATATACTCCGTCGCAAACTCCAACAGGAAACAATATTCCGGTGCTTACCGGTGGAGCGCTTAACTTAGCTGGGTCGGTTAATTCCGGCGGGCTCACTATTACGGCTGGCGGCAGTATTACTCCGGCAACCGCTGGGATGCTCACTATCGGAAACGGCTCACTGACGGCGCTCACGATTAGTACTGACGGAACCGGAGATGCCGAAGTAGTGCTGCCAACTGGAGCAATCAGCAGTACTGAAATTCTTGATGGAACCATTACGGGCGACGACGTCGCTTCGTCGTTTGCTGGAAACGGCTTAACGCTTACTGCAGGCTCTCCGGATGCGCTTGATCTTGATTTGCTTGATTCAAGCGATGGTGCAGGGGCAACTTCAAGCAATTCAGGGCTTGAGTTTGCCGGAACCGGCAGCGATGAATTGGCGCTCCTGCAGGGATGTTCTGATAACCAAATTTTGAAATGGGATGATGTTTCGGCTGCCTGGGAGTGTGCAAC
The DNA here is from genome assembly GCA_964573395.1 of uncultured Candidatus Saccharibacteria bacterium. Lineage (GTDB taxonomy): Bacteria > Patescibacteriota > Minisyncoccia > Phycocordibacterales > UBA9973 > DATIBQ01. The sequence goes on along the minus strand of CAZNJI010000012.1, from coordinate 1,370 downwards.
CGATGCGACGGGCGGCGGATCGGGAAATAGTTTTGAAACGGTTAATGCGCCGGCTGGAACTGATCCGGTTGCAGATTCTTCGACTGACACACTAAACCTTACTGTTACCGGATCGAACCTTACCATTACTGGAAACTCAGGAACGGACACGATTGATTTTGATATTTCTGAATCAACACTTGCAGGATCGGCGCTCGTTGCCAACGGCAGCGCGCTTGATGTTGCAACTGGCTTGGGTCTTTTAATTACGGCGGATGCAATTGCACTTGATACTACTGCGGCACTTTCAGGAGACCACTCGCTCAATGATGATGAAGGGAAGTTCGGTACTTCAGGGCTCATTTTTGAAGGATCATCAGCGGACGGGGTAGAAACTTACCTTTCGGTTACCAATCCAACTTCGTCAGACAAAACGATTGTTATTCCTGACCGATCGGGAACTATCGTTCTGTCCGGCGACACCCTCACTTCTGATGTCAGCGCCACGTTTGATACTGACGGATCGACCGCGGTAACCATTGCCGTCGATGCAGTTGCGCTTGGCACAGATACCACCGGAAATTACGTTGCGTCGATTACCGGCGGCGCCGGATTGACCGGATCAGGATCAACAGAAGGATCAACGCCAACGCTTGCAGTAGTTTCTGGTAATGGAGCAATCGTGGTAAACGCTGATGATATTACACTGACGGTTGCGCCTTCAGCTGATGCGCTTTCTGCTTCTACTTCCTCTGGTTCTGGATTGGAAGTGCTGACCTCTGGCCTGTCACTCTTGCAAGGATGTGCAAACGGAGACGTTTTGAAATGGGATGAGACAAATGACGTGTGGGCATGTAGTGCTGATAGTGCCGGTGTTGCCTGGGGTGCCATTACCGGAACGCTCTCTAATCAAACCGATCTGCAATCGGCGCTTGATGCCAAGCAGGATGTTCTTACCGGACTTACCGCTTCCGTTTCAGAACTCAATATCTTAGACGGCGCTACGCTTTCAACCGCTGAACTCAATACGCTCGACGGCATTACTGCAACGGTGGCAGAGTTAAACATCCTCGATGGTGCAACGCTTTCTACGACCGAATTAAATTACGTTGATGGAGTTACTTCTTCGATTCAGGCGCAATTGGATGCAAAAGGTACCGGCTCCGTCACTTCATTCACCTTCACTGATGGCAGCGGTTTCGATGGCACCGTCTCAAATACTTCCACCACACCAACCCTTTCTCTTACCACCACCGTTTCAAACGGCCAGGTGATGTTTTCAAGCTCAGGAGCAATTGCCGGAGATGCGGGACTCACCTATAACAGCGGCACCGATGCCCTCACTGCCACCACCTTCATCGGCGGACTGACCGGAAACGTCACCGGCAACG
>CAZNJI010000011.1:0-14835 GCA_964573395.1 uncultured Candidatus Saccharibacteria bacterium | reverse complement strand
GTTCTTCAATCACCACGCATCCGCCGGCGCGGGCATAGTGATAGGCATTTTTCTTCTGGTGATCGCCATGGGCGATTGCATACGGAATTAAAATTGAGGGCTTGCCCCAGGCGGCAAATTCAAACAGCGATGATCCGGAACGAGAAACAATCACGCGCGATGCGCCGGCGAACATTTTCATTTGCACCATGTTCAGCGATCCGTACATCTGGTACCGACCCTGGTATTTGTTGCGCTCTAAAATGATGCCGGCCTGAGTCTTCATTTCTTCCAAATGCTTCTCGCCTACCTGATGCACCACTTGGTACTTTTCCACCAGCTGCGGCAGAATCTCGAGAATCGCCTCGTTAATGATCTTCGCTCCTTGCGACCCGCCAACGATGCCAACAACGGGAATTTCGGGCGAAAAGTTGAAAAACTCAACGCCGCCTTCGCGCCCTGGGTTCATCAGCTCTTTGCGCACCGGCTGGCCGGTATAGGCGACTTTTTCAGGATCGAAATACTGAGCCGCTTCGGGAAACGAGAGCGCGATGCGCTTGGCGAATTTCCCCGCCCACTTATTCACCCTGCCGGGCACGGTATCCGATTCGTGGATGATAACCGGAATGCGCAGTATTTTTGCCGCACAGAGCACCGGAAAACTCGCATAGCCTCCCTTGCTAATTACTACATCCGGATAGAGCCGGTACACTTTCCAGAGCGCCCCGAAGATGCCAAAAAATGTTTTTACCAGATCGACAATCGTCTTTAGCGACGGATACACCCGGAGCTTGCCGGCCATAATCGGAATAAAGGTGATGAAGTTCGCCTCGAGCGCATGACGATCGAGCGGCTTTTCCGTCATGTAGTAGAGCTTGCAATTGAGCAAGCGCTCTTCGTCGGCAACTTCGTTTACTGCCTCTGCAATCGCAATCAGTGGATATTCATGTCCGCCGGTTCCTCCTCCGGAAAGTAGTATTTTCATAGGCAGTTTCTAACGGGATTCATGATTTATTCGCTTAGTATACCCTTTTTTATGCCGCGAGACATTCAGTACGATGCCGACCGCCGAAAGCGAAATAAGCAGTGCCGTACCGCCGTGGCTAACGAACACCAGCGGCACGCCGGTAAGCGGCAACACGCCTACGAGCGCCCCCACATTTAAAAACGACTGGAGCGTTACGAGCGAAATGATGCCAACCACCAGGTATTTGGCAAACAAATCAGGCGCGCGCATCGCAATTTTATATCCGCGCAGAGCCAGGAACACGTACATCACCACCAAAATAGTCGTGCCGACAAAGCCGAATTCTTCGCCGTAGACCGCAAAAATCGAGTCACCCTGCGGTTCCGGCAGGTAGTTGAATTTTTGCACGCTCTGCCCCAAGCCGCGGCCAAAGATGCCGCCCGAACCGATTGCAATGAGCGACTGCTGAATTTGGTATCCGGAGCCGTGCGGATCGCGCTCCGGATCGATGAACGTTTTAACGCGCTCCATCACGTACGGCCGCACGTACGCCAAAACACCCAAACCAATAAGCATTACAGCGCCAATGGTTGCGATTTTTTTCCACGAGACGCCGGAAACGAAGAGCATCGCTGCTGCCGAGCCAGTAATGAGAATGATGCTTTTCGTATCGGGCTGCTTTAAGAGCGTTATAGCAATAATGCCAAGGAGCACGAAGAACGGCACGACCTTGTATTTCATTTCGGATTCCTGCTTCCGCACCCAAGCAAGCCACGCCGCCAGGTAGATAATGAATGCAATCTTCAGCAGTTCCGCCGGCTGAAACGAGAATGGCCCTAAATCGAGCCACCGCCGTGCGCCGCCGTGCTCGAACCCGAGCCCCGGAATGAATACGGCGGCAGTAAGCCCAACCGCGAGTAGGAAAAAATAAAAAGCGTACTTGCGCCAAAATACGTAATTGATCCGCGAAGTCAGATACAGCCCCAGGAATCCGCCCAAAAGCCCGAGCACGGTTTGATTGAACACTACGCCGTAAAATTTCTCTTCGCTTCGCACCAAAACGCCCAGCGATGCCGAAACGAACGTAAAGAGCCCGACAATGGTAATAATCAGTACGACGAAAAAAAAGTAGCGGTCGAATGGCTTTGGCGTCTTCTCCCACATGTTAGCTTACGAACGCAATAACGATTCCCATAATGGCGCAAATAACGGAAACGACCCAGTACCGCATTACTACCTTGTACGGCGGCCAGCCCAGCGCACGAAAATGATGATGGAGCGGCGCAACCTTAAATACCCGACGCTTGCCGAAATATTTGTACGAGCAGATTTGCAGGACCACGGAAACAGAAGTAGCGGCAAGCGGCAGCGCAATGAGCGGCAGCAACAGTACCGTGTCGGTTAGAAACGCCACAACGGTAAGGAGCACCAAGAGGCCCAAAATACCCGTTTCGCCCATGTAGAAGCGAGCTGGCGGAATGTTAAACCATAGAAACGCCAAGATCGATCCGGAAACGACGCCACAGAGCGCCGCAATGTCGATCTGCCCCTTACCAAATGCAATGGCAGCATACGCACCAAAAATAATTGCCAGCACCCCGCCTGCCAGTCCATCAATGCCGTCAATGACGGAAGTTGAGAATGTTGCCAAAAGTACAAAAATAAAAAATGGAACAAAGAGCCATCCCAAATGCAATACATTTTCACTAAACGGAATGGCAATACTCGTAACGCCGAGCTTGAAATAAAACCACGAACCAAGAAGCGCGCCAATTAAAATCACTGTCAGGATTTTTGTCTTTCGATATGAGATCGAATCGTTCGCGTACGCTTTTGCCCCATCGGTAACCTGCAGCAGATCGTCGATCAGCCCGATGAATGACCCTAAGAGGAGCGCCGCCAACGGAATAAGCGTTTGATTGCGACTGAAAAAATCGAGCTTCATTGAAAGATCTGAAGGAAATACCCGACTCATAAGCCACATAGTGCTAATAGCCAAGATAACCGACCCCCAAATAACGATGCCTCCCAATCGTGGCGTCGAAAGTTCTTCTTCTTTGTTATGAATCTGCTTAAAATCGTTGTTCGTAATGTCTGCCGCATCGTTCCGCGCCGTTTTCTTCCACATTTTGTGCTTGTACAAAAAGTCGGTCAGGCGTGGCGTAATAAGAATGCCGAATGCAAACGCGAGCGCAGTGGGAAGAAAAATTTTAATGACATTTAAAATCATGACTGTTTCGAAAGAAGTGCAGTTAACTGCTGTGCGATTACCTCATGCTCTGGAAGTTCAGTGGCAGAACTTACCCCAAAATGCATGAGCGTATCGGTGGTTGGATAAAAAACAGATACACGGGCGTCTCCTTCCTTCTGTCGCTGTTCAATGAGCCCGCGCATCTGAAGCAACCGAAGCGAGTACGATGCATTGACGCCGCGAATAAATTCAATTTCCGATCGTGAAATGCCCGGGTGGTACAAAATAACGGCGAGCGTTTCGGCAGAAGCTTTCGAAAGTTCGCGCTGCACCATGTCTTTCCTAATTTCTTCAATCACACCCGAAATAGATGGATCCGTGCCGAGCGAGACATCGTCGCCGTTCTGAATAAGCGTAAGGCCGTGCTGCTGCAGGCCAGCTTTCAACTCTTCTATAGCAGCACTAACTTCCGGTTTTTCTACCTTTAGAATCTTCGCTAGTTCGCCAAGCGAAAACTCTCGCGCTTCAGCGAAAAGAATTGCTTCAATTGTTTGGGCAAGCTTATTCATATTGGCTACATGGCATCTTTAATGGCTTCAGGTGTACCAACCCGTTCAATGGTAATTTCGTCGAACAAGTCGGACTGATCGGCCGCAATTAAACCTTTTCGTACGAGCTCAAGCATACCAAGGAACGAGACGATGGTATAGACTTTTTTGCTTTTTTCGTCGGAGTCCGGTGAAGCAACTGAAATGGCACTGAAGGTGGTTTGTACTGCCTGCATGATGCGATCGGAAAGCGACGAGAGGATTTCGGTAATGGAAATGGTTTTGCGCACCACCGCTTCCGGCTCTTTTTCTTTTTCTTTTGGGATGCGTCCGAAAATCTGGTTCATGATCTCAGGAAATGTTTCAACCAGAAGGGTTGGATCTGGGGCGAACATCTCCATCCGCACCTTTCGCCGCGGCAAGAAAATGAGTTTTTTGCCGAACTGCGAAGAAAGCTTCGGTGCAATTGCCGTAATGAGCTGGTAGAGCTTCAAGCGGTGCTCAAGCTCTTCAATCGACTGCTCTTCTTCAGCGGTAAGCTCCATGTTCGGCAGAAGCGAACGCGCCTTCACTAAAATAAGCGTTGCGGCAATGGACACAAATCCGGCAACTTGTTCAGCCGGCACGGTAGCGGTATGCAGGTACTGCAGATAATCGTCAGTAACGGCAGCAAGTGAGATATCTCCAACGAACACTTTTCGTTTTTCAACCAGCTCGAGCAATACTTCGAGCGGTCCTTCAAATTGATCGTGTTTAATAACGAATGAGGTATCAGGTTCCATGATTTATAGCACTATAGTATATCCTTTTTTACCCTTTTTACCGATTTACTTGACATAAAGTAATAAAAGTGTATAATAATACAAAATTAAAAACAGATGGAAGTAAAAAATACCGTAGCAATCAAAAACGAGCTCACTCTACAAATAGAAAGCTTAGGGCAAAAGCTATTTTTTAACCCTACAGAGGTTGGCCCCACGTTTATCAACCCTACCCTCTCAAAAGACTGGCTAGACTATATTCATTCGATAGAAGAAATGAATACACTGCTCGACGAAAAAAGCAGAGTTGCTAAAGTCATCATTACATCGAAAAAAGTTTTTTTCAGAAATGTAGGATTCAGAACCTGCTATTATCATGAAAATATCCTGCAATCTGACGATTACGACCAACGCCTACTGGAAATAACCCAGGAGGAAAAAAGAATTATTGCCATAGAATCATTGGATATTTAAATTCTTTACTGAAAAAGCCTTTCGCTTTCGCGAAAGGCTTTTATTTATTTTTATTTGATTTTTTTGAGCAGTATATGAAGTTCTTCAAGTTGTTTTTCGGAAACTGTCGACGGTGCTTCCATCATTAAGTCTCTTCCCTCGCCTGTTTTTGGGAACGCAATCACTTCGCGAATATTCGGTTCATTCAGCAAAAGCATAATGAGGCGGTCGAGCCCCCAGGCAATACCTCCGTGCGGCGGCGTGCCAGTTTTAAATGCATAGAGCATGTGGCCGAAACTTGCTTCAATTTTTTCCATGTCGTGTCCTAAAATTTCGAATACTTTTGAAAGTGCATCGTAGGTATGGTTTCGAATCGAGCCACCGCCAATTTCATAGCCGTTTAACACAATGTCGTACTGGGTGGTAAGAATCTCACCAATGTCTTTTTTCTCCATCAGGTTCTGCATGTGCGCTTCAATCGGGCGCGAGAATGGGTTGTGCGTGTATGTCCACGAACCTGATGCATCAGGGTTGTCAGACTTTTCCGTACTTTCAAAAAATGGAAAATCTACCACCCAGCAAAATGCGAGTAAGTTCGGATCGTCTTTGTTCTCGCGGATGTCCGGACGATCGTTTCCATACTTCTCCATCGCCTCTTTGTACGAAATGCGCGGAAATGGAATTTCTTGAATTCTCTTTTCCGGAAAGAGTTTCTCTACAATTGCAATCAAAAGCTGCTCGTTCAGCGCCATCACGTCGTCGCGTTCAACAAAGCTCATTTCCATGTCGAGTTGGGTAAATTCTGGCTGGCGGTCGCCGCGCGTATCTTCATCACGCATGCATTTTGCAATTTGGAAGTAACGTTCAATACCACCTGCCATCAGAAGCTGCTTGTACTGCTGCGGCGATTGCGGGAGGGCATAAAACGACCCTGGGTAGAGTCGAGACGGCACAATGTAATCGCGCGCGCCTTCCGGAGTCGATTTGGTAAGGAGCGGCGTTTCTACTTCAATGAATTTTTGATCGTGGAGCCAGTTGCGCGCAAAAGAGATGATTTCGTCGCGCTTGCGAATGTTTCGCTGCAGCCGATCGCTTCGCAAATCGACATAGCGATACTTCAGCCGCACTTCTTCATTTACCTGGCGCGTATCGTCGGTTATCTCGAACGGCAATGGTTCTGATTCATTCAAAATTGCTATGTCAGTTACCTCAAGCTCGATGTCGCCGTTTTGCTTCTCCGCTTGCACGTTTCGCTCTGGCCGCTGGTTTACGATGCCGGTTACCGCTACCACCCACTCGGTACGGGTTGTTTTTGCTACATCAATTACTTCCGTTCGGTTCGGCAGCACGACGCCTTGTACTTTGCCGGTCATGTCGCGGAAATCAAAAAAGACCATTTTGCCTTGGTCGCGCCGAACTTCGATCCACCCCTTTATTGTTACCGTTTCCCCGATCTTACTTTTCAGGTCGCCAATAAACACCCGGTCGTTCATAGAGCATGATTTTACTCTAAAAATGCCTGTTTCGCCACTGATGCGAGGTTTAGCAGGGCAATAAAAAAGCCCGCATGTTGCGGGCTGTGTTACATGAATTTTTGTTAACTTCTGAACACAAAAGTAAAACTTCCTACATTCTCTTCTGTGGGAACATACGTGCTATTTTCATCCTCTTCTGCGTGGATGATTACGTACCGTACCTTTCCCTTCAGGGAATGAGGAATTTTCCAGTTGATATGAAGACTATTTGGGTCGCTGAATCGCGCGAGTTCCTTGTACTTTTCACCTAAAACTATTATCGACAGATCAACGTTTCCGTTCGACATAACTCGGACCCATGAAGGAGTTTTCCCCCAAATCCAAGTATATTTATCTTTGTCGTTCGGACCCAACACACCAACCATTACTTCATTAGATATTACTCCTTGCCCGTACACTTCGTCTGGCTTAAGTTGAACGCGATTTGAAATTGCCTGGAAATCATCTGTTCCCCAGGTTGAAACATTTCTTTCGGTTGTTGCCCCCATAATTGGGCACCAGCTTCTTTCTCCTTCACCTATTCCAGGATCACGTGCGTAAAATACTGAACTTCCATCCGGCTCAACCACTGTTTTCGAACGGTGATCGAGACCGAAGACATGTCCAATCTCATGACTGACATTTCCGGCCACTCCGTTTACGATACCACTTAATCCGAACGCATTATTGGCCATGACAAAGCAATTGGGGTTACTCTTACCTAACGACACCCCGTATGTGTCATAGGCAGCTAGCCCAGCACTGGCACCGAAGAATTCCTCTAAACCAGTTGATATGACACACCACACCCGCCGGTCTGCTGGGGCCTTGAGATAGTCTGCCTTATGGAAAGTAACAGTAACCTTCCAAGGCGAGAAATCGTCTTCTACCAGTTTTAAAATCTGGTTGAGTTGATTCTTCGTAAGTCCGGATGCTGGATAGGCAAGCTGTTTATCGCCGGAGAATATATTTCCTTCGGGAAGTTTTCCGCCGTTTGCATCAAGCCATATCACTACCGAAGACTTATGTGAAGACCGAGGAGAAGAAGATCGTGCAGCTACCTGAGATGTGTTTTTAATAAACAACAGTTTCTCGAAAACCTGCTTGCCGCCAATTGTTGTGGCAGAGGTTTCAGTTTTTTCAACTTGCACGGTTTCAAGCGAAGCCGCTTCGTCCCCTGCGGGCTGCTGCAAATCCTTCTGGCAAGCCGTAAAAAGTAAGGCGGCAATGCATGCCAAAGTAATAATTTTCTTCATAATCACATTATTTTATTGTTAAAAAATTGGTTTACTGTTTACCTTTAAAATAACTATATAACAGCAATTTTGTCAATAGCTTCTGGGGAAAAGAAAAAAGTCTGGAATATTCCAGACTTTATTTGATAGTCTCATGCTTACTGCACCGTTAAAGAGTAGCTGCCGATTTCAGAAGGTACGATTGCTGTATTCGCCTTTACCTCAAAATACACTCTCCCTGTTCCCGCAATTGAAAGCGTTGTAGAGAAATCAAGCGTTGTGGTACTAGTTATTTCCTTTACCAGTTTCTTGCTGGCATTGAACACCCGTACGGTAAAGCAGGCAGTGCCTGATGATGTCAGAGTTACCTTCTTTACTTTCTTACTTGATGTTTGACTAAGAGCCCACATGTCTACATCGCCAACGCGTTCAATGGTTCCTCCTTTTGCAGTATTCCATGAAAGCGCCTTCAGCGATGTAAACGTTCCGCCGCAGTCATCGTTTTTGAAACCAATGAATGCACCGAGTTTATCTACTTCTTCCCTTGTCCAATACTGCACCGATTTAGCTGAAGCGGTTCCCATGAGGGGAACATGACTCAGTAAACCTGCATCAATACCGGGGTGCCGTGCAATTTCAAATTCTCCATACTCATCGTGTCCGATAAACGGTACATGCGAGAGGCCGAGAGCGTGCCCACATTCATGAGCTGCCCATCCGGCAAGCGACTTCACCAATCCGTTTGCACCAACAGCGCGATCAGCGAAAACAATTACTGGCGTGGTGTCTTTTACGAGCAGGCTTCCTTCTTTCGAAATGCCCGCGTCAACAAATTGTGGATTAAACACATGAGTCAGGCTGGCGCCATTCGTAAAAATGATTCGCATCCTGTCTTCGGGTTTTGCCGATCTGAATTCAGCTTCCGAAGTCGTAACTTTTGCATTGAACGCCGAGAAGTATTGTTTCAACTGGTCAGCGATGCTTTTTACGGTTGCGGCATCTAAATTTGGTTTCGGGCAGATAATCCTTCCGGTATAGTAATTGCTTGCATCGAGTGTTTGTCCGTCGGTGTCTACTAAAAAAGTAAATACCCGGCTTGTTCTATTGGCTACCTGTGGCTCTTCAAGAGCTATCAGATCTGACTCTTCAGGTTCTGGAATTATCATCAGGTCTTCTGCTGTTTTGCGGCAAGAAGTAAAAAGCGCGATGGCAACAAGTGCCATAAAAACTATCTGTTTCATTTATAATTGGTTTTAGTGTGAAAGGACTTTGTTACTTTTACATAATAGCATATTATAAAGTATTTGTCAATATTAAAACGCGGCGTATTCTGTTACCTAAAAGCACCCTTTTTCAGCAAAAAAGCCCAGAACGCCTGGGCTTTTTATTTGTGCATTTACTCTTTTGTAAGTCCAACTGCTTCGTAGGTATCGGTGAGTTTTTTCATAGAAACATCGATTGCTTTCATTGCACCGGTAAGCAACATTTCGCGAACGATATTCGGGTTTTGTTCGTAGTACGCACGGCGTTCTCGCATGGGTGCAACAAGCTTTTCAATACTCTCTGCCAAGCGTTCTTTAATTTCTTTATACCCCATTCCCCCATTTTTGTACGCATTCGTAATAACTTCCAATTCTTCCGGACCACTCACGAGCGAGTGCAACGTATAGAGCGTGTCTCCCTTCATTTCTTTTGGTTCATCAGGAGCTTTCGAATCGGTAGTAATACTCATCACTGCTTTTTTAATTTCTTCAGGCGTTCCAAATAATGGAATGGTGTTGTTGTAGCTTTTTGACATCTTTTGCCCGTCAACGCCGGGAACGATGGCGGTATCGTCTTGCACCAGCTCTTTTGGTTCTTTAAAAAGTTCTCCGTATGCATTGTTAAATTTCGCCGCCATGTCGCGAGCAATTTCTACATGCTGTCGTTGATCTTTTCCTACCGGCACCACATCGGCATCGTAGAGCAAAATATCTGCCGCCATCAGCATCGGATAATTAAAGGTTCCAACGCTTACTTCTTTTCCTTTCGCTTCTGCATCTTTATAGGCATGTGCGCGTTCCAAATATGGCACGGTTGCAAGGCACTCAAAAATCCACGCCAGGTTTGCATGCGCCGGAACATCAGACTGCTTAAAGAGCGTTACCTTCTGAGGATCAAGCCCAGCACCAAGGTAATCTAAAATAACATTATTTGTATCTGAGATAAGGTTTTCTTTTTTCGGAATGCCGGTTAGTGCGTGCAAATTTGCCACAAAAATAAACGAATCGTACTCGTCCTGCAATGCAACAAATTGCCTCAGCGCTCCTAAATAGTTCCCCAAATGAATGCGGCCAGTTGGTTTGATTCCAGAGACAAGCCTCTTCTTTGTGTGATTCTGCGGGGATTCCATGGGGATAATTATACCAGAAACAAAGGGTTTTCTCATGGTAGGCACGAATGCCGTTTGTCGAACCAAAGTGCTAAAATAAAGCCTAGTGCCTAAACCAACACTCGCCAATTTACGCGTTCCACCTCACGACCTCGATGCCGAACAGGCAGTACTTGGCGCTCTCATGCTCCGCCCGTCGGCAATTCACGAAATTGTCGACCTGTTAACACCAGAAATGTACTATGCTCGAAAACACTCGCTTATCTACCAGGCAATTCTTGAACTCTCAGTGAAAAACGAGCCGGTAGATGTGCTTTCGGTTGCAACGAAACTCAAAGACAAGAAGCTACTCACTGACGTTGGCGGAAATACGTACCTAAACGAACTGATGACAACCGTACCGTCCACCATCAACGTGCGGCACTACGCCGACCAGGTGTATAAAAAATACATTTTACGATCGCTCATTGATGCATCGGAGCAAATTGCAACCGCCGCGTACGACGAGAGCAACGAAGACGTCGCCACCATTTTGGATAACGCCGAGAAGCGCATTTTTCGAGTTTCCAGCTCGATGAACATTAAGAATGCCTTCATTTCTATTAAGCAGTCTTTGGTTGAAACCTGGGAACAGATTGAACACCTGATTGAAAACAAAGACGAGCTACGCGGCGTTCCAACCGGTTTTAAAGATTTGGATAACCTAACCGCCGGATTCCAGCGATCCGATCTCATCATTTTGGCGGCGCGGCCTTCGATGGGTAAAACCACGTTTGCGCTCGACATTGCCCGCCATGCTGCGCTCTCGAACATTCCGGTTGGTATTTTCTCGCTTGAAATGAGCTCGAACCAACTCGTGCAGCGCATGCTCTCGGCAGAAAGCCGCGTTGATGCGTGGAGCATCCGTACCGGTCACGGCCTTCATGGTAACGACTTCACGGCACTCCAAGAAGCTGCTGCCCGCCTTTCGAAAGCGCCAATTTACATTGATGATCAGGCTGGAAATTCGATTGTGAAGATGCGATCGGTTGCGCGCCGGCTCAAGAGCGAACATGGGCTTGGTCTTATTATCGTTGACTACCTTCAGCTGATGAGTACCTCGAAGAATTACGACAGCATGGTAAACCAGGTAACTGAAATTTCCCGCTCGCTCAAGCAGCTTGCCCGAGAGCTCGACGTGCCAGTGCTTGCCCTTTCACAGCTTTCTCGTGCAGTTGAAAGTCGCGGCGGCAAACCTCGCCTTTCCGACCTGCGCGATTCCGGTTCGATCGAACAAGACGCCGATTTGGTGATGTTCATTCATCGCGAAGATCGCTACAAAGACCAGGCAGAGCGGGATAATTTGGTCGAAATCCTGATCGAGAAGCATCGAAACGGCCCGACCGGCAAAATCGACCTCTACTTCGACCTCAAAACTTCATCGCTTGTTCCCGTTGAAAAGTCGGGCGTTGAAATGAAGGCAAAATCACTCGCTGATTTTTAGCCGCTTACTTTTATGGGTGATCGCATACACAAACTGTCTCGTTTCTTTTTAAAGTTCCCTGGCATCGGAGAGCGCCAGGCGAAGCGTTTTGCTTTTTTCCTGCTTGCCCAGCATCCTGAGTACATCGACCAGCTCACCGCCGCAATGCGTGATGCCCGAAGCGCGGCGCGGGAATGCGCCAAATGCTATAAGCTCCATGAAGGGACAAACGACCTCTGCGAAATCTGCGGCAACTCTGAACGTGATCAATCAAAAATCTTGGTGGTTGAAAAACAGGCCGATCTTGAAGCAGTAGAACGCACCAGCTACCAGGGATTATTTTTCATTCTTGGAGGCCTCATTCCGATCGTCGAAAAAAAGACCATGGCGCAAACTCGTACCAGCCTTTTGTTCGAGCGCATCCGCGCTGATGCCGAACAAGGTGTGCTCCAGGAAGTCATTCTCGCCTTCCCGCTTACCTCAAACGGCGACCATACCGACAGCTACCTTCGGCAAGAATTGAAAGAGCGGGTTGCGCCAACAATTACCGTTACAAGCCTGGGCCGCGGGCTTTCGATGGGAAGTGAGCTTGAATACATCGACCCGAAAACGCTTGAAATTTCAATTACGAAAAGAGAGTAAAAAAATCCCCGTTTGGGGATTTTTTTACTTGATAGCAGTAATTTTTACCTTGTAGTATGGCTGACGGTGGCCATTCTTTTTGAAATAGCGGCTCTTTGCCTTGTATTTAATAACGGTAACAGTGGGCTTTTTCCCAACAATTTCGATGGTGCCTTCAACTTTTGCGCCATCAATATACGGAGTGCCGATGCTGGTTTCAGCGCCGTTATCAACGAGAAGTACCTGGTCGAATACGACAGTGTCGCCTTTTGCATGCGTGCCTTTTAGTTTTTCAATAACGATAACGTCGCCTACAGAAACTTGGTACTGCTTTCCACCCGTCTTAATGACGGCAAACTCTTGACTTTCTGTTTTTTTGACGCGTTTTGTAGCCATAAAAAATGCAAAGGTGATTATACAGGAGAAGCCGAAAAACGCAAGGAAAATCGCGCAGTTTAGGCTAGAGTGGTATAATTTTGCCAATGATATCCCGCTATCAGCACAGAGCGCTTACCTGGGTCGACCTTGAATCTCCGAACGAGGAGGAAATCGCCCATATCATGGAAGAATTCAGCCTTCCCCACGTGCTGGCAAACGAACTGGTTACCAACACGCTTCGCTCGAAGGTAGATTTGTACGAAAATGTCATGTACGTTATTCTGCACTTTCCGCTCATCAGCCACAGCAACGGCAAGGTTCCGGAGCAGGAAGTTGATTTCATCATCGGAAAGGATTTTCTGATTACCGCCCGCTACGAGCCGATCGGCCCGATTCAGCGGTTTGCTAAAATTTTCGAGGTGAACGCGATGCTCGACAAGCACCGCGCCCCACACCATGGCGGCATCGTTTTCATGCAGCTTTTAAAGGAACTTTACCAGCATTCGCTCCTCGAACTTGAATCGACTACCGAAACGCTCCAATCCATCGAAGAGCAGATTTTTTCCGGAAAGGAAAAGATGGTGGTCCGCACCATTTCTTCGGTTGGTCGGAAGCTGCTCGATTTCCGCCAGGCGGTTCGGTTCCATAAAGACATTCTCGTCTCGTACGAATCGGCGGCAAAAAAGTTCTTCGGCGACGAATACGGCTACTATGCCTCGACGATCATCGCTGAGTACAACAAGGTAGACAGCCTGCTCGAAGGCCACCGCGAAACCCTAAGCGAACTGCAGCGCACGAACGATTCGCTCTTGACCACCAAAACAAATGAGATTATGAAAATGTTCACCGTTATGACCTTCGTGATGGTGCCACTCACGCTCATTACCAGCGTGTTCGGCATGAACAGCGAATTCGTGTTCATTAAAACCATCAATGATTTTTATTTCGTTATCGGAACCATGACCGTTACCGGACTTATCATGTTCCTTTTCTTCAGACTGAAAAAATGGCTTTAGTTTTGTACAACACCAAATCACGCTCGCTTGAAGAGTTCAAGCCGATTATCGATAAAACGGTTGGCATGTATTCGTGCGGGCCAACCGTATACGGCCCGGCGCATATCGGGAACCATCGAGCAAACGTAGTTGCGGATCTTTTAAAGCGAACGCTTCTTGCAAACGGCTACGCGATTACGAGCGTAACGAATATTACCGACATTGGCCACCTGGTTGGCGACGGAGACGATGGCGAAGACAAAATGACCAGCGCGCTCAAACGCGAAGGCTTGCCGCTGACGCTTGAGGCAATGTATGAACTGGGTACGCGCTACATGGAAAAGTTCAAGGAAGACATTCATAAACTCCATATCATTCCCGCTACGTTCTATCCCCGCGCCGCTGACCACATTCAAGAAGACATCGAGCTTGTTTCCAAGCTCATTGAAAAAGGTTTTACCTATAACACCACCGACGGCATTTATTTTGATACCGAAAAAATGCCCGTTTACGGCGAATTTGCCCGCCTGCCGAAGGAAACAGGTGCCGATGGCCAGCGAATCATAAACGCCGAAAAGAAAAATCATCGCGATTTCGCGATCTGGAAATTCAACAGCGAACTTGGCTATGATGCCCCATTCGGCAAAGGATTTCCCGGCTGGCACATAGAATGCTCGGCCATGGCCATGAAATACCTTGGAGAGACGTTCGACATCCACACCGGCGGCATCGACCACATTCCCGTACACCATCAGAACGAAATTGCCCAGTCTGAATCAGCCACCGGAAAAGAGTACGTTCGCTACTGGCTGCATAATAACTTTTTAAACATTAACAGCGAGAAAATTTCGAAGTCGCTGAAAAATGACATCACCCTTGATGAGATTATCGAGCATGGCAACAGCCCGGAAGCACTGCGGCTTTTTTTCCTTTCTGCGCATTACCAGACGCCTCAAAATTTCACTTGGGACGCACTCGCCGCAGCGCAAAAAGCATGGCAAAAAATTAGCGCTTTCATGAGCCAGGAAGCGGGAGACGGAACCGCTGATGCAACCTACTACCAAAGTGCTCTTGAAAAAATGAATAATAATTTAAACACCCCAGAGGCGCTTGCCGTGCTGTGGGACGCCTTCAAATCAAACCTTTCAGCAGCCGATAAGCGGGCTACGATTTTGGCAATCGATTCCCTGCTCGGTTTGGGGCTAAACAACATCGAGCCGGTGCGCATTCCAGAAGCAGTACAAGAAAAGCTGAATGCACGAACAAGCGCCCGCGAGGCAAAAGACTATGCAACTTCAGATGCGCTTCGCAACGAAATTCGATCGCTTGGCTTCGATGTCATTGATACTGAATCAGGTAG
>CAZNJI010000010.1:0-17420 GCA_964573395.1 uncultured Candidatus Saccharibacteria bacterium | reverse complement strand
CAACGTTCCCCGCTTCGCTTATTGTACTGGTGAAAAATTTCTGTGAAAGTTTAAAATTAATAAATCCTCCAGTAACGCTAATACTTTCAATTTCAGGAAGATTTTTTTCTTTCAGTTTTTCTTTTATTGATTCAGCAAATTGATCTGGGGTTGTATTCTCTACACCATATTTAATATTGATTGTATCTTGGTCTCCATCAATGGCTTTTTCAAAACTGCGCCTTCCTTTAAAAGCTACCAACGCAACATTACTAGAATAATCACCATACTTTAAATCTGTTAGCTCAATAGTAAATTGAATCCCAGAAACCCCAAAAAGCTCCTCTACCGCTTCGGCAACCAGCTTCTCAAGTTTTGCTTTCATTCCGTGATTCTAGCATTTTCTTCAAATTTTGACTTTTTAGGCCATTACGGTAATCTTAGAAAAATTCTTTATTATGTTTGAAGTAAAAGATTTACAAAAATCACTTCAGCAATACGACGAAGTCATCACTGTCGCCAGAACACTGGTTCTCAAGAAGAGCGGACTCTACGGGCAAAGCTGGATTATCTGTCGCCCTTTTTCAATGCTTGAACAAGCATGGATAAAAGCCGGAAGAATTAGAACAATACAGGAGAAGAAAGGTGAACAGGAAATTACCGATGAGCCAATTTCTGATGACTTTTTTCATATCATCAACTACTGTATTTTTGGTCTCATTCTTCTTACAGAAAAGCCGCAGGAATCATTTTCTGATGAACAATTGAAAACACACTATGATCAAAAAGCTCAAATTGCTCGCGAGTTATTCAAGAAAAAAAATCATGACTATGGAGAAGCGTGGCGAATACTTGCCATTAGTACTATGGTCGATCTCAGTCTCATGAAAGTTGCTCGTGCACAAACAATGCATAAAAATAGCATCGACTCCGAAGAGGCACTTTCTGAGATTTTCAGAGACATTCTGAACTACGCCGTATTTTGCCGAATCAAGATTAATGAGGGAGAAAATTCCCTGCTCTAAACATTTATTACCATCGCCCCAAAAGGGCGATGCTTTTTATTTGACTTTTAATAATTTCACGGTAATGTAAGTTCAAACAAATTTTCTAAATTCTTAAACAAATCAATATGGCAAAAATTTTCATTGTTGATGAAGGCGTCGGCGCAGAGTTTATCGCCGCCATCCAAAGCTACTATTCCCGTGATCCGGGATCAGCTTACCAGCACGTACAAAAAGCGCTCAAAGAAGACCCTAAAGAATTTTTACGGAAGTTCTATAAAAAGGGGTACGCACACAAAAGCATTGCACAAAATGCAACCATTACCATTTTTATTGAAGGAGTGAGTATTCTGTTTCCAAAAGCTCTCCAGGATTCTCCTTGGTACAACGGCCAGGAAGCAAGCACTCGATACATCAATTTCAAAGAACAAGGGTTTGCAAACCCGCTCGAAACAACAGAAGCACAGTACTGCCTGTCCGATATCGTCCAATTGGCAAAAGAAAATGTATTGGAAAGTCTGCTCGAATGGCTGAATGTAAATGCATCAATACAGATAACCTTAGATGAACATTCGAACGAAGCGGTAGAGGAAATTAAAAACGATTGGATGAACTTTTACTCTGATCATTTCCAGGCTGTCTCTAACATGCTGGTAGAACAGATTCCGCGGAAAGAAGATCAGAAAGAATCGCAGTATAAAACTGCAATTTATTCCCGAACCTGTGATATTCTCCGCGCTTTTCTCCCGGCTGGAATGAAAACACTTCTCTCATGGCATACGACACTGGATCACGCCAATGATATTCTCAAGGTGATGAAATATCACCCCGCCACTGAAATACAGGCAGTCTTCCGCAGTATTCTCAAAGCACTTGTTCAAAAGTATCCCGAGACTTTTATCGAAGAGACCAGTGATGAACTTGAAGCGCACTACGCACTGCTCGCTGAAGAAGTCGCGTACTATGAGCCTGAGGATTGGGATATACCCCCCAAAGAAGTTCGGTTCGATTTGAATAAATTCGACCGGAAAAAATTGGAGCGATTCAAAAAAATACTCCAAACACGCCCTAAATATGGCCTTGCACATCGGATTTTAGGAAGAGCTGGCCTTATCAATATCAAGTACCTGCAGGACTACGGAAGCGTGAGGGATACATTGCGACACCGCCTGGGAATCAACCAAGTTCCGCTCCTTACAACAAAGTATGGATTTGAAGAGTGGTATTTAGACCAACTTCCTTCCGGCCTGCGCGAAAAAGCGATCATCCTGATTGAATGTCAGGAGAAAAAAATCGCAGCCCTTGGAGAGAAACTATCACGGCATGATCTGCAGTATGTTATTCCACTTGGATATCGGGCACCACTCGAACATGATTGGCCGTTCAACCAGCTCATTTATGTTCCGGAACTTCGAACCGGTCCGACAGTACACCCAACCGTGCAACGTCCACAGAGAGCAATTGCAAACTATGTAAGAGAAGAGTTTGGTGACATTTTAGGTGAAGCATACTACCCCAGTGCCGGCGATGGATCATTTTCATATCGCAGAGGAGAACAAACAATGCTGAAAGATTAGCCAAATTCAAATTAAAAAACCACAGGTTATCCCTGTGGTTTTTATTTTTTATGCATGTAACAATGCGCGATCTTGTTCATTCATTTGATGAATTAATTCAAGCTCAATCAATAGTGCTGGTAAAATCTCTAAGAACGATTTTTTGTACGTTTTCAATTTAACTATTCCTTTATTTAATTCATGAAGTGCTGCACCAATAATTAAGTTGGATATTTTTGCATCTTCTTTATGACATAAAATAACAGGAATACCGTGTTTTTCGACTGCAGTACCAAGTTCCCACCCAAGACCTGTTGCTGGTAATGTTACTTCTGCAACGATTGCTTTTGCAACGCCAACACAACCATGAATATCATTTTCATAAATTGCTGCCTTATTAGGAGAAACTTGTACTGAATTTACTGTTACAAAATCCAGTACCCTTACCCAGGGAACTTTCCTTAATTCGTCTTTGAATTTAAATATTCGCTCTTTATACCGTTTTCCGGCATATGTCAGGCAGCATGCTACATAGACATCTAATGCTAATATT
This sequence comes from uncultured Candidatus Saccharibacteria bacterium, assembly GCA_964573395.1. GTDB lineage: Bacteria > Patescibacteriota > Minisyncoccia > Phycocordibacterales > UBA9973 > DATIBQ01. Next base: position 14,328 of record CAZNJI010000010.1, on the reverse strand, counting down.
TCTGATTTCATAAAAAAGAATTTTCTTTACCCTATCACAGTCAGCGATTTTTACAAAAAAAATCCGCCTAATGTTCATTAAGCGGATTTATCAAAAAGATACTTAGGGAGTTTTGCACCTCGTTCCTGATTCGTGTAATTTCCGGCATAGCCTTTCTCGGGCGGGCTTGCCATCCATTCAAAGCGAAGACTGGTAACTTCTTGTCCGTGGCGAATCATCAACCCAGGCTCATAGGAAACAATCTCCAAAGTAATGGAATTACCTTTTGGATTGCCGAATAACGGATCAATGAAACCTGCAAAATGGGCTTTTATCTCACCAAAACGATCTGAGATCGTTACTTCCGTTGCCAGATCATGCGGCACCCTAATTTGTTCCAGTGTTCCGATTAAATATCCGTACCCTTGTTCAAGCAGTAACCCTCGCTCCATCGATTCTGGTTCAATAACTTCAAAATACTCTTCAAAAGAAACATTGCGATGGCTTAGATTAAGCGGCCGATTGGTCTTTTTGGTTTTATAGCATTTACCATGCAAATCAACACTAACCGGAACTTCGGCAACTGCGTTTCCTTCGATAAGAACTTGCTCAGAAAACATATCCCGAGGGAACGTAACTATCTCAGGATGTTTTTTCATATACCGGCGAAGTTCGGATTCCTTTAACCGAGCATCTCCTGAAAAGAATCGCATTTGATTCAACTGTTCGGTCTCAGACAAAGTAATGGGAAAAAATTTCGGCGCTACCAGCAACCAAATACTGCCGCTATAACCAGGAGTAACGATATCAATACCGCCCTGCTTACTGCAAATAAGCCGGGTGTGATTGAAAATTCTCCCAATGCTGGATTTTGGATTTACTCGGGCAAAGTATGGCAGAGTCTTCAACTCTTCTTTTAATTTTACCAAGTACCATTTTCCAGGAAACAATGTTGGGTTTTTCACCTCTTTCGCAATGCCAGTTCTACGCAGTTCATTTAAAAGATCATCAATATTTTCCGACCTTCTCGGAAAAGTAATATGGCTTAATTCAAAGATTGCATTTAAGTCCGGTTGCAAATCGAGTGAGGCAGGTTGAATGCAATTAACATTCGCATTTCTGATGAATTCCCCTGAAATGAGCGCCCTAATCTGAGAGTCTGGGATAACTCCTTCTAATATTTCTTTTTCTGTCATAGTGCGTAATTTTTTGTGAATACTACGCACCGCAACCTAAAAGTCAAACAGGTTATTTCCCCGTACTGCCAAAACCAGATGCTCCGCGGGAAGTGTCCGTAAGTGTCTCGGATTCAATAAATATTGGATGTTCAACTTTTTGAATGAGCATCTGCGCCACCTTCTCCCCTGCTTTAAACGTATACGGCACATTGCTTAGATTAATAACACCAACCAGTACTTCACCTCGGTAGCCCGCATCAACGACGCCACCCAGCGTTTTAATTCCGAAATTGTTCGATACGCCGCTCTTGTCCCAAATAAGCCCCACGTACCCGAGCGGAATTTCAAATGCAAATCCTGACGGCAGTTTTGCTCGTTCTCCGGGTGCAAGAGTAACGGTTTCCCGAGAGTACAAATCGAACCCTGCATCTCCGGCATGGGCAATGGAAGGAATAGGTAGATTCTGATCAAGGCGCTTAAATTTAATTTCCATAGCTCATTTCTATAGTTCGATTGTAACAAAAAAACCCGAATGTTCGGGATTTTTTGTTAGTCTTTTACTTCGATTCCGGCACTTCGCGCAGAACCTTCAATAATTTTCATTGCGCCTTCAATGTCTTTCGCATTGAGATCCGCCATTTTCTTTTCAGCAATTTCCTTAATCTTCGCCCGGCTGACTTTTCCAACCTTTGAAGAGTGTGGCTTGCCTGAACCTTTCTCAACGCCTGCGGCCTTGAAAATAAGCCCTGAAGCTGCTGGAGTTTTCACTACGAAATCATATGATCGGTCATCGTAGACGGTAATGACTACTCCCACGGTGTCTCCGCGCATGTCCTGCGTTTGTGCATTAAACTTCTGGACGAAATCGCCAATGTTTACACCTGCCTGACCGAGTGCTGGCCCAAGCGGTGGTGCTGGTGTTGCAGCACCTGCGGGTGCGCGAACTTTTACTTTTTTGATGATATTTTTAGCCATAATGAAAGAGTGCTTAGCGTATCCTAAATTTTCTTAACTTGCAAGAAGTCGAGCTCTACTGGGGTTTCTCGACCGAAGAACGACACCAGAATTTTTACCTTGCCGCGTTCGTGGTCAACCTCGCTCACTCGGCCTTCCAAATCCTTAAATGGTCCATCGGTAATGATAATAGTTTCCCCTACTTCAAGATCGATTGCGTGTTTTGCTGCAGATTCATCGTTCATCTGTCCGAGCAAGTAGTCGATTTCTTTCTGGGTAAGCGGAACAGGGTTAACGCCAGAACCAACAAATCCGGTAACGCGCGGCGTATTACGGACCATGAACCATGAATCATCCGTTACGATCATGTCGACGAGCACATACCCTGGGTACACTTTTTCTTCAACCTCAACGCGCTTACCGCCTTTGATTTTGATTTTCTTTTCAGTCGGAACAACGACGTTAAATATTTTGTCGTGCATGCCAAGCGATTCAATGCGCTGCTTCAAGTTTCGTAGCACCGCATTCTCGTATCCTGAATACGTGTGAATGGCATACCAGTGGCGTTCTCCTGTAACTTCCTGTTTTGACATAGTAGTGCTAGATAATTGATCTTAAGCCGAGCTTAAAGAGGAAATCGAATCCGCCCAAGAGATACCCTACAATCACTGATACGAGAATAACCACCACGGTAAAAAGAATCGTGTGCTGACGACTTGGCCAATTAACATGGGTGAGTTCTGCGCGAGTATCTCGAAGGAATTTGATTAATTTCATACGCTCTTATAAAAAACCGCCCCGGAGGGCTAACGAATGCATCGTAGCCCAGCCGGAGCGGTTTGTCAATAAGAGATTTCTAGCGGATTTCGTAGGTAAGGGTTACCTGAGAGGTAATGTTCTGATCGCCTACCGGAATGCTCGGAGCTGGCATTGCTGCCCCGGCCATCTCCTTGGCATCGAATGCCTGGTTGCGAACCGCCGCATACGGATAACTTACCCCTTCAGAATAATTAGCCAAACGGACGATTTTTACGCCAAGCGATCGGGCAAGTACTTTCGCCTGTTCGCGGGCATCTTCTATCGCCAGATCGCGCGCTTCGCGCTGTACTGCTTCATCATCTTCGAATCCAAAATTCGGACCGTTCAGATCAGAAACGCCAGCCGTACCAAGCGCCCCGAGTACGTTTTCAACATTGTCGAGATCCTTCACGCTCACTGTAACCATGTGCGAAACTTCGTAGCCGATGATCTTTGGAGTCTGGTTTGGGCAGAAACTGCTGTAGCATGGCGGAATCGTTTCATACTTCGGATAAGAATTGTACGAATCGGTTTTAATGTGACGCTCTTCGATCCCGAGATTCTGGAGCGCCGCCGTAATGGCATCAATTTTCTGGCTCACGGTTGTTTGTGCGTTTTTCACCAGCTTGTCTTCAGCACGAACTGAGAAGCTGATTTTTGCCGTATCCGGCGCCCGATCAATTTCACCCTTTCCCGTTACGGTAATGGTTTGCCCGGCCGTGACGCCAGAACCGATGAATCGGTACTCCTTCAGCTTCCCGAGCGTTGCCGCAAAGAGAAAGAGTGCCAAAAGAGCCCCCACTAACACGATTAATTTCCCTATAACTGTTTGATTTTTTTCCATAAATGAGTTCATAGAGGCAGTATAGCAAAAAGCCTCGTGTAGGGCTTTTATCGGTTCGTTACGTCCCCTACCAGCTTTCCGTCAGCCAGCGTCAGCGTCCGATGCGCCAGTTTTGCATACTCTGGTTCGTGCGTTACCATCAAAATGGTTTGGCCCTCGCGATTTAATTCCAAGAATGCTTCAAGTACGTTATCGCTCGTTTCAGAATCGAGGTTCGCCGTCGGTTCGTCCGCAAAAATGATTTTTGGGTCGTGGGCGATTGCGCGTGCAATCGCTACCCGCTGCTGCTGCCCGCCAGAGAGCTGCGAGGGCAGATTATGCAGGCGATTACCAAGTCCCATGCGCTCAAGCGCAACAACTGATTTCCGTTTTGCCGACGAATCAGAATCTCCCTGCATGATGAGCGGCACCATTACATTTTCAAGGGCAGTCAGCGACGGCAGAATGGCGTAGTCTTGGAAGATGTATCCTAAATCGTGCAATCGGAGTTTGGTTTGCTCAACACTATCGAGCCCTTTCATATTTTGTCCATCAATAATGATTTCCCCGCTCGTTGGTGAATCAAGCAAGCCTAATTGGTACAGCAGGGTTGATTTTCCTGATCCCGACTTTCCCGTAATGGTAACGAACTGACCAGTTGGCACGAAAAAAGATACGTCATTCACTGCTTTGATTTCTTGTTCGCCGCTTTTAAAAATTTTTGTCAGATTTTTTATTTCGATCATGGTATTACCGCCCTAATATTGCACTCAGCGTATTCTGCTTAATGACAATGCGCGCCGGAATGTACCCTGCCCCCATGGTCGCAATCAGCAAGATTACCGCCTTCAGTATTGTCCCAGGAATGGTTGCAACAAGAATACCATCAGAAAACGGGAAATTAATTGGATTAGCGGCAAAGTACGGCTTAATGAGTACGAAAACAACGAACATGCCAACAAGCGACCCTGCAACTGCGTAAAAAATTGATTGCAACACGTACGAAATGGTAATGGCACGGCGGGTAATGCCGATGCCTTTTAAAATTCCAATGAAGCGGCGGCGCGTAATAGCGTTCACGAAAATGACGATGAAAATCGTAATGGAGGCCACCACGAGCCCAATGGCACTAATGGCATTTCCCAAAAGTGCAAAGGTTGCCTGAATGTCTTTAAGGAATTTCGGCATTGCCTCCTCATGGGTTTGCACGCGGGCATGCTCTCCGACACCGCTTCTCATGAGTTGATCTTTTACGAGTACAGGATCCGTTCCTTCCGCAAGCTGCACGGCAATATGGTTCGCATTGTAATCGCTTCGTCCAATCAGTTTCCGAACTTCCGAATCAACCATCACGACCGCAAAATCAAATTGGTCGACCTTACTTCCAATAATTCCTTTCACGTAATATTCGCGCGCTTTGTCCCCCACCGTAATTTTTACTCGTGATCCAATAGAAACATCTTTGAGTGTTTGAAACCCTGCTGCTTCAATCGGCGTATACTTGTACAGCAAGTTCTTACCTAAGAGCACGCTGTCCGTATCGGCTGCGTTTAGGAAAGCTCCTTCAATCAGGTATTGATCAATGCTTGAGAATTTTTTTTCATTCTCTGGATCAATCCCTAACAGGGTCGATCCTGCGCCATCGCGAAGCTCACCAGGTTTAATGGTCGTACGGTAATTCGACTCAACCCGCGCGCTTCCCGTATAGCGAACAGCAATGTTTTTGAACGAATCAAGCGTTTGAGCAGTTGCAATGACGTCTGGCGTTTGCTCAATGTACGACTTATTGAGAAATGGCGTAATCGAAATGTCTCCTGAATAAAACTGCTTGTCTGCTTGAAGCGCTCCCTGAATGAGCCCTACCAAAATTCCGCTTACCACTACCAAGTTCAAAAACGTAAGCGTCATCACGAACACAATAAGCCCCGTCGTCCATTTATTTGCCCGTTTAATTTCTCGGCGAGCCAAAAAAGCACCCACTCTAAAATCGACGTTATACTGGTTCATTCGCGACGTCTTATGGCTCATATACTACTGCGCAGGCTGGAACACCACTTGTTCCCCTTCGCTCAAACCACTCGTTACTTCAACTAAATCGCCATCTCCTTTCAGCCCGGTAGTAATAGTGCGGGTTTCTTTCGTTCCGCGGCGCTCATCAATTAAAACCGAAACAGTTTTTGCGCCATCTTTTTCAGTAATGACCCGATTCGGAATAACCAATACATTTGGCACAAAAGCAGTTTGGATTGAAAGGTCGGCCGTCATTCCTGGACGGATTTCCGCAGGATCTTCCACTAGCGCTTTTACTTTATAGTTCACAATACCGTCAACAATGGTTGCCGCCGGATCAACGGAAGAAACCTTCGCTCGAAACTGAGTATTTCCTCCGAGAGCATCATACGAAACGGTAACCGGCTGATCAATAGTAATATGAGCCACGCTACTCTCGTTTACATCTGCCTCAAGATACAAATTTGAAATATCCTGCAGAACCATTACCTGCTTAAACGCTTCAGCAATTTCACCTGGCTTAATATCAACTGAGGTAATCGTTCCATCTGCCGGAGCGCGCAGATAGGTTTTTTCAAGTTCAGCCTGCGCTGATTCAAGCGACCCTCGGGCAGTAATAACCTCGGCAAGCGCTGCATCAACATCTGCATCGCGTGCATTTGCTTTTTTAATATTCAATTCCGCTTCAGCTGATTTGTATGCATTGTAATTGGCAACATAGCTGGTACTTTTTGTGTTCGGAATCGTAATAACCCATTCATCATTCACAGAATAGCCTCCAATATCGTCCGGAAATGCAACGAGAAGCCCACGCATTCCGAGTGGCCGTTCTTCATCGTCCATGGTTCCTGTTCCGCGCTCTAAACCGCCAAACCGGAATTTCCGTGTTGAAAGATTGTCGAAAGAAATTCGATATGCTCCAGCTTCAGACGAATTATAACTGCCTGAAATCACCGGTTCGATGGATGTTTGTCTGTCAGATTGAGCCTCAGCAATCAAATCAGTAGAATATAATTCACGCTGTGCATTTTCAAACTTCGTTTCCGCAAGCCGTATCTCTTCGTTCGATTCTCCCTCAAGTACTTTTTTATAGCGCGCCTCTGCAGCCAACAACTCTCCGCGTGCTTTGGTAACAATCGGGTACTCATCCTTCTGATCAAGCGTTGCCAAAATTTGCCCCGCCTTCACCTTCTGACCAACAACAACATTCACCGAACGAACAATGTCACCCTCCTGAAATGATAGTGCGAGATCGGTTGAACTGACGACTGAACCAGAAGCTAAAACCGTACGGGCAAGATCCTGCCGCTTTACTGTTTCAACGGTGAAATCATTCCTGCCATTCTTGATGAGCGAAAAAACGACAAGAAGCGCAATTACTCCGCCGATCCAAAAAAGCCTGCGCTTTCCCGCCGAAAGCGAGCGATACCATCGTTTCAGTCGCTGTATAAATGTGATATTCATAAAAAATTATTTTACTCCAAGCAATTCAACCTCAAAAACGAGCGTTGCATTCGGCGGAATCGCTCCTGGCACACCAGCGGCACCGTAGGCAAGGTTGGCCGGAATGGTAAGCATTCTCGTTTCCCCTACCTTCATGCCTTCAACGCCGATTTCCCATCCTTTGATGACCATGCCGGCGCCAAGCGGAAATTCGAATGGCTTGCCTCTGGTCTTGCTCGAATCGAAAACCGCTCCAGTAGTAAGACTGCCGGTATAGTGCACAACCGCCGTTTGCCCATTTGCAATCGGCGTTCCGGCACCCTCTTTCGTAACTTCAATTTTCACTCCTTCTTTTTCCATGGTTCTTTTTTCATTTGCCGTAGCGCTGGTAGTAGCCGATTGGGCTGCCTGCGAAGCTATCGCTTCCGTTTCAGCGACAGCCGGCGCTTCTGCGAGGCCGGCAATCTCATGCTTCTTTCCTTTCAGAGACGCCCCCGCCAATATTCCGATAATGACTACTACGATAACTACTGCGATATATTTCATAATCCTGCCAGTATAGCAAATTGCCCTACTTGGGATTACAATTTATATATGCTCTCGCCGATAATGCAAGCTCCGCATTTTTCTCTTCCCAACGCCGAAGGCACGGAGGTTTCTTTTTCCGACTATCTGGGCAATTGGGTGCTTCTGTATTTTTATCCGAAAGACGATACACCAGGCTGCACGACGGAAGCATGCGCGATTAGGGACAATTTTCCTTTTTATGAAGATCTCGGCATTGCCGTCATCGGCATCAGTAAAGACAGCGTTGAGAGCCATCGGAAATTCAAGGAAAAACACCAGCTTCCGTTCGAATTGCTCTCGGATGAAAAAGGAGCAGTGTCGGAACTGTACCATTCGGGAATCGGCGATACTCCGAAGCGCATTTCTTATCTCATCAATCCGGAAGGGTTTGTCGTAAAGGCATACGCCGAAGTTGATCCGCTCACTCATGCAGCAACAGTATTAAAAGACCTGAAGGAGATTACGCAAGCTACCTAATTTCAAATCCAGCTTCAACGAGTTCTTTTGTCAGTTTTTCGAATACTTCGTTTACCTCCGAAACAGTAAGCGTTTTTACGTCGCTTTGGAAGATAAACCGATATCCGAGCGATGTTTTTCCATCTTTTGAAAAGCGGTCGAAAAGGAACGGCCCTGCTTTCGTATGGGCAATGCCGAACCGCAGTAATATCGCAGAAAGTCTCTCTTCGCGAGCCGCATCCCCTTCCGGAATCCACACGGCAATGTCGCGCACGATGTACGGGTAGAGCGACCACATCTTAAATTGTCCGTGTACTCCAGCAGTTCGCAACGGCTCGAGAGCCAGCATAACGTCTCCAATATCGAAATCTTCGAGCGGAAGCTCGCTCTCTCCCTTGCTGTCAATGGTTGCCACATGCACCGCTTCTTTGTTCTCAGAGAATACCGTACCGATTTCAAACAGCTTTAGATCGGCGATATTCAACAGCGCCATGTGCTGCTTGTTCAATTCATAGCTTTCGCGCAATCCTTCCAAGAGGCTCGTGCGAAGCGCGGCTTTATCTTTCGATGCATATGCAATCAGCATCTCTCCTTTCTTGCGGAATGAGTAGGTCATAACCTCAGCGTATCCTCTCTGTATTAGCTGGCGGCGAATTTCCTGGGCTCGCGCAAACACATCGTTGACTACCGGCGGGAACGGAGGAGTAAATAATTTCCCCTCGATCGTTTCGTACCCGATCAAGCGCCCGACATCTTCGGCAACATCGTGGGCGCCCGTAAGGTCGAGTCGTTCAAGCGGAGGAGTTATCGTAATCTGATTTTCAGTAACCGTATACGGATATCCGTATCGATCATACACTTCGGTCAGATGATTCATCTGTATTCCTTCTCCCAACAGCCTTTTCATGTCGGAAAGATCAACCGTAACTGGTGCAGGCTGAACGGGCGCCGGATAGTAATCAAATACTCCCTCAACGGTGCCTCCAGCGACATCAAGGATAATTGAGATGATTTCAGAGAGCGCCGCTGCAACGATTGCGGGAGTCAGGTCGTTCTCAAACCGCTTTGCGGCATCGGTGAGGAGGTTGAATTTTCTGGCAGTTTTCCGCACTGAAACCGGATCGAAGTTTCCCACTTCGATCAGAATGTCCTTTGTCTCTTCGGTTACCTCGGCGGTCTTTCCCCCTTTCACGCCGGCAAGCGCAATTGGCTGAAGATAATCGGCAATGACGAGCGCTTCTTCAGAGAGCTCGCACTCTTCTCCGGAGAGCGTGACAAGTCGTTCCCCATTTCGCGCCGGCCGCACGACGATTCCTTTTTCTATTTTTGCAATATCAAATGCATGCACCGGCTGGCCGCTATTAAACAGTACGTAATTGGTCGCATCAACAATGTTATTGATGGAACGTTGTCCGATAGCTTCGAGTTTTTTTGAAAGCCAAGCCGGAGACGGCCGCACGGTAACTCCGCGAATCACTGCCGCGGCATAGCGCCGGCAGAGCTCTCCTTCAACCTCTATCGGCAAAGAAATTTTTTCGGCAGGAAGCGGGTTATGAGGAAATGCTCGAAGCGGCAGTTTGAAAATTGCCGCCAGCTCACGAGCGATTCCGCGGTGCGAAAGGCAATCATGCGCTCGATCTGGAAGCACTTTGATGTCGAAAATGGTATCACTTTCTTTTTCTTCAATGCTCTCTATTTCAAACGCATGAAACGTAATTCCGGAAACGAGCGTGTTCGTATCTGGAAGCGGGTCATCTATGTGTTCTTGGAGCCAGTTTCGGGAAATTTTCATACGCTAAAATTGGTTTAATCGAAGATCTCCCTGGTAAAAAAGCCGAACGTCGGGAATGCCAAACTTAATCATTGCCAAACGATCAAGCCCCATGCCGAAGGCAAAGCCGGTTACTTTTTCAGGATGATACCCTGCCGCCGTAAACACGTTCGGGTGTACCATACCCGCGCCGCATACTTCAAGCCATTTCTCTCCTACCTTCACGTCAACTTCCACTCCCGGCTCAACGAATGGAAAGTAGCTGGGGCGAAGCCGGATTTCTGCCGACGGACCAAAGAGCTGTTTGAAAAATTCCAAGAGTGTCCCCTTTAAGTGTTCAAGTGTAATTCCTTCCCCTACTACAAGCCCTTCTACCTGATGAAACTGTGCTTCGTGCGTTGCATCCGTTGCTTCGTTTCGAAATACTTTTCCGGGAACGATGATGGCAAACGGCGGCGTGTGCGACTGCATGTACCGAATTTGCACCGGAGAGGTGTGCGTGCGAAGCACCATACCCTCTTTTCCTTTGATGAAGAAAGTATCCTGCATGTCGCGCGCCGGATGATCTTTCGGCACATTCAATGCATCGAAGTTGTGCCATTCGTCTTCGAGTTCAGGCCCGAGCGCAACAGAAAATCCCAAATCGCTTGAGATGCGCACGACTTCGTCAAGAATGAGAGTAATTGGGTGGAGCGTCCCAGCTTTTTGTGAATTCGGATCTATCATGTGAGATTTTAGAATGCTTTTTTTATTGTAACCCACAGACGCTTAAAGGGCGATTGGAGACGTTCTGGCTTTCGAACGCGGCACCCTTCAGGGCATGAAACCGGACCGTTTTTCGCCCTTTCCTCAATGCACGCTTCGCACATGATGAAATGCTTCCCGCACCAGTCGTGCTCGCAATTAACGTAATGCTCAGATCGTTTTTTACACTCCTGACAAACGCCAATCATCGTATGTTTCGGATCATCGGTATAGAATCCCATCGACACGCGGCCATCAAAAACATAGAGCTTGCCGAGAAAGTTTTCATTCGGATATTTTTCCATGTACGAAACGATGCCGCCGTCGAGCTGGTAGACATCAGTGAACCCTTGCGTTAAAAGATACCCGCTCGCCTTCTCGCAGCGGACGCCGCCAGTGCAAACCGTAACGACAGTTTTATGTTTCAGATGCGCTATCTGTTTTACTATTTTCGGCAGATCGCGGAAATTCTCGAGCGGTGGGCAAATTGAGTGTTCAAATTTCCCAACCGCATGCTCGTATGCATTCCGCATGTCGACAATATAAAAATCACGCTTCTCGTTAATCCACGCATGCAGTTTCTCTGGAGAAAGGCGCTTGCCGGTTACCTGATTCGGATCGACATCGCAAACCCCTAAGTGACCTGAAACGATCTCTGGCCGAACTTTTACCGAGAGTTTTGGGAAGGCAGCACCGGTCCCGACGCTTCTCTTAAAGTGAATGTTCAAAAATCTCTTATCTGTCTGCAATTCCGTAATGTAGTGTTCAGTTGCTGCTCGCTTTCCTTCAAGCGTAATGTTCATGCCTTCTTTAGCAAGAATAAGCCTTCCTTTCAGGTTATATTTTTTACAGAGTGCTTCCTGCCAATGCTGAACTGCCTCTGGGTCCTCGATAAAAACGTACTTATAAAAAAGGAGAATCTGATATTCAGGATTCATACGTACACCAGAGTACGAGAAAGTATTCTTCTTGGCAAGCGTGGTATGATCAATAAAAATCTTTGAAATGAAATATGAAAAAAAGAATAACGACTTCCAAAAAGAGTTGAAAGTAAAAGTTGAGGAATACTTCCAAAAAACAAAGCAGTGCATGACTGGTGATTGGAGGCTGTATCTGAAAACAATCATTCTGATTACGGCATGGGTTGCCTGCTACGCGGGCATGCTCTCAGAAAAAGAGTGGACGCTAGGGTATTTTGGATTATGGGGACTGTTCGGCTTGTTAACCGCATTCATCGGATTCAACGTCATGCATGATGGATCGCATGAGAGTTTCAGTTCAAAACGATCCTGGAATGTTTTTGCCGCCCGAATTCTTGAACTGATGGGCGCCAGTTCGTTCTTGTGGAAGATAAAGCACGTAACACTGCATCATACGTTCGTAAACACGATGCATGATGATGACATTCAGGCATATCCACTCCTTCGATTCCACCACGAGCAAAAACGATTGCGACTTCATCGGTACCAGCACCTCTATAGCTGGCTGCTCTATTGCTTTTTGTATCTCGGATGGGTGTTCATTGCCGATCCGGTGAAATACTTTCGGAGAAAAATTCATCGCCACCCTATCCCGCAAATTCCGCAGAAAGAACACTGGATTTTTTTCGGAGGAAAAGTAGCGTATGTTGCCATGTTCCTGGTAGTGCCGGGAATCATCCACGGAGCAGGTGCTGCTATTATTGGGTTTCTTCTCATGTCCGGAGTATGCAGTTTTCTCTTAAGCCTCGTATTCCAGCTGGCGCACGTCAATGAAGCAAGTACATTTCCTTCGCCAGAAAAAGATACCGACAGGCTGCCGGTATCATGGGCAGAGAGCCAAGTTCGAGAAACAACCGATTTTGCCGTTGGAAACAAAGTAATTGCTTGGATCCTTGGTGGGCTTAATTACCAAACAATTCATCATCTGTTTCCTCGGATTTCTCACATCCACTATCCGGCGCTGGTGCCGATTATCGAATCAGTGTGCCGAAAACACGGAATTACCTATAACAAACTTTCATTAGGAAAAGCAATTTCCTCTCATTATCGCCAAATGAAATCTTTTGGAAGATCGTCGTGAACAAGCAAAGAGAAACAGTCTGTTTCTCTTTTTTTATTTTCGGCAAAAATGCAGCAAGCCACGCTATACTGCACAGAAATAATACGTACATGAAGATATTGTTGCTTACGGGTGCTTGCGTTTTATTATGCGCGACAACCCATAGTCAGAAATGCCTACCGGCAGGATATAAGAAAAAGCAAGATTGGATGCTACGCAATCCAAGGAGTGATTCACTTGAACAGATTATGTTTTCCGTCCGGAATAATCGGACTTACCAGCTTTGCTTGGCGTACGAAAATGGAACTGTTTTTTCCGCCCCATTCCCCGTTCGAGGAAAAGGCTGGTACATGAAAACGATCGTCGGCACGGGAATCATATTCTGGTCCGAACGGAAAGTGCTCACCTTCGATACGAAGCGCAAGCAGTTTTCGAAAGCACTCAGAAGAAAAGTTCCTAATGACAATGACATTCACTATTAACCTTTGTCCGGCCCAAGCGGCCGGACTTTTTGCATTACGGAAAATTGTCAGCAAGTACAAAGCCGGTATAATCATTGTCATGGTAAACAGCATATTCATCCTGGTCGGATCCCTGATTCTCGTTCTGAAAGGGGCAACGTTTGCCACCAGGTACGCCTCAAGCTTGGCCGAGAGTTTTCGGCTTCCGCGCTACACAGTTGGTTTTATCATCGTTTCCTTCATTTCAATTCTCCCTGAAACGTTCATTGCTGTCAGTTCGGCACTTGAAGGATTGCCGGCATTCGGGCTGGGAACGCTCTTCGGTTCGAACATTGCCGATTTAACGCTCATTTTTGCCATTATTGTTTTCTATACTGGACGGAAAATTAAGATTGAAGGAACGGTGCTCAAGAACATTAAGGCATACCCATTCCTCATTCTTCTACCGCTGGTGCTTGGAATCGACGGATACTTTTCAAGAATCGAAGGTATCTCGCTTATTATCGCAGGCGGCGTATTTTTTTACACGGCTTTCAAAGGCACGAGCGATGCGGTACTGGCCGTGCCACGATTTGAACGGGCGAAATATGCCCTATTCCTTGTGGGAAGCATGGCGCTCCTTTTGATTGGTTCGCATTTTACGGTTACCTCAGCAGTAAGCCTTGCGGGGTACATCGGAGTGAGCCCGGTATTAATCGGCATGCTGATAGTCGGAATCGGTACGACCATTCCGGAACTCGTGTTTGCCGTTAAAGCAGTTGAAGATCGCGACGACTCGCTTGGAGTCGGAGACATTCTTGGCACGGTAATGGCGGACGCAACCATCGTGGTAGGCATTCTTGCCGCCATTCGGCCGTTTGCCTTTCCAATCAAAATCATTTACGTAACGGGCGCTTTTATGCTGGTTGCCTCCGTTGCGCTTATCTATTGCATGCGAACAGGTAGAACCATTTCTTCGCGAGAAGCGCTCTTCCTTCTTTTCTTTTGGCTCTGTTTCGTCATTACGGAATATTTTTTGAATACGTAGTACCTCTTTCCCGTTCGAATCCCGATAGGCACCTTAATATAAAAAAACGCAAAGCAGTTTGCGTTTTTCTCGTGGGT
>CAZNJI010000009.1:0-17759 GCA_964573395.1 uncultured Candidatus Saccharibacteria bacterium | reverse complement strand
ACCGTCGTCTTCTACATTGATACTGACGGTGAACAACTGTCGCCCGACTTTGGCTTTCCCATTCAGGATTTGTATTGTGCGCCGGTCCATCTTCCTGAAGGAGTATTCAATCAGATTCTCCAACTGGTGCACGAAAGATTTCTTCCTTTCAATGTAGTGGTAACGAGCAAATATTCGCTCTTTGCCGAACGGCCAGAAGCGTACCGGCATCAGATTATTCTTACTCCGCGCGTCGATACGCTTGCACGGCACAGCGGCGGCGTAACCTTTACCGGATGCTTTTTGCGAAACGACGGCGCCCCGAGCCTGGTCTTTACCGACCAAGTATACGGCATCAGGAAAATTGCCAAAGTGATTTGCCACGAAATAGGGCACGCGGTTGGCTTCGGCCACGTAAAAAAAGCGGAATACCCGACATTCGGCAAACGAATCATGGACACGGTTTTCGTCGACCATGCAGCCTACGAATGGTCGGTGCAAGAAGCAGAGCGCCTTGCAGAGGTGCTGGGAGAACAAACAAGCTAACCCGAAAAACTAAAAGCCTGAAGGTTTCCTTCAGGCTTTTTTACTTACATTTTTACTTGAAACTGAAACGAATGAGTTTTCTCTCCCAAATGGCCTGAAATGCAGGCACTAATCCAAGAGAGAGCAGAATGAAGAATCCTGCCCCAATCGAAAGCGCGATTGAAAGATATGGCCATAAGAAAACCACTAAGGCTGACTGGACTACTTTCAATGCTGTTGATTTGCTGAGCTTAATGTTCATACGGATTTTTTGAGAACATTACGATAGTTTAAATATTTGTCAACGAGTACGCTTGATTTTGAAAAATACCATGGTATGGTAATAAAAAACCTTCCATTATGAACAGTATGGTTCGTTTAAAAGAAAAAGAAATCATCAGTTGCCTGTACCGGAAAGAAAAGCACTCAGGATTTGAACATATCGCTCTTGCTCCCCTCCTTCTTCTTGTTGGAAACCAAATCTTCTTCAGCAATACCCAGCATTATGACCGGTTATTTTTGAAAATGGCATACGACAGCGAAGAAATGCCGAAGGGAAGCTACGAACGGATCCGCGAAGGGCTGTATCCGAATCAATTTTTCATTACCACCAGCCTCCTGCGGATGTTCGGATGGCATGAAGGAGAAAAACGCCCGCGATTCGAACAAGCGATAAAAAATTTCCTCGCAAGCCATGCAAAGAACATGAAGTTCGATTCGCGGCTTAATTGGCGCAGAAACGGTAAATTGATTCGCGGCGAACAGAGAGAAAATATCGTTACTCCGGGCCAGCTCTCGTTTCGGTTATCGATTGCGGCAAACCTGCTCGAGATATCGGGAAGTATCATTTCAATAGTAAGAACGGATGCCGCAGAAGCGCTCGAGAAATCGCTGTTCCCGCTCGACCTTGGCAAGCTCTTTGTCTACCTTGGAAACGGATCTCATGAAAATTACTTTTTCAAAGAGACATCCTGGAACCAGGAAAATAAAGCGGTGTACAGGATTTTTGGCGATTACATTTCTTTCTTGGCGAAAGAAACTCGCCTGAAGGAGAGCAACATCGCTTCGATGATCATTTCTGGCATTAAAACGCCGGAACGCAGCCATCCGAAGAAAAAGCCTGTTCAAACCCCCAAACCCTTTTATTCCCCAGCGCAACTGATTCCGTATGACCCTCACTCTCCTTGAGTCGGGGTCATTTTTTTATGAAAAACCGCCCTTAGGCGGTTTCGGCTGATGATTCAGGAGCGGCTTCAGTTTTTTCGGTTAGTTCGGCAGGCTGCACGATTACCTCGCCTTTTTCCGCTTCATGCATTTTCTGCAACTCTCGGAAGATTACCGCGGTGCCAAGCCAGGTCATCGGGCCGGTAAAGAGGAGACCAATGCCAAATACTGCCATGCCGAGCACGTTCATGACGATTGCAAAAATCGCCCACAGGAATACTTTCCAGAATACGCTTCCGCGCACCATCTGCCAGGAAGAGCGGATCGCGTCGCGCACCGACGCATTCCCCGAAGAAACGTATGAATAAACGCTGAAGTAGAGGCGGATCATGATATAAATGCCCGGCACGATAAGAAGCACCAGGCCGGCAAGCGTAAGTGCCCCAATTGCAATGAGCAGCAGGAAATATTTCAAGTATTCATGCGGCGTCGGAAAGAAATCCTTCCGATTCCAATCAATTTCCTTTCCGTCAACCGCCATAAGCGCGAGCCGGGTGCTCATGAACGCCAAGAGGATGATCGCCAGAATTCCCAAAATCGTCAGCGCTGCCCCCGAATAGTCTTGCGGAGAAACAAGCAATTGGAGCGCGGCAATGAGTACGAAAATCCAAAAATGCTCTTTGTAGAGCTTCCAGGCCTGGCGCAAGGTTCTTCGAATAGAAATCGGCTTTGTCATGTATTTTATCGGTCGGGTGAAATCTCGTAATAGCTGATGAGGGATTTTACCATTTCAAAGAAAGGGTCAGCAAGCGACTGCGCCGCGAACGACACCCCCTTCGGATAGTAATTGAACAGGTATACCACGAAGCGCGGGTTCGATGCCGGGAAGTAGCCGATGAGCGAGTGGAGGTTGCGATCGTCGTAATACCCGCCGCCGCCCGGGCGGGCAATCTGCGCCGTACCGGTTTTGGCGGCAATGCTGTAATGCTCCATGCCGCGATTGTACCCTTTGTCGACAACCGTTACGAGCATCTGGCGCATCGTTTCTACGGTTTCAGGCTTGAGCACTCGATCTCCTTCTTTGTAAGTCAATTCTTTCGTAGTTCCGTCTTCAAGCTCAAGCCGAAGCCCCAGGTGCGGCGTTACCATCACGCCGTCGTTTGCGAGCGCCGAAAATGCTTTCAGCGTTGCAATCGGCGTCGTTGCGATTCCCTGGCCGAATGAAGCCGTAGCATAGGCAACGTTTCCGGGAGATTTTAAGTTTCCCACGAGCCCGGAAACCTCGCCCGGCAAATCGATGCCTGTTTTTTCTCCGAGCTGGTACTTCGCCATGTAATCGCGGAAGGTATTCTTTCCCATTTTCTGCTGGACGAACACCATGCCGGTGTTCAGCGATTGATTCAAGACGTCCTGCATGGTTGCCACGCCGCGGGCTTTTTTGTCGAAGTTATTGAACGTGCGGTCGTCAACCTGCACCGATCCGCGGTCGGTATAGGTTGTTTCCGGCGTTACCGTGCCAGCATCGATTGCCGCCGCCATAACGAGCGGCTTGATGGTGGAACCCATTTCGTACACGTTTTCGACGAGCGGATTGCCGTAGAGGGATACGTCGTCTACTTTTGAGAATTCATTGAGATTGAAGCTTGGCACGTGCGCCATGGCGATGATTGCGCCCGTATGCGGATCCATGATAATGCCTCCGACCGCATCGCTGTCGTACTGCTTCCGCACGTTCTCGACCGTCGTTTCAAGCATGCCTTGCGCCGACGGCTCGATGCTCGTTACCACGTCGCCGGTTGCCGCCCTGTTCTTGAAAATGGTTGATTGGATGTTCGCAAAAATTTCCGCAAAGAAGTTTACGTAGAAGCTGTCGTTGGTGCGCGTGAGCACATCGTTATATGACCGCTCGAGGCCGTACCGGCCGAGCAGTTCGGTGTCTTTATAGGAGACGAACCCGATCGTTTTCGCCGCCAGCTGTTCGCCCGGATAAAAGCGCCATTTTTCCTTGAATACCGATACTCCCGGAATCCCTTTTTCGGTTATGCGCTCAGCCTGCCCTTTTGAAACGCGATTGGCAATTTCTTCGTACGGGTCTTTCTTCTTTGCCGCTTTTTCGAAAAAATCATCTTCGTCGACCGGAATGATTTCCGAGAGCGCCGCATACGCCGCCCGCGCATCGGTCAGCGCGGAAGGGTTAATGGTTACTTTAAATCCGGACGCTACCGTTGCCGCCGCTACCGTTACTCCGTCGCGTTTCGTAAAATAAATGGTGCCGCGGTTAAAAATCGAGCTTGTTGGCGTTATGTATTGCCGCTCAGCCCGTTCGGCATATGCGCTGCTTTTGACTATCTGCAACGAAAAAAGGCGCGCGATGATCAACACGCCCAAGAGAATCACCGCAACCATGATGATCTGTATTCGTATTGTGTGAACTCTAGCGTTCTGCATTTAAGGCAAAGCCAGCGGCACGCGCCGAGAAAGAAAGCTCCTTCGCCTCGCTCAATCCAAGCGAACGCGCCTCTTGCTTGGTGAGTTCCCGATCAAGCGCCAGGTACTCAAGCTCTTGCGCACTGATGTCCGAAAGGAGCTCGCGAACGTTCTGTTCAATGCTCTGCCGTTCAATCACTGAAAATGTTATTGCTCCGACGAAATAAACGTATGATGCGAAGGTAATGCCCATGAGCACCCAAAGACCCTTAATGCATCGAGCTAACAGCATGTGGTTTGAAAATATTTCTTGTTGTTTGATGGTCTGTACTACTGAATGAATCATATAAAAACTTATGCTAATTTTTCGATAACACGCAGTTTCGCGCTTCTCGATCGTCGGTTGTGTTTAATTTCTTCTTTTCCGGGAACGATGGGTTTTTTATGCACCAAAGCCCCTTGTCCGGTTTCTTTATATGAAGCAAATGCCCGCTTCACCACCCGGTCTTCCAGGCTGTGAAAGGTAATGATGGCAATGCGGCCGCGTTCAGGAAGCACGTTCCACCACGCATCAATCGCCGCAGCGATGACGGTAAGCTCGTCGTTGACCGCGATTCGGATCGCTTGAAAAACGCGGGTTGCCGGATGGATTTTTCCCTGGCGCGGCACCAATCGCTCTATCAGTTCGGCAAGCTGCCTGCTCGTTTTAATTGGTGCCGCTTCCCTGGCTTCGGCAATGACTCGGGCGATTCTTTTTGCCCGCTTTTCTTCGCCGAATCCGCGGAAGATGGTTTCAAGCGTTTCTTCCGCCCAGGAATTGACGACGTCGTACGCAGAAACGCCGGTATGCGAACCCCTTTCGGCAAACGTCATCAAAAGCGGCGCATCAGAGTTGAACGAAAAGCCGCGATCATCGTTGAGCAGCTGAAACGTGCTCGTCCCGAGATCGAGCAGCACCTTATCGGCATGATCAAAACCAGCTTCGTTTAAGATAAGCGGTGCGTCTTTGAAATTTGCCGCCACAAACGAAACGTTTTTCGGCTTCTGCACTGCTTGAAAACGCGCTTCGGCTTTTTCATCCAAGTCAACCGCAATGATCTTGATGGCATCTCCGTACTGCTTGATTAATTCATTGGTATGCCCGCCGCCCCCGAAGGTTCCGTCTATAACAACATCGCCCGGAGTGATTGCAAGGCCATCAATTGCTTCATGTAAAAGAACCGGTATATGCATAGGCACTAGAGGGCGCCGACTGATCCGAGCTTTTCAGCTAAGGCATCAGCCCGGCCCTCGACATCTCGTTTGTACTTGTTCCAGGTATCGCCATCCCAGAGTTCGATGCGGTTGTGGACTCCCACAACTGCCACCTTTCCTTTCAGCCCGGCCCGGGCTTTCAAGAAATCAGGTATGAGCACGCGGCCAAGCGTGTCGAACGTTACCTCAACCGCGCCGCCGAAAAGGTAGCGATGGAAACTGCGGTTGTCGGCCTGTAAAAGAGACGATTCAGAGAGCTTTGACGAGATGGTTTCCCATTCCTTTGTGGTGAATACGAACAGACACTGATCAAGCCCCGGCGTAATGACGACGGTCTTCCCTACCTCCTTCCGGAATTTAGCCGGAAATGAAAGGCGGTTTTTGTCATCAAGAGTATGTAAGTATTCACCAATAACCATATTTTTTATTTCCCACTTCTTTCCACTTGTTTACATTGTATACCACCCGTTCCTACCCCCGCAATGTGGATAACTACAAAAAAGACCCCCGAAGGGGTCTTTTTTACTTAAGGTTTAGTTTACAGAAACTATTGTATAGGCAATTTCTCCTTTTGGAGCCATGACGGAGACTTTTTCGCCTACCCGTTTGCCCATCAGCGCCTCGCCGAGCGGCGATTTGTACGAGATTTTCCCTGAAAGCATGTCAGTTTCTTCACTTCCGACGATTTGGAAGGTTCTCGTGTTTGGTTCGCCGTCTTTTTGAATGACCACCAATGAGCCAATGGTAACAATGCCATCCGTTGCCCGTTCCACGACTTCTGCATTCTTTAATATGTGGTCAATTTGAGAAATCCGCTCTTCAAGCCGGCGCTGTTCTTCGCGCGCCTGGTGGTATTCGGCGTTTTCGGAAAGATCGCCGAGTGATTTGGCATATTCGAGCGCAGAAATAATTTCCTTTCGCTTTACCGAACTCAATTCCTTCAGTTCCGCCTCCAAAGAAGCCTTATTTTCTTTCGTAAGATATTCTTTCATTTTAAATTTGATTATTAAAAAATTATACCCGAAAGAGAGCTACCTCTAACGGGGTTCATAATTATTGTTTTTAAACTATATCACATTTATAAAGATGAGTCAAAATAGTGGTTTAGGTTTGCATTAAGAATCTTTATGCTCTAATTGGGCAAGTTCAGCATCATACTTGGCATTAATTACTTCATGTGTCCCTTGGACATAGTCTTTAAGTGAGATAGTAAGGTTCCCTTGTTTCTTCTCTCGTAAATACCACTGAAGTGCATTAATGGCAAGTGATGACAAACTACCATCTGGCCCGTATTTGAAAGCACGCTTGTCCGGTACTTGCTTAGTATCAATCCCGAAGCTCCTACTCAATACAATTCCATTATACATTTCATCCATCATTTGGTACACAGCATTTATATCTCCAAAATTATCAGGGGCCTTATTGAGAAGATAATCATCTAATTCGCTCCATTCTTCATCGCCAAGTTCAGAGTTTCCGCTTCCGTGTCTCGCAAAACTATACACAAGCGGCACCCTGTCCATTTGGACAATAGATAAATCCTTTTGTCTTCGTTTCTCAATATCAGCTTTTTTAGATTCCAATTCATTGTTGGATGGTACAGCGATGGTTTCTTGTCCGAAATTTTCCTTGAGATACGCATTAACGTCGATTCCTGCAGCTTCAAGCTTTTGCCGAAATTCTTCCAACTCTTTAGTACGTAACTCGAATTCACCTTTAAACTGTAACCACTCTTTCTGTTTTGTAAAAAACTCATTCTTTAATGCTTCTATACTCTTTTCATTGCCGAAACCTTTTTCTAAATTCATACAACTGCATTGTACCATGCAGTATACTTTCCGATTCGGCAAGTTCAGGGCAGGTTTCCAAGATTTAAAAGTGAAAGAAATACACTTTTCGAGCAGGGGTAGGACTGGGGTGAGAAAAGCATTTTCCGAAGCATCTATAACCTAAAACCCATGGAGCAGTTCAGAACGGTTCTCGGCCATCCATTGAAATACCGGCCGAATAGCATGTGTTGCACCAGAAGAGATAATAGGGCCGTTTTCCATGATAACCACGAACGCATATTGCGGCCGCTCGTATGGAAAGAAGCCGATAGTCCAGGCGTTCACGCGAGTATTTTGGTTAATCTGCGCCGTACCGGTTTTTGCGGCAATCTGCACTTCCGGCAGATTCAATGCCGTGCAGGTACCTTCGGTTACGCACATCCGAAGCGCATCTTGCACCACGCTGTAGGCTTCATCCTTAATGGGAAGTTTTTCCGGCCGCTCCGATTTTTCGTTCGGCCCCACAAGGGTTACCCGCGGCGTTACGAGCGTTCCGCGAGAGGCAACTCCGGCAATGCCGCGGAGCATCTGCATCGGGGTTACCTGGAAGCCGTACTGGCCGATACTGGTGTTGTAGGTATCTCCCACCCGCCACGGGTCTCCCGGAAAGCGCTCTGCCTTCCACTCTACGCTTGGAATGTTTCCCTCCTTTTCGCCCTCGAGCCCGATTCCTGTTTTTTCTCCGATGCCGAACATGCGCACGTATTTTTCAATGCGTGCAATTCCTAAGCCCTCTTGTGAGCCGTAGCCGCCGCCGATTTGGTAGAAGTAGACGTTCGAAGAAACGGCGATGGCTTTACGCATGTCAACCGGGCCGTGCGCTTTGTTGTCGCGAAAAACGGATTCGTTTTCCGGATTATACGGATTCGGAATGGTGAGCTTGCCGGTCGAGACGATGATTTTCTCGGGCGTAATTACCCCTTCTTCAAGCGCACCAAGCGCCAAGAATGGCTTGACGATGGAGCCAGGCGTATACAGGCCGTCGAGCAGACGATTCAAAAATGGTTTGGCACTACTTGAGAGATATCCTTGAATTTTCTCCGCATCGGATCCGTCAGAGAGAATTTCGGGGTCGTACTCAGGGTAGCTGGTGAACGCGAGCAGTTCGCCAGAGTAAATGTCCATGATCGCTCCCGCTCCCGCCTTGTATTCCGACTGCTTGGCAAGCGCTTCAATTCCTTTATAGAGTTCTGCCTGAATGCCGGCATCGATGGAAAGCGAGAAGTTTTCTCCTTTCTCCGGGCTTTCAATCGTATTTTCTGACAGCACTTCGCCGCGCACGTCGGTTTCAATGAGCTTTACGCCGTTCGTTCCTGAAATGGCATGATTGAATTCTTTTTCAATGCCGTCTTCTCCCACGATGTCGAACTGCCAGAATTTTCCTTGCTTATCTTTTGTCGGGTACGACACGTAGCCTAAGAGCGTTGCGAAGCCCGGCGTGCGCGTGTAGGCGCGGCGCGGAATGCCGTCTTCAGCGCGCGTGGCATTCCACACCAGCTCGATGCCGTTTCGGTCGTAAATGATGCCCCGGTCGGCGAATACCGGAATCCGGTCGAGACTGTTCTGATCGCTTTTCTCAGAAAAATACGCCCCGCGGGCAATTTGAATCTGCCCGAGCCGTGCGACGAAAATGAGGATGAAAAAACAGCCGATGCCGAATAGCACTCGCAGAGTGCGCTTTTTTATTGGCCGCTCGACGCGCCCTTCGAATTGCTGAGTATCGAATGCCGGCAGATTATACGCATCAAGCAGAATCTCATCCGGGTTGAGCTCGGTAACGCGATATTTATTTTTCCTTCTCCAAAAAATCATACATTGAAAAGAGGCGGGTCTTTTTCCTTAAGATACCGTAGCACATGAGGGCGAGAAGGGCGAAAGCGGTCATCAGAAGATTTGGAAAAATCGTTCCAGAACCAGGGCTATACGCCAAATCGGCTATGAACGCCGGAATAAGCACCAGCGCGGCAGGACGGGCAAGGAAAAGAATGAGTACCATAAGCACTACCTGAACCCACAAAGGCGCAACCAGCACCGCCACGACGCCGGCAATGGTTAGAAGAAGCGATCGTAGAATCATTATGGTGAAATTCTAGCACACTGCCCTACACGAAACGACCGAGGATGAAGCGAATGATGAAGAGTGCGAGCAGAATGCCGAGCCCGTAAAATATGATGACCGAAGCAAAGAGCGCAGCTAGCGCTAAGTATAAAAAATACTGCAGGTAAACCATCGGGTTCACCTGCGTAACGATAACCGCCGGATTCGTTGATCCGACCGAATCGGGAGACCCCAGGTTTTCAAGGTCGGGCTCCGCTGGCGCGGCATCAATCTGCGCTTTCAGCGCATCTCGCTTCTCTACGAACTTTTCTAATTGCGCTTCCCGCCAATCGGCAATGGTTCCAAGCACTGCATGCCACTTTTCCTTCACGCCCGCGGGCAGAAAGCTTCTTTTGGTTTCTTTTGCACCAACACCGCCGCCGAGCGTTACGGAAGCCGACATTCGCTCTGAATCAATCGGAAGTGTTTTTCCTGTAGCGTCCGTTGCCCGCTCAACGGTCATCTGAAATAGATGTTCCCCGCCGGCTGCTTTCCACTCGAACGAGATCGGTTTTCCGGTTTGGGCAGGAAGGGTGATGCTCTTTTCCTCAACAAACGTTCCGTTATCTTCAAGCCGAACCTGAAACGATGCGCTGATGTTGAAGTTGTTGTAAATGAGCGCGTGCAGCTGCACCGTATCGCCTGTTTTATAAGAGACCGGTTCGTACCACAGCGCTTTCTCGCTAAACCCTGTTTGCGCCGATGCGGAAACCAATGGAAGAAGACTGAACAGAATAACAAAGAGCGCCTTCATGTTACTTCAGCGAAAACGTTGCTTTGACGGTGACCATGATCTGCTTTTCGATTTTCGAGGTATCGTAGCTGCCGTAATCCGATACGTCGGTCGAGTTTCGTGATTGCACTTGCACGACGCCGCTTGAAGCGGATTTGAGCGTTCCCGCCCGCTTGCCGGTGCTTGATGCCAAACTCTCCGCACGCGCCTTTGCGTCTTCAATGGCGGTCTTCAGTAACGTAACGCGCGCTTCCGGAAGTTTCGAATAGTAGAACTCAAGCGAAAGCGTTGAGAAGATAACTCCTCTGCCAACTAAATCGAGGCCGAGCTTTGACATGTCGCTTATCTTTTGCACGTCGTTCGACTGTACTTCAATGTTTTGCGTTAGGTTATACCGCTTTTCGGCATAAGTATCCTGCGTATACACTTCGTTCATGAATACCGGCGCGATCGTAATTTGCTCTGCCGGAATTCCCTGAGCGGAAAGGAACGTTTTTACCGCTTCCAAATCCCGCGCCAGCGATTCATACCCGCTCTTGAGGTTGCTTTGCGTGGCGGTTCTCGTAATTTGGGTAATCCATTTTGCCTGGTCTGCAACCACGTCTATTTTCGCCGATCCGGTAACAGAGACAACATCGGCAAGCGCCCGGATGCGATACACCGTAAATGCGCCGATAATCGCCGCCAACACTAAGCTTGCACCGATTAAGAAACCAAGCTGTACCAAGGGATGGTAGTCGCGCTTCATATGATGAAGTATAGCATTAATTAAGAGTTTAAAGAGGCAATAGTTGACATAATTAGATTTGTATACTATAGTGAAGAAAAATCATCTAAATTATGAGAACTAGTTTTTCAAAGTTTATTCCGAATCGGAATATGATCACTGAGCACTTTAAAAGAGAAAATGGACCAAAAGCTGCCAAAGCAATGCTGTTACAAATTAAAATACACGTTGTATCAAGCGATTTTGAAGACCAACCTGTTATTGCGGACCTCTATACTTACCTGCGGGATATATATAAGGGCATCTGCGAAGAGACTCTCAAAAAAAGAGAGGATGCTATCAAGTATGTCATCCCTGCTTCAGTTGCTGAATCAAACACTGCAATGATGGTTGATTTACTTAAAAAATTCGCTGGATTTCCGGAAAAACTTGCAACAGTAAAGGAGTACGTCGAACGCGTCAACGAGATGTACCACGCTATTGCCGGGTTGTATTTTTCAGTAATTGAAGAGTTAAGCCTCGAAAGAGATTTAGAACTTCAGGTGGAAGATAAAGAAAAGATCCAGGAAAGATTGCGGAAGCAAAAAATTTGGACCGCTCAGCAAGAAAAGGCTGCTTAATGAAACAGAGAAGATCTACAAAAACCCTCGAATAATTCGGGGGTTTATTTTTTTATTGCGCCTTCTTTTACTAAGAGCGCGCGCTTCGCGGAACTGCCACCGCGATTGTAGTCGCCGATTTTCCCATCGCTTCGAATGACACGGTGGCACGGCACATTTGGCCGGTAATTCCCTTTCATAATGTTCCCTACCACTCGCGATGCCTTTGCATTTCCGGCCCGAGCAGCAACCTGTGTGTAGGTCATGGTCTTCCCTTTCGGAATCTTCGACACGATGTCGAATACTCGATCAGTAAACGTTTTCATCCCGCCAGTATAGCACTACACGAAGGTAAGCGCTTTGCCGGTCGTTTTTCCACGGCCGGTTCGACCGATGCGGTGCACATAGTCGTCGTAGGTTTCTGGAATGTCGTAGTTGATGACGTGACTGATCCCTTTCACGTCAAGGCCACGCGCTGCCACATCGGTTGCAACTAAAACGTTCACCAAGCCGTCGTGGAAATTCTTGAGCGCAATTTGGCGGCTCCGGTGGCGCATGTCGCCATGAAGCGCTTCAACTTTAAATCCCCGCTTGCGCAGGTCGCGCCCCAGCCGTTCTGCGCCGATCTTCGTTCGGCAGAATACCAGCACCTTTTCAAAACCAGGCTGAATCAGCAGATCATGCAGATGTTCAATTTTTTCTTTCCCAGGAGCGATGCGCACAATATCCTGATCAACGTTTTGCGAGGTATCGCGGGTTTTTACCGAAATCCGAACCGGCTCGTTTAGGAACTCACCAATCAGCATTTCGATTTCAGGAGAAAGCGTTGCCGAGAAGAAAAGCGTATGGCGATTTTCGGGCATCTTTCCCATGATGAAGCGCATGTCGTCGCGGAACCCCATGTCGAGCATGCGGTCGGCTTCATCAAGCACAATCGTGCCGATTTTTGAAACATCAAGCGCTCCACGATCCATAAGGTCTTTCAATCTGCCCGGAGTGCCAATGACGAAATCATTATGATAACGCAGTTCTTTTAATTGCTTCTGCAGAAATGCTCCACCGATACAGGTAACGGCAAAAAGCTTGAGCCCCGGCGTCAGCGCCCGAAATTCTTTTTCAATTTGAACCGCAAGCTCCCGAGTCGGCACGATGATAAGCACCTGCTCTTTCTTTTGGGTAAGCACCTTATGAATGAGCGGAATCAAAAATGCCGCTGTTTTTCCAGTACCGGTATTTGCAATACCGACTACGTCGCGCCCGTCGAGGACATGTGGAATTGCCTTGTCCTGGATCGGCGTTGGAACATCAAAGCCCTTCTTGGCAATGTTTGCCTTCAACGCATCGGAAACGGGAAAATCGCTGAAGTGGTGCGTTGGTATGTACACCTCTTCTTCGGTGATAACAGCCTTATTGATAAATTTCGAAATATCAATTCGGCTTTTGGTTTGCGCACGGCCGCGGCCGCCTGAACGGCGAGAGCCGAAGCGCGATGAACCGCCGCGTCGAGAAAAAGGCTTCGGAGCCGAAGAGTGGCGGCGCGGGCCGCTAAATGTTTTTTTATACATATATGTTGTTTGTTTGATTAGTAGTAGGGAAAAATAAAAACGCCCCTTGCGTAATATCGCAAGAAACGCTCTTTCACTTTCCCGAGATATGTGCGTGTATAGTAATACAGGAACTATTTATTGTCAATTTCAGCGAGAAGTTCCGGAAATGCGGTCGTTCCAAGGTCTTCATAACAAAAATGGCCTTTATCAGCGAATTCTCGAAAAATGGCATCTGGTAATTTTTCTTTGAGAAGAGAAACTGACCGTAAGATAGTATCTTCGTCATCGGTCGAATAAAAGACAACTACTTTTTCGGCGCGGCGAACCATAGTTGCATCGATGGAAAAAGTAAAAAACGGAGCAATCTCTCCTGCCGGATCAAGCCAGGGCGCAACCAGCAGTACCTTTTCCACCTTCCTTTCAGGATGCTCGGAAAGCCAGCGAATTAAAAATCCGCCACCGCAACTATGCCCAATGAGTATCGTTTCTTCCGTTATCTGAAATTGCTCAAAAATATTTTTCCACGCTTCATAATTTGGCTCGTACGGAATGGGCATCTCGGGTGTTTCTGCTTTCACCTCTTTCAGCTCGAGTTGTTCTTTTATCCATGGCAGCCAATGGCTCTGCGCCGGAGACGGATTATGCTTATCGAGATATTCTTCTTTCGAAGGGCACCCGTGAATGATCATTGCGTTTTTCATACTTTATTTAAATTCGAATAACTTATCGTGGAAATTTTTTACTCGGCCGCCCTCATCGATTTCGATTTTCTCGTTTTTATAGAATTGCATTCGTTCGGCACGGTGCTTTGCATCAACCCATATTTTTCCATCGGCATACACGATGCGGTGAAAGGGAATGTTCTTTTTTCCGGCATCATAGGCCTTGCTTAAAATACCCGTAACGCTTTGGCTCGCCATGGCCCCGCCGCCGGCCGCAATCGCAATTCTTCCATATGTTGTTACCTTTCCTTTTGGAATCATGAGCGCAAGCTCTATCACCCGTTCGCTGAACGTTTTCATGTTACTGGCTCACTACCAGCGTCTGACGGATTGCATCAAATGCTCTTAAAAGCGCCGCCTGATCAAACTCGGTAATGGTTCCCGGTTCATAATTTTCAAACACGGTGTAATGCACCAGGTAGCGAACGGCGATGCACGGATTCGTGCCGGGAATTGCGTACACTGTTTCCTGGTATCGGTTTCCCGCTCCGGCGCCTTCCGTTCTTGCCATGGAATACACAACCCCGTTTTCCGTAACAGTTACCTCTTCGTGCGTGCCGTCCAAAAAGAGCCCTGCTCGGCATGCTGGCTGGTTGTAGAGCGCTTCAACGCTTAAGTAACTGTCGCTTGAAAGATTCGTATCTCGAGCCATTGATTCCGGAATAGTGAACTTCACTCCTGAAATGGTTTTTCCGGGAAGAAGCTGGTAGCGGTACGTGTCGTCAACTTTGTAGCTATCTTCAAAACCGGCGGATTTTGCTGGAACGAGGCTTGGAAGCCGGATCGAGAAACCATAGGTGCTGTTTGAATATGCCTGTTGCAAATCTCCTTCACCCGTTTCCGGATTAACGAGGATGCAGCCGATGTAACTTTTCTGCGTGTTGTTTTCAAGCACCAGCGCGCCGTTTCCCTCTTTCCAAAAGACGAACGATTCGTCATGGTTTGCGAATCGATCCCCCGCTGGCGCGCCGCCCGTACTCGTGCGCGCCAGCTCGAGCGTTCTGCTGTCGCTTAACCGTATCTGTACCGTAGCGCTCATTTCAGGTGTTTCATCGAAAAGCGCAGTAATTGCCTTTCCGGCATTGCAGGAATAGACGAGCGTGGTTCGATTCCCGAAATCTTCGGCCGCTTTTTTCGTCCGTTCATTTAAAAACCACCCAACGACGGTTACGATAATGAGAAGCGAGAAAATAATGATGAATCTTCGCATATCCTAAAAATAGTATACCTTAACGCCCAACACAATAATCTACGAATCTTTGGCCTCTTCTTCCTTGGTTACTCCCCACTGCCATTTCGGCTTCTCGCCCGTTTTATAGGCAATGCGAAGAAATGCAGCAGTAAGCACTACGAACGGCAACACGAACATAAACGCAATTTCCCGAGAAGGCGAAGCGTCGTCTATGGTAAGCGAAAGAGCGAGTACTATCCCGATGTAGAAGAGCGTGACGAGCCACCCCTGCCAGGTTACCGGTGTCCACCCCCAGCCGTAGAGTTTTCTTTTGAACCAATAATGGCGAGGGTTATCTTTCGCGTACGGAACGTAGATGCTTATCATTCCCGGCATAAGGAGCACCGCAAATACAGCAACGCCGAATGCAACGTTGCCAGTCAGAAACCATGCCAAAAAACCCAAGAGAAGCGGAACAATAATCCATAATGGCTTTAATTGGTATTTCATATTAAAGCATTGTACCAAAATTTTCACTGACTATCTTTCATTTTTTATCAATATTCATCAGAGTTTTTTCAGCACTACTATTGACTTAATAGTCATTTTGAATGTATAATGATTGGCAATGAATTTACGGAATGTACCGATACGAATTCTTTTTAATGACGCACATGCAAACCTTCCCGAAAGTCGTCATATTCCCCAAGGAGGACCTTCACGATTTGCCCAGCTATTTTCCTCATACTTCGAAAGTAACCATCCCGATATTGAACTTATTTCAGTGCTTTTTTCACATAATGCCGACGATAAGAGTATCTTTATGCGCAAGACCATAAAAAATCGCCACTATTTTGAGCTAGTGCACCCAAACCAAAAATTGCTTGCTAGTTACAAGAAATCATTTAGTGTCACTGCCTACAAAACCTACCTCGCTCCATGGCTCTCAGTCGTTGATGCGATTTTTGAACAGGCCAAACCAGACCTAGTCTTTCTAAACGGGTTCTCGCTCTCAAATTGGATGTTGCTTGAAATTGCACATCGCCGCAATATACCCGTATGCATTCAACATGCAGGAATTTGGAAAAAAGAACTGCAAGTAGCAAAAGAAGCGTTCTCCTCATCAATTAGGAAAATCTTCGTGCACTTCGAGAAGGAAATTATACAGAAGGCCGCGCATCAAATATTTCTCAACGAATTCAGTCGTGATGCTTTTTTCAAGGCGCACCGCATCGGCAAAACAAAACAGATACTTTCCAAAACCAGTATCGTGCCTTTACCTATTGATATTCCTACCACTATTAGGCCCTTATCGCTTTCACAGCAAAACATCTACCACATTGGCGTTGTAGCGCGCTGGGATAAAATTAAAAATCACAGCGCAGTTGCCCGTTTCGCTTCATATGTACAACAAGCAAAACTTCCGTTCCAAATTTCAGTTGTAACAAAGTGGTCAGAAAAACTTGTTTCCGATTTTAAAAATACATATGTACGGCTGGTTCATATTGTTTCCCCGATGGATCCGAAAGAACTCGTCAAATTTTACCGCACCTGTGATATTATCCTCATTCCTTCGCGTTTCGATGTCTACCCGGCGGTACTCATGGAAGCGCTCCTGCAGGGCACGCCGGCAGTTATCTCGCAGAATACCGGATGGGTAAACGATTATCGGAAAATAGGGCTCGAAGCGCTCATCTTTGCACCTCATGCAAGCGGTAAAATAATTGCATCAAAATTGAGAGCGCTGATTGACGGCCAAAAGGCGTACCTGCCCCGATTTTCGCGCTTGCAGCAGCACATTGTCGCAGAGCATGCGCCAAAAAAAGTATTCAGCCAGTATTACAAGTTATTTACCCAGCACGCACTATGACTTTTCGATCAAAAAAAATGCGCATTGCGCAAATTGCACCAGCCGGAACTCCTGCTGATGCCAGAGCCAACAAGGCAATTTATTCGCACATTGCTCAGCTAGCTGATGGTTTTGCGCAAAAAAAATGCCAGGTAACCCTGTACGGACATCCAGACTCCGTTATTGGAGGTGAAGTTCGAAGTTCTACGTTCTCTCATGAAAACGCCGACCAGGCATTATTGGCACGTTATGAGCAGTGGGGCATCCTCTCCGATTGCTACCTCGCAGCGAAGCAAGGATCGTTCGACATCATCCACAGCCACCTAAACATCATGACCGGATTTTTCTCCCGTCTTGAACAGGACACACCGACGCTTATTTCTATTCACTCACCTATCGAAGAATGGATGAAGCCCATTTTATTGAAGCATCGGCACGAAAGGTACATTTCATTTTCTCTTGCACAGCGCCAGCAACTACCTGAGCTGAATTGGTACGCTAATGTATATCACGGCGTCGATACTAATCTTTTCGCATTTGAGAAAAAACCCGAAGACTACGCACTCTTTCTCGGGCGCATAACCAGCGACAAAGGAGCGCACATTGCGATTAATGCATGTAAGGCAGCTGGGGTACCGCTGCGCATTGCCGGAAGAAGCTACGGCACCGAAGGCTATTGGCATGAAATGATCGAACCGCACGTAAATGGTGCAAGCATTCGCTACTTCGGCGAAGTATCGCTTACAGAAAAAATTCCGCTTATTCAGAAAGCAAAGGTGTTGGTTTTTCCTACACTCTACCAGGAAGCATTCGGGTATGTCCTCATTGAAGCGATGTCATGCGGCACGCCGGTTATTGCTTTCGCGAATGGCTCAGTACCAGAAATAGTGAAGCATGGCGTTACGGGCTTCCTGGTTAAAGACGAGCAAGAAATGGCTGAGGCCCTCAAGAAGATTGATACCATCGATCGCAAAGAAGTTCGCAAGCGTGCTGAGCAATTTTTCGGTTTGAAGAAAATGCTCTCTCACTACGACAGCGTGTATCGGCGCGTTATTCAAGATACGAACTTTAAAAAGAAGAAACGTATATAAGATTCATGTACAGTGGAGAGTCTGAACCTATCTCAAATTGGCTG
>CAZNJI010000008.1:0-21785 GCA_964573395.1 uncultured Candidatus Saccharibacteria bacterium | reverse complement strand
TTGAAAAACCAAAACAGTGCCTTTGAGCAGGCAACAGCCGTTACCGCCAGAATGAACAGAGAAACTTTTTTCGATTTGAAATACATAGTGGTAATTATAGTGGATAAAGGATGATGTAAAACTTGACATTTTAATTATAAATAGTATTGTGAGAAAAAACCGGAGGCACCATGAAAATCGTTTTTGGATGTACGCGCATTGTTTTCATATTTTCTCGAACCGTCATTAAAATACCAAGGATCCGCCTGATCTATCCCCTTCGAAGATTTTTAGAACATCGCTCAAATAAGAAAGTAGGCGTCGAACTTCAAAAGTTTGGTTCTAACTTTTTCATAGCTTTTATAAAGTATTTCCTCTCAGGGTTCTATGCGAATCGACTGGAATACTTATATTCGAAGAAAAACCAATCGTGCGGCATTGTCCCCACGAAAGCTCTTTTCTTTGGCATCATAGTCATGCAGCAAAAAGGAGCAGTACTTGATGCCGGCGATCCGGAATGGTTAAAGCTTGAGCAAAGAATACGAGATGAAGGAGTAATCGAGAGGGATACTCTTCGATCGTGCAATTTTTGCATCATTGGAAAACGGATACGAATACTTGATTATGGATGCACAGAAACAGTTCTGGCATTGGATCGTATTAATTTGAAAATTTTGGAACAGTACGGTTTGGTTTGATTCAACTGCGGCAATAAAGCCGCAGTTTTATTTATTAACAGTGCGAGATGACACAGGAAAACCCCAATCCTCTTCCCATTCTCGTCCTAGCTGTAGCAATTTTGCTACGCTCATTGCTGGCAGTTTATAAGGAAATTAGAACCTTTTTTGACAATTTACTCGTGATAAGTAAAGTATCTAAAAAGATTACTCAATGAAAAATCGAATACTTAACGAAGATGATATGGGATGGATTGCCATTCGTGTTCTCGCACGAATACTTCACGATCGATCTGAACTTAATGACATTCCTCAGGAGTATCAAACCATAACTGAAGAAAATCCTTTTATTACTGATCTCCATTTTTATACTGGAGGTTATGACGAAGAAGATTTAGTGCAGTTCTTTAAGCGACTTGAAGAATTTGACGTACCGCCTGATTCAGGAGAAGAATTCTACGATCCGCCAATTGAGTCAGATAACGATCCAGAAGATGAACCATTTTGAAAAGCCTTGATACTATCATGGCTTTTTTAATTTTATTTGCTGGCCGTGTGGGACAATGTTGGAACCTTGTTATATCTTTAAATACTACCTTTATATCCATACACAACCTTTATTTGCTGCTTGATTTCAAAGTAAGTCCTAGTACCAAGTTTCACTCTTAAATCATTGGTAATATCATCTAAGAAAGCTTGCTGGTCTTCTGAAGATAATAAAGCAAAGGCAGACGACGTTGTCTCAAGTCCTACTCTTTCATCAAGCGTATATCTCTCTACATGTGGAATATTTACTTTAGTAACATTTTCATATCCATTCTTTTCCAGCAATTCTTTTACGGTATCTTGATCCCATAATTTTGGTTGAACAGCTTGCATTTTATATTTACTAAAAAATTCAGAATTTATACTATCTTCATCTGGAGTTGGTTCATCTCGTAACCAAAATATCATAAAGGGTGTATGTGGTTTTTGCACCCTCTTAATTTCCTGCACTGCTTCATCGGTAGAAAACCAATGGAAAGCAGTTCCTGATGTAACAGCATCAAATGTATTATCGTCAAAAGGTAACTTTTCAGCTGGGGCTACAATATATTCAATGGCTAGTTTCTTCTTTTCGGCAATCTTCTTTGCCTCAGCTATCATTGCATCATCATGATCTACTCCAACAATCATAGAAGCTTTGTCGACAAGAAATTCAGTTGAGGTACCTGTTCCACAACCAATATCTAAAACTGATGGTTTATTTCCAGTAAGAGAAAATAGTAGATCATATACTTTGGGACTATATCGTTTTCTGTAAATTCCGTAGTTTTCTGCAACGGTACCAAAAGATTTTTTATGTTTATCAAGTTCCATAGATAAAGTATAGCAGTCATTGATTTACGAGCTGCCAGACTTGAAATCTCACGCCACTCGCGCTCTTTGAAAACCACTCGGTTTTCAATACTTTTCTCCAGAGGGATGCCCCTATTGCCCATGTTGCGTTCAAAGCTGGCCGTCTCGTGTTAGAACCGTGGTCGGTCAAGCCCTGCTTAGTCCGTTTGGCTTCCTTTTAGCTTACCAAAACGACGCGTCTCGATCAGTTGACAATATATTGAAATTCTTTAATGTAAAAGAAAATAACCTCAAATGAAAAACGATAAAAAAGTTAGTCTCCGGTGGACTATGTATATTCCTTTTATTATTGTGGTATTAGGTTTTGCTGGAGCAATATTACACGATAGAAAGATTATTGTCTTCCCTTGGTGGTTCGGCATGATACCAATTATTGCCGGAATATATCTACTGGCAAATGCTGCCTCCTATATGGCAAACGATAAATCTTTTCTTGAGAACCTAAAAAATGATTAACTACACCGACCTTTCAAAACCTGGAAGGTCATTTTTATCAAATGCTAGATCATACTTATTTAGATCTTCACGTACATTCTCATACTGATCGACAATAAGTTGTTCGGTTTTTGGGTATGCTTGCCACTGTGAATAAATGTAATGTAACTCTTCTTCTGTAACAACCACATTTAAATAATCTCTCGTATTAAAGCAGACAATAAGGTGTTCCCAAAAACTACTTGGTTTATCCCCTGATCTATTACATTCTCCGTTATCCCGATATTTAGTTTTAAGGTATTCAATACATTCTTTATATTTCGAATGTTGAGATGCAAACCAGTGGAATTGCTCATGAACAAGTGTCTGCAAGATTATTAATGGATCTCTTGTACGGGTATTGAGTGTGAGTACTGGATGGGAATGTGGTATTGCCCCTTTCTCTACAATTACATTATGAGTATATGTAGGAATAGGATATTTAGCACAAAGGTCTTCAATAATTTTGATGACTTCTAGCTCTTCTGACAAATTTTGTTTTGCTAGAATGTTAAGCATAATTAAATAATATCGCTGACTTAAAAATGTGTAACTATGCAGAGCTAAATAATCGTTTCCTAAACGCGTCTCGAGCTACGCACGAGTTGGCTGCCAGACTTGGATTCGAACCAAGATAACATCCTCCAGAGGGATGCGTCCTACCATTAGACGATCTGGCAATGAGCCCAAATATACTCGAAATTTCCTTGTTATTCAACCCCAGCCGTAGTGTTTTTAAAAATCACTACGGCTGGGTAAATTCAAGCGCAATCAGTCCGAATTGTTTTATTTTCTCTTTATAACCAGGAAACGAATAATACATCGCTTCCATTTCTTTTAACGTCTTTGCCCCGGGGTTTATCAGGTTTGGCTTATATACTTTCAAAAGCCCAGTTATTGTTTTAAATTTTCTCGCCTTCGCAACTTTTTTTTCAAATTTTTCTCCTGCACATGAAAGCACTACTATATCCCCCACTCTAATGGATGCGTAACGAACGGTTGCCGCCCGCGTTTCTACTTTCTTTTTCTCGTTTCGGATAAACTCAAATGTTGGTTTGTCTTTCTTGGTAAACCGAAGCGTATACTTTTTTGCCGGTGCCTCTTGCTTTCGAGCCATATAAATAGAGCTTTATTATATTACATTTCGTAGTATAGTGTCTTTTATACATGACCGGAACAGAGGAAATTATCGGCCAACTGAGCGCGCTTTCCTACGGCGGCATCTGGCTGGTTTCGTTTTTTGCGAATGTTGTTATTCCAATTCCTGAAGAGATTACCTTACTTGCCCTTGGGTATCTAGTTGGTACCGGGCACATTAACGCGCTTATCATCATCCCGCTCGTTATCTCAGGTCTGCTCGCAAGCGACATTGTGCTTTATTCGCTCTCAAAGCACGGCAGCAAATTCACCACGCTTTTTTATGAGCGATTCTTTGCAAAGCGCCTTGCCCAAAAGGGAGATCGCTGGCTTGAGATGCACATTGGAAAAATCATTTTCATTTCCCGCTTCCTTGTTCAGTTCCGCTTCATCGGCCCCTTCCTTGCCGGCCAGCGAAAGCTTCCGTTCAAGCAATTTTTGGTATACGACCTGTTCGCGCTCGTTATTTACGTCCCTCTTTTCATATTCTTGGGTTGGTACTTCGAGAGTAAGATATCACTTATCATTGAAGATGTCGGCAAATTTAAGAACATTCTCCTTATCCTCATTGGTGTTGTACTGACGTATGGATTACTGCGGCTTGCGTACAAGCTTCTCTTTAAAAAACCTGGCACTGAACCAGAAAAACCAGCCCAGTAGTGCTACTTTTTCCTCTTGCTGTTTTTGATTGCAGCTTTTATGAATGCCGTAAAGAGCTTGTGCGGCGCAAGCGGTTTTGCCTGAAACTCAGGATGAAACTGCGTACCAAGGAAAAACGGATGTACTTTTTCGGGAAGTTCGGCAATTTCCATAAGCGTACCGTCGGGGCTTTTTCCTGAGAACACCAAGCCGGATTTTTCAAGTTGCGGGATGAAATCTGGATTCACCTCAAACCGGTGGCGGTGCCGTTCTGAAACGCCCGATTCTCCGTATGCTTTCTGTGCAATCGTCCCCTTTCCCAGCACTGCTTCGTATGAACCAAGCCGCATGCTGCCGCCGAAATGCGCTTTTTTCAAAACTTCCCGTTGTGCGTCCATCACGTCAATAACGCAATCGTCGCTTTTCGGATTAATTTCGCGCGTTGTTGCATTTTTGATTCCGGCAACATGGCGGGCAAATTCAACTACTGCCAGCTGCATGCCGTAGCAAAGGCCAAAGTACGGAATTTTTTTCTCGCGCGCATATCGTATTGCTTTAATCTTTCCTTCCACGCCGCGCGAACCAAATCCGCCCGGAACCAAAATGCCGTCAAACGATGAAAGGATTTTGACGGATTTCGGATCCTTCTCGAACTGCTCTGCAGAGAGCCAGGTTAATACCGGCTTCCGATTTTGCGCGAATGCAGAAAACTTGAGCGCCTCAATGACTGAAATGTAGGAATCGGCGAGCGTAAATTCTCCTGAATCAAAATATTTTCCCACAATCCCGATATGCACCTCTTCATGGCCGTTCTTTATCTTTTTTACCAGCGTTCCCCACTCTTTCGCCTGAACAGAAACTGTGGAGGAAAGTTTTAACTTTAAAATGCCTGCAATCGTTTCGGCAACACGTTGGCGCTCGAAATTAATTGGTACTTCGTAAATGGTATGAATGTCCGGCGCCGAAATAACATGGCTGACCGGTACGTTGCAGAAGTATGAAATTTTCTGCTTGCGCTTCTCATCAAGCGCTTCATGGCTGCGGGCAATGATTAAGTCGGCCTGGATGCCGGAAGAATTAAGCGTTCGCACCGAATGCTGCGTCGGCTTGGTTTTCATTTCTCCGAGCTTCGACGGTGTGGGAAGGTACGAAACCATCACGAACATCACGTCTTCCGGATGGCGAAGTTTGAGCATTCGCGCAGCCTCTAAAAAGAGAATGTTTTCATACTCGCCTACCGTCCCGCCGATCTCTACGATTACCACGTCTGCCCGAGCGTATTTTTGCGCATTTTCAATCCGAGAGAGCACTTCAAGCGGAATGTGCGGCACCACCTGCACGCAGGCGCCGTTGAACTTCAGCGCGCGCTCTTGTTCAATGACGCTCTGATACACGCGGCCCGTGGTCATGTAGTTGGCGCTCGTTAGGTCAGTTCCCAGGAAACGCTCGTAGTTTCCCATGTCCTGGTCGGTTTCGTATCCGTCGGTAAGCACGAATACTTCCCCGTGCTCGGTCGGGTTCATCGTTCCGGCATCAATGTTTACGTACGGGTCGATTTTAATTGCCGTTACTGTGAGCCCCCGATCCTGCAATAGCTTTCCGATAGAGGAGGCCGTTACCCCTTTCCCGACTCCCGAGATCACTCCACCGACAACAAAGATATATTTTGGGCTTCGGGTTTTCTTCATGAAATCAAACGTTCAGATACCTGCGGGCCGCCAAATAGCTTGAGAAGAAGCCCAAGAAAAGCGCCACCAGGAAGGTGATGCCGACAATCGGCCAAAGGTTTGCAAGATAGTATCCGTAGATGTTAAAGCCGAGCAGATTTCCCACTCCAAGGTTTGCCCAATACGTAAGCGGAATGAAGAGAATGACGCTGATAAGCCAGGCGAGCAATGCGTAGAGAATTCCCTCAACGACGAACGGCCCGCGCGCATACATTTTGCTCGCTCCCACCAGGCGCATGATGCCAATTTCTTCGCGTACCATGTAGATGGTGAGCCGGATGGTGGTGTACATGATGGTAATTGAAATGATCGAGAAGACAATCGTCAGAATCCAGCCGGTTCGCTCTGTGCTGTTAATGAGCGAATTAAGGCGGTCGATCGCCTGCTTGTTCTGGGCATAGTTGATGCGCTCAATGAGCGTTGCATTGTCTTTGGCAAGCGCCGTATCGCCCTCCAAAAGCGCAGCAATTGATTCGTACTGCGAAGAGTCTTTTGCCTTGATTCTAAATGACCCTCCGAACGGATTGTCGCCCAACTCATCAAGCGCCTGAAGCGTCAGGAAGTCGTTTGCGTGGCGTTCTCGGAATTCAAGCACTTCTTCGTCTGCCGATGTATAGGTAACCGTCTGCACTTCCGGAAGCTGCTCAAGCGAGCGCTTCAGTTCAAGAATTTGCTCCTCTTCGGTGCCAACATTGAAGAAGACGGTAATGTCAACCTTGTTTTGCAGCGTAGTAATGGCGCCGGAAAGCACTGCCTGCAAAAGAATAAGCGCCGTTACGACTGAAAGCGTAATGGTGGTAATAAGCACCGCAGCGGACGAAACGACGCCGCTTCTTCGAAAGTTAGTCCATCCTGAACGGAAAATGCGTTTAAGTGTAATCCAAAACATAATTTCTATTATACCCGTTTCCGAGATTTCGGCTCGTGGATTTCATCTGAGACCAGTTTTCCCTTATCAAGGGTAACGATTCTTCGGCCAACCGAATCGATAATATCCCTATTATGGGTCGTTAAAATGACCGTGGTGCCAAGCTCGTTGATTTTCTTCAGAATATGCACGACTTCAAACGAGTTGTCCTGGTCAAGGTTTCCGGTCGGTTCGTCGGCGATAATTACTTCGGGCTGATTAATGATGGCGCGCGCAATTGCCAGGCGCTGCTTTTCTCCTCCTGAAAGCTGGCGGGGAAAATGGAACATTCTGTCCTGAAGATCGACCAGCTGCAGCACGTGTGGCACGTCAGAGACGATTTCACTGTCGCTTTTTCCTGCCGCTTCCATCGCAAATGCAATGTTTTCATAGGCCGTTTTATTCGGCAGCAAGCGGAATTCTTGGAAAATAGTGCCGATGCGGCGGCGAAGATCGGTAATTTCCCGACCCGAGAAGGTGTTTACGTCGACATTCTCAAACAAAACCGTTCCTTCAGTCGGCAGTTCTTCGGCTAGAATAAGTTTTGAAAGCGTTGTTTTTCCCGCCCCGGATGCCCCGATAATCGTTACAAATTCAGTTTTTTCAATTTCAAAACTGACATCGTCAAGCGCTACGGCGCCGTTTGGATACATTTTTGATACGTTTACAAAAGTAATCATAGAATAGAGACGTTCCATTATAGCGTCTTTGCCGCTTCGATGAAAGTATCAATTTGTCCACGCTCTAACACCGAATCAACATCGCGTATTTCCACTTCTGTGCGATGATCTTTAACAAGCTTATACGGGTGTAAGACATAGCTTCTAATCTGGTTTCCCCATTCAATATCGGTTGTTTTTGAAATGGAGAGCTCGCCCTCGTGCGCGCGGCGCGCCTCTTCACGCCGTTTGTACAATTTTCCCTTTAACAGTTCAAGCGCCCGCTCCCGATTCTGCTCTTGATGACGCTCAGTTGCCACATGCACTGAAAGGCCGGTTGGAATGTGGGTGAGCCGAACCGCCGTTTCCCGCTTGTTCACATTCTGCCCTCCTGGGCCGCCCGCTCGGGCAAAATCAACCTCAAGCTCTGATTCCGGAATTTCAATTTCTGCATCGCCTTTTGAAAATTTCGGGATCACTTCCACCATTGAAAACGAGGTATGCCGCTTGGCATTCGCATTGAACGGAGAAACGCGCACCAGCCGGTGCACGCCGCTCTCGTGCTTGAGCGCTCCGTACGCATCTTTGCCGATTACTTCAAATGTAACATTCCGGTAGCCGCCATTGTCGTTCTTGTTTTCATGCAAAAAACTAACTCCCCAATTTTTTGATTCTATGTACTTTAGGTACATGCGCAGGAGCATGGCCGAAAAATCTTCGGCGTCATCGCCGCCTGCGCCAGAAAAAATGGTAATAATCGCATTGCCTCGATCGTACTTGCCCAACCCCAAAAGAGAATCTTTCAGATCCTGGAGCTCGCGGATTTTTGCCTGGGCCGCCTGCTTGTCGTTCCAAAAATACGGAGAAATCATCTCCGCCTCAAGTTCAACAATTCTTGCTTGTATGCTTTCTTTATCCATTTCCACAAATCTTACTATAGCATTTACTGGATTACCGATCCGACCAGATTCACCACCTTTCGAACAAACCCGTCCGCCGTCTGCGTTTGAAGCGATTTTAAGAGTACGGGAGCATTTAAGCGGTACTGGTCTCGCAACCGCAGGTCTCCAATCAGATCAAGCGCACCCTTCGAAATACAGTACGCATCCCCTGGCGGGCAGAGAAAATTTCCGTAGGAAGTTTCGCCAAACAGCTCTTTGCTCAACCCGACTGGCGTCGTAATGACCGGAAGTTCGAGATTAAGCGCAAAGAGTACCGGCAAATTCACGTCGGCATGTTCTTTCGTAGAAACGAACAGGTGCCCTCCCCGGTAATACGGCACCATGTCTTCAACTTCCTGCCAGACGAATACGTGTTTGAGGAACCTTCGCAGCTTAATCATTGCCCGCAACTTCGAGACAAGCGGCTTTGCCGCAAAAATAATCAGCGCAGCATGCGGGTAGTTCACATGAATAAGCCGAAACGATTCGAACAGCGTTCCGATGCCGTTTCCTGAAATTTGGTTCACGTGGCTCAGGATGAAAAATTTATGGCCTGGATATTTTTTTGAAAAATCGTAGCGATCAAGCCGGCTGTTTAACAACTCTTTGTCGATGTAGGGCGCAATTGATGCAACAGACTCCCGCGGAATGCCCGATTCTACCAGGCGCTCTGCTGTTGCATTTCCAATCGCCATCACTTTTGCAGCGGCCCTAGTAAGATAGTAACCAAGGCGGAATGGTTCCGAAAACTTCGGATAATCAAGGAAAGCACCGGTCGTCACGACAAAGAATCTTTTTTCTTGTCTTCGGGCAAGGCGAAGGGCCAAAAACCCGGGGAAATTCGTTTCAAGGCTTATGATGATGTCGGGGCGGAATTTTTCCTTCCAAAACAAGTGCGCACGTGCAAGCAACTTAAACCGAATTGTCTG
This sequence comes from uncultured Candidatus Saccharibacteria bacterium, assembly GCA_964573395.1. Taxonomy (GTDB): domain Bacteria; phylum Patescibacteriota; class Minisyncoccia; order Phycocordibacterales; family UBA9973; genus DATIBQ01. The sequence goes on along the minus strand of CAZNJI010000008.1, from coordinate 12,318 downwards.
CATGATCGGAAAATGCGAATTGACGTAATAGACAAACAGCCGATCAGAAACTTCTTCAACTTTTTTCTTTTTTTTCAGTTTTGTCTTCCGAAACACCACTAAGTGCACTTCCGCAAACTGTTCCTTGTACGCAAGAAACAATCTCCACAGTGGATGTCCCGCCTCCATGGGCGCATCTGAAGTAAGGAAAAAGAGCACCTTCAAATGACGCGCATCGTAATCCGGAAGCGGTATTTCCATATGGTGAATAGTATACCGCGTTAATTGATGAGCCACCTCCCGGGATTGAACCGGGGACCTACGGTTTACGATACCGTCGCTCTACCAGCTGAGCTAAGGTGGCAATTATTTCAAGGCCTATCCTACACTATTTTTCTTTCCTTTAAAATATGCCTCATATATTTTACTTAAGCGAAGTAAAGTGATTTTTGAGCAGGTTTGGGGTAGGTCTGGGGCGAAAAAATCACTTCACGGAGCACTGCTTTTATTTTTTCTGAAAATAGCACACCACCGAGCGGCGTTTGTTCGGCTTTCCTTTATTGAAATGCTTATGAGAGGCCTGTTTGAAAAGCAGCTCGAAGTGCGGCCCGAAGAAATCTTCAATTGCCTTGTCGGTCCACACATATTCGTACACTTTCATTTTTGGGTGAATGTATGCATTTTCTTCGTCCGCCCCATGCTCTTTCACCAGTTTTTTCGCATGCATGTCTCCTGGTGCATAGAACGATTTGAAGAAAAGGAATCCGCCCGGCTTAAGCACTCGCAGCAATTCCTGCAAATATTCTTTTCGCTCTTCCTCGCGCAAAAAATGCGATGTCATCATGTCGAGCACGAAATCAACGCTCTCGTTTTCAAGCGGAAACGGATCGCCGACTGAGCGAACGTGGAATCTTACTCGGTCTTTCATTTTGTCGGCCGCCTTCTGCGCCTGACGAATTCCCTCTTCGGAAATGTCGTAGCCAACTCCCTTCATGTGGAATTCCTCGCACAGGTGCACTAAATTCCTTCCGTTGCCGCAGCCCAAATCAAGCACCGTTAGCCCTTGGCGGAACACGTCTTTGCCGAATTCTTTTTGCATGAAGCGAACCCATTTTTCGAGATCAGCCGAAACAACCGTCGAGAGCGCAAAATATCCCGGGTCTTTATATTCGCTATTCCAAAAGTCTTTTAACTGCTTTTTCTTCATTCGTATTTGACCCGGTAGTAGATCCAAGTATTGCTCTAAGTAAAATTCAATACTTACTTATTGTATAAGATACCTGGGCTCACTACCGGGTTGACATACTACTGTATAAATTGTAATATGGCAAAAAATTGTTTATGGAAAATATAAATAATTGGATCTGTAGCTACTGTTCATACGAAAATAGTGCTCGTTCTTTACTGTGTACAAATTGTGGAGATTTCAAACCAGAAAGTGAAGGTGCTCGACTACTGAGAGAATTAAAACACCAGGAAAACAATCAGGTAGATGAAGCGTATAAAAATACTGAAGAAGAAGTTCTTCATAAGAAAGGCATTACTGATATTGATAAATCTTACCTTGCAATTGATTACAGTAAGAAAACAGAATTAGTAAACAATTATGGACATACCATTGTTCGTACCCGTCCATACATTGAATTATTACAGTTTGTTGAAAAAACGCTCACGGAGGAACTTCCGTGAGTTTTTAATTTGACATTACTTTCCATTAGTTGTAATGTGGCAAAAATTGTTTTATGAAAGACATAAAAAACATTCTCTCTATTAGAAATAAGGAAGAACGGTACGATAAACTTATTAACTGGATTTCTTCTGAAATATTTCAAAATAAAGGTGCAATCTTAGAACTCAATAAATTTTCTGAGAAAAGGAAAATGAGGAGAAATAGAAAGAAACTTATTGCGGTTGTGATTTTCTCGAAAGACTCAGAATCTTCTGCATCGAAAGGCCCTGCGATAGCATTCAAAATTTTCGAACGACAAACCACTAAGGTATGGCACATTGATCTGCGGTTCACCTCTCTAGTATCTGGTTTAAAATCCACCGTCACAATTTATGAAAATCTTGATTTTAAGAAATTCATCAATTATGAAAGAGTGAAGCTAATGAGAGAATTTATTTTAAATTAATACAACACCCTGCATTGGCAGGGTGTTTTCTTTATGTCTTTCGCTTCGCCCGTGCTCGATCGGTCTCTGTAAGGTATTGCTTTCGAAGACGCACGCTTTGTGGCGTTACCTCCAGAAATTCATCATCCATCATTACCTCAAGACCGCGTTCGATGGTAAGCGTGTATGGCGGCACCAAATTAATTGCCTCGTCAGACCCGGATGCGCGCACGTTGGTGAGCTGTTTGTTTTTAGTTGGATTCACCGTCATCTCTTCACCCTTCGATGTGTTCCCAATTACCATACCAGCATAGACTTCAGTTGCCGGATGAATGTAGAGCACACCGCGCTCCTGAAGCCCCCAGAGCGAGTAGCCGAGCGCTTTCCCTGTTTCCATTGAAATCATTGAGCCGACATGGCGGCGGGTAATGTCGCCGGCGTACGCGCGAAATCCGATAACGCGAGCAGCCATGATTCCCTCGCCTTTCGTATCAACCAAGAACTGACTGCGGTAGCCCAAAAGCCCGCGAGTTGGCCCTTCGAAAATCATTCGGGTCGTATTTTCATGCACCTTCATGTCGCGCATAATGAATCCGCGCATGCCGAGCTTTTCAATAATCACTCCCTGGAATTCACTCGGTGCATCAATCGTTACTTCTTCGAACGGCTCACTTTTTACGCCGTCGATATCTTTAATAATTACCTGCGGCTGGGATACCTGCATTTCGTACCCCTCGCGGCGCATGGTTTCTAGGAGCACTGCAATGTGCATTTCTCCGCGGCCGAACACTTTAAATCCTTCGGCGATACGATTCGGATCGGGAGTGAAATCAACCTTGAGCCCCACGTTTACTTCAAGCTCGCGCTCAAGCCGTTCACGCAGCTGGCGTGAGGTAACAAACTTTCCCTCCTTCCCCGCAAATGGAGAGTTGTTCACCAAAAAATCAAGCACGATGGTTGGTTCGTCAATTTTAATTGCCGGAAGAAGCTCCGCGTCGCGGTTCGTAGTAATGGTTTCTCCGATGAAAATGTCAGGGATTCCGGCGAGCATCACGATATCGCCCGCACTTGCTTCTGCTACTTCTTCACGCTTCATTCCCATGAATGAAAAGAGTTTGGTGATTTTTGCCTGGCGGGTTTCTTTTTGTTCGGTTTTTACGAAAACAGTATCTCCCACGCGCGCAACGCCTTCATAGACACGCCCTGCGGCAAGGCGCCCCAGGAAATTATCGTATGCCAAATTAAACGCCTGCATGCGGAACGGTTTTGTCGTGTCATTCACGGCAACCGGAACTTTTTCGAGAATCACTTCAAAGAGCGGTTCAAGATCTTTCCGTTCATCCGTTTCGTTGCGCATCGCAACGCCGTCTCGGCCAATGGCATACACGGTGGTGAAATCAAGCTGTTCGTCGGTTGCACCAAGCTCCATGAACAGTTCGAACACCGCATCGTGAGTATGCGCGCAGTTCGCTCCTGGTTTATCGATTTTATTAATAACCACGATAGGCTTCAAACCGAGCTCAAGCGATTTCTTCAAAACAAAGCGCGTCTGCGGCATCGGGCCTTCTTGGGCGTCGACAATCAAGAGTACCGAGTCAATCGAGCGAAGCACGCGTTCAACCTCACTTCCGAAGTCGGCGTGGCCAGGAGTATCAACGATGTTAATTTTTGTTCCCTTATAGAGAACAGCGGTATTTTTTGCGTAGATAGTAATGCCACGTTCACGCTCGATTTGATTTGAGTCCATGCTTGCTCCCTCTTCAAGGGCACCACAAAAAGCCAACATTTTGTCGGTGAGGGTTGTTTTTCCATGGTCCACATGGGCGATGATTGCAATGTTTCGTATTTCCATAATAGATTGAACCAATGACTACTCGGCTTCGCCTCCGTTTTGGAACCAGGCGGTTCCAACGCTTTGCTGCCTCCAGAATGGGAAAACTCCCGTTTTCCCAGCCCCTTTCCCATCATTGGCATTAAGAAAAATACCCTGTGGGTACTTTTCTTGGAGCCAATGATCGGGATTGAACCGATGACCTCGCCCTTACCATGGGCGTGCTCTACCAACTGAGCTACATTGGCAAATGAGGAGTAATTATAAGCTTTGCTTATAAATTGCCCGAGCGACGCCAACGCAAGACTTCGCTTACATGGCAATCGTGGGTAAAAGATACCATAAAATTTGATTTTTTCAATAAAAAAGCCGCGATATGTCAATTTGCAAAACTTCTCTGTCAGTGTACAGTTTATATATGCGGAAGATCGTCTCGATACGCCTTCACCTCTATTTTGTAGCGCTGTTTATCGGCTACATCGTTTTTGTCCTGCCAGCGCAAGCTCAGACGACGCAAAACGGCAAGCGGGACATCTGCAATCGTGAATTATGCGGCGAAACGATCGATCTTGACCTTTTCGGGAATGAGGATGGCGAGCTTGAATACAAGGCATTTAACGATCTTTTCAACGGCATTCTTCCAAGGGACACGAGTCATTACGGTGACGACCTGAAGAGTGCAGCATCATTTCCTCGCCTTTCGTTCATACCAATTTCCCAACCAATTAAAACCAGTGTTAACGCTCGCGCCCCTCCTGTTTTGTAGCAGTTTCCTTTTATTAGGTTAACACTATAGAACTCTATGAGAAAAGTAAAAAACTTCATTATCGGATCCAGTTTTGTGGTTTTGCTTTCAGGCTCAACAATCGCTCTTGCTGCCGAACAGCGGCAGGGTCTTGGCTACAGCGCCCCAATAGTTGCATCCCACCAGCAGCAAGCCGAATCGAAAAAGCAAAAAACGGTTAAGAAAAAGAATCCTGTGCAAAGCATGGGAAAAGAAGCGAGAAACTGGTACGGAAAGAAAATGGAGTATAAGAAAAAAGAATTAAAACAAAAACATACCTAACCGAAGTCAAAAACCCCGCACAGAGCGGGGTTTTTGCGCTTCATTATGAAAGCTCACCACGGCGAAATTTATTCACCAGTTCATGGGCCAGCCGAGTTGGTTCCGGAAGGCGGTACTTCCTGATGCATGATCGAACTATCTTTTCTGCGCTCTCTACGTCCATAAGATTCCCCGGCGAAACAATAAGCGGGTTGGATCGATTTTTCGTCTTCAACGCAACCCCGATTGTTTCTTTCGTTTTTGGATCCAGTACAGGTTTTGATTCATCAACCAACTCCGGCACGTCGAATCTTCCATACAACCGACTTTTTGCGCATCCGATAGTTGGCAAGTTCAGAAGAACGCCCAGGTGGGCTGCAATGCCGAAATGCCGCGGATGGGCAATTCCCTGCCCGTCAACCATTACTACATCCGGCGTCAGCGGCAATTGCTCAAAACACTGCAGCAGGGCTGGAATTTCCCGGAATGAGAGGAGTCCTGGGATATACGGAAAATCAGTCGTGCTTTTTACGAGGCTATGCGTGAGTACGGTTAAATCCGGATATGAAAGAACGACAACCCCGGCATAGATTTCCTTCTGATACAAATTAAGCGAAACGTCAGCGCCGGCAATGGTGGTAGCATTCCTTGTAAAAGGAATGCGTTTTACCTTACCGCGAAGCTCCTCTTGCAACCGTATTGCATCCTTCGGATCTAGATTCCACTTTTGCTGCAATGGGTCATCCATTGCTTCTTTTATAATTTTTCTGCCTCGAATGTAAAGCGGTAGTGATCATTTGCTATTGTTTCTCCTGCAAGCGCTGTCGGCTCGACTGTCGTAAGCGCTACCCGGTACCCGTTCCAGACAAGCGGCTCGAGGAAAGTAATCTGCCGTTCTTCGCTTCTTCCATCGAGTGAAAATTCGGTTTTTAGTTTAACGGTTCCTGCCCAGATACAGCGCGCATTCATCGGGCATCGGCTATCTTCAACAATTTCGATCGGCCTGACTTCCAAACCGGCAATAACTGCTCTTTGAGAAAAACCAAGCGTTGCTGATTGTTTCTGCGGCTGAGGAGACGGAGTTTCTTCATTTAGACCATCTTGATACGGCAATTGATTGCACGGAATGGAGGCGTAGGTGATTTCTGAAACGATCCCCGTTTCTTTTTTCGGAACCAATATGCCAGCTTTTTCTTCAAGCTGGTAGCGATTTTTTATAAGCGCATTTTCGGAAACAACGTATTCTTCCTGTTCCTTTTGGGCAGACCCTTCGATGGTGTAGGAAAAAACCGCCGAAATGAGATTGCCAATTTTTGTTCCCGAGAGCGTTCCTTCGTATCCATTCTGCATGTCGGGGCCGTCTTGGGTGCCAAACTTCCACCCTGAAACAGTAGTTCCTCCCATATTTAACTGAACATACTCGGTAACCGCATACGGATTTACTGGAGATTTTTGGGATTTGTAGACATAGCAAAGAGAAGAGATTTCTGGCACAATTTCTTTCGTGGTTTTTTCTTTCACTGATTCACCGAGATAAGAAATTCCTACTCCGATACCAAAGAGAATCAAAAGGATAACAAGTAACTTTTGCGATTTAGACATACGGTATAGTATACCCTTGATGCGCGAACGACGGGACTTGGTCACAACTCTTTTGTATGCACAAAAGGTCGCGACCCCGGCTCCGCTGCCTAACGGCATGCGTCCGCCTTTCAAGTTCCGACACAAAGTAAAGCAGTTTACTTTGCTTCTTATCGCGCAAAGATGCGAAAATCCCTAGGGACAAACCTAGGGATTTTCGATCTAGCGCGAACGACGGGACTTGAACCCGCAACCTCCCGCGTGACAGGCGGGTGCTCTAACCAGTTGAGCTACGTCCGCAAAGTGAGTAACAAATTAAAAGGATAATATATTCTTCTAATTTTTGCGAATGCCGCGGACGCAAGCTTCTTACGTCCGCATTTTAATAAATGCGTCAAAAACTATTTCTTTAATGCTCACAAATCCAAATAGTTCAGATTGTGCCGAGGGAGAGACTTGAACTCTCGACCTGGCGCTTATGAAACGCCCGCTCTAACCAACTGAGCTACCTCGGCAGTAAGATATCATTTTTAAGAGCTTTTATCAAACCAATCATTTTGTATTTCAATAACGTGCTCTTTCTAACCCTCAAACGACATATCCCAAAATAGGAATCATAATTTTCATATATTTTATTTATCTTGGTTTTTACGAAGCTTGGATTCCCTATTTGCTCGTCGGATAATCTTAACAGTTTTTTCCAGAAATTCAATACGGTCGAAATTCTTGGTTTATGTATCTCATTAATCTGTATAGAGCAACATATATCATCATCGTTCACCTCAACTGCTCGCAAAAATTTTTTCATGCAAAGAATCATATCGGGATTGGAATTAATGAACTGAAAACCGAAAGTTGCATCACTTTTTGACCCTTCAGCCCAATATAAGGCGGTTCCAATTATTAATAACTCTCTTTGATTTACTTTTTTGATGATATTCAAGCCATACCGTTCTGCATCTATTATTGCTTCCAATCTCTTCTGCTTATTCATTTCCGCACCCATCATTCTTCCTTTTGTTGTTTTTTGAAAGGAATTTTCAATAATAGTCTTTTTTTGCTTTTCAGATAGAACGATATCCCGACACCAAAGACTAGCCGTACTTTTTGAAACCCCCAACGTATTTTTTATTTCTGTAATCGTTGATCCTTCTCGACGCATTTTTCTCGCTAATATTCTTTTTTCATACATTGACATATATGGATTGTATCATGTGTTCTATAAACACTATAAAGATAAAAGGCTCCTTGAGGAGCCTTTTATCTTTATAGTGTTGCGGGGCCAGGAATCGAACCTGGGCCTTAAGGTTATGAGCCTTACGAGATGCCACTTCTCTACCCCGCGATATTCATTGCTTTTATTTTCTCATCAGAGTGTTACGGATATTTCATAACCTTAAAGGTTATTCACGCCATGGAATCCTTTAGAGATGCCACATCTTAACCCCTCCGATGAATAATTGCCCTGTACGGCAAAGTAACGGCATTCTACTAAACTGAGCCCCCTTAGGCAAGCTCTTCAATAATCCCCAAATCTTTAAAGACTGCCTCAAAATACGAGATGGTTTTCCGCGCTTCCGGTTTCGTGAGCGCGTAATTTGCCCCTTCGTGGGCAATTCTATTGCGAACTTTATGCGCTTCCCATGCCATCTGGATTGAAGGAATAGTGACTGGATCAACCTGTTTGAGCTTATCCGAGAGCGTCTCGCCTTGATACCCTTTCTGCTGAAGCGCTTGGTCAAGGTAAATGTCCGCTTCAATGATAGCCAGGCGCCACTGCCCTTCATCATCTGAGAGCCCGCGCCGCCTGATCTGAGCCCAGGTTTCATTTTCAGGAACGATCAAGGTTGCGCCGCCAAGCGCTGCCGCAGTTTCCCGAGCTGGCGCCAACGGAGCAACCTTCCCCTTCTCCTGCTCCCGTTTAATTTCATAGAGGCGCACCAAACAGTAGAGAATGAGTGCAATCAAAAGAATCGCAATAATGGTAAGCAGAATTTTTATGTTGCCCCAAAAATCGGATGAAAAGAAAAAGTTGAAAAATCTTCCTACCGATCGATAAAAAAGAAAGAATACATATTCGAGATTGACGAATACCGGTTCGGGGACTTCAGCGCCATACATACTCTTCTATTATCGTATAGTTTCAATCACCTTGCCAAGCGCAAAAAGCGCCGGTTCGCCGAATCGAGGCCCGATAAACTGAAATCCGATCGGCAGCCCTTCCAGAGTGTTTCCGCTTGGCACTGATAATGCCGGAACTTGGGCAATGTTTGCCGGTACGGTGAAGAGATCTGAAAGATACATAGAAACGGGATCATGCGCTTTTTCTCCGATTTTAAACGCAGGAGTCGGCGTTGTGGGAGTAATAATCGCATCATATGTCTTAAACGCTTCTTCAAGCTCCGCACGGATAACCGAGCGGAGTGCAACTGCTTTATTGTAGTAGGCATCATAGTAGCCATGTGAAAGTACGTAGGTGCCAAGCAGAATTCTTCGGCGGGTTTCTTTCCCAAAAAGCGCTCCGCGGGTTTCCTTGTACATGTCGAACATGTTTTTTTCCGTTACCCGGTCTCCGTAACGAACGCCGTCGAATCGCGCCAGATTTGATGAGGCTTCTGCCGGCTGCAAAATGTAGTACACCGCAAGTGCATCAGCGAAATGCGGCAGTTCAATTTCATCAATGGCATACCCTTCGCCTTTCAGTTTTTCTACGGTTGATTTGAAGTTTGCCTCAACAGCCTCGTCACATCCGCCGTCATCAAATATGCCTGTTGGAATCGCAAGGCGCTTTTTTAATGAAACAGAGCCGTCCTGGCGGGAAACTGACGTACTATCCAACGGCTCAGATACCGCAATTGCGTTGTAGAGAATTTCAGTATCTTCCACTGTTTTCCCGAACGGGCTTACTACATCAAGCGACGAACCAAGAGCAATGACGCCATGGCGGGAAACCGTGCCGTAGGTTGGATACAGGCCAACCAGTCCGCAGAGCGACGCCGGCTGGCGAACCGATCCGCCCGTTTCGGTGCCAAGCGAAACTACTGCATATCCTGCTGCAACCGCCGCAGCTGATCCGCCCGACGATCCTCCGGGGACACGCGTCTCATCAAGAGGATTCTTTGTTACCCCGTACGCAGAATTTTCAGTTGAAGAACCCATCGCGAACTCATCCATGTTCGTTCGGCCGATAATGACAGCGCCTGCATTTTTGAGTTCTCGAACCACCGTTGAGTCGTAGCTTGCGGTGTAGTTTTCAAGTATTTTTGAGCTTGCGCCCGCTTTGTGTCCGGCAAATAAAATGTTGTCTTTAATGGCAACCGGAATTCCGGTAAGCAATGTTGCGTTTCCAGACGCAAGCATCGATTCAGCATGAGCAACCTGTGCATCAACGTCAGTAAAGACTTCCCGAAATGCGTTTAATGTATCCGCTTTGGCGCGCGCAACGTATTCACCTACCAGGTCGGCGATTTTCAATTCTCCGGAAATTATTTTTTTATGCAGTTCGGCAATCATTCAATTATTTTCGGTACTTTCACAAAATGATCCTGATGATTTGGCGCAATATTTACTAGATCATGAACGCTTTCAAGCGGAGCCACCGTGTCTTCACGGAACACATTTAGTTTTTCTGGATCCGTAGACACGGAAGAAACATCCCGAGACTGCACGATATCAACAAACTGCACGATATCTTCAAGGTTTTTTGCCACGTTCTCCTGTTCGTCCTTGGGCACCGAAAGCCGCGCTAAGTCAGCCAGTTTTTGGATATCGATACTCATACGAAGCACTATATCAAACTTTCACCATCTTCAAAAATGCTGCCTCATCGATAATGGCTATCCCCAGCCGGGTGGCTTCGGAAAATTTCGAACCTGGGTCTTCTCCTACCAATACATAATCAGTATGTTTTGAAACAGAACCAGAAACTTTGCCGCCTTGTTCTAAAATCTTCTTTTTTGCTTCGTCGCGAGAAAGCGTCGGTAGTGTACCAGTAAGCACGAATGTTTTCCCAGAAAATATTCCCCCAGTCGTTTTTTTCATCGTCTGCGGCCGTACGCCGAATGAATCGAGTTTTTTCAAGAATTGATTGGACGACTTTTTCTTTCGAAATGCCTCAATGCTTTCCGTAACTACTCCACCGATGTTTGGAATCGCGCCAAATGCTTCCAACTTTGCTTCCCAGAATTTTTCAAACGTTCCAAAATGGCGCGCCAAGTCCCGTGCTGTCTCCTCGCCCACGTGCGTAATGCCAAGGCTGGCAATGAAGCGGTCAAGCGGCGGGTGCTTTTTATCTTGTATCGCCGCAATAATGTTTTGAGCGCTCTTTTCGCCGAACCGTTCAAGCCCGGAAAGATCGGCCTCCGTCAGATCAAAAAGATCCGCGGCATCAGAGATCAGCCCTTCCTCCTGAAGCCGATCGATGATTTTCGGCCCGACCTCGTAAATATCGAGCGTCTTCACGAAGTGAATAATGCCGCGCGTCTGCTTTGCCGGACACGCATCGTTCGTGCAGTAGAATGCAACTGTTTCTTCCTTGGTTACCCCTTTACGCTGTTCAACAGGCGCATTACATACTGGACACGATTTCGGCATGTGAAATTTTTTCTCTTTTCCCATGCGCAAGTCCTTCAGTACTTCTACCACTTCTGGAATTACGTCGCCTGCTTTCTGAATGACCACTGTATCGCCTATCCGAATATCAAGCCGTTCTATTTGGTCCATATTATGAAGCGTTGCCTTCGAGACCGTCGAACCAGCAACGCTTGTTGGTTCGAAATGGGCAAGCGGAGTGAGCACCCCTGTTCTCCCCACCTGAACGGTAATGCTCGTTACTTTCGTCGTAGCTCGTTCTGCAGGATACTTAAACGCAACAGCATACCGCGGCGCTTTTCCAACAACCCCTAATGCTTCTTGAAAAAGATTTTCATCAACATGGATAACAACGCCATCAATGTTATATGGAAGGGTTGGTCGAAGATCGGCAATTGTATGGATGAATGTCTCGAGTGCTTTCACCGACTGTGCCCGTGCTTCAGTGTCAACAACCGGTATGCCGAGCAATCGCAAGAGTTCGTGTTTTTCTGAATGCGTCTTAGGAAGCGGCATGCCTTCCATGTCCGCAATATCATAACCAAAGAAATCCAGGTGGCGGTCGAGTACCAGCTTCGGATCAAGCTGGCGCACCGATCCAGCCGCCGCATTTCGGGTATTGGCGAAGAGTGGTTTTCCGGCCTGGCGCTGCAAGTCGTTTAAATGAAGCAATACTTCCTTTTTCATGATCACTTCGCCACGAATTTCAATCCGGTCTGGAAATGGCGGCGCAAGCACCAGCGGAATCGTACGAACCATCTTCGCGTTTTCGGTAATGTTTTCTCCAACGAACCCATCTCCCCGAGTGGCAGCTTGCACGAGTCTCCCCTGCTCATAGATAAGTGATACGGCCAAGCCGTCGAATTTTACTTCAGCAAAGTAATGATGCGGCTTGCTAGCAAGCAACTTTTCCATGCGAGTGCTCCAAGCTTGAAGTTCCTCGAGCGAAAACGCGTCGTTGAGCGATAACATCCGCCGTTCATGGGTTACTTTTTCAAACGCATCAAGCGGCGCTCCAGCAACCCGATCAAGGGTGTGACTGACGGCAAGCGCTGGGAATTCCTTTTCTAGCGAGCGCAGCTCTCGCAAGAGCGATTCATACACGTCGTCGGTAACAGACGGATCATTTTTGACATGATAGCGAAAACGGAGGTGTTCAATCTCCGTTTTCAATTTTC
>CAZNJI010000007.1:28385-32113 GCA_964573395.1 uncultured Candidatus Saccharibacteria bacterium | reverse complement strand
CGAGCGCCCGATCTTCCATGTTCAGTGGCCCACATACCACCAGTGTTATCCCACGCAATACCTTGCGGATTGCGGTGCCCGTATGAAAAAACAGCATTTCCAAAAGGATTATCTTCTGGAATGCCGCCTTCAGCCGTTACTCGCAAAATTTTACCCGCCAAAGAATTAGTATCCTGTGCTGCCGATTCATTCCCGGCATCGCCGGTTGTTATGTAGAGCATGCCGTCTGGTCCGAATGCGATTCGGCCGCCGTTATGGACCGATCCAGCTGGAATTCCAGCAATGATGGTTTCCGGGTCAATAAGTGACGCGCCATCAAAATGAAAACGCTTTACGACATTTTCAATGCTCCCCCGCTCGCGAGTGGTAAAATACGTATACAGCAGTTTATTCGATTCATACTCAGGATGGAGCGCTACGCCAAGCATGCCGCCTTCGCCATTCTCCACCGCGCCGGGAATAGGAGTGCGCAGTTCTCCGGTTTCAGAGCCGATCACGCGCAAGATACCTGATCGTTCAGTGACGAGCAGGCCACCATCCGGCAGTAGGGCAATTTCCCATGGAGTATCCAAGCGTTCTGCGAGCGTTACTATCCGTGCATCGGCTGAAGCTGGATTCTGCTCTTGGGTCGTTTGTTTTTTTTGATGCCTGCCAAAAACCAAAAATGCCGCAACTGCAACCACTATCAAAACAATGATGTTCTTCGCCATGGTAGCAGTGTTATCTCTTTTCGAATCGGGTAATGAGCCAATTTCCCCCTGATTGTTCAAGTTCGATTACAACTGGGATTTCCCTCACTGGAGCCGTTCCTCCGGCGGCGGATGCTACTTCAACGATTCTTCCCTGGATCTCATATGCGTCAACCGTTTTTGGAATAAGAGAATCGATTTCTATCCGATCCGGCCACGGGCTCGATGTTTCCCTTCCGGGTATGCCGCTCGTCTGCGCTTTCCATTGTTCCAATAACACGGGGCTGACATACGGGCTATAGTGGGTTTCGATTGCTTCAACCAGGTCTTCACGGGGAGCCAGTACGGAAACAAGCTGCAATTTTTTGCCAAACTCGAGCACGACGTTTCGTACTGCCTGCGATTCCGTTTGGGTGCAGGTGGCCGTTGGAGCAAACGTGAGGCCGGAATCATAGGTTATTTCTGCCAGATTGGCAAACGATTCCCTATTTCCAACCACTTCGACCGGCCCGAATCCCTGTACGAAGTTATTACCTTCTTTCCTGAAGATTACCTGACGAATGGAATCCGTTCCTTCTGAAGTAAACGCGTATTCTCCAAGGAGGGTGCCGTTTTCATATGTTCCTCGAAACGTTCCTGAAGAGCTGTCTTTTTCGAAATTATCATACGCAAGTTCACCGGAAACGGCCGCGCCGTCAACCGAAGTAATGCGAAGCGTGTAGACGTCCCGCCCCAGCTCGGCAACATAGCAGCCTGGCTGGATGCTCGCACCGGAAGATATCGAATCAGGAGATCGCCTCTGCGACCAAACGACAAATCCGACAATGATGATAATGAGCACTATGATGATCGCGCGAAAATTTTTCATACTATTTTTTTGCTTATGCTGATAATGGATAATAGGTGCAAAAAACCGCTCCATTACGCGAGCGGTTTTTTGCTAGCATTCCGTTGAATGAGTAAAGGCGTTACATGTCATCGGTATCGTCCTGCATCTTGAGAATCATTTCAATCAACTCCTCCTTACTCATTGCGGTAAGCTCCTCTCGCGTATGTGTTTTCATAAGTCATAATTTTATTATCCTAATAATCTGTTACGTAATTATTAATGCTAATAAAATTCGACACTTAGGTACTATACCAACGTGAAAAGGTATGTCGAATGGGGAAAATAATTACGACATTCAAATAAGGCGTTGGCGAATCCAGGGCTTTTATCTATTCTGCTATTTCTTTCAGCCGCTCTAGCGCTTTCGGCCACATTTCTTCAAACATTGCCTTGTATTCTTCGGCAATATCCATGTCTACCGATACTTCCGTTCCTCCGTCTTTTTCAGTAAAGGTGTAATTTTCATATGCTGGAGTCCATTTCTTCACTTCTTCACTCGTCGTATCCTCTACTCCATTTTTTACGAAACCGGCATGTTCAATTGAAATAAATTCATACGGCCGATTTTCGCGAATGTAGGCTACCATTCCCCCTTCGCCGGCACTGCCGTCAGGGTTTGGCCCGAGAAAGAGTATTTTTGATCCTTCGCTCCAGTCTCCTTGATAATATGACCCCGGATTGAAAGATTCTGTCCATTCGCGATACGTCGCATCTTCAAGCATGGTATTCCATACTTTTTCTTTTGGCGCATTGATGTGAATTGAAAAATGTATTTTTTGCATATGCACCCATTATCTCAATTTCATTGATTAAGTAAACCGCCAAGCCGCTACATGGCGCTTAATCGCGGACAATCACTCGAACGCTATCGCATACGCCGTCTTGGCATACGGTAATAGTGGTAGTTCCTTCTCGAAGCCCTTTGATCTCAAGCTCATCGTCGTCAATGTCTGCCGATGCGATGCGTCGGTTCGAATTGTCGGAAATGTATGCATCGTAGTATCTGCCGCCAACCATGTTAATGTCTACGGTCTCCCGTTCGCCCTTATCAAGGCGGATGGTTTCTTCATCGATCAGCGAATAGCCGTAATAACCGTTGTACGGATAATAGTATCCCGCGTTATACGGGTAATAGCTGCCATAGCTTCCAACCGAAACGTACAACGAGGCGCAATTAGATGCATAATAGCCGCTTGTCGAGCACACAGTGATGGTTGTTGACCCTGGATTGATTCCCTGCACGGTTAACGTGTTGCCCGAAATAGACTGCCAGGTAGTATTCCAGTTGCTACTGGAGAGTGAAAATTGCATTCCACCTTGCACGTATACCGTTGCGCTCTGCCCAGCTGCCAGATTCAATGACGTCTGGCTTAAAGATACTGCACTATATGATGCATACGGGTAATAATATGACTGCTGATAGCCGTACGGATAAGCGTACTGATTAGGAACCGTGCCATAGCCATAGTTATGGTACTGCTCCGGATAATAATATTGCGCGCCGGCGCCCGTTGCCGATACCAGAGCAGCGAACATTCCAATACTTAAAATTTTTGCAAATGTTTTCATGGTTGTTTTCTAGAATTGACTATTATTTATTTTATTTTCTTATATTCTAGTTGCCCGTAAGGGTATATTGCCACTATACAAAAATGCCCCCAAACCGCAAGCTGGTTTAGGGGCTTCTGCCAGAAAACAGTATAAATCTTGCCTAACTATAGCATAATTTAAGCACTCTTAAGGGTTTCAATGTCGATTTTTTTCATTTGAAGCATTGCTTTCATTTTTGCTTCAGCTTTTACGGGGTCTGGATCTTGCACTAAAGCACCCATGTTTTCTGGAACTACCTGCCAGGACACGCCGAATTTATCCTTAAGCCAGCCGCACTGTTCAGACTCAGGATTCGCTGAGAGTTTTTCCCAGTAGTAATCAATTTCTTCTTGATTTTCACATTCAATGATAAACGATATCGCCTCACTGAATTTAAATATTGGCCCGCCGTTCAGCGCCAGAAATGGTTGCCCATTAATTTCAAACGAAATAGTCATCACGGTTCCTTCTGCCATTCCTGATACATCGCTCCCTGATTTTCCATATCGTGCAATTGATCCAATTTTTACCTCTTTAAAAACAGAAGCATAAAAATTTAC
>CAZNJI010000007.1:13042-28285 GCA_964573395.1 uncultured Candidatus Saccharibacteria bacterium | reverse complement strand
ATCGTGCAATTGATCCAATTTTTACCTCTTTAAAAACAGAAGCATAAAAATTTACCGCTTCTTCGGCCTGAGTATCGAACCATAAATTGGTGATTATTTTTTTCATATCTCCTTAGTGTACACGCTATTCACCCTCTTCTGAAAGAAGTTCCGCCAGGGCCGCCCGTGTTTTCGGCCCAACATAGCCGTAGCCAGCAAGCCGGAGCCCTTCTGGTGGACAGGTAATCTTCTTTGCACACTGAAATCGTTCAACCGCTTTTCTGGTAAGCGGGCCATACTTTGTGGTTTCGTTTCCAAGGCTTCCCGGGCCGGCTGCAGCAACGGCAAAGCCGTGCTCATTCAGAATTTTCTGCAGCGTGCGTACCTGCTCGTTTATCAAGCCTTGCTGCAGATTCCGGGTAATTGCAAATGAGCTCTGATCGATGCTTTTAACCACTGGCCCTGACTGCTGTTCTGAATTCTGAACTTGCACTGCCGCACTCCGGCACCCCCACGGCTTGGTTCCTTCTTTCTCATACAAGTGTTTTGCGTACCCGATGTTTCCATCAACGGTATAAATATCGAATCCTAATTTCTTTGCCGTAGCAGCATGAATTTTTTCGTTGATCTGGAATATGCCCACATAGACACCGTGTCCTTTGAAAATATTCCCGCCGTCAGTATATTGCCGGAATTTTGATTCACACTCCGCGATGCTTACCATTGCCGGAGCTTCGGCAAATACCTCTTTCACTTTCTTTTCAATTTCACGCTGATTTTCGAGCTTGGACTTTTCCTCTGTAATCGGCTCAACCGCTGTTTGCTCGGAAGAGTCGGTGCTAGCCGTACCATCTTCAGCGTACATCGCCGGAGCAATCAGGAGAATCGAGAGCATGGCAATGAAAAAATATCTGCCGCATGAGAACATTGCTTCATTGTAGCAAACCTGTTTTTAAATGTAATTGACAAGATACAGTTTTATACGGTAAATTTCCCTCAGTTGGTTTTGTGATTCCCCTGCTCGTTTCTACGAGGCGGGGGTTTATTAGTAATTTATCAACGCTCTCCCACTTGCTGGCGCCACATAGCGTAATACAGCCCTTTTTGTTCAAGCAACGCTGCATGCGTGCCGGTCTCAATGATCTGCCCTTTTTCGAGCACGTAAATGCGGTCGGCATGCATGATTGTAGAAAGACGATGCGCAATTAAAATTGTAAGCATTTCCTTGCTCTCGGATGAAAGATTTCGCACGGTTTTGGTAATTTCTTCTTCAGTAAGAGAATCGAGCGAGCTCGTTGCTTCATCAAACACCAGAATGCTTGGTTTTCTGAGCAGCGCGCGCGCAATCGAGAGACGCTGCTTTTCTCCGCCCGAAAGTTTTACGCCGCCTTCTCCAATAACGGTATCAATTCCCTTCTCTGCCCGAGCTAATAAACTCTGCGCTGCACTTTTATTGAGGACGCTGATAATCTCTTCATCGGTTGCATTAGGATTCACAAACTGAAGATTTTCTTTAATGGTTCCAGCAAAAAGTTGGGTGTCTTGGGTCACAAACCCGATCTGCTTTCGCAGATCTTTCAAATCGATATCGCGGCTGTCGATGTTGTTATAACGAATCGCGCCTTCAACTGGTGCATACAAGCCGGTAAGTAATTTAACCAAACTTGTTTTGCCAGAGCCGGACGGACCGACAAATGCGACTGTTTCACCTTTTTGAATCTCAAATGAAATATTATCCAACGCAACGGTTTTTGCACTTTTATATTGAAAAGAAACTTCTTTGAAAAAAAGTGAGGAAACTTTTCCAAGCGTTAATGGCTTTACCGGAATAACTTCGTTTGGAATACTGAGGATACGCTCAAAACGCTTCAAGGACACTTCAGTTTCTCGGTACGTATTGACCATGGTGCCTAATTCCTGCAGCGGCCCGAACACAAAGAATGAATAAATATAAAGTGAGAAGAATTGTCCAAAGCTGATAGTTTGCGCAAACACCAAATAAAGCAGAAACAGGAGTATGGCGTTCCTGAGCAGATTAATCAGCGTTCCCTGGACGAATGAAATGCTTCGCATGTAGCGCAGCTTTTTCAGCTCCAAGGTCAAAATTTTATCCGTAGTGGTATTGAGGCGATTGATTTCCTGGTCAACTAGTCCCAAGCTTTTCACGAGTTCGATGTTGCGAAGCGATTCAGTAGTTGATCCAGCAAGTGCTGTCGTCTCGGCGATAATCTGCTGCTGCACTTTTTTTAATTTACGAGTAAGAAAGTAGCTTAAACCTCCAACGATGGGAATGGTTGCTGCATAGACAACTGCTACTCCCCAGTAAAGCGTGGCGGCATAGACTGAGACGAAGATAAAACCGATTACAGAAATAAAGGCAACATTAATGAGGAGTGTTAAATATTTTTCCGCATCAGCACGGGCTTTTTGCAGCACCTCTAATGTCTCCCCGCTTCGCTGGTCTTCAAATACTTCGTATGGAAGCGCAAGTGAGTGCTTCACGCCGGTTTGGTACATATCGGCACCAGACTTCTGAATGACCTTATTGAGGTAGTAATCTTGAAAATTCTTCGCGATGCGAGATACCAACACAATTCCCATCGCCAGAAGCAAGAGTGAAATTACGCCATGAAAAAACTCCGCCGATGAATATTCGGATGGCTTGCTTGCGTATTCATCGATGATCCGCTGGAAAATAAGCGGATCGATCAAAGAGAAGACTTGGTTAATGACCGCTAGCAAAAGAACAAGCAGGCACAGTTTCCAATACTTCCGCAGATATCCGTACAGCAATTTCATACTTCAAGTTGGTAACCCTAGTATAACAGACCAAATGTACCCTATTGTCTTGAGCAGGGATGGTTATATACTCCAAAGTATATGAAAAAAATAGGATGGGCCTTAGGAGTGCTTATTGTATTACTCATAATTTTTTATTCACTTAATGCATATATTTACAAACAAAAACAAGGAACACCAGCGGAAGATCCAGTAACCGTTACGCCAATTTCGCACGCAACCGCCGTGCTGACATGGGATGGCACAACTATTTACACCGACCCGACAGGTGGCGCAGCAGCGTTCTCTGCACAGCCGCCGGCAGATATTATTGTGGTTACCGACATCCATGGAGATCATTTAAATGCAGAAACACTTAGCGCAGTGAGCGGTGATGCAGTCGTCATCGTGCCACAAGCGGTGAAGGATCAGCTTCCTATGGCGCTCGCAGATCGGGTTCAAGTCCTCGGAAATAACGAGACGACGACCATTGAGGGTTTTTCGATTACTGGCATTCCGATGTACAACCTCCCGGAATCTCCAGAGAGCCGACATGTGAAAGGTCGTGGGAACGGCTACGTGATTGAGCACAATAGGTATCGCGTGTACATTGCCGGAGATACGGCCGGAACTCCCGAGATACGATCGCTTCAAAACATCGATATCGCTTTTATTCCGATGAATCTGCCGTTTACGATGAGCGTGGAAGAAGCGGCAGATGCAGTGCTTGATTTCAAACCAAGAACGGTGTATCCGTTCCATTACCGCGGACAGGATGGTTTGAGCGACACCGCTCAATTCAAAGCATTAGTAGAAGCTGGCGATCCGGCTATTGAAGTGGTGCTCCTTGATTGGTATCCAAGTTAAAAAAGAACCCCGTGATTGATTCACGGGGTTTTTAATAAGGCTTATTACATGCTTTTTATTAAAAAATAAAAAGAAAGAAATAGAAGCAAAAAGAGAACACCTATAATAATCCACATCTTCTTCATTCCTTTTCGATCTTCCATTTCTACCCACTCCGCATCGGGCGGAATCGGAGCTGGCTTGCTGCTCTTTTTATGGAACCAAGGCGGCGCCAAGCGTAACCGCAAAGAAGAAAGCAGAAAGATAAGCCTTGCAAAGAGTAAACTTGCTTTTTTCTGCATAAAACACGTTTTAAATAACGAATGTATGGTTTATTATTACCATAATATAACAAATATGTCAACTTTTACGTATTACGGAACAATTCTAGTTACAATTGACTGAGCCACATTGGACGGAATTGAGAATCCAATACTGTTCGCCCCTCCCTGCACTGCCACGTTTATCCCAACCACTCTGCCATTCAAATCAAGAAGCGGTCCGCCGGAATTCCCCCTATTGATCGCGGCATCGGTCTGAATGACGCCCGAAAGTTTCGTAACGGCACCGCTTGAGTCTTGCGCTTCAATGGTTCGATCAAGCCCCGAGATGATGCCGACCGATACGGAATTATTATATTCACCGAGCGCATTCCCAATTGCTGCAACCGTTTGCCCAAGCTTCAGCGCCCCGGAATTGCCGAATGAGATCGATGGAAATGAGTTGCCGTCGATTTTTAAAATGGCGATGTCGGTTTGAGTGTCCCGATACACGACACGCGCCGTTTTCTGTTCGCCGGTTGCAAGGAGCGCCGTGTAGTCGGCGTTCGTATCGCTGACCACGTGCCGATTCGTTACCATGTAGCCGTCGGAGCGGACGATGAATCCGGTTCCTGCGCCGATCTGCTTTTTCTCGGTTCCTACCTGCCTGAACACCGGAACGCGGTAATTGATGTTTCGGTACAGCGGATCATTTCCGAACGGATTCACGTATTGCACTTCAAGGAGCGGCACGTCTTTTGAAATCACGATTGACACCACGGCCGGCGCCGCCTTTGATACTGCGGCAGTCAAAAGCTCTTCCTGCGATTTCGCTACGACGCTGCTCCGGTTGATTGCTTCCTGCAGTTCCTGCTTGTTCTCTTCGCTGATGGTATTTGAGTCCTGCAATGCTCCGGCTAAAGTCGCAATTTGCGTTTCAACTGCGGTAAACCGAGCTTGTACTTGCCTGTTTTCCCGATACTGAAGCGCAACAAGCGCACCTATCCCGATGACGACAAAGCTCAACATAAGTGCATTGATGCGATTCCTTGAAAAAGATGGGGGCATGACAATTGCATTATATATAAAAACACCCCTGTTTCCAGGGGTGCTGAACTCACCGAGCGAACCGTGCGATTGCTGCGTTACGGCTGCCAGGCAAATTACTTAAATTAATTATTTCCGGGATTAATGCGGATCCCGATGCTCCAACCGCTGTAAATAGTGATTTCATAGATCGGCCTGATCGACAGACGGCTTCTGACCAGTTCCTCAAAATGTTTTTTAATTTCCAGCGCGTACCGTTCGTGGGCTTTCTTCAGAGCAAGGTAGTGCTCCGTTTCATCTGCCTGCAAGCGTCTGCAAAATAACGCCGCCTTGGCATTATAGGCATGGTACAGATAAAAGAGTATTTTCTCTTTATCGCGCAACTTGCCCACGATGCGGGCTCGAACCGGTTTTTCTAAAGGACTTTCTCCGATCTGAGTAAGATTCAGTTTTCTTACTTCTTCGCGCAAGGGTTGTGGCAATGCTTCCACGACATCCTGAAATAAGGTACTCGTTACTTCCATATGAATTTATTTTTTCAAACTGTAACACGAATATTTAAAACAGTAAAGACTACTGCGGTGATTTTCTCTTGAAATATACTTTTTTCTTCAGCTTTTCCGGCAGCAAATCTTCCTTCGGATACCGTTCATACCCTTTTCCATATCCAAGCCCTTTCATCAGTTTCGTCGGCGCATTCCTGATCTTAAGCGGAATCGGCAAGTTTCCGTATGTTTCCGCATCCGCCAAAGCCGCTTTGTACCCTTCATAGGCGGATTTATCTTTGGGGGCAAGGGAAAGGTACACGACGCCATGCGCAAGATTGATGCCGCATTCGGGAAGCCCGATAGTTTCCACTGCTTTAAATACTTCGTTGGCAACAACGAGCGCCGTTGGCTGAGCCATGCCAATGTCTTCGCTGGCGAAAATCACCATTCGGCGGGCAATGAACTTCGGGTCCTCTCCTGCGGTAATCATCCGGGCAAGATAGTAGAGCGCCGCGTCCGGCTGGCTTGCCCGCATGCTCTTAATGAACGCGCTAATCGTATTGTAGTGCTCTTCCCCCTTTTTATCGTATCGTAAGAATTTTGACTGAAGAGTCGTCTTCAGATTTTCTACCGTAATCTGCTTGTAGAGCTTCAAGGTATTCTCAATCATGGCAAGGGCCTGCCGCGCATCGCCGTTTGCCATTGATACCAGCCACTCGACAGATTTTTTCGGAATCTTCAGGCCGGTTTTCCTGAATATCTTTTCCATTTCAGAAGCCGAGAATTCTTCAAGCACGAATACCCGGCAGCGCGAGAGAAGCGCCGGAATGACTTCAAAGCTCGGGTTTTCGGTTGTGGCGCCGATGAGCGTCAGTTCTCCCCGCTCAACAAAGGGCAGAAGAAAATCCTGCTGAGCTTTGTTGAACCGGTGAATTTCATCCAAGAAAAGTATTTTCGGGCCGAAAATGGTATTTTTTTCTTCAACAATCTTTCGAATGTCGTCTTTTCCGGCAGATACGGCAGAGAGTTCATGATAATCGGCATTCAGCACCTGCGCGTATATGCGGGCAAGCGTCGTTTTTCCAACCCCGGGCGGCCCCCAGAAAATGAAAGAGAAAAGATGCTTCTCTTCAATTGCAATGCGAAGCGGCTTCCTCTTGCCAACCAGATGCTCTTGTCCAACGAAATCAGAGAGCTTCGTCGGCCGAATTCGTGAAGCGAGCGGTTCCATAATCGTACTGTAATACTTTGCTGCCTCGATGCAAGGAACTTAGTATTTTCGAATCACGCCGCGGACAACTGCTTTAATGCTGAAAGATTCGGTTGGATAAATTGGCTTATAGTTTTTGTTTGCCGCTTCAAGCCACACCTTCTTTCCGTCCGTTCTGAAATATTTCATGGTAAATTCGCCGTCAACTTCGGCAATCACGATTTCGCGATCTCGTGCTTTATCGGTTCGCTCTGCAAGCACCAAATCACCGTCGGCAATGTGCTCATCGATCATTGAATCCCCGTCGACTTCTAGGAGGTACGTTCGGTCTTTTTTAGCCACGAGCATGTCATCAAGGTTCACCGTATCAAACACGTGCGCTTCCGCTTCTGAAGGAAACCCGGCTTTCACCGAACCAAGAAGTGGAATTTCGCCAAAACTAATGCTCGGCATCAGCCGGCCAAGGTGGTCTTTCGTTACAATCCCTGCCTCAACAAACTTGTTCACTAATCGGTATACGGCGTTTTTTGATTTGTAGCCAAAAAGGCGCATCATTTCCGAGTAGGTCGGCATGCGCTTCTTGGTAGAATAAAACGATAGGATTTTCGACTTATGGTCTTCCTGCATGGTTCTTAGTGAGCAAGCGCCTGAGAGAGGCGGCTAAAGAAACTGGGCTTCCGCATCTTCTTAATTCGCTCTAACAGCATTTTATGCATTTTCGACTCAGCTGTATAGCGCCGGCCTTGGATAATTTTTAAGTCGATACGCTGATTAAGACGTTCGATCTCCTGCTTGATAATTTTTAGACTTTGATTTCGTGACATAATTATTTTTATACCTACTTTATTAATATTCTAAGTATATGTGAACGTTCGTTCACTCGTCAATGTGGATAACTCTACCTCCTATCACTATGAGGTACAAAAGAAAAAGCCCGCTTTTCAGCGTGGCTTCATTTGTTTCGTTTAGATAATTATACCGCTTCCCAATAGTGTTTCTTTGCCACATTTTCTGCAAATGTTCGGCCTGGTAAAAGCTATAGATCCACCTGGTGGCGGATCAGGAAACACCTCATTCTTGTCTACTAACTCCCAGGTGTGCCGGCAGAAAAGTTGGACGATAAATTCATGCAATTGGTTTTTATACTTGCGAGACTCAGATGGTCGTGAAGTACTTATTTCTGTCATAGATAATTTTTTTCCACTCTATTCCTTATTTTTTTAATGTCAATCTACACAAAAAAGCCACCCTTTTCGGGGCGGCTTACGCGGTTTTTAATACTGCCAATCGCGGCAAAAGATCATTGCTAATATCTGGAATTGAAAGTCTTTTAATCACAGATTCAATATGCCTTATCTGTTCTTTTTCAAGTTCAGAAAAAGGAATCAATGTTTTCTGTCTTTTTTCTAAATAAGCAACATCCCCATCAAGAGCAGTAAGCGTTTTTTCTGAAAAAATCGGATCAGTTCTAAGGAAAGAAGTAAGCTGTGCTAAGGCGGTATATATTATCGTAAGTTCGTACTGATAGAGGGTTATTCTTGCCTCATATTGCAATATTTTTCCTCCGAGAGAATACATGCTTGAAGCAAGGCCAACCTTATCAAAAGGATCAAATAGAACTTCTTTCCTCGCTTCCCTTGTTGTTTCTCGCAGTGAATTTCGATACTCATTGAGCTTTTTCGCTGTTGAAGCTTTGAACTCAGTCATTTCCTTTTTAAGGTTTCTAATTCTTTCGTTTCCTTCTATGGTGAAATTTTCTTCATCAGCAAGAAGTTCTCCCATAAAGTATGCTACCTGCCAGTTCCTTCGCTCGCTTACTGCATGCGTCTTACGAATAAGCTCTTTCTGCCTTTTCCTTTTCTTATAGAAAAGAAAGCAGCTTACAACAATAAGAAAAACTCCGAGTAAAATCCAAAGAATGAATGGTGTCATAAAACATTTTTTCCCACACTACTACAGAATCAATATCTGTCAAACATTTTCAATATACCTCTTCTACGTGTTTTGACTTGTAACCGAGACTAAGCTAGTATCAGTAAAAATCTTTAGACAATGGATCAGAACTTATCTGAACAGGAAAAGTTTGAAACGCTCGATCGTGAGTACAGAAAATACGTTGAAAATATACGAAGAGAATGGCTACTAAGAAATCAGGTTGATTCAAAACGCGTATATGAAGTAATGTACCCCCTATGAACGAGCTCAAGTTCAAGAGAAAATAGCCGCCTGGGGCAGGTACGTAACGCCGCTTGCTGAAGCGTGGTGGAAACAGCGAGGATATGGCGTTCTCTGGCCCGAAGATGATTCTAAACCAATACAGGTTTTCAAACTTGAAACTAGTTAACTTGTAAACAAAAGCAAACTGTCGATTAAAAATCGACAGTTTTTTTATGAGCCTATTTCCCTAATACTGGGCACTGGGCAAATTCGCAATTCGGCGGAATACGGCCAACATATGATCCATCTGGGCAGAGTTTCGCATCCATCGTACAGAACACTCCTTCTGCAGGCGGAGGCATAGTTTCAAACCCGCCCGCTGGCGGCGTTTCGGTCAGCGGCGGATTTTCAGAACGATCGGTTTCAATGCAGTTCACATAGGTTGTCGTTCCCGTTTCTTCTATGAAAGCCGTATTTCCCTTATTCCAAAACACGAACGTTTCGTCTTCATTCGCGAAACGCACGCCTGAAGCTGAGATGGTTTGCGGCAAAGTAACATTTCGCCCGTCACTTAACTTCAGCACGACTATCCGGTCGCCAAATGATGCCTCGATTGTTTTATTGGCATCACAGCGATAGGTTGCATCAATGGTAGTGAGCGGCGCAACTTGCTCCATGTCGTTTGCCACTTTTTTCTTCTGATAAGCTTTGCTTACCGCGTAGGCAGCGAAGAGTACCGCGAGAGCTAATATCCCGAGGATGATGCTTTTTGCTATTCCATTGTTGTTATTTGTATCCATATCTTCAGTATACACTCCTCTCTGTTTAATCAAGTCTGCCGGTTATAAACTTTCCTCCGGCGCTTACTACCCAGGTGTCGTAATCTGGTGCCAGCGAAAGTGATGCGTACGTAAGCGGCAGTTCCGTAATAATGGTTTCCGTGCCGGTAGTAAGATCGAGAGAAACTAATTCCTGCCGCAGTACTTGGTAGCCGCGGCTCATATCGATTGCCCGGCGAATGTAGAGCAGGCGATGGTCGTCAATTATCTTGATTCCCTCCCGGAGATGGCTGTTCGAAAGTTTGGTTGTACCAATAATTACCAGGTTGCTGTCATAGATGGTTGCAGTAATCGGCCGCCCTTCTTGCGAGTAATCTTGATTGATGAGTGCGAAATAGCCCTTTACGGAATCGGTTGCCATGCCGCCCATGAGCGCTCCTGAAGTATCTCCAACATCAAGCACTGCACCGCTTGCAACGTTTACCAGATAGTCATGCGAACCGTCATCAAAACCGGTATTTACCCGCGCCACTGCATCTTGTTTAAGCCACTCAACGAAGCGGATTGTTTTGGCAGGAATGGCAACATTTTCTAGTTTGGTAAAGCTTCCATCGGCAACATTCCAGTAGCCAAGCACGCGCGCTCTGCCCGCCTCAAAAAGGCTTTCATCGGTTTCCTGGAATCCAAGAATCTGTTTACTGTCGCTATACCAGGCATAGGCGCCGTCGTACTGCTGTGCCGAGAGCGAAGCTACCGTATCTTTTTTCAGATCGATTAGCTTGATTCCTTCAAGGGTGTTTACCGCATATGTTTTCTGATCGGGCGATAGTACGCCTGAGAAAATGTTCTCTCCTACCTGGTACGTTTTTTGAGTGCCGGTTTCTAGCTTGTGCAACGTTAAGCCGTTCGGGCCAACGAGTTCCAAGTACGCATTATTGTTAAGGCCGCGAACCGGCGATCCGCCTTCCACTTTCTGCACCGTGCCTTTCTTAAGGTCAACCAAATACGTCTGATTCGACGGAGTTTCCCCCTCCTTGAACGCGCTGAAGAAGAAAAACTTTCCGTTCGGCGAAAATCCGTGGAATCCCAAGTCGTCAACGTCTACCCCGGCCGCAGCGGGTGAATCGTTAAAAATTGCATACCGGGTAAGATCCGCAACAGCGATAGGAGCATCGCTTGATGGTTTCGCGCCAATGCCAAGCATTGCCCGCTGAAAGGCAATCAGCCCGATGGCGATTGCGGTTAAGATTGCAATCAGCGCCAAGCTTGCCACGATCGGATTCGTTTTATCCTTGCCCCGTTCTTCGTAATTTTCCATGAAAACCAGTATACCACTTGGCTCTTACGATTTTTTGGATGCCGGACGGTTTTCCCGCATCCGCAAATAGCGCTTTCGTTCCCCTTCTTTCATGTGCTCAATGGCATACCGAAGCATGGTTCGCGGCATGCTGTGGGCATACTTATCAAGAAACATGGTAAGCACGAGCTTATTCCGCTTTCCCGCTTCCCGCAGCATCCAGCCAACGGCTTTCTGGATGAGATCGTGCGAATCATGCACGAGCATTTCGGCAATAATGATGAAATCTTTGAAATCCTCCTTCTGAATAAAATAATGCGTGGCAACAATGGCGATGCGGCGATCCCAGAGGTTTTTCGAAGCTGCCAGCGCAAAAAGCCGCGCCCGGTCTTCGGTATAGAGATATGCCCCCACAATGTCGCGAGCGCTTGTATCAACCAGATCCCAGTTGTTCACGTATTTTTTGTGCGTCAAATAAAAGTGATAAATCTGTTTTTGCACCTTGGCATCGCCGCGTTTGAATTTCGCTACCAACAACAAGAGCGCCGCTAAGCGGAATTCATGAATCGGCGAAGCGAGCAGTATGCTTACCTCTGGTAGCGGCAACTGCACATATTCCTTCACTATGTTTCGTATGTCTGGCACTGGTATACCAATGAATACATCACCGGCGCCATATTGCCCAGGCTTTGTCTTGAAAAACCAAGCACTTGCTTTCGCCCGCTCTTTGCTTGAAGCCTTGCGCAGTTTCCGTTCAATATCTCGTGCGGTCATTTTAGCTTTTCTTGATAGCCCCGATGCAGTTTTTCCAATTTCGGGCTAATGACGAGCTGGCAGTAGGGCTGCCCGGTATGGGTAGCGTAATAATTCCGATGGTAGTCTTCCGCTTCATAGAAGTGCGTTGCCGGATGGACTTCGGTAACAATGTTTTTCCCTTCCGGCAGAGTTTCAGCGGCACGCAATATTGCTTTACGAATCAGCTCTTCTTGCGATGATTCGGTAAAGAAAATGCACGAGCGGTACTGCGATCCTACGTCGTTGCCCTGCTGGTTCAGCGTCGTGGGATCATGCGTAGCGAAAAAAATATCCAACAGGTCTGCCAGGCTGATTTTTTCTTCATGGTAGTTCACCCGGATAACCTCTGCGTAGCCGCTCTCGCCGGTTGAAACAATTTCATAGGTCGGGTTCGGAATGGTTCCGCCCATGTACCCAGGGGTAACTTCAGAAACGCCCTTGAGCGAATTGAATACCGCCTCAGTGCACCAAAAACAGCCTCCCCCTAGGTAGATCGTTTTATAGTGCAATTCCATAGTGGTATTGTATAGAAGGGCCTGTTTTTAGCCTAAAAAGTTTTCCACAGCCGTGGCGCGAGAATTCTTGACACTAACGAGGAGTGGATATATCCTATTAGACATAGGACATTCCTTTCGTCCTGGAAACAATGAACAGTTTACTGCTAGTTGTTTCCGGGACCAAGGGAGTGTTTTTTTATTTCCCCTATTATTTCTCCGGTTCGCTCGAATCGCTCTGTACGGTAAATACCGCATCGCGAACTCCTTTCCCTGTTTCTATGGTTTTGCCGACTGCGTACCGCGCGCCGCGATGCACAAGCGCAAGCAGCTTCCGAACGATACTCACCAAAACGACCGTTCCAACTACGCTCACAATGAATACGAATTTAAAGAATCCCATCGGGCCGCCCAAGAGCGTGGTAAATCCTAAGATAAACATCAGCGCAAGCCACAGAAATATGCCGATTGCCGGAAGTATGAGTATGCCAAGGATCATGTCTTTCGTTTCGTCGCCGGCAAGCTTGCCCGGATCCTGCCGCGCCTCCTGAATCATTTTTCGAATCTTTAAAAATCGGAATAGCATAGAGGCATTATATACAAAATAAAAGACCCGCACAGAATATCTGTACGGGCATGAAAAATGCATTAGGGGTTGTTTCTTTTTTTCCACGAACGCTTTTTTTCTCGGGCAGTACCATGCTTAGGTTTATTGTTTTTTACCCGCATCAGATTGTACTTTCGTGTTCTTTCTCGTTTCTGTTTCAAAAACTTCATAACAGATTCAGAAAGATTTACATCCCATTTATGAGATACCCACGGATGCTCTCTGTCCAGATAAAAACCTTCGCAATACCAGTAATACTGATGGTTCTCGGTATACCGAATTCGCATGAGCCGCTTGCAGTGCGAGCAAGTGGGGCGATTCAGTACTCGTTCCTTCAACACATCTGCCCACATAAGCAGCCGTTCAAAGAATAATTTGGTCCGTCTAATTTCAGGGCCATAATAGATAACTCTGTTCGATTCAGTAATAATTACCTTTCCTGAATCCCATCCTATCCTTGTGGTTCCTAATTTCTTCTCAAAAGAAGACCAAATATACACCCGCAAACCGTTTACAAAAAAGGTAAACCCTTCTTCCATTCCTGTCGATTCTTTTCCTTCATACGGGCTTACTGCCTCAAGCTGCTGCAACAGAGAATTTATTTCTTTCTTGTTCGCAAATCCATATCCTTTCGCAATCATTTTTTCTGCGAAGGAATTAAAAGTCTCAGTCGTCTGTACTACTGCTTTCGCCATTCTCAACCTCCTTTTTATTTTGTTTATGTACTTTGTTTTCGCTTACACCGTACCATAGTAGTTATAATTGTCAAAATAAAACACCCTGTCGGAACAGGGTGCTTGGTTGATGTTCATACTGTCATCTGTTTTTCAATCAGTTTGAATTCTTCGGCAAAGTCCTGGAATTCCGTTTTTGTTTTGCTGCATGCTCCAGTAAAGCCTTTTACACGGAGCGCTTTAATGATTTCATCCATAACATGCGATTGGCTGCCGGAAATATTTACTAGTTGGGCAGGTTTTGCACTGTTGCTGAACGTAACTGAGGCTGCGTCTGAATAAATGACCTGCTCCTGCAATCCCCTTTCTGCAATGCATTGATTAACCGAAGAGCAGAGCTGGTTTCTTTCGTTTTCAGAAAATCCGAAAAAAGTAAGGTGCGCAATAATTCTCATAATGTTGAATTTTTTCAAGAGAATACGCGACATCATGCGCGCTGTCAAATAAAAATACCCGCGGCCATGCGGATATTTTTGTTTGAAAAACTATTTTTTATTTTTCTTTGGCTTTTTCGCCTCTTTTTTGTGCGATATTCCTTTCGCCATATTATTCCAACATTACTTTATTAGTAATGCGTAAAGTATAGCACACCTTTACATGCTGAAAGCGCCAATCAACATCAATAGAAGCCCAACGAGCGCCATATTCTTTAGGAAATTTACCCGTTCACCCGCTTTTGCCGCCGGATCGGCTTCTTTCCAGAACGAATGCATCATGATCGATACCGGCACTAAAAAGATTATTAAGAGCCACATGCCGATAATGGGGAATCTGCCGACAATGAGCGACAATCCGCCCAACAGAAGCAGAACGCCGCTTCCCAGAACTGCCACCTGCGGCGCCGGCACGCCTTTTGAAGCGGCATACGCCGAGAGCCCTTTGTAATTCCTGAAGTGATTGTAGGCGTTGTACAAAAAGTATGCGCCTGCGAGTAATCTTCCCACTAAAAATAGTTCGATCATGATACTGTCCTCGTTTATTGCTAAGTACGTTTATTATACTACAGAACATACATTGTCATTTTCGGCATTTTTCTGTACAGTGAGAAAAACATTTATCATGAAATCTAGTTCTAAACCACCAGCCCCTAGAACTGTGTATGTGTCAGGAATACTCCTCTATACGATTGTCGACTATGTACGGCTACCATCTAGCATTTCCTTTTTTCGGTCAGGATGGCAACCAATAATTGTATGGAACTATAGTCATCCAATTAAGATTAAGCAGTTGCAAAAGATGGCAACAAAAAGTAAACGGAGCTTAAATAATAAAGAAACTAATTGGAGTAGACTAGCTAACATGTTTATAAAACCAAAGAATTTACTCTGACACAATCAAATTATCAGAAAGCCGCGCTCGTGGCTTTTTTTAATAAAATGCCTCTTCGGTATACACATTTTTTGGGTCCCAGATAAGCCACGATTGCAGGCCCACGTATTCCGTTGCCTGAATTTGAGCTCGTACCATGTCGGCAGTATAGGTTGCTCCTAGGTTGAAATCCTGCAGCCATGGGCGAAGCTTCTCTCCGGGAAGGCCAGCCGCCGCTAACTTGGCAAGCCCTAGAGAGAGCGACTGGTACACGGTTTGGTACGGTTCTGCGGCAGGATTCGCAATGCCGTAGCTTCCCGATTTGTAGTGCGACGGATAGATCATCGGACAAACGTAATCGACATATGGTGCAATCATGACCAACTTCTGGCCGATGCCCAAATCGTCCTGCGCCGAGAGCGTCAGCCCGAACAGGTCGGCTGAAAGAATGATTCCCTGCGAGC
>CAZNJI010000007.1:0-12942 GCA_964573395.1 uncultured Candidatus Saccharibacteria bacterium | reverse complement strand
TGCGCCGAGAGCGTCAGCCCGAACAGGTCGGCTGAAAGAATGATTCCCTGCGAGCGCAGATTCGCATCTAAATATTTAAAAAAGTCTTGGACGGTTTCCGCTTTCGATCTTCCGTTCGGCTTCCAATCCAACTGTGCCAGCGGCCCGTCGGAAGGAAACCGGACGTAGTCGACGTTGATTTCGTCGAATCCCTGATCTACCGCATCTTCGGCTATTTTGATCGCGTAATCCCATACCGGAATGCTATCGGCCCGAAGCCAGGCAATGCCTTTGTAGTCGCGCCATAATCCGCCGGTTGCCGTATTTTTAAATGCGTGCTCAGGATATCGCTCGGCGTAAAACGGATCTTGGAAAACCGAGAGCCGGCCGATCACGTACACCCCTTTTTGATGCAGTTTCGTAATGAGCCCGGGCAGATCGCTGATCCTGTTCGTTCCCACGCCAAGCATCGCAAGCTCTGGATCAACCGGCTGGTACGAAAGCTTGCCGCTGGCATCTTTAATGTCAATGACTACCGTATTGAGCTTCGGATTCTCAAACAGCATGCGCAGAATGCGATCGACCGTTTTTGCATTGCCGGCAGACCAGCTGGAAAGGTAGAGGCCGTGGAGCGACCCTGGCGCCGGGATGTGATCTTCAAACGTCACCGCCGAAATTTCAGCTGCTTCTGGCAAGAGCGCTGTTTGCACCGGCGTTTCCGCCATTGCCTCTTCCACGATCGGTTCTTCTACTACCGATACGGCAACGGATTCAGCAGTTGGAACGACAATGGTTGGTGCAAAGGCACGCGTTCGCGGGTCACGGCTCATGCGCGCCGCCGAAAACAACACCAAAACCAAAAACACAGCAAAGACCAAGCTTGCTGCGTTTTTAAGAAATGGAGTCGGCGGCTGCATCTAAAACAAATTACTCATTTGCCCCCTCTCCAGTCGGCAGGTTTACGTCAACGTTGATGCCATTGTCGACATTGTTATCCCGAGCACTACCAGAAACTCTCCACACGACAAACCCTACTAGTAATAAAAGCACCAATACCAATAAAACTGTATTTGTATTTCCTTTATTAGTCATACGAATACTATTGTAGCGCGTTAGCGGGCAGGAGGCGACTGTTCGTCGGCCGATGGCCCATAAATCGAAGGTACTTTTCCGCCAGCCATGCGAATGTACACGCTCATTTGTCCGCGATGGTGAATGGAGTCAAGAAGCGTAATCCAGAACGCATCGATCTTGCGCATCGTTCCCATGAAAAAACTGATCTCGGATTCGTACGCTTCATCGGAAAGCGCCTCAAGCTCCTTTGTAGTTTCAAGAAACACTTCCCGGTAACGGTTGATGATGTCTGTAATCGTCTTTGGCGGCTCTTCTTCGGTCATGATGTTCACCGCCATAATGTCCCCGCGGGCTACATGTAAATTGATTTTTTCTTCAAGTACGAGCGTCCAAAACAGCTGATGCGCAGAAGACGAACGCTCGTGCGGCTTGAACGTTTCTTGTTCGACCGGAAAATGCTCCATCACGCGAATGGTGGTAAGAAATTCCCGGTTTCTGGTATACAAATAAAATTCTTTCGAGGTCATACCCTCATAGTATCACGCTTTTATTTCAAATACTTTGCGCTTTGCCATGTGCCCCGATACCAGCACGACTTCTGAGCGCGAAACGCCGAAATGTTTCGCCAGTACCCGCACGATTGCCTCGTTCGCCCTTCCGTCTACCGGCGGCTCTTTTACGGAAACTGCGTACATATCCGGCTCGGGCGCATTTCCGGGAAACCCGAGCGTCGGCTGATTCAGGCGCTCCACCGCTTCTTTTTTCGCATTTGGTTTTGCTTTGACGATGATTTTCATGGCTTAGTTTTTTCGCGCAAAAGAGACAAGCCGCACCAGGCGGAGCTTATCGAACGAATATTTTCCTTTGTAGTGATGGTGCACCGGAGAAAGGAGTGTTGTATCAAGTTTCTCGAACGTCTCTTCAATTTCTGGCAACGCCCGAACGAGTGCGGCATCAAGGAGATACTGCAGATCGGAGAACTGCAGCTCTTGCGCTGCTACTAATTTTTCAAGGTGACTCAAAATGGTTCCCACCGTAACGGAACGGGCCCGCGCGATCATCGCAAGCGGTTTTTTCTGCCGCACCAGTTCAAGCGTGTGATCAGTCGTCTTTCCTTTTTCTGCTTTTTTGGGCGTTTCTTTTTTCTGTATCGGCGAGACCGTTCCGCCGATGGCGGTAAGAAAATTTCTCTGCATGGCAGCCAATTCTTCCTTGTCCATGTCGCCGAAAAGCACCTCCGAATACTCGCTACTGGTTCGAAAATCGCGATCAACCTTCAAAATCTCCGGATGCACTTCAAAGGTCCTTCGGTTTACCCCGAGTAAATGAAGCCCAGAAAGCGTTCGCACCCGCGAGAGCGCCACATAGCCCTGCCCGTATTCAAACACCTGGCGCAGGTCCATAACCGCCGCATCCAAAGACATTCCCTGGCTCTTATGAATCGTAATTGCCCAAGCCAGACGGAGCGGAATTTGGGTAATACTCGCTTTTACCTTGCCGTTCTCTTCAATGTTCCAATCCATCGGTTCGACGGTAATGCTCCGGCCGGCATAGGTTTCGATGATGGGGTAATTCGTCAGGCGCTCGAATCCCACCACTTTGCCGAGCGTGCCGTTCACGAACCCTTTCTCTTTGCTGTTCTTGGTGCACATCACCACAGCGCCGAGTTTCAGCTCAAGCGTTTCTGGCGAAAGGCATCCTTTCTTCAGCGATTCAACCAGCGATGCTTTCCCTTTCGTAGTCATCCGGAACGTTTCCTTCGTACCAGGAACTTGTTCGAGTGCTGTGCTGTTCAGCGCATCCACGTCGGCATTGTGCGAAAACAGCCGCGTAATGGTTTTGTCTCCTGTCAGCTCTTCGGCCGCTGCGATCAGCCGCTCTGCCAAATACTCATGGTGCGTTTCGCCGTACTCGTTTTTGCGGATGGCGTCTAGAATTGAAAGAAACTGGTCGTCATGCTGGCGATGCTGTTCAGTTAAATAGCACACCAGCGGTTTCATTTCCCTCCATGCGGGCGACTGAAACGCAAACGATGCAGTGCCCGCACGCGATACCGGCGGCAGCTGAAAAAAATCTCCTACCACCACAACCTGCAGCCCGCCGAACGGCTCGGTTGGCGTTTTAATAGCGCGGCACACTTGATCAACCATTGAAAGCGTTTCGCCGTCGATCATCGAAATCTCGTCAATAATAAGTACATTCGTTTTGCTAATGCGCTTGGCAAGGTATTCGGTTGCCGCCAGCGTATCAAGATCGTACGGGCTTAACTGCCGGCGCACGCCGATGCCGCTCCAGGAGTGGATCGTTTGACCGTGGATGTGCGTTGCCGCAATGCCGGTTGAAGCGGTAATGGCTGGTTCAACGCCATGTTCGCGCAAATAGCGGATGTATTCGTTAATGGTATGCGTTTTTCCCGCACCCGGCTCGCCGGTGAGAAAAACATTCGCTCCGGTTTTTAAAATGGTAAGTGCTTGTGCTTGCGTCATCTCGCGGCAGCATTAGCGGGTTCCCTTGTGCTTTCGGAAAAGGTATCCGGCAAGCGGAACGGCAATGATAATGAAGCCGCTGCACCAGAGTACGGCAAGGAGCCCGTGGTTTCCCATCGGCGTTCCCACCATAAGCGACCGCATCGCTTCTACCACGTGCGTAATCGGCTGGTTTTCAGCGAATGCTCTGATGCCGCGAGCCATGCCTTCAGTAGGCGCAAAGGCGCTTGAGGCAAAGGTGAGCGGAAAGACGGCAACGAACCCCATCCACTGCACCGCTTCAACCGTTTTTGCCAAAAGCCCCATGATTGCCGAGAGCCATGAAATCGCAAGCGTAAACAACAGCAAGAGGCCAAAAATCTGCAGCCACTCAAGCGGCGTTGCGGTTGGCCGGAATCCAACCAAAAGCGCAATGCCAATCATCACCGCCGAAGAGAGAATGTTTCGCACCAAGTCTCCTACCACGTGGCCAGTGAGTACCGCAGAGCTCGTAATTGGCAGCGACTTTAGGCGTTCAATGATTCCCTGCTTCAAATCGGTTGCAACCGAGAGCGAAGTAGTAAGCGCGCCAAAAGCCGCCATCTGCACCAAAATGCCCGCCGTTAAGTAGTTTACGTAGCTTGTCTCTCCCGTATCAATGGCGCCGCCGAATACGTAGCGGAAGAGCAGCATGAACATCACTGGTGAAATAATGATCGAGAGCAGTTGGTCCATGCTTTTAATAATCCGCATAACGCTTCGCTTAATGAGAATGCCGGTATCAGAGAGTGCAAAGTAGAGCCTTGAGCGCTCCATCGGCAAAATCGTGTCTCCTGCTAGTTGTATGGTTGTTGGTTTTTTGTTCATACGGTTTCTTCGTTTGTTTCTTCGGTTGATTTTCCGGTAAGCTGCAAGAATACGTCGTCGAGTGTTGGCTTATGAAGTGCAAAACTCTCGAGCGTAATGCCGCCAGACTCCATGCTATCGAGCACTTTTTTAATTTCTGAAACATTACTACCGGTGGTAATGCTAATGAGCCGATTTTCTTCCTTGGCATGTGCATCGGCACCGGCAATCTCTTTCGCTTTCGCAAAATCACTCGTTTCGGCAACAACCACTTCCAGGCGGTCTTTTCCTACTTTCGCCTTCAGTTCATCAGCCGTACCATAGGCAATGATTTTTCCGTGATTGAGCACGGCAATTTTATCGGCAAGCCGGTCTGCTTCTTCCAGGTATTGCGTGGTAAGCACAATGGTTGTGCCTCCCTTCAAAAGCTGCTCGATGATTTCCCAAATCTTCATGCGGCTACGCGGGTCGAGCCCAGTGGTTGGTTCATCAAGAAAAATAATCGGTGGCGTTGCAATCAAACTTGCCGCAAGGTCAAGCCGGCGGCGCATGCCGCCCGAGTATGTTTTCACGATGCGGTCGGCAAATTCTGAAAGGTCGAACTGCTCAATGAGTTCGTTGCATCGCCGCTTCGCATCGGCTTTGCTTAAGTGGTAGAGCCGACCCATCATGATCAAATTCTCCCGTCCGCTTAGGTACTCGTCTACTGCCGCGTATTGTCCGGTAAGCCCAATGTTCGACCGCACCTTATTTGCATCTTCTACGACGTCAAAACCCGCCACCGTTACCGTGCCGCTGTCGGGCTGTAAAAGCGTACTTAAAATGCGCACCGTTGTTGTCTTGCCGGCGCCGTTTGGCCCAAGGAGCGCCAG
Organism: uncultured Candidatus Saccharibacteria bacterium; assembly: GCA_964573395.1. GTDB lineage: Bacteria > Patescibacteriota > Minisyncoccia > Phycocordibacterales > UBA9973 > DATIBQ01. Next base: position 7,706 of record CAZNJI010000007.1, on the reverse strand, counting down.
CATCGTGCCTTGCTCGACTTCCAAATTAAGCCCCTCAAGCACCTTCACGTCTTTAAACGACTTGCTGACATTCTGAATTGAGATGACTTTTTCGGCCATAGAAAATAACTATACCATGAGGCTGGCGCTGATACGGAATTTTCGCTAAACACTTATTCGGTAGTCGTTCCGTCAAAATCCGGGCTATCGGCTTCTGCTTCAGCTTTCGAATGCCGAACAACGCCGTCTTTATGGTGAGCAGGAGCATAAATGGTGTAAAGTTTAAGCGGCTCGGGGCCGGTATTCATGACGTTATGTTCCGTCCCTGCTGGAACGATGACGGCATCGCCATCAGAAACCGCATACTCCGTTTCGCCAACGAGCACGGTGCCGAATCCCGATTCGAATCTAAAAAACTGATCATTCTCCGGATGCGTTTCAGGGCCGATCTCCTCGCCGACCGCAAGCGTCATAAGTACAAGCTGGCACTGCGCGCTCGTGTAAAGCACCCGGCGAAAATCGCTGTTTTCTTTTGTAAGATGCTCAATGTTTGTTTTATATCCTCTTTTCATGCTTTTAGTATATAAGGAATTTATGATCGTTTACCAGCACACCACCGGCTTTTCGCCAATTTGGGTTTCTAGATAGGCTTCGGCTTCTTTCCAGCTGCCAATTTCGTCAATCAGTCCAAGCTCTTTTGCCCGTTCTCCCAGCACCGATGAACCGTCAGCCGCCGCCCGCACTTTCTCGATTGCAAGATTTCTGTTTTTCGCCACTGCCTCAACGAAGTTCTGGTGAATAATGTTGAGGTCACGCAAAATGAGCGCGCGATCTTCGGCCGTCAGCGGCTTTTCTAGCGTACCGGTATCTTTATAGCGGGCACTGTTCAGTTCAATGAACTGAGAATTCGGCTGTCGTTCATACAAGTACGATGCGGTTGCGCCAATGCTTCCAACATCAGAATTTTTCGATGCAAAAATTCTATCTGCCCCCGTTGCCGCCCAGAATGCTGCCGAAAGCCCCGCCTGCCGGATAAGCGCCACGGTTGGCTTCCCGGAATCTTGCAGCGCCGTTGCAACTTCCTCCCCCGCTACCGGATAGCCGCCGTATGAATCTACCTCAAGTAGGTACGCCTTGATCGAATCGTTCTGCTTTTCTGCCTGAATGGCAAGCATAATGTCGTCGCTCGTGGTCATGCCAGCATATTCTTCTCCTTCCGGCGCATAATCGTTCGTGCCGGCAAAGGTTACTAAATCGCCGTAGAGATTGATTCCAAGCACATTACATTCCCCATAATCGCCTCCTTCTTCGTAGTAGCTAACCTCGCTCCAGCCAAACAAACCATTATAAATGGCCGCACTCGCCACGCTTAAAATCACAAACGCCGCCACTACGGCAATAATGGTTTTGACCTTCACCCTCCGTCCCGCTTTTTCTGGTTCCATTGTAGGAGTATACCTTAATTAACCGGTAAATATTCACGGTACACTCTCACGGTTTCCTGATATATCGACTCTATCAGTCGCTCTGTCTGTACGAGCTCAGTAACACCCTTCTGAAAAAGAAGTAGTCGCACGTTCTGTCGGATGCGAGCTTTGATCTGGTTCAAGAACAAACAAAAAGCCAAGTTTTGAGAACCCAGGAACCAAAAGAATTTGCTTTTACGAAAATGATAACTTGTGGACTTTGTGGATCTGGAATCTGTGCAGATGAGAAGTTTAAAAAGCTGAAAGACGGATCAGTTAATAGACATATCTATTATGGATGTACTCGATCTAAAGATAAAAATTGTAAGTGTGGGTATATAAACGAGATTGAATTAATACAGCAATTTGAAAAGTTGATTGATCAAGTCAATATCAACGAGATTGGGATGAAAGAGAAAATCAAATATGAAGTTGAGCGAATAAAACGCTTTAATCAATCTGTATTAAATACAAAACAGCAGATACAAATAAAAGACGTAGACATTAGAGACTACGCCAAATTTATTTTGAAAGACGGTTTGATTGAAGAGAAACGAGAATTACTAACTTGTTTTAAGAGCAAGATTTTATTGAAAAATAAAATAGTTTCAATTAATTGAATTTAGAAATATACTTTTCAAGCGCAGATAACATGTCTTTTACAGATAATTTATCTTTTGGTGAAGATCCAACTATATGATCTATGTATTTTGGTTTTTTAAGCTCTGTTAGCATGTTTGCACTTTCGTTACCCTTCGCAGAATGATGATATATTTGTGCTGTAATAATTAAGTTATATTTACTTTGACCTCTTTTAAGTCCAGAGAACACATCAGAGCTTTTTAATTTTGAGTTTGATATAAATTGAATATCCCAATCATTTGCCCCAAGTCCGTATTTAGTAAAGTATTTTCTTGCATCTTTTAATATCAAATCATCATCAACAGTTTCTCCGATAATACATACATTAAAAGGTTTTGGGAGTTTAACATCCTGATCTTCTAAAATAGAAGATTCTTCTTTTAGCATCAATTTTGCATTATCTAGGTCTATTTTGAGTATTTCTTTTTCAGTTTCAATATCTTTAATCTTCTTTATGGCCTGATTAAGTTCTTCTTCATATAAATCTAACAATTCCTGATCTTCTTTAGATTCTGCTTTCGTTGCCTTAGATACAACTTTTCTACTTTGCGAAAAACGAATCAAGTCGTACTCATATTTTGAAGAAAAAGTATCTAAGCTTTGCTCGTTTAGACTATGGAAAAAATTTATATAATCCCTCGGTGAAAGAATGAAGAAAAGGATATTATCTTTACCTTTATACTTCTCAACATAAGCTTTCCCAGCATTAAGTTTTAGTAGGTTTTCATTTTTAAAATCCTTATCATCTTTTATCTCGACAATAATGGTTTCTTTCTTTGTCTTTAGGATAAAATCTGGATAAAAGCCATAGAGTGCATCTTCTCCACTTTTTGGATTTTGTTTTTTATAAGGTATTCCAAAAAATTTACTCTCTCTTTCTCCATTTTTAAACCACCAAACTAAATAATCTTCTGATGATTCAAGCTTAGACACAAACTTGTTTTCAGGTTTTGATATAGTAAGTCTTGAATTTTTATCTTTTTTTAAATAGTAAGGAGACATTATAGACTTTTGTATATCTACTTGTTCTTCAAAATCATTAAATACGCTTATATCTTCGGGGATTTGCCAATTATTATTCTCGACAATAGTATCTTGTTGAGTTGGGAGATTCGCGTATTTAGTTTTTGCAAGATCAATCAATTCCTCTATCTCTGTCTTATTTTTATCTCTTATAACTATGTTTGCGATTTGATCTTCGTCATCTATTTTAAATAGAGTTATAAAAAGTGCCCTCAAGTGACTTTTCAAAGTATTGGTTGAGTCTGATTTTGCATAAGGAACAGTGCAAGATTCTAAAAATCTACTATAAGAATCAAAGACTTCTTCTCTATTTTTTTCGATTTCAATTTCACTCTTAAAATCAATATCTTTTCTTTTTTCATCGATAGTTTTTGCAGAACCACCGACACCCACAACTTTTTTGTAAGTAGCGATACTGGTCACCAACTTCTTTTTTGTATTTAATTCTTCAGCCGAATCAAAAAGATATTTTTTGAAAGGAGCCTGCAGGCGAGTTATTTCTCGCTTCCGTCTTATTTGTGCACTAGGTAAATCAATATTTCTATATTTTGTATTATCTCTCAACATTGTTGCACTACTTGCATAATCTTTAGCAATATCTTCAACTATCGTAAAATTATCAGAAGCTGTAAATACATAACCAAAATTTAAATCTTCACAAGATTCGTAATGCTTTTGTTCTGGCATACGCATAATACGCCCCAATGTTTGAACATTAAACTCATAGTTTTCAGAGTTCCATTCCTTTTGAAGTAAAAGTATAGAAGCTCTAGGGCAATCCCACCCAAGAGCAATAGCATCTTTAAAAATTAAAACTTCGATCTCGCTTGTATTCTCACGGACATTAAAAAGATGGTCTTTATCTTCTTGGTTTAAATAAATTCCTAATCTTCCTGCATCTTTTGTAATACCGAATTTAGATAAAACATCAATAATTTTTTCTTCAGGGGGTCTTTGTCCTTTTTTAGCATCAGGAATTTGTATTAACAAAAGAGGATTAATTTTTAAACCTAATTTTTCATAACTAGCTTTTAATTGTTTTCTTTTTTGTAATGCAACATTTACAATATCTTCATTATTTTTTACAAAATCCTTTTTAAGCCCGAAGTTTATCTTTACTTCTTTTTTTATCATTCCTTCAGCAACAACATCTTCAATCTTTATCTTTATAGGTATTCCACTTATATCTTTTGGTGTGGCCGACATTTCAATAGTTAAATCTGGCTCGATAATAGACAGTACCTCTTTTGCTTTAGAAGTTTTTGCAGAGTGGTGACTCTCGTCAATAATTAATACAATTTTTCTACCCTCATCTTTTGTGTTTGAAATTATTTTAGATAAGTTCCAATCATCCTCGTTTTCAACCATGAAAAGATTTCCCTCACGATTCAAACTCTGCCAATTTATAAATAAGATTTGATTTTCCTCTAAAACATTTCCAACAATATCTCTTGCTTCAACACACTCCAAAAGACGATCATTTTCAAAATGAAGTTCTAAGCTTTCGCTACTTTGTCTATGTAGATTATTTACAGAAATCCATACAAAAGAAAGAGTCTCTTTTGACTGTAATTCTTTCACGATACGAATCATTGATTCGGCCATCATTGTTGTTTTCCCTGAACCGGTTGGGGCTTGAAATATGAGAGTTTGAGGGTCAGAGTCGCTTAAATAAGTAACGGAATGGTTTACTATTTTTGCTATTGCTTTTTGTTGATAAATTAATTGTTTCATATCTCTTTTGGTTTATATAGTTCTTTAAAAATTTTGCGATATACATTCAGGATAACTTCAGGGATTGGTTTTATTTTTACCTTTGGTATATCTTCAAAATCTGATTCATCGACCGTATGATCATAACTAAATATATAAATACTGATAATTTTTTTATTCTTCTTTAAAACTTTTTTTGCCTCCTCAATTTCATTTTCATCAAAAATTATCATCGTTGCCTTATCTATTGATTCATAAAGTGCAAAATCTTTATTTGAAATTATCTTATCGAATGTTTCCTCTGAAAGACAAAGCATTTCTACTGCTTTTCTAACGAAATCCCTTTTGTCTTTATCTGTTTTAATTTTGTCTATGAATTCTGTCTTGAAAAATCTTAAATTACCTCCCAATCCTTTCTTTTTTCCATATCCATTAATTACATTTATAATTCTAGGGTACAAAACAGTTGTCATTATTTTATGAGAGCCGTTTTCATCTTTATCATTTGTACATAGAATAAATTTTCTTTTTTGTCCATCTTTTTCATTTAAATTTAATACCGCGTGCCCTGTCGAACCAGATCCAGCAAAAAAATCCAAAATAGTTGCATTTTCGTAAGGGTAAAGAGAGAACATTCTTTCCAAGAAAGCTATAGGTTTTTTACTTCTGAATTTTACTCCTCCTTCAGATGAGAGTCCTTGCCAAGTAAGATCATCCCAAAGCGTTCCTGCTTTTTCTTGTTTTATTAACTTATCGCCAATTTTTTGAGTTGTATCACTGAGCCAATTTACTAAATCACATTTCAAATAATAATTTGTCGCAATTGTACCTTTATTTTTACCACTTCTTGGCGTGTATTCAATAGAATACAAGTCTCTAGAATTTTCTGTTGCCGTATTTACTCTAGTTCGAATAGATGATTGGGCTGGTTGAAGTCTAAAAATCTTATCTAAATGGTTTAAGTAAATCTCTTTCTCTGTGCAATTATTTTCCTTAGCAAAAGCTTTTAAAGTTAAAACCTTATATTTAGCATGTTTGTATATTTTTATATCCTTACCACTACCATCTTTTATTACCTTATATAGTTTTTTAGATCCCAAATCTTTTAGAACACTTTTATACTCAAAAGATTTTCCATCTTCCTCTTTTTCATCGATAATATCGAAAAGATTTCTTTTAATATAAACAGGTTGGTATTTAAAAAAGTTTCTATTTTTTGCATAAAAAAGTAAAAATTCTATATTTTTCTTTAGTTTTTTATCTTCTCCACCTCCACTAGCACCAGAAGATGTTTTTGTTTTTACTGTTATACAATTAATAAAATTTTCACGACCGAATATTTCATCCATTAAAATCTTTAATTGTGCAAATTCGTTTTCATCAATACTTACAAACATAAAACCAGTATCTTTCAACAATCGTTTAGAAAGAAGAAGTCTCTTTTGCATGAAAGATAACCATTTTGAATGACGATAATGATCTTCTGTATCAATAAATTTATCATTGTACATAAAATCTTTATCTCCAGTATTATAAGGTGGATCAATGTAGATTATGTCTATCTTTTTTTTATGAGTATAATTTAAAACAGATAAAGATTCATAATTATCACCCTGTATTAAAATATTTGTCTCACCATTGTTATTCAAAATAGACTTTTTTTCATCATAAGAAATCACGGGTAACATTTGTTTGCATTTTTCAGCAACATCTTCATCTTTTGGTTCCCAAACAATTCCAAATTTTTTACGCTTTAATAACAAATCCACATAGTGAACCAATTTATCTTTAGACCATTCGTGATGAGGTTTCTTTTTCATAGTTATTTCAAAAGTTCGTTAGTTGAAACATCTAACGCCTTAGCTAAGCTAGTAATGGTTGAAAGAGTTGGATTGTTTTTTCCATTCTCGATATTACTCACAAAAGATCGATCAACGCCTAATATTCTGGCGAGTTCTATTTGACTAATATCTTTTTTGATCCTAAGTTTTTTGAGATTTTCTCCCAACTTTTTGGCATCATCTTTCATGATTAAAGTATAACATAAGTTGTTGTAATATAAAACAACAAAAAGACCTCCGTTCAGGAAGTGCTTTTTGTTCTGAATACTGCTCTCAGCAGGTATGCAATTAAAGTATAGTGCTCATGTTTAGCTCTATCTTCGAGCTAGCTCATGTTGGCTGAGTATCTAGGATTCGAACCCGTTCAATCTATAAATAGTTTTTTCTTTTCCTAAAATACTCGCTAATTCAAACGGATCGGGGGATTTCTCGCGGCCGGAGAGGGCTACACGGAAGGGCCACAGGACGTTTCCCTTCCCTTCGGCTTCGGCGTATGGCATCACTGCTTCTTTAATGTCGTCGTAGGTCCATTTATCCTCCGGAAGACTCTCAAGAATTTCCTTCACTTTTGCCAAGTGTTTTTTGGCGTTCTCGAGCGTGTCACCTTTCCATGGCAGAACTGCAGGATCAACTGTTGGGTCTTCAAACAAATACACATGTTCTGCAAGAAAACTTTTTATGTCAGCAAATTTTGAAATTCGATCGCGCATAAGGTTTTCTAATTTCCCGAGCATGTCTTTATCTAGATCATCCGGAATCCAGTTGTTTGCGTGCTGCCAAAATTCTTCCGAACTTAACTGCTTCATGTATTCGCGATTAAACCAATCGAGCTTTTCGACATTGAACACCGCCCCTGATTTTTGGACGCGGGAAAAATCGAACCTCGCAATTAACTCGTCAACCGAGAAAATTTCCTGCTCCGAACCTGGGTTGGCCGGATTCCACCCGATCATTGCAATGAAATTAAACACTGCGTCTTTCAAGTAGCCTTCTTTTGCGTAGTCGGTCATCGGGAGCGCGCCTTTGCGCTTTGAAAGCTTTT
>CAZNJI010000006.1:38918-54995 GCA_964573395.1 uncultured Candidatus Saccharibacteria bacterium | reverse complement strand
TAGAGCAGCGCTTTTGCAAAGCGAAGGTCAGGAGTTCGAATCTCCTTAGGTCCACCAAAGTTCACTTTTTGTTAGTTTTAAGCATTTCGTTAAGCGCTGTATTACGGAAAAAGGTTCTAACCTAGTCCACTCGGGTTGGAGAGGTAAGTGGACAAAATAACCTCTAAAATACAAGTTTCAGAATTATTGTTATAATCATTCACATGTTATCACTTCGCTTCATTCCTATATTTGAAGACAAGGAGTTTACCGATGCTGTAAATGAGTATCAAGATATTTGGAATCAAGAAAGTTCCAAAATGATAGAGGCTTTGCAAAGAATTTCTGGATTGTCTTTTCTGGAAGAGCGCATTGCGATTGTGGTATATGAAGGCATAAGCATGTCTGGCCGAACAGTTAATGACCTCATGAAGCTAAGAGCAAGCTATGGTTACGACGTAAAGAAAGCTACGCTGGTGCACGAGCTTTCTCATCGCCTGCTTTTTAATTTAAAAAACCTCCCAGACATTGATTCTCACAGAATCATCAACCTTTTTCTCTATGATGTATGGGTTGATCTGTACGGGGAAGAATTTGCGAACAGTAATGTAGAAATTGAAAGGAAACGAGCTGAAAATTATCTCATCGCTTGGAACGAAGCACTTGCTCTTACGAAAGAACAGAGGGCACAGAAATTCAAAGAATATTTGAAATAATAGAGGTTCTAACTTAATTCCGTCTCTATCCCCACATCCTCTCGCAGGGCCTCGCAGCCAATCTCCGCATCCCACCCAGGAAGAAAAGAAGTATGCGCGCGTTGGATGAGCGAAGTTCTAACTAGGTACACCAGGTTCCACACCGTAAACATAAAAACACTCTTTGATGAGTGTTTTTATGTTTTGCGGCTATGGAAGATCTAAGGAGATTCGAACGAGAAAAGCGTCGGGAAAACGGGAGTTTTCCCGTGGAGGAAAATATTGAAAACCGAGTGGTTTTCAAGGAGCGAGAGCGATGTGAGGTTCTCTTCCCCTTAGAACTAAGAGGGTTTTTACTTCCCCGTTTTCTTTCCGATTACGTGCGAAACCAGTTCTCGCATTCCAGAGCCAACCGAACGGAGCGAAAAAGGAAGAGGCGAATTTTCAGTAAGAATCGGATTCGTATCAGTTTCCAAGAAGTAGATTTTGCCGCGCGGATCGATAATGAATTCAGATTGTGAAAAATCGCTTGCGCCAAGCGCCTGGTGGAGCGCAAGTGCAGAACGCGCCAGCATGTCGCGTTCATCGGAGCGGAAACTGCCGCCGATTGCAAAAACTGGATCATCGCTCATCCGGCGATCATGTGTCAGAATCGATCGAGATGGTTTTTTTATTTCAACCACCGGCGCAATGTAATGGTCTTGCCCACGAAAGCCGTCGATCACGCCAACGCTTGCTTCCCTGCCGTAAATGTATTGCTCGATCAAAAAGAGTTCTCCGCGCGCCATCGCGTCATCAATAACTTGGGCAAGCTCAAGCGCGGTGTGCACCACAAACGTATTAATTGACGCTCCCCCGGTAAGCGGCTTCACTACCCACGGCGGCGACATGGTGCGGTAAATTCGCGATGCGATTTCGGCGATCGAATCGCTCTCTTCAGCCGGGTTTATGAGAAGTGTTTGCGGAGTGTAGAGTTCAAGTGCCCGAGCGCGCTCTTTTGCGAGCTCTTTGTTATGGGCAAATGCCGAAGCAAGCGCGCCGGAACCTGTATACAAAATGCCGGCTCCGTCGAAGAGCTGCTGGAACTTTCCGTCTTCGCCGAAATTGCCATGCAGCGCATTCCATACTACGTCAACTTTTCCGTGAAGGTCAGCCACCGTCGCCGGAATTCCCTTGATGTGCAACATGCCGTCTTTATCAAGCAGAATATCGATCGTGTCATACCCTTCTTCTCGAAGGGCCTGCAAAATGGTGGCGCCGGTTTTCAGCGAGATCGGATACTCGTCGCTTACCCCGCCCCGAATGACGCCAATGCGATATGACATGGGTAAATTATAGCATTGCCTTGCGTCTTTTTTCTTTACCCGAAACTGCGCCAATGCTTCGACGGGCACGGTGGAACGAAAGTGCAAAACGGTGCGCCTCGCTGTTTACTAGCAAAATGCCAAGCTTATGAAGCTCAATAAGCGACTTTTCTCCCAGCAGCTCCTTTGGCCGGTGCCGCTCGTCTTTCACCACGGCAACAACCGGAATTTCAAGCCGTCGGTCAGCGAGCACTTTTTTCGCCGCATTTCGCTGAATGGCATTGCCATCGACGACGATCAAATTCGGCAGCAGCCATTCGTCGTGATTGAAACGGCGCTCAAGCACTTCGGCAAGCGCTGCCGGGTCGTTCGTACCCGTTACCGTTTTAATGTTGAATTTCCGGTATTCGCTTTTCATCATTTTGTCGTTATCGCACACGGTCATGACGCCCACCATGTTTTTTCCGGAAAGGTGCGCAACGTCGTACCCTTCGATTCGATACGTTGTATGCGTTGCGTCGGCAAACAAGTCGCGCTTGATAAGCGAAACATCTCGGATGTGATCGAGCGCAAACAATCGGTTACGATAGATGCTCGCTTCTTCAAATTGCTCGTGTTCTGCTGCTTCCTTCATTTGTTTTTGAATGGCACTACGGAGCGCTTTCATTTTCCCGGAAAGAAATAATTTTAACTGATGAATCGTCTCTTTGTATCGCTCTTCGGCATCGCGCGAGCGCGTATCTGGAGAAAGGCCGATCTGCCGGTAAAAATGGATTTTGTCTTTCTGAGCAGAGCTCAGGTCGAGGTACGGGAAAATATGCCGAATGATTTTCAAGCCTTCGCGGATTGCTGAACCGCTCGGATACGGCCCGTACGCCGCATCAAATTTCACCACACCCTTGCTGCGCGGCAGCACCACTGCTTTGTTCTTATGGTTAATGTCTTTCTGGCGAACTAATAGCACGCGCGGAAATTGCTCTTTCGTAATGGCAACGCAGTTGTAGCTCTTATCGTCTTTCTCTTTGGTGTTGTAATACGGCTGCCACTTCTTAATGTAGTTCGCTTCCAGAATAAGCGCCTCAAGCACGCTTCCGGTTTCTTCATAGGAAACCGTGCTTGCCCGAAACACCATGTCCACAATGTGCGCTCCGCGGGTTTTAATAACGTCGGGCGCGAAATAGCTGCGCACCCGATCGCGGAGCACGGTTGCCTTGCCAATGTAGAGAATTTTCCCAGACACATCCTTGAAGAAATACACCCCAGGATTTGTCGGCAAATCGCATTTTTCTAAATCTTGACGAATCATAAAATCGATGTAGTATAACAGAAAAAATATTTTATGGCAGCACATTTAACCATAACGCAGCGCGCATTTGAGTTCGCCGATAGACTGCAATATCATTACCATAACAAAGTAACTAGCGACGGAATCAATGCCACCCTTCTCCAATACCTTGGCGTGGAAAAATATCGGCAGTTTTGCAGAAACTTTCAACAGAACAACCCGAAAGAAGCAGTGCCACTGGATTCATTCGCACATTTCAGGGAAGCATATGCAGAAAACCCTCTCTGGCATGCAAACATGCTATTCGACGAACATGTTCGTTACTTCTGGACACTTGGAACGATTATGAACGAAGTAAAAAAACTGCTCTAAACATTTTCCCCCCCCCGCTTCGGCGGGGTTTTTCTTGACAAATAGAAAATTAAAAGTAGTGTAGTGAAAAACTGAAAACCGATGAAAAAATTGATAATCATCCGCAATGCAGCCGACGGCTTGGGTGAACTGCTCAAAGCAGGTTCGGAATCTGTATTGGAGAAATTACCTCTCCCCGATCCGAACCGGCCAGAAAAAAAACGAAGGGTTGTTCTGATTAACCATGAAGGCAGTTCAGATCCGAATGAGAAAAACGTTTCCCAGGTACTCTCTGCATCTGACTTGGGAGAAAATGAAAAGCCGGCAAAAAAGAAACGGCACCTCAAGCAGCTATTTACCAAGGCAATCGCCGGAGGCGCCGATATCGTCATCATTGACAATGGCACGGAAGAGGTTGTTTCTGAAGCAGACTGCAGGTCTGACGGGAAAACGTTCGAATATGAAACGATAGAATTCGTGAATATTGAACAAATCATTCCCGGGCAAGAAGAAAAGAACGGACAGATTTCGAAAAAAAAAGGTTGGGGGCTCTCTTTTAAAAATTAAATAGAAAAAATTATCAAAGCTGGATATCATTTATTCAGCTTTTTTTATTACAGCATTTTCTTCAAATACTTTCCAGTAAAGCTTTTCGGGTTATTCGCCACGTCTTCAGGCGTTCCCTTTGCGATAATTTTTCCGCCATGCTCTCCGCCTTCCGGGCCGAAATCGACGATCCAATCGGCACACTTAATTAAATCGAGGTTGTGCTCAATTACAAGCACCGTGTTCCCTTTCGAAACCAATCGGTTCAACACGCCGATCAAATTTTTTACGTCATCATAGTGCAGGCCCACGGTCGGCTCGTCGAGCAGGTAAATCGTTTTTTCGAGATACGGCCGATACAGTTCGGATGCTATTTTTACGCGTTGCGCTTCTCCGCCCGAGAGCGTCGTGGCGCTTTGTCCGAGCTTCACATAGCCCAAACCGACATCGAGAAGCGTCTTCAACCGATCGTAAATGGCCGGAATGTCCTCGAAGAAAGTAAACGCCTCTTCAACGGTCATCTGCAGTACGTCGTAGATGGTTTTCTTTTTATACTTCACTTGAAGCGTTTCCTTATCGAACCGCTTTCCGCCGCAGACATCGCAGGTAACATAGACCGTCGGCAGGAAGTGCATTTCAACCGCGATTTCTCCATTTCCCTCGCAGGCTTCGCAGCGTCCGCCCTTTACGTTGAATGAGAACCGGTTGAGCTTCCAGCCGCGCAAGCGGGCTTCATCGGTTGCCGCAAAAAGTTCGCGGATATGCGTAAACGCGCCGGTATACGTTGCAATGTTCGAGCGCGGCGTTCGGCCGATCGGAGACTGATCGATCAGGATCGCCCGCTGTAAATACTCAAGCCCGCTGATCGAGGCGCAGTGGTAAATTTTTGCCGTTCGATGCTTGCGCTCGTACCGGCCTTGCAGATTCTTATACAGTACCTCGTAAAGGAAGGTGCTTTTTCCCGACCCCGATACGCCGGTAATTGCCACCATCCGCCCAAGCGGAATGTCGATGTTTTGATTTTGAATGTTGTGCAAATTCGCGCCCACTACTTTAATCGTTCCCTTTTCAGCGTCGCGGCGCTTTTCCGGTACCTCTATTTCTTCTTCTTTCCGCAGATACGCCAAGGTGCGCGATTTCGAAGCATTCGTTTTTGCCGCCAAGAGCTTCTCCAGATAATCGGCAACCACCACGTTTCCGCCATGCACTCCTGCTCCTGGGCCGATGTCGACTAGGTAATCAGACGCATAAATAGTGTCTTCGTCGTGCTCAACCACTAAAATGGTATTGCCAACGTCGCGCAGGTCTTCAAGCGTCTTGATGAGCCGTTCGTTGTCGCGCTGGTGCAAGCCGATGGTCGGTTCGTCGAGCACGTACAGAGCGCCGACCAAGCGGCTGCCAAGCTGGCTCGCCAAGCGAATGCGCTGCGATTCTCCGCCCGAGAGCGTGTTTGCGGTTCGATCGAGCGAGAGGTACTCGAGCCCGACATTGAGTAAAAACGTTAGCCGGTCTTCAATTTCCTTGTTCACGGCCCGAGAAATTTCTTTTTCTTTCTGGGTGAGCTTCAAGCTCGCAAAAAATTCGTAGGCATCCTCGATTGAAAACGTCGTAAGTTCGACGATGTTTTTCCGCTTTTCGCCGGTGCCTAAAAATACGTGGAGCGCTTCGGTACGCAGCCTCGCCCCGTTGCAGGTTTCGCACAATTCCTCTCCCATGAAAAATTTCGTCCCAAGCCCGTTGCAGGTTGGGCACGCACCATAGGGTGAATTAAAAGAAAAGAGCCGCGGTTCGACTTCAGGAAACGAAAAGCCATCGTTCGGACAGGCAAATTTTGCCGACATTAAAAATTCTTCCCTTCCTTCGGCATCAAAAGCATCCTCGGGATTGACGCCGAGCACGATCTGCACCAATCCATCTGACTGTAATATGGCGCGCTCAACCGCTTCAGCCAACCGGAGTTCCGCATCGCGCGGGTTGTCTTTGAATTCATGGACGGCAAACTCATCCACCAATACTTCAATGGTATGCGCCATGTTTTTCGAGAGCGTAATTTTTTCCCGAAGCGAATACGTCGTGCCATCGACGCGAACGGTTGCATAGCCTTTCCCCAAGAGATCGTAGAGCAGCTGGTAGTACTCGCCTTTCCTCCCGCGGACAACCGGAGAGAAAATTTGAATCCGGGTGTCGTTGAATTCAACGCCCATAATAGTCTTGTTTTTCTTGCTTCCGCGCTCTTTTATTTTTGAAAGAATAAATGTATTAATCTCTTCATTCGAAAGTTTTTTGATCTCGGTGCCGCACAGCGGGCAATGCGGGTGGCCGATGCGGGCAAAGAGTACGCGCAGGTAGTCGTAAATTTCGGTAATGGTTGCCACTGTTGAGCGCGGATTATTCGAGCGCGATTTTTGGTCGATTGAAATTGCAGGAGAAAGACCGCTGATTTCATCAACGTCGGGCTTGGGCATTTGGTTCAAGAACTGCCGGGCATAGGAAGAAAGCGATTCAACGTAGCGGCGCTGGCCTTCGGCAAAAATAGTATCGAACGCCAACGAGCTCTTTCCTGAACCGGAAAGGCCCGTAATGGCTACCATTTTTCCTCGCGGCAGTTCGACTGAAACGTTTTTCAGATTATGCGTCCGCGCTCCTTTGACGACTATCGCCTCTTTATTCTTTTCTTGCTTTTTAGCTGCTGGCACGGTGTCATTCTACCCGAAAAGCATTTATTGACAAAGGCATTTACGGTACCGATAATGATATGAAATTGAACACAATGATTACAGTGCCATTCATCCTTCTTTTACTCGGAATTACCGGAGGAGTCGTTTCGATTGGAACCAACGAACTGAGTCTTGGTTATTGGCCCGGCGTCATCGTTCTTGTTTCTATTATCCTCATGTTCATACAGACCAAGCCGAGAAAAAAGAAAATGAAGAAATTTCTATTTCCTTAATTCCGCCTCAAACACCTCTTTAGTATTTAAAGAGGTGTTTTTATTCTGAAATATACGTACGCTCGCGGAGTACTTTTATCTCATCGCGCAAAATCGCGGCTGTTTCAAAATCAAGCACCTTTACTGCCTCCTTCATTTCCGCTTCCTTCAGCGCAATCAATTTTTCAATCGGATTTTTCTTTCCTCTTCCTTTCTTTCCCTGCTTCTCCATTTCTTCTACTGCGGCAAAAAGTTCCATGTCGAGGGCAAGTTCGGCATTCACGGCCTTGCTATGATCGCTTTCCATGCCTTCAGTAATGTCCTGAATTTTCTTTTGAATTGTTTTCGGGGTAATGCCGTGCGTTTTGTTATAGGCAAGCTGGATCTCACGGCGTCTAGTCGTTTCATTCATCGCGCGTTCCATTGAACCGGTTATCACGTCGGCATAGAGAATGACGCGGCCATGCACGTTTCGGGCAGCACGCCCGATGGTTTGGATGAGTGATACTTCGCTTCTCAAAAACCCTTCCTTGTCTGCATCCAAAATGCCAATGAGCGACACCTCCGGCATGTCGAGCCCTTCGCGAAGCAGGTTCACGCCGACCAGAATATCGAAGTCGCCTTTTCTGAAACTGGTAATAATCTTGATGCGATCAATTGTTTTGACGTCGCTGTGCAGGTATTCAGCTTTTATTTTTCTCTCTTTCAAATACGCAGAAAGATCTTCTGCCATCTTTTTAGTGAGCGTGGTTGCCAGCACTCGGCCGCCATTTTTTATTTCCCGTTCAG
Organism: uncultured Candidatus Saccharibacteria bacterium; assembly: GCA_964573395.1. Classification (GTDB taxonomy): domain Bacteria; phylum Patescibacteriota; class Minisyncoccia; order Phycocordibacterales; family UBA9973; genus DATIBQ01. The sequence continues at coordinate 47,117 of CAZNJI010000006.1, read as the reverse complement.
CTTCATTGATGAAATCTTGCACTTGGCCTTGATACTCCCCATTCTCAATAATTGGCCGAACGATAACCTCCGGATCAACAAGGCCGGTCGGGCGGATAATCTGCTCGACAATTGCTTCCGATTTTTCGCGCTCAAATACTCCTGGCGTTGCGGAAGTGAACACAGCTTGCCCAATCCGTTCCAAAAATTCGGTAAATTTGAGCGGGCGGTTATCTTTGGCGCTTGGTAGACGGAAACCGTACTCAACTAGCGTTTCTTTGCGAGATGCATCGCCGGCATACATACCCTGCAGCTGCGGAATGGTCACATGGCTTTCGTCTATAAAGAGCATGAAGTCGGCAGTGCCGTCTTTTTGGTGCGGGAAGTATGAGAGCAAGGTTTCCGGTGGCTCTCCGGGCGCTTTGCCGGAAAGATGGCGCGAATAATTCTCGATACCTGAGCAGTACCCCACCTCGCGGATCATTGCCAGGTCATAATTTGTTCTACGGCGAAGCCGCTCGGCTTCAAGAAGCTTTCCGTCAAGTTCGAGTGATTTTAATTGCGCATCAAGTTCGCTCTTAATGCTCTTAATGGCGCGCTCGCGGTCATCGGCCATGGTAATGAAGTGCTTTGCCGGAAAGATGAAAATATCATCTGCTTCAGCAAGAATTTTTGAACTGACCGGATCGATCTTCAAAATCGATTCTATTCCCTGGGCGCCAATCGTAAGCGAGTAGGTAAACGTTTCGGAAATCGGCATCACTTCTACTCTGTTTCCGATTGCTCGGAACATTCCCGGATTCAAGTCGGCATTCGTGCGATTGAAATGAATAGAAATGAGCCGCTCCATCAGTTCGGTTCTGGAAATTTTCTGCCCGCGCTTAAGACGCAGATTTACCTTTTCGTATTCAACCGGACTTCCCAAACCATAGATGCAAGAGACGGAAGCAACGATGATGACGTCTTTTCTGGTTAGGAGCGACTGGGTAGTGGCATGCCGCAGCCGATCGATTTCTTTGTTGATCTGCGCATCTTTTTCAATGTATGTGTCAGTTACCGGCAGATACGCTTCTGGCTGATAGTAGTCGTAGTACGAAACGAAATAATGCACCGCATTCTCAGGAAAAAATTCCTTGAACTCGGAAGCAAGCTGCGCGGCGAGCGTTTTATTGTGCGCAATCACGAGCGTTGGTTTTCCCATGGCGGCGATGACGTTTGCCATGGTAAAAGTCTTACCAGTTCCCGTTGCCCCAAGAAGCGTTTGCATTTCTTTTCCTTCTCGAAGCCCCTGCAACAGCCTGTCAATTGCCTTCGGCTGGTCTCCTGCCGGAGAAAAGTGATTTGAAAGTTTAAATACACTCTCGTTTGCCATAGAATTTAACACTACCATATCTCGCCCCGTAGGAAGCGAGGCGCGCACTCGGTACCAAGCTTTCCTTCGGGGTCTCCTGCCGGAGAGAAATAGTCTGAGAGTTTAAATACGCTCTCTGCCATATATTAGACCAGCTTCGTCAGCTCTGTTTCAGGAGTATATTCCGCGTAGAGCTTTACGATAAGCTTATAGGCAACGAATGAGCTAACAGTGGTAAAAATCAAAAAATATATGAAAGTTTTTCGAAGCGTAAACATGAGTGCAGTATACTACAGAGCCTTTTTATAATACCTTGCCAAAAATGATTCCTTAAAAGATGCATAATCGCCGGTTCCAATCGACTTCCGAATCGAATCAACCAAGCCAATGATGAACGAAAGGTTATGAATCGAGCCGAGCGTTGCGGCCAGCATTTCTTTGCTGCGATACAAATGCGAAAGGTACGCTTTCGTGTACGTGGTGCATGTGTAGCATGAACACTCTGGATCAAGCGGAGTAAAATCGTTCACGTATGCGGCATTCAACATGTTCAAGCGCCCGTCTTTCGTGTAGAGACTTCCAGTGCGCGCCATCCGCGTTGGCGCAACGCAGTCGAAGAGATCGCACCCGTTTTCTATGCCCCCGAACAAATCTTCCGGTTCGCCAATCCCTAGCAGGTGCCGCGGCTTTCCTTCCGGCAACAACGCATTCACCCATCCAACAGCCGTATACATGTCTTCTTTGGTAAATGATCCCCCGATGCCAAACCCATCGAACGGCAGCGCGCCAATGGTTTTCGCGGCATGCTCGCGCAACTCCTTTTCCTGGCCTCCTTGGAGCACGCCGAAAAGTGCCTGGACATTTTCGGTATCGATTTTTTGGTGCGCTGCAAGCGAACGCTCCGCCCACCGGTAGGTTCGATCGAGCGCCTCTTTTTGGTATTGAAACGATGCGGTCGGGCTCGTGCATTCGTCGAATGCAAAAATCATGTCTGCTCCCAAGTTCCACTGAATCTCCATTGATCGCTCGGGGGTAAATAAATGAGGGCTGCCGTCATGGTGCGATTTAAATACGACTCCTTCTTCTGAAATGGTGGCAAGCTTTCCATGCGGGCCGGCCTCAACGCTCTCAAGCAATGCTTCTCCTTTGGCAACTTTACTGACTCCTTTCTTAAATGCTTCTCCGAGCGAAAAAACCTGGAACCCTCCCGAGTCTGTCATCGTCGGGCCATCCCAGCCCATGAACTTCCCGAACCCTCCTGCTTCTTGTATGAGCTTGTCTCCCGGTTCCAAATACAAATGGTAGGTGTTGGCAAGAACCACCTGGGCGCCGATCGATTTGATTTGCGGCACGGTCAGCGCCTTCACCGTTGCTTTCGTCCCCACCGTTACGAACGCCGGCGTTTCTATGGTGCCGTGCGGCGTTACCAGCGTTCCGGTGCGCCCAAGTGTATTATCTAATTTTTTGTGTATGGTAAATTTCACGCTAGTGATATTATTGGATTACATTATGAGCACAGAACCTCTTTTTTTAAAAGTCCTCTCAACAAAAATAATTTTAAACGAGGTAAAGAATAGCATACCCGAAGAAACTAAGGTGTATCTGTTTGGTGGAACAATCCGCAATGCGCTCCACTATGTCTACTTTAATGAAGAAATGACTCAACGAGATTATGATTGTATCGTTATCGGTGACGGAGAAACATTCGCAAAAAATCTCCTTAGCTTAGGGTTTATATTCGGAAACAAGAACTCTGAAAAAGCAAAAGTACTTAAAAAAGCTCGTACCGCTAACCCTGTTCATCAATATGATGACTGGGTATATCTTGATTGTAAAATATACCCACCCACCGAAACTATTGAGTCGATACTGGAACAAATTAGCGATTTTACAATTAGCGGTGTTGCAATGAATATTGCCGATATAGATAATCCTGGCTGGCAAAAGAATATTTACTCTATTCCAAAGGCCGTTGAAGATATTGAATCCATGCGCCTTGAAACAGTAAAATTTTACCCTGCAAATATTTTTAAAATTATCCGTTTTATCTCGCGAGGTTACCAGCCTCCTTCTGAAGATGATTTAAGAGAAAATATGAAAAAACTAAGAGAAATTAATCAAGAAAAATTTGAATTAAATGCAGGCAAAACTATCAGATATGTTGGTGGTTTAGAAAAAGCTTTAGAAATCGCTAAATCTATCGGTATCAGAGAAAATATTTTTGACTTTGAGAAAATAAAGACCCTGCAATAATGCAGGGTCTTAAGTTAAAAAACAAAAGGATCAAATAGTGGGTTGATTCCAAATTCAAGTTCCATTTCAGCTGCTGGCTGCCATGTTTGCTTTAGCCATCTTAAAACATCAGGATGGTTATTGTCCCATTCTGGGCAAAAAATGTTACCGAAAGAAACTGCAAGAGGTATCGGCTTGCTATGCGAATTCTCTGGCAGAAGCATGGCAAATAAATCTTTCTCGCGGCGGTAGATTTTCTGAAACTCTATTGAAAAAGTAACAGACACCTTAATGACTTGCCTGCCAATAAATCGCTGATCAACTTTACTATAGGTACTCCTTTCGTATGGGGTTCCATACGGCGAGCCGCTATAATTTCCTGACTGCAATACCGCTTCATATTGTTCAGCTTGCTGAATACCCCATTCCAAATCGGATCTGTCGTAAAAAATCCATCCATATTTTATAACGACATGAGGTAACATAGAGAGGTGAATTTTGCTCTGAACTGATGTTGGATGCAGATCAGAGAGTTTTACCGAATCGATCTCAGCAATAAAACCTCCTAGGCTTTTACAGATATTTCTCTTAAAACGGTAACAATCCCAGATTTTTGAAGCATGCTGAAGTGTCCAAGGAAGGGTTCGCCTGAGTCTTAATTTACTCATACTATTCTTTTTTAAATGTTATAACTGTTTTCTGTTTTTATTGTAAAACAATATTATAAATTTGTCAATTTATATAAAATTATTCAGAAATTTTTACCGAAACGAACCGAACCGTTCGCATGTTCACCGGCATGCGGGCAAGCAGCCGCTGGAACGGATCGCGCGGATCGGAAATAATCTTTTCAACGATCGCGATGATTTCATGATCAACCCCCTGGCTCAGCACTGCCATCCCCGGCGTAAAAGGAATTTCGCGCGGCAACGCCACTTCGTAATCTCCGCCGCCGCGCCCCGTTACCGTAATAGTAATGTCGGAATCAACAACCACTGCGCTTACTTTATTTCCCGGAGTTGCCAGAGAAGAAACGGTTGAGCGATGGAGCCCTACTTCGCTTACCGTTCCCACAAGCGCGTTGCCGTTTGCGAACACTTCAGCGCCAACCGTTACCCCTTCGGCGCTTCCCGCATCAATGTGATACGTATTGTACAAAGACTGGCCCGGGTTCGTAATCACTCCTGCCAGAACGAATTTCTGGTCGGCTGACCTTCCCGACAACTCCTTCAGTTCCCGATTTTCTTCCCGCAAAAGCGGCAGTTCAATAAGCTCGATTTTTGCCTTCGCCAGTTCTTCAGAGAGCCGTCGATTTTCTTCCCGTAATGCGCGCTTCGAAGTGAAGAGTGTGCTTGCGTTATCGGTTGCCACTGCATTTAATTTCCAGGCAGGAGCAAAAATCCCTTTCACCATTTTTGAAAGCGGCCGAAACAAGAGCGCCGCTACTGCCAACAGGATAATAATCCATACAAAAGCGCCGATTCTTTTTTTTCTTCTAGTGTAGGGTGCCATGGCCATCAAGCGAGAGAAGAACCTGTTTGTACTGCTCGAAATCTTCCAAAATAACGCCAGCGCCGCGAGCAACAGCAGTGAGCGGATCATCGGCAACGTAGATGGGAAGTTTTAATTCTGCCGAAAGAAGCGTTGCAAGCCCTTGCAAAAGCGATCCCCCTCCCGTTAACACAATACCATTAATAATAATGTCCGAGAGCATTTCCGGCGGCGCCGTTTCCAGCACTTCGCGAATGCCCATCAGCAAAAGCGAGAGCGGGTACATGAGCGCCTCTCGAACGTCCCCATCGGTAACAATGAGCGATCGCGGAAGTCCGGTAATGACGTCGCGGCCGCGCACTTCAAGTTCCATGTACTCGGTTTCAACCGCCGAGCCGAGCGAAATTTTTATCGCCTCAGCCGTCTGTTCGCCAACTAGCAACTTAAATTCGTCCCGCAGGTATTCGATGATACGTGCGTTGAAATGATCTCCGGCAACTTTCAGATTAACCGAACGCACCACGCCGCCAAGCGAGATAAGCGCAATGTCGGTTGTGCCGCCGCCAATGTCGACAATGAAAGAGCCCTTTGCTTCAAGCACCGGCAGCCGCACGCCGATTGCCGCGGCCATTGCCTCTTCTACCAAATGCACCTCGCGCGCACCGGCGTTGATTGCCGCATCATACACAGCCCGCATTTCAACGTTTGTAATGCCGCTCGGAACACCGATAACAACGCGCGGCCGGAAAAAGGCGCGGGAAAGCTTTTCGGTTTTCCGAATGAAATACGCCAGCATTTCTTCGGTAATTTCGAAGTCGGATACCACGCCTTCAACGAGCGGACGCACCGTTCGAATGTGGCTCGGAGTTCTTCCTTGCATGTCTTTCGCTTCGCGGCCAACTGCAACAATCTGCCCTGTTTTTTGGTTCACCGCTACCACCGACGGTTCAGAAATGACGATCCCGTGTTTTTTAACGTACACGAGCGTGTTGGCGGTACCGAGGTCAATTCCGATATCGTTTGAAAATCTGGCATAAAGTCGCTCAAGCATGGATCGCAATTAAATGAGGTGAGCAATAAGATCTTTATCGGTTACGATTTTAGACTCTGATTCATTCCTGCGCTTAAGTTCGAATCCGCCCTTTTCAAGACTTCTTTCTGAAACGACCACTCGAAATGGAATGCCGATAAGATCTGCATCTGCAAACTTCTCTCCCGCCTGCATACCTGCGCGGTCATCGTAAAGCACTGCAATTCCCTGTTTGTGGAATAGATTGTAGAGGCGAAGCGCTTCAGCTGCTACTGTTTCGCTTTCTCCAATTTGCACCAAGTGTACATCGAATGGCGCGACCGACTCCGGCCAGATGATCCCTTTTTCATCCGAATAGAGCTCCGCGATCGTTGCCATGCTTCTTGCCGGACCGATTCCGTAAGAACCCATGAATACGCTCTGCATGTCTCCTGCCTCGTTCTTATATTTCAAATCGAGCGCATCAGCGAAGCGCGTTCCGAGCGTAAAAATATTTCCCGTTTCAACCGCCTTTTTTTCAATTAGCTTTTCTTTTTGCAATCCAAGACTTTCCAGCACTTCGTCGGTAAACACTTCTTTGTTTACCGCAATTTTTTTCTCCTCATCAACGTAGATAATGTCTTCACCTGCATCAGTAATTGTTTGGAATTCATGAGAAAACTGCGAGAACACTCCACCTGAAGCAAACGTTACGTATGTCTGCCCTCCGATTCCCAAGCGTTCGAAAATCCGGATGTATGCGTCTTTTACCTTTTCGTAAAACGCATCGTGCTCTTTTTTATCTTTCGAAAAAGAATACAGATCTTTCATGATAAATTCTCGGGTGCGCATCAAGCCGCTCTTCGCCCGCGTTTCGTTTCTGAATTTTGTCTGAAATTGATAAGCGCTAAACGGCAAATCGCGATACGAAGAAACGTATTCCTTCATGAGCCGCGTCAACGGCTCTTCATGAGTAAATCCAAGCCCGAGCTCGGCTTCATTTTTCAGTTTCGTTTTAAACCATGCATCAACTTGGTTTTCGTCCCATCGGTTCGTTTTCTCCCACAGTTCTTTTTCCTGAAGCGCAGTTAGGCTTACTTCCTGCCCGCCGAGTGCATTCATTTCTTCACGAATGATGGCAATTATTTTATTGAGCACCCGAAGGCCAAGCGGCAAAAAAGCATAGACTCCAGCCATTTCTTTATAAATGTACCCCGCTCGGATCAGGAGCTGGGCATTTTTCGATACTTCGTCAGCCGGATTTTCCCGCTTCGTTTTCGTAAAAAGCTTGCTTTGGCGCATAAAAGTACTTAGATAATCGCATAAAAACACAAATAAATAAAGACCTTTTTGACATCACCAGACCAGTCCGGTCAATAGACAGAACTGAAATATATGCTATAGTAAATGCCTCGTTAATAATTAATTTAAGGACAGACTTCGAGAGCTGCCCTGTTGCAGTAACGAAAATGACACAAGATATAAATTCCATGTTTGACGCAGGGGTCCACTACGGATACTCTCGCACCCGACGCCACCCAACCGTCGCGCCATACCTATTCGGCACGAAGGCTGGCATCGACATTATTGACTTAGAAAAAACCGCTCCCCTGCTTGAAAAAGCAGCCGGCATACTGGCTGAATTCGGAAAAGCTGGCAAAACAGTGCTGTTTGTCGGCACGAAGGCTGAAGCAAAAGCGGCGGTAGAATCTGTTGCCGGATCGCTTCGGCAGCCATTCGTTACCGAGCGATGGATCGGCGGCATCCTGACGAATTTCCCTGAAATCAAAAAGCGCATCATGAAGCTTGAAGAGATGAAGGAAAAGCGCGCCAGCGGCGAGTACGACAAATACACGAAGAAGGAGCAAATCCTTCTGAACCGCGAGCTCGACCGGCTGAATAAATATTTCAGCGGCCTTACGGGCATTGCCAAGCTTCCCGATCTGGTAGTGGTAGTTGATACAAAAAAAGAACACATTGCCGTAACGGAAGCGAAGAAAGTGGGTTTGCAAGTTGTTGGCATCGGAAATACCGATTGCAGCATCAAGAGCGTTCACTTTCCTATCATTGCAAATGATAGCTCGCGTTCGAGTATTGAAACTATTCTTGGTATACTCAAGAACTCCTACGAAGGAAA
>CAZNJI010000006.1:36772-38818 GCA_964573395.1 uncultured Candidatus Saccharibacteria bacterium | reverse complement strand
ATGACTACACAAATCACAACCGAACAAGTAAAAGCATTACGAGACCAAACAGGCGTTTCAATCATGCAATGCAAAAAAGCGCTTGAAGAAACCGGCGGCGACATGGAGAAGGCTCTGGTGATTCTTCGCAAGAAAGGCTCTGAAATTGCGGCAAAAAAAGCAGACCGGTCTGCAGCGGACGGTTCGGTAACGATTAAAAGCGATGGCACCCGTGCAGTCGCACTTATTCTTAACTGCGAAACCGATTTCGTTGCAAAGAACGAAGACTTTAAAGCGCTTGCTGAAAACCTTGCCAATGTTGCATTTACGAGCGGCGCTGATGCAGCGCGTGAACAAGCGCCTGCGCTCATTAACGACGTCGTGCTGAAAATTGGCGAGAACATCCAGCTTGGCAGCATCGATGAATTCAAAGGCGATGCCATCGGGTCATATACCCACTTCAACGGAAAATCGGGCGCTGTAGTTGCCCTCACCGGCGGATCTGCAGAACTGGCAAAAGACATTGCCATGCACATTGCTGCCATGAAGCCAGCCTACTTATCAACAGCCGACATTCCGGCTGAGGCCCGCGAAAATGCCCTGGAAGTCTTCAAAAAAGAAGTTACGGAGAGCGGAAAACCCCAGGAAATGCAGGCTAAAATGCTTGAAGGGAAAATTGCCGCTTACTTTAAAGACCAAACCCTCCTTGAGCAGCCATTTTTTAAGACAGGAAATGAGTCAATTGGCAAGCTGTTAGAGCAGAATGGAGGTGCTACAATACAATCATTCAAGCTCTATACGCTTGGGTAATATGGAATTACTGGTCATAAGCTTTATTGCATTATTGTTAGGCGTGTATGTTACCCTCTCCTATCGCGCCTGGGAAATCAGAAAAGGAATTACCTCCCTCACTGAACAACGGAACGAACTGAAAACCAAAGAGTTCGCAGTCGTTTTGTTGCAGAAAATCGAATCATCTGCAAAGATTGCCGTTCGCTATACCGTTTTCTTCTTCGAAAAGGTATGGGAACTTGCAAGCGCCGAAGTAAAGCGCTGGATCATGAAAGCGTTTCCTCGAACGAAGAATTTTTTCGAAGAAAAAGATAAGCTTACCGGCCTATACCATGGCCCGGCGTCGTTTTTCTTGGCAAACGTTTCTGAGTATAAGAATGATCTTTCTCATGCCATGAAGCGACGAATGCGCACCAAGCCGATTCCTGCACCTCAAACGCTTCCCTTGCAGGAGAAGTAATAATCGGTATACTTTTCCTGCCTCCCTATTGCCGCTTTAGCTCAGTTGGTAGAGCAACGCTTTTGTAAAGCGAAGGTCGTCAGTTCAAGTCTGACAAGCGGCTCAAGATAAATACTAAATCTTGACTATAAATCAAATGAATCTAGAATTTAAAGAGAATTTATTTAGATTTGTATTTCCGACTGCATTATTATGGTCATTTTTTATTTTATTAGATAACTCCCCATCTTTAGATATTTTTTTTATCGAAAACACAAAAAATCAATCTCTATTTTGGGTAGTTTTGTTTATTGGTGTCGCTGTAATTATTAATGCTTTAAGTAGTTTTCTTATAAATCTTATAATAAAAAAATATCTACATAATTTTAATATTCCTGAAAAAGAATTAGTCTACTGGAGAAAGGTATCAGAAGAATCTAAGGATGGTAAGAGTATGTTAGTTGAAAGAAAACTTGATCGTCGTTGGGATTTTTTTGTAGCCCACCTTAATTCATTATTAGTAACTTATATATTTACAATATATTACATCTTTACTAACTTTAAATTAGAAAATATATATTATTTTAGCTCTCTTTTTATATTAAATTTTATTTTAATTTACTTAACCGGTCGAGGATTTGAGTCGATTAAATATTTTGAAGAATATTTTGTTAAAAAACAATTTTAGTTCTGTTTTGAAGTTGTAGCAGCAGGAATCGTTTGCTTTAGGGCTTTTTGCTGCACTTCTTTTACGAGCTCTTTTGGCAGAAGTGCTTCTATCTCTTCAACCGTCTTAAAGCCGCTTATTGTTTTGCCGTTAATCACGAGCGCCGGAA
>CAZNJI010000006.1:33635-36672 GCA_964573395.1 uncultured Candidatus Saccharibacteria bacterium | reverse complement strand
TCTTCAACCGTCTTAAAGCCGCTTATTGTTTTGCCGTTAATCACGAGCGCCGGAAGCTGGTCGGTTACCTTGTAGATAGTGCGCAGGGCGCGAATCGTGGAAAGATCGAGGTTGTAATCGAATGAGTAGATGCGGATTTCCGGATACTTCTCATGAATCGCATCGAGCACGTAGCTTTGTTTCGTGCAGTTCTCGCAGCCCTCTTTTCTGCCGTAGAAGTAAAAAATGGTATTGAGCTCAGTTTTGCATCGGTCGCTGATGCGCTTTGAGAGCAGGAAGTCTTTCACCTGCAGAATCGTATACTGCTTTTTCAAGAGAAATACCTCTTCATTGGCGCCAACATTTTGCTCGCTGTAGGTAATTTTTCCGGCAAGAGAAGCGATTTCGTCAGAGAGAAGCGAGGTGCTTTCAATTTCTTCGCAGGAGAGCTCGCCCAACAAATCGAACTGCGTTTCGGAAGAGAGAATGTCGGTTGAAATTTTATTCTGAATGTTTCGAATCTCGGCAAGTTTTTTCTGGCTGAAGTACGAGCTTAAATACCACGAAACGGCAAAAATTCCACACGTTAGGATGAGCACAAATACATATTTTCCCCACTGTCGCTTCATCTGTTTATCTCCAACTTGGCTTCTTTGCTATCATCGTATTCCAAATCGCCTTCATCAGCCAAAACGGCGCAATGACGCTATACACTAAAATATACGAAAGAATGTGGAAGTTCAGCTTCTGCTTCGCCATTTTCGTTCCCACAATCATCGCAAACACGAGCAGTGCATACAGAAGCACTGTTACGAAAACAATCGTCTTTGTATTTAAATAGAACCAATCGAAAGTAAAGCCCGACCCGCCAAAACTTGGAATGCCGGTAATTTGGAACTGGGTAACTTTCTGCGCAATCCAAACAATAAAGTTATACAAAATAGAGAAGAAAATATAGACTGCTGCAGAAATCGAGATCACGCCGGACGGAACCGTAAAGAATCCGAAGTTTCCGTACTTGCGCTTGAAAATGAGATGCCGGTAATCAATCGTGTTTTGAATGAAACCGTAAATCCATCGAAGGCGCTGTTTGAAAAGCTTCTTGAGCGTATCGGGCGCCACGGTATAGACATGCGCCGGATGGCAGTGCTCGATTTTCATGCAATGCTGCTGCATGCGGTACGCAATTTCCATGTCTTCCGTATTGTGCGCTTTTTTGAATCCGCCAATCTTTTCAAACACTTCACGGCGAAAAACGGAGAACGGCCCCGGGGTAACGTGAATTGCATTTAGGAATGCGAGCATTTTTTTAATGTAAATACCCATCTGGTATTCAATTTTCTGAATTCGCTGCAGAAGCGTTTTTGGCTCGAAGATAATGATAGACGGAGCAACGGCCATCGTTTCCGGTTTTTCGTTGAATTCGGCGATAATCTGCTTGAGCGCTGTTGGTTCAACGAACGAATCGGCATCAAGGCAGCTAATGAATTCGGTAGAAGTTTGTTCGATACCGAAATTAACTGCCGTGTGCTTCCCGCCGTTTTCCTTCTGGAAAATTTTTATCTGAGGATGATCTTTATAGTGCAGAATTTCCTGCCAGGTTGCGTCAGTCGAACCGTCGTCGACAATAATGATTTCAAGTTTTTCTTTCGGATAGTCGAGCGCCAAGAGCGATTCAACGGTTCCATGCACCGTTTTTTCCTCGTTCCAGCACGGCACAATAACCGCTACACTCGGGTAGCGGGATAAACTTACTTTTTTGGTACCAGCGGTCGCAATTTCCTTCCGGCGTTCCAGAAAGGTTACCAAGAAGAAAACCTGGACATAGACAGCCAAAAAAGTAATTGCATAGGTTGCAAGCTCCCCAATACTCATGTAAATCGCATTTTACCTCATTTTTTAAGGCTTTTCAATAGGAATGACGCTACCGAAAATGGTCAAGAGACGCTACAATAGCTTCTATGGAACCCAATAATCAAGAACAGAATCAACAAGACATGCAAGCCGCTCGCGAGGCAGAACTAAAAAATGCAGAGCAGGTGCAGGTCGTTATCAATAAAAAACCGGCTTTCACTACCCCGATGGCAATTTTAACCGCTGGCGTATTAATTGCTGCAGCCGTATTTTTAAGCAACGGAAAAATTAGCCCGCAGAATAACGACGGAACGGCAGGAACGCCGAAGCTTGAAGTAAGAGATGACGACCACGTGCAAGGAGATCTCTCGAAGGCAGAAGTAATTATTTTTGAATACTCCGATTCAGAGTGCCCGTTCTGCGAACAATTTCTGCCAACGCTCAAACAAATGCAGACGGAATTCGGAGACAAACTTGCGCTCGTATACCGACACTTCCCGCTCACCAGCCTGCATCCGTACGCGTACGCCGAAGCTCTTGCGCTTGAATGTGCGGCAGACCTTGGCGGCAAAGCGGCGGTATTTCCCTACCTCGACAAACTCTTTGCAACCAACCTGCAGTCGCTTTCGCGCTCTAACCCGGAAGAAGTGCTTTACGATCTTGCACAGCAAGCCGGCATGGACAGAGCCGCATTTAAAACCTGCGTTGAAACAGAAAAGTTCGCAGAACGGGTACAGAATGATGCTATTGACGCGCAAAGCTACGGCGCGCAAGGCACTCCATTTAGCATTGTCGTAAACAAAAAAGGAAAGCAGATTGCAATTCCTGGTGCATATCCAGTAGAACAAGTTCGCACTTACATTAATTCTCTGCTTACGAAATAGTTTTTCTAAAATTAAAAACAGGTAGCCCTACTTTATTTGCCAGAAAAAAAGTATGCAAAAATCCGGTTTACACTCGGAATTTTGAATACTCACGAGGCTCGCATTCGCTAAAAACAATAATTCACAGAGCCTCAAACAGATTATTTTCTCCTGCGAGCGTAGAAATACCGTTTCGGGGACCTCGCGCAAGGGATTCAGTTTTGGCGAGCGCAGTTAGTCACTTTTGAGAGGCTCCGGAGCGCGACGGCGCGAGGCCTGAGCAAAAACTCAGCAGAGTTTTATGCGGACTCTCAAAAGAGACTAACAAGCGAGCCTTAATC
>CAZNJI010000006.1:20504-33535 GCA_964573395.1 uncultured Candidatus Saccharibacteria bacterium | reverse complement strand
GCTACTTCTTCAGCCAGCGGATCGCGGCCCAAGTCTTGCGCTAAGCGGCGAAGCACCTGTTTGTATTTTGAAATCGTTTCAACCATGTGCACCGGAATGCGGATGGTACGCGATTGGTCGGCAAGCGCACGGGTGATTGACTGGCGAATCCACCAGGTAGCATAGGTTGAGAACTTAAATCCCTTCGTCCAATCGAATTTCTCTACCGCCTTAAAGAGGCCGATGTTTCCTTCTTGAATCAAATCAAGCAGCGTTAAATCAGAGGTACGGTTCGCATATTTTTTTGCAATTGAAACGACCAAACGCAGGTTCGATCGGGCAAGCAGGTTTTTTGCTTCCAAGTCTCCGGCAACGATTCGCTTGGCAAAATCTTTTTCCTGCGCGGCATTAATGAGCGGGTACTGCCCGATGTCTTTCAGGTACATTTGCACTGAACTGTATGAATGGCTGTCTTTGGTATATTTTGAAAGGTCTTCATTGCTGTCGATGTCGAGCAGATTCCCGCCTTCAAGCACGTCGACGCCGGCAGTGCTGAATTTTTCGTACAACTCGTCGAGAAACATGATGTTGTTCTCGATGTCAGGGAATGATTTTAAAATTTCGTCGTAGGTAATGAAGCCGCGTTTTTTTCCTTTCACGATGAGCTCGTCTGCTTTTACCTGCAGATCGCGGAGTTTTTTCTCGGTATTATTTTCCCGCCGCGGTGCGGTGCCCGGCTGGCGGATGGTAATAGGTTTTGCTTTTACTTTCGGTTTTTTCGGGGTAGAAACAGGTTTTTTCTTTTGAACTTTTACTGCTTTCTTTTTTGGTGCCTTTTTTGTTTTTGGAGCCACTTTCTTTTTTGACGGAGCCTTTCTTGAGGCTTTTTTGGAAACTTTCTTCGATTGTGCTGATTTTGTTTTTTTCTTGGTGGCCATATCTTTTTTCTCCTAACAATTTTCTAATAATTCTCCAAAAGAACCTATTTGTCAATCATTTTCAAATCATGCAGCCGGCTCGAAAGGCGGTGCAAGAGCGGAAGCAGCCTTCCGATGCTCTCCTCGTTTTCTTCCCGCTCTGCAGCGGTAAGCTCGGTAGTATACTTTCCGCGAAGCATCTCGAGGAACCCGTACGCGATTCCTGCCAGAAGTTCATCAACAATATCCTCAAGTTCTCCCTTGTCCATGCCGCTATACGTTGCCGCGGCATAGGTTCGCGATCGGTGCAATGCATCGTCGTCAAGATCTGGCAGTACGTACTGGTGCTCTTCAAAATTAATTGCTCCTGCCCTGTCGCGGTAGCCGAGCACGTCGATCATCGGCTCGGCAAGCGAGCTCTGCCAGCTGAGGATCCCTAAGAAAAGCGCCGCAGAATCGATTTTCTGCTTTGCTGCTTCGGTTTGCGGCTGGGATACTGCTCCGTGCCGCAACGATTCACTCCGTGGAGTATCAGAGAGAAACTGTTCGAAGTCTGCCGCGATCGCTGAAAGAGTGATTCCGGCAGTGGTCGACACAAGTTCAAGCTGCCGGCTCCGTTCGATGGCGGACGGGATCAGTTTAATGAACGGAAAGACCCGTTCTCTGATGCTTGCGGCAAAGCGATGCGGCGAAAGATTCTGGGCGAGTAAATCTTTTACTTGGAACACGACGACATGCTCGCTCTGCTTGAGCAGCTCTTTCCACCCGCCTTGCCCTTCGGTGCGGATGAAGTCTGCCGGATCGTTTCCATTCGGCACCAAAACGACGCGCGGATTCATGCCGAGCTGGAGCGCCAACCGCGCCGCCCGATCCATCGCTTTCTTTCCTGCCGCATCGCCGTCGAATGCCAGAATGATATTGCGGGTAAGTTTTGCAACCGATCCAAGTCCGGCGGAAGCATCCGCTCCTTCATCAGAAAGCGCGGTGCCGGAAGTTGCAATCGTATTTGTAAAGCCAGCCTGATGGGAGAGTACCAAGTCGAACTGTCCTTCAACAAGAATGGCGAAATTTCTTCGCTTCATGTTGAACTTCGCCTTATCAAAACCGAAGAGGAGCTTTGATTTCTGAAAGAGCTCCGTTTCCGGGCTGTTCAAGTATTTCGGCGCGTCGGGCGCGTCGGGGAAAATGCGGCCGGAAAAGCCAACCACACGAGCGCTGACATCCATGATAGGAAACATGATCCGAGACCGGAAGCGATCGTAATTCCCCCGCTCTCCTTTTTTAAGCAGTCCCGCCTGGTCGGCAAGGGTTTCCTTCGCACCCTTAAAATGTCCGGCAATAAACTCCCACGAATCAGGCGCATAACCGATTCTGAATTTCTCTATCGTCTCAAGCGTTACGCCACGGTCGGTTAAGTACTGCAGCGCAAGCTGGTTTTTCTTCAGCGCGCTCTCATAGATACCACAGGCTTCTTCAAGTACGTCGTAGAGCGGCGTCAGCGGATCTTGCCGCAAGGAATCCCGCGTGAGCGCAATACCGGCCCGGTCGGCAAGCAGCTTCAGCGCGCCATTGAAATCAACTCCTTCGAATTGTTCGATGAACGTAAAGATATCGCCCTTAGCGCCGCAGCCAAAGCAATAATAGAACCCCTTGTCGGGCGTTACGTAAAACGAAGCAGTCCGCTCGTTATGAAACGGACACTTCGCTTTCAATTGGCTTCCTGCCGGCGTGAGCGTGATATAGGAACTGAGGACGTCGGTGATGGAGAGCGTTTCTTTTATTCTCTCAACGACTGATCGCATCTATTTATTCCTCGTCGACTTTGGCAAAGGTATTTACTTCAAGCGCTTTTCGATCGGTAAAACCGGTTCCTGCCGGAATGAGCCGGCCGACGGTAACGTTTTCTTTCAATCCGCGGAGGCTATCAACTCCACCTTTCACGGCGTTTCCAATGAGGATGCGGTTCGTGTTTTGGAATGATGCAGCCGAGATCCAGCTTTTGGCATGGAGCGCCGCTTGCGTGATACCCAAGATAACTGTTTCTGATTTTGCTTCATCAATTCCTTCTGCCCGCATACGCGCATTTTCTTCAAGTAGATCGGTAGTTTCAACAACATCTCCCGGAGAGAATGAGGTTGCTCCAGCGTCTTTGATTTTGCGGCGTGAGAACATCTGCCGAATGATGATTTCCAAGTGCTTTCGCGCAATTGATGCACCCTGGAGTTCGTACACCTTGCTGATTTCTCGGATGATGTAGTCTTCTGCCGCTTCTTTGCCGCCGTATTCGTATACTTCATGAATGTCCGCGGAACCATCGGTTAAGAGCTCTCCCTTCTTTACTGCCTGGCCAACTTTTACGAGCGGGATGCGGCGCGGCGGAACTGTATAGGTAATAGAATCTTTTTTCGATTCGCTCTTATCGGAGAGAATGACGATTGTTTTCTCAAGTCCGTTTTCAATGATTTCAGAAACCGTGCCACTTACTTTCGCAACGACCGCCGGATTCTTAATTGAACGGCACTCGAAAATTTCTTCAACGCGAGGCAAGCCTGCGGTAATGTCGACGCCCGCCACACCTCCGGCGTGGAAGGTTCGCAGCGTCAGCTGAGTACCCGGCTCACCGATTGCCTGTGCCGCAACGATTCCAACCGCCTCACCCCTGTTTACCAGGTTGCCACGGCCAAGATCAAGACCGTAGCACATGCGGCAGATGCCGTAGACAGTCTTACAGCTCAGCGGCGTTCGAACGAATACTTCTTCAACGCCGCTCTTTTCAATAAGGCTGGCATCATCCTTCGAGATGAGATGTCCTCTCTTGAACAGCGTTTTACCATCAGGAGTTTTCACTTCCTGCGACGTTACGCGGCCGCGGATTGATTTCGACAGTGGAATTTCAAGTCCGGAAATGTACTCTTTGGTAACTCGCTTTCCCTGCTTCGTGCCGCAGTCGTCTTCAGTGATAACCACATCCTGCGCCACATCAACCAATCGGCGGGTAAGGTATCCAGCGCGAGCGGTGTTGAGCGCCGTGTCGGCAAGACCTTTTCGAGAACCGTGGGTCGTAATGAAGTATTCAATCGGAGAAAGGCCTTCCTTGTATGAAGGAATAATCGGGAAGTCGATGGTTCGGCCAGTCGTGTTTTGAATCAACCCTTTCATGCCGGCCATTTGCGTTACGTTCCCCATCGAACCTCGGGCGCCAGAGGTAATCATGTCGTATACCGATCCGTGCTTCTCAATGGTGTTCGGCAGAATCTTTTCAATCTCATTCTTGCAGCGTTCCCAGACGGCAATAACCTTGTGGAAGCGCTCGTCTTCGGAGAGCAGCCCGTCTTCAAACTGGCTGCGGATCTCTTCTTCCATCTTGCGATGGCGCTCAATGATTTCCGCTTTTTCTTTCGGCACAACTACGTTGTCAATTCCCCAGGTAACGCCGGATTTCGTTGCATACTTGTAGCCGAAATCCTTGATCTTATCAAGAATTGGAGCCGTTCCGTCGATTCCATAGGTGGCGATAATCTGGTCGACGAGCGCAACCATTTTCTTCGAGGTCATTTCATCATTCATGTACGGGAAATCCGATGGCAACACCGAGTTGAAGAAGAGCCGGCCCACCGTTGTTTCAAACGGCTTTCCGCCGAATTGTTCATACTTGCCCTTATTTGTTCCGAGTACGTTGATTTTCGCTCGGAATGAAACGATGCCGAAGTCGTATGCGGTAATTGCCTCATTTGGGCTTGAGAAATACTTTCCTTCTCCCTTTTCGCCTTCAACGGTCGAGGTCATCCAGTAGCAGCCGAGCACGATGTCCAACATTTTTGAAGAAACGATGGGATCGCCGTTCTGCGGCTTCAACAGGTTCTTATCCGCTGAAATCAGTTCGCGTGCTTCACCTTGCGCTTCCGTAGAGAGCGGCAGGTAGACAGCCATTTGGTCTCCGTCGAAGTCGGCATTGAATGCAGGACAGACGAGCGGATGAACCTGGATTGCATTTCCTTCAATCAAGATCGGCTGAAAGCCTTGGATACCGAGACGGTGCAAAGTCGGTGCGCGGTTCAAAAGCACGTACTTGCCTTTAATCACCTCTTCTAAGATGGCCCAGACTTCCGGAATACCGTCTTCAATGAGCTTGTTCGCGCCTCGAATGTTGTATGCAAGTTCTCGGCTGATGATTTTTGAAACGACAAACGGACGGAAAAGTTCAAGCGCCATGTGCTTTGGCAGCCCACACTGGTTCAGCCGGAGCTGCGGCCCAACGACGATGACCGATCGTCCTGAGTAATCAACACGCTTACCGAGCAGGTTCTGGCGGAAGAGACCTTGCTTGCTCTTCAAGTTATCCGCAAGAGACTTGAGCGCGCGTCGCTGCGATTGGCTCATTGCCGGAGCGTCTTGGCTTGCAATCGAGTTGTCGATGAGGGCATCAACCGCTTCCTGCAAAATTCGCTTTTCGTTTCGGAGAATCACGTCTGGAGCGCCGATTTCCTTGAGCTTCTTCAATCGGTTGTTTCGATTGATGACGCGACGATAGAGATCGTTAATGTCGCTCGTTGCATGGCGGCCTCCTTCAAGCGCCACCATCGGGCGGAGCGCTGGTGGAATGACCGGAATGACCGAGAGGAACATCCATTCAGGCCGCACAGATGCGTAGAGCATCGAACGAATGAGGGAGAGTCGCTTCTGCAGTTTTTCTCTTTCAGCGGCACCAGCTTTCGAGAGCTGCGTTTCGGTCATGGTCTTCAGCTTCTCAAGATCGATCTGCTTAAAGATATTGAAGATCGATTCTGCGCCGATTCCCGCTTCAAATGCGGAACCGTACTTCAGCGAGTAGTGGTGATATGAAATTTCATTCAGCACTTTTCCAACACGAATTTCAGCAATTTCTTTTTTGGTGTTTGCCAAGAGCGTGCGAAGTTTTTCTTTCGTCTCTTCATCTGCTGCGTTCTTCACCTTGTTCTTAAATTCCGCTTCAAGGTCACTCACGATGCGGTCGCGTTCATCTTCATGCACCGTCGTAATGATGTAGCCGGCGAAGTAAATTACTTTTTCAAGTTCGGCAACCGGAAGGCCCAAAAGGATGCTCATACGGCTCGGTACCCCACGGAGGAACCAGATGTGCGCAACCGGAGAAGCAAGCTCGATGTGGCCCATGCGATCGCGGCGAACAATCGATTGCGTTACCTCGACACCGCATTTTTCGCAGACGATGCCGGCGTAGCGAATGCGCTTGTATTTGCCGCAGTAACATTCATAGTCTTTTTCCGGTCCGAAAATGCGCTCGTCGAAAAGCCCGCCGCGTTCGCTCCGTCCAGTTCGGTAATTGATGGTTTCAGGTTTGGTTACCTCGCCAAAGCTCCAGTCTCTGATGCGATCAGGACTTGCAAGTTTGAGCATGATGTTATCGAAATTTGATGTATCTAGGGTTTTCATAATTTTTTCCTCTTTTAATTACTCAACTTCGGAGTCTAGTAATGGCTGTGCAGGCGGCGGCACCGGAGTAGCTGAAACGGCTTCCTTGTCTCCCTTTCGCAGTTGTACGTCAAGCGCAAGCCCGCGGAGATAGTTCAACATCACCGAGAATGATGCCGGCACGTTCGGCTCAGTTAACGGTTCGGCTTTAATAATAGAATCGAATGTTGCAGATCGGCCGCGAATGTCATCTGATTTAATGGTAAGCATTTCGCGCAAGGTATGCGATGCGCCGTAGCCTTCAAGCGCCCAGACTTCCATTTCTCCGAAACGCTGGCCTCCGCCCTGCGCTTTACCGCCAAGCGGCTGCTGGGTAATGAGCGAGTATGGCCCGATGGAACGCATGTGGATTTTGTCTTCCACCATGTGGTGCAGTTTCAAGATGTACATGTAGCCAACGGCGACGTCCTGTTCGAATTTTTCGCCGGTTCGTCCGTCGAAGAGCGGCATTTTTCCGCTTTCCGGAAGCCCTGCCTCTTTGAGTTCCGTTTTAATTTCCGCATCGGTTGCTCCGGAAAATGGCGGCACGATTGCCTGGTAGCCCAGGCTGTTTGCGGCCATACCTAAGTGAAGCTCAAGAATTTGTCCGAGGTTCATACGAGATGGAACACCAAGCGGCGTGAGCACCACGTCAACGGGAGTACCGTCTGGCATGTATGGCATGTCTTCTTCCGGAAGCACGACCGAAATAACACCCTTGTTTCCATGGCGGCCAGCAAGCTTGTCTCCCACCGAAATGTTGCGCAGCTGCGCTACTTCAATGACGATTTTCTTAATCACGCCTGATTCAAGCGTGTGGCCTTGATCGCGAGAAAATACTTTCACGCGGATGATGCGGCCTTTCTTACCGTGATCCATGCGCATTGAAGTATCTTTTACGTCGCGTGCTTTCTCGGCAAAGATCGAACGAAGGAGCCGTTCTTCAGGTGTCAGTTCCGTTTCCCCTTTCGGCGTAATCTTTCCAACCAGAATGTCGTTTTCTTTCACTTCTGCCCCAACGCGAATGATGCCGTCTTCATCAAGATCTTTGAGTCTTGCTTCACCAACGTTTGGAATGTCGCGAGTAGTAATTTCCGGGCCAAGCTTGGTATCGCGCACCACGCAAGTAAATTCTGAAATATAGATAGAGGTGAATTTCGAATTCTTAATCACGCGCTCTGAAAGAATGATTGCGTCTTCGAAGTTCGCTCCGTTCCAGCTCATGAATGCAACGAGCATGTTCTGCCCCAGGGCAATTTGTCCGTGGTCGCTTGTTGATGTATCAGCGAGCACTTCGCCTTTCTTCACTTTCTGTCCGAGGGTTACGATTGGGCGCTGGTGGAATGCGTTGAAATTGTTCGTTCGCTGGTAGGTTACCAGGTTGTAGGCGTGCTCTTTCTTATCGCTCTTTACGATTATTTTTTTCGCATCAACGTAGGTAATTTCTCCCGATTCCTCGGCAATGATGAGCCGTCCGGAATATTTAGCCGATTCCCCTTCAATGCCGGTTGCAACGAGCGGCGCTTCAGGAATGACGCACGGAACGCCCTGCTTTTGCATGTTCGATCCCATCAGTGCGCGGTTTGCATCGTTGTGTTCAAGGAATGGAATCATCGAGGTTGCAAGCGAGAATGCCTGGTTTGCTGCCACGTCAATGAAATCAACATCGTTCTTTGAAACAATGCCCGGAGACGTTTTAATGCGCGCCTCAACTTTGTCGGTTAAAATTTTTCCATCTTCATCGTACTTGGTTCCTGCATGAGCAATGGTGTACTTTTCTTCTTCAAGCGCGTTTAGATAGACGATTTCGCTCGTGATTTTTCCGTTCTTTACCCGCGCATACGGCGTTTCAATGATGCCGAATTCGTTCACGCGCGCGTAAATCGAAAGTCGCAAGATAAGCCCGATGTTTGGACCTTCCGGGGTATGAATTGGACAGACGCGTCCGTAGTGAGAAGTGTGCACGTCGCGCACTTCAAGTGTTGCGCGCTCGCGCGTTAGTCCGCCCGGACCAAGCGCAGAAACGGTTCGAAGCTCTTCGAGCTCGGAGAGTACGTTTTCCTGGTTCATGAACTGCGAGAGCTGGTTCGTCGTGAAGAATTCTTTAATGCGAGCCTGCAGCGGACGCTGGTTAATGATTTGAATCGGCAGCGCGGTAGCAGTGTCAATTGTCGACATGCGATCTTGGATGTTTCGCTTAATCTGGGTCATTCCCATGTAAATTTTTGCTTGGAGCATTTCTCCAACGAAGCGAACGCGGCGGCTTGAGAGATGGTCGATATCGTCTTCTTTTGATCCCGGAGTCGTATTGAGCGTAATGATGTGACCAACAATGACAGCCAGATCGTCAGCGGAAAGCGTTTTGCGCTGCATTTCCTTTTCGCTCATGTCGAGCTCGAAGCGCTTGTTGAAGCGGAAACGGCCGACCACCGACAGGTCGTAGCGCTCTTCACCGAAGAGGTTCTGGATGAAGTCAAGCGCGTTCTGCGCAGTTGCCATGTCTCCGTCACGAAGCTTTCGATAAATTTCAACGTAGGCTTCTTCAACCGTTTTTGCTGGGTCTTTTTCAAGCGTCAACTTGATGACGTTCTGCGCTGCATCGCCTTTAAACGCTTTCAACATTGCGGCATCATCGGCAAAGCCGAGCACACGAAGGAGCGACGTTACCGGAAATTTTCTTTTCTTATCGATGCGAACGTACACGGCGCCGTCCGGATCTGATTCGATCTCGATCCACACGCCGCGGTTTGGAATGATTTTTGCACCGAAGTAACGCTTGCCGCGGATTTCATTGAGCGTGAAGAATACGCCGGAAGATCGTGAGAGTTGTGGGATGATTGAGCGTTCAACGCCGTTGATGATGAACGTACCGTGTCCGGTCATTACCGGAATGTCGGCCAGAAAGATTTCCTGTTCTTTGTCTGAGCCGGTTTGCTTGTTCGTGAGCCGTACGCGCGTTTTCAGCTGAGCTTCGTAAGAAAGCTTGTTCTCTTTCGCATAGTGCTCGTCTATTTTTGGTTCAACCAGATGGAATGATTCAAAATCGAGTTGGAATTTCTTTCCCGAATAGTCGAGAATCGGAGTGAATTCTTTGAACACACCTTTGAGCCCATGTTGAATAAGCCAGTCGAATGAATCGAGCTGATGTTGGATAAGGTTGGGAAATTCGACCAGGGGTTTTTTGTACTTCGAGAAGTACTTCTTCGGTCGGGCGCCGACTCGAAGCGATTTAGTGGCGGTTTTACTCATTTTTTTATGTAAAAATAAAAATGCCCCTTGCCTACACTCCGCAGTAAAGCGGTTTTTTAGACAAGGGTCACTCGTTTATAAAAGAATCCCTGCTCTTCTCATCTCTCATGATAAAGCGGTTTAGTATATACCCTTTCAATACTTCTGTCAAATAAAATTCCCCTAACTTTCAACAAATTAGGGGAGATTATGACTTAAGACTATAAAGGTTTTCGATAATTTACCTGCAACGGCCATCCATTTTTTAGTTTGGCATCCAGAAATGCCTCTTTATTATAAGGAATTTCCTTCTTGGGCCCTTTCGGGATTGATAGCAAAGATTGAACACCAATAGGTTCTTTTAAATCTGATTCATCTTCAGATTCGGTCGCAATAATCGGCTCAGACGGACTCAATTCTTCAACAGGTTCTTCAGATTGAGGTGAAGGAAGATTACTTAGTTCTTCCTTCAAATCATCGTCTGCATTGTTTACCATCGTGAGTACGGCATGCTTTTTATCCTTATTTTTCTTGGTAAAAAATTTACGTAGTCCGGTATGTTTTGTATGTACTGACATAGTTATAGTTGTTTGCATACATTATACATAAAACAATAAAAATGTCAAATATTAATGGTTCGGAATAAAAGAAAAAGCCGGATAGAAATCCAGCTTTTGTTATTATTTTCTTCTCCATAACCTATTCTGCACCGTAATAAGCAATCCTACCGTTAGTGATCTGTTGCCTTTCAAATTCGTCCCGACTTCAGCAAACGTAAAGCACATAATTCCTTCCGTGCCGCCTTCAACTTTTACCATTTTTTCTATTCCCCACCCTACGTAATTTCCTCCTGTACTCAGTGATTTTATGTACAGTAAGTAGGTATCCCAGTTCTTCTTTAAGAAGAATCCATTGAGTGAATGGAGTGTGTTGCCTCCAAATCCATACAATAGGCTGTGGTACGTTCTTGGCGTTAATGTTAATACGTTAGCGGTAAAATTATAGCCAGTCGTAAAGGGTGTCTTCGCTTCAGAAAAATCAGTGCTTGCCATGGCAGTAATGCCTACGCCAGCCATAACTTTTTGAAACAATTTGTTTTTCCCTGTCTCTTGCCCGTTTGTTACTATTATCAGGTTTACTAATACGATGGTGCTCAATATTTTTTTCATTGTTTTTGTTTTTTGATGATTGAAAGTTATTTTCTTGTGGAAATACCTTCAACCATCAATGGAACATGGTCGATTCCTCGCCAATGTCCGCGACATAGAGTCGCAACAACTGTATGAAATAGATACTGTAGAGGTTCTGGGTCAAACTTCGGAACCATGCTTACTTCAAAGCAAGCAATAGCGTCTGGATCATGCAGAGAATGTGCTCCCGGCGAATGGTCTGAAAAAAAGTAATGCTTTTCTTCAATCTGCCTTGAATGTAGGACATTGGCATTGCCTGCCAAACTTCGCAGAGGAATGAAAGCCATAATAATCATTGCAAAAGCAACTGTGGCAATCCCGTGTTTAGGAACATATCCTTTTGCACGAAGCGTTAGCTTGAATTCCTTAAAAGAAATTTTGTCTCTGGCAAATTGCTTTACCATGCCGACTTCGTCTTGTGAAAGAAGCTGGAAAAATTTATCTTTTCCCCGCCTAATTTCGATTTCGGCTAACGCCTCTGACATCATTCTGATCCACCATTTTGCTACGTTATAGAAAATAATGATCGGATAGAGCGCCAGACAAATGAGGAAGCTCATAGGGTTTCTAAACCGTACTGACTTGTAGCTGTTCGCTTCATAGAGCCAGAGGAGAAACAGAAGGAATGCGAGTGGAAGCGTTACTAGGTACAACTTCAAACTTCGCTCTTTGACCTGTTTCCAGGTGAAGCTTGGTTCTGAACTTTCCCCAACGTCTTTAAAGCGTTTCGGAAAATACTTTTCCCGTGCTGCTTCAACTTGTTCTGGTCCTTCATTGTTCTTTCGGCAAAATTCTTGCAATCGAATTGCTAGAAGGTCTCCAGTGTTTCGTCCAAATGCACCCATGCTATCGGTAAGTTCTCTCAGATCTCGAAAATACTCTTCGAAACTATATAGATCTCCGTCTTTTTCTTCGATCCCTATTTTTTCGGCTTTCGCATTAACTAGCCTCTCCATTTTCATGGCATGGGCAGTTATTTCTTCTTGGGTACGATCCTTTTTAGGAAACGTTTCTCCGTACACATCGATAGTGTATGGACTATCTCCTATGTCCGTAGACAATAGAGCTTCAATTAGGCCGAGATTATAGAAAAATCCCAGCCAGATAAGGACTTTCGCCAGTCCGACTAAGAATTTTTTCATAATCTTTTGTTTTAAGGTTATTTAAAAGTTAAAGTTCAATCTGATTTTATAGTACCATAAAAACTTTAAAAAGTCAATAAATTCTATACTGCCACATATTTAGAAAAACTATTATTTAGGCAGTTTTTAAAGCAGGCAGTTCAATTGCGGCGAGCGTAGAAATACTTTTTTGAGAGCCTCGCGCAGGCGGGTAGCCGAGCGGATGAATTTTCCACGAGGAAAATATCGGTGCTCTCGAAAAAGGTATTTCAAGCGAGCGTTACTTTTTCTGATTTTTCCCTAAACCAGCCTTATTGGTCGGGCGAACAATCTTTGATTGTTTTAGCCGCCACTCTTCTATGTCTTTATGGTTTCCAGAAAGAAGTACTTTTGGCACTGTGTATTTTTTCTTTTGCCATGTAAGAGTTTCTGGCCGGGTATACGTGCGTGGGCTGGCCGTACGAGCATCCTCAAGCGATTCCCCTTTTCCGAGCACTCCTGGAATCTGGCGAGTAACCGCATCGGCAATGGTAAGCGCGGGCAGTTCTCCTCCAGTAAGAATGTATGGCCCAACGGAAACCTCTTCAGCTTTTAAAATTTTTCGTACGCGATCATCCACCCCTTCATAGCGTCCGCAGATGAAAATAATATCCGAATACTGCTTCGCCCACTTTTTAGCTACCTCATTGGTAAATTGCTTGCCTCCAGGCGAGAGCATTACTACTTTTACTTTCCCCCCTAAACCAGCTTTACTGGTCGGGCGATCAGCACTTTGTGCTGATTTAGCCTTTTTTGAAAGTTTCAGTTTCTGCACGGCCCGCAAAATCGGTTCAGCGGTCATCACCATCCCAGGGCCCCCGCCATACGCCTTGTCGTCTACCTTATTATGTCGATCGGTTGAATACTCGCGTGGATTTACCACTGCAACACTTATTAGCTTTTTTTCTTGCGCCCGCTTCATGATCGATTCGCCAGTATAGGCAGTAATCATGCTTGGGAAAATGGTTAAAAAGTGAAATTTCATATGTTGGTATGATACTAGGTTTTTACTGAAAAAAGTCAAAGGATAATTTAAGTTCGAATCCTACCTGGAAAAAAAAGAAAAAGACCTTAGCATGAGCTAAGGTCTACTGGCATCTCGCATATCT
>CAZNJI010000006.1:7033-20404 GCA_964573395.1 uncultured Candidatus Saccharibacteria bacterium | reverse complement strand
TTATATCCCCTTCAAATCCTCCATCGCATCATCAACGTTTGCAGCTTCAACGTCGCGACGAGAGCCACCTTCTGGCTCGTTGATCTTCAGGTTCACGCGGGCATTGTGCTTCATGCCGACAACCCGCAAAAGCGTTCGAATCGCCTTTGCCGTATTTCCCGAACGACCAATGATTTTACCCATGTCGTTTGGGTTTACCGAAAGGGTTAACAGTACTCCCATTTCATCAACGCTCCGATCGACTTTTACGTCATTCGGATTCTCTACTAATTCTTTTACGAGCATTTCCAAAAATTCTTTATCTGACATACCCATGCAACTCGGTTATTTATTAATATGCCTTAAGTATATCAGAACTAAAGTAAAGTCTAGCTGCATGCATGTTGAAAAAATAAAACCCCTAACCAGGGGTTTTATTTTTTCAGATCTTTCCTTTTTACGGTTGGTGCCTTCTTTGAGAGCACATTCTTTTTCTTTCCTTCCAGCATTCCTTCTTTTACTAAAATGTTGTGCACCGTATCTGAAACTTGCACGCCGTGCTTCATCCAGTGAGAGATTCGCTCTTTGTTGAGACTGATGGCATCGTTTTTCAGGGTATATGAACCGACAATTTCCTTAAACTTGCCACTCTTTGCTGCGTTCTTGGAATCAGTTACCACCATGCGAAAAGCCGCCTCGTTTTTTCGGCCAATGCGTTGTAATCGAATCGTTAACATGTGGGCCGATAATAGCAGGAAACGCCCATACCGTCAAACAATGTTTTAGCCTTATGCACAAAGCTGTGTTAGAGTAATCGCATGCCAGACATTAAACCTTCGCAAACGTTCGAAGGGTCACTCTCTGTATCAACCAAAGGAACCGGGTATCTGAAGCTCCGGGACTTGAATATTTCTCTTGAAATTCCCCGCGAGGAACTAAACCGCGCGCTCCATGGCGACACCGTAGTAGTTGAAGTAACCGCCATTCCCCCGCACGAGAACCCTCGGGCAAAAGTGCTTGAAATTAAATCCCGGGGAAAATTCGGCTACTCAGGAACGCTGATAGAAGAGCACGGCACCTACTTCGTCGTTTCAAACGACGCTCGCATGTACGTACGGATTGAAATTCCGGAAAAAAACCTGCACGGCGCACAGCCAGGCAATAAAGTATTCGCTTCCATCAGCTCTTGGGAACATGCACTCAAAGATCCAATCGGCGATATTACCAAAGTACTCGGCAAGCCGCTTGAAAATAATGCAGAAATGCACGCTATCGCCCTTGAGAAAGGGTTCGACAACGATTATCCGCCGGAAGTAGAAAAAGAAGCCGAAAGAATTAAAGCGCGCGGCATCCCTGAGGGCGACCTACAAAATCGTCGCGACTTCCGGCAGATTACCACGTTCACCATCGACCCCGAGGACGCCAAAGATTTCGACGATGCCATTTCAGTACAATTTTTAGAAAACGATACCTTCGAGATCGGCATCCACATTGCCGACGTATCGCATTACGTAGAACGCAAGAGCGCGCTCGACATTGAGGCAGCAGCGCGCGCCACCAGCGTGTACCTGGTCGACCGAACCATTCCGATGCTTCCGGAAGTTCTCTCGAATGATTTATGCAGTTTAAACCCGAATGTCGATCGCCTTACCTTCTCTGCTGTTTTTACTTTTAACAAAGACCTTAAGATCTTAAGCGAATGGTTCGGCAAAACGGTCATTCATTCAGACAAGCGATTCAGCTACGAGGAAGCCCAACGCGTGCTTGATACAAAAGACGGCCCATACTTAAAAGAGCTTGAGTGTGCGCTTGTGCTGGCAAAAGATTTAGAGAAAAAGCGCTTCGAAGCCGGCGCCATTTCGATCGACTCGGAAGAGGTAAAATTCAAACTCGACGAAAATGGCGTGCCGATTGGCGTGTATAAGAAAATCCGCGGCGAAACGCACCACATGATCGAAGAGCTGATGCTCTTGGCGAACCGGAAAGTAGCAGAATTCATCGCCACCCACGATAAGCATGGAAGCGAAATATTCGTCTTTCGCGTTCACGATCTGCCGGCGCTCGACCGAGTTACCGAACTGCGCGACTTTTTAAAGCGGCTCGGCTATGACCTGCCAATTATAAACGGTGTCATTCCCTCTCCTGAATTAAACGCACTCTTAAAATCGCTCGATGGAAAACCGGAAGAGGAAACGATTCAAACGGCAATCGTTCGGTCGATGGCAAAAGCCATTTACTCGACGAAAAACATCGGCCACTATGGACTCGCCTTCAAATACTATACGCACTTCACTTCTCCTATCCGGCGCTATCCCGATTTAGTGGTCCACCGGCTCCTGTTTGAATACCTTTCAGCTCGCACCATCGACAAAGGGCTCTGGGATTACTACAAAGAAATTTCTGCGCATTCTTCGGAACGCGAAAAGCAGGCGGCTGAAGCTGAACGGGCTTCTATTAAATACAAGCAGACCGAATACATGAGTTACCGCATCGGCCAGACATTCGAAGGCACCGTAACCGGCGTTTCGCAGAACGGGTTGTTTGTCGAAGAAAAGGAAACGAAATGCGAAGGCATGGTGCGGCTTCGGGATATCGGGCCTGATTACTACGAATACAAAGAGAAGGAGTTGAAGATCATCGGGCGAAGCTCAAGAAAAAGCTACACCATCGGAGACAAGGTGCGCATTAAAGTAGCGAGCGCAGATATTCACAAACGCTTAATTGATTATAAAATGGTGTAAGTATGAAGCGAACCATCCTTGTTACCTTTTCACTCTTGTTCGCTGTGGGCTTCATGTACCAACTTACCGGCCCGTGGAGCATTGTTACTCAATCAGCCAGCACCTTCCATGCACTAGTAGATGGCAAAAAGAGCAGCCAAGATGCGCAGAAAGAAAATACCGGGCTTCTCATGTTCCGCGGCAATGCTACCCGAACTTTTTATGGAAACGGCCCTCTTTCCGCCAAGCCTTCTTTTTTATGGAAGTATCCCCAAAAGCCAATGTGCGGCCCGTCAACGGTCGGCGGAATTACCAAGCTCTGGTGCGGAAACGGCTGGACAGGTCAACCGGTGGTATGGGAGCGACCCGACGGAGTAACGGAAGTTATTTTCGGCGCGTACGACCATGCGGTTCACTTTGTTGACGCAAAAACCGGCAAAGAAACGAGGTCGCCATTTCAAACGCGCGACATTATTAAAGGATCGGTAACGCTCGACCCTGACGGCTATCCGCTTCTCTATTTCGGATCGCGTGATAATTTTTTGCGCATCATCGCGCTTGATCGAACAGTGCCAACCGAATTATGGAAGCTTGAGGCGAAAGTAAGCGACGGGCTCTGGAACAATGACTGGGACAGCAATCCGGTAATCGTTGACGGCATGCTCTATGAAGGAAGCGAGAACGGCATCTTCCATGCGATCGAACTGAACCGATCATACGATGAACTTGGAAAAGTTATTGTTTCCCCGATTGAGCGCTTCAGCATGAAAAGCTACGATGCGGAATTGTTGAAAAACATCGGCGACGTCGACGTGAGCATTGAAAATTCGGTACTCATCGTAAAAGATCGGGCATACTTTGCGAATTCGGGCGGCAGAATTATCGGTCTTGACATTTCAAACATTAAAAAAGGAATTGCGCCGATCGTCTTCGATTTTTGGGCGGGCGACGACATAGACGCCACGCTTGTTGCCGATGCCGAGGGCATGCTCTACGCAGGGGTTGAAGAAGAGCGATTGAATACTCGATCGTACGAAGTGGGCCAGCTTTTAAAGCTTGATCCATACGCCAAGAACAATCCATTAGTATGGAGCGTATCGGTGCCGAAAGAAAATGGCGTAACTGGCGGCATTTGGGCGACGCCGGCTCTCGTTGGGAACTATCTCTATGTAAGCACCAGCCCTGGGCACCTTCTTACCGTTGATACCAAAACCGGAGTAGTGCTGAACCGGCAGTACATCGGCACGCACGCATGGAGTTCGCCGGCTGTTATCGACCACACGCTGGTTGTTGGCACCTGCACGCCCGGCGGTATCAATTTTTACTCTTTGGAAAACCCGAGCACTCCGCAATTAACTTCACGCTTTAACGTTCCAACCGAGGGCTGCGTTGAATCGACGCCAGCAGTATGGAACGGACAGCTCTTCTTTGGAAGCCGCGACGGATTCTTTTATTCCCTGCAGTAATAAAAAAGGCCGAACAAGTATGTTCGACCTTACCACTAACCCCAAAAGAGTTATGGTTGAACCGTCCGAATTTGTATTTTTAGAATGAACTATCTTTTTGTAAGCCGGGCTTGCCATGCTTGGCAAGCCCGGCTTTTGTAGCCAGTCAGGAAACCTCCTTTTTCACTAACTACTTTTCTTTTACAATAAGCCGCTCAAGGGCTTTTGCTTATCCTTCATCACAAACCGTTTACTACTTGCAAAGCCCTGATGACGCCAGGCAATGGATCAATATTTTTTAACATAGCTCGGGTGTGAACCCCGGGGAGATCCTTTATTTTGCCGCATACGCAAAAGTTTTGATGGTTAATAATTTTAAATGTCTGATGCTATTATAAACTATATATAGTTTATTGTCAAGGTGAATTAGCCTAACTTTTTTACCGGAAAAAAGTAAGTAACATAAAAAGCCGGATAGAAATCCAGCTTTTGTTGTTATTTTCTTCGTCCATGACTGACAGTTTTTAAAGCGAAGCAAAACACTTTTCGAGCAGGCGGGGGGGTAGGACTGGGGCGAGAAAAGTGTTTTGCGAAACTTTTTAATTTTAGAATTTTTTTATACAGAGCAGAAAATAAAGATTAGTATCCTTCCTCTGTTTGAGCATGCTCAGTACTTCCCTTTTTTTCCGGTTCATCCGCAATAGCGACATCGGTGGTCAACAGAATCCCCGCGGCAGACGAAGCGTTTTGCAGCGCTGTTCTGGTTACTTTTACCGGATCAATAATTCCTTTTTTCATCAGATCAATAAGCACGAGTGTTCCGTCTGGAGTATCCTCAGAAGCATCATAACCGAACGCGTCGCTTGCCGCTTCCTGTACTCGAGCAACAACGAGCGCTGGATCATCGTGCCCTGCGTTTGCCGCAATGTTTCGGAGCGGAGCCGAAAGAGACTGTACGAGCGCCAAGTAACCGATCATGAATTCGCTCTCGCGCTTTGATTCATGACTCTTTTTATATCGTGCGCTGGCGCGGATTTTCTTCTCAACTTTTGCCGAAACTTTGGCAAGCGCTACTCCGCCGCCCGGCACCACCCCCTCTTCGATTGCCGCCTTTGTTGCATTAACGGCATCTTCGATTTTCAGTTTCAAATACTTCATTTCGGTTTCAGTTGCAGCACCCACCTTAATGACTGCGACCCCTGAAGAGAGTTTGGCGATTCTTTTCTCCAAATGTTCTTTGTCGTACTTCATGGTCGTTTCCGCCAGCTGCGCTTTCAGTGATGCTACTCGATCGGAAATGTCCTTCTTCTTTCCTTTACCGTCGACAATCGTGGTTTTATCCTTGGTAGCAATAACTTTGCCCGCCTTCCCAAGCACTTCGAGTTCAGCGCTCTCAAGCGACATCCCGAGCTCGGAAGACACCACCGTAGCACCAACAACGGCTGCAATGTCTGCAAGCTGCTCCTTCTTCCTGTCTCCGAATCCTGGCGCCTTGATTGCCAGAATGCTGAAAATGCCGCGAATCTTGTTCACAATAAATGTTGCCAGCGCCTCGCCGTCAACATCATCCGCAATAATGACGATTTCCTTCTTTCCGGTCGCGGCAAGTTTTTCAAGGAGCGGCAGAATGTCCTTAATTGCTGAAATTTTCTGGTCGGTAATTAACACCGGAACATTCGCATAGCTTGCTTCCATGCGCTCCTGGTTCGTTACCATGTAGTGCGAAACGTAGCCCTTGTCGAACTCGAGCCCTTCCACTACTTCGGAATCGACGCCAAATGCTTGGGACTCTTCAACGGTAACGACGCCATCCTTCCCAACCGTATCTATCGTTTTGGCGATGATTGAGCCGATCTCTTCGCTCTCTGCAGAGATGGTTGCAACGTTTTTTATTTCTTCTTTGTTTTTTATCGGCTTTGCCATCGCGCGAAGTTCCGTAACGACATCGGCCGTTGCGGCTTCTACCCCAAGGCGCACCACGATGCCGTTTGCACCCATGCCGGTACGCTTCATTCCTTCCGTGATGATTGCCTGAGTGAGCACCACCGAGGTGGTGGTGCCGTCTCCGGCCGCATCATTCGTTTTGCCGGCAACTTCTTTGACGATCTCGGCTCCCATATTCATGAACTTATCCGAAAGCGTGATTTCCTTGGCAATCGAAACGCCGTCGTTGGTTACCATCGGCGCGCCGTACCCTTTGTCGAATACCACGTTTCTTCCGCGCGGCCCAATGGTAACTTTTACCGCATTTGCAACCGCATTCACTCCTTCAAGCAGAAGCTGCTGCGCATGAATTCCCTGAATGATTTTTTTCGCCATACTCTGTTTACTTCATGATTGCCAATAATTGATCTTCCCGCAGTACGTAGTACGTAACGCCGTCAAGCGTTATTTCCTCCGGGCCATACTTTGAGAAGAGCACGATGTCTCCGACCTTTACCTGCAGCGGCAGGCGCGTGCCTGCATCGTTTATCCGGCCCGGGCCAACAGCAATCACGATGCCCTGCACCGGCTTTTCTTTCGATGCGTTTGCGGGAATGATAATCCCCGTTTTGCTCTTTTTTTCATCGGCAGGCCCGACAATGACTCGATCTGCCAATGGTACCAATTTTGCCTTTGCCATAATAATTATGAAGATTTAGCTTTTAATTACGATGCCCTGTGTGGTCGTCATTGTAGCAAACATACGGCGTTTTCCAAGTTTCTGGTCGGCAATTGCTCGGGCTTTGTTTCCATGCTATAGTATTCCCTGTTTCACTTATGAGTCAGATTATTTCTTACTTGCAGCTTGGATCTGCAATCCTCCTCATCGCTCTTATCCTTCTCCAGCGCTCTGGAGGGGATATCGGCGGAGCTTTTGGCGGCGATGGCGCGCAATTTTCGCGTACCCGCCGGGGATTCGACAAGATCCTTTTCTTCGCAACGATCACTGCGGCGATCGTATTCGTCAGCGCCAGCGTTGCCATTCTCCTCTTGAAATAAAACTCAGTGTGAACCCTCTTGCACCCGTATGAAAAAATTTCTCCGCTTCTTGCGTGAATGGAAATTCTTAAACCGTCGCGAACTCGGTGCGGCTTTTCGGTCGTTCTCCGGCGTTCGCCTTTTGGCGCTTCAAGCCGCAACCGTGTTAGCGATCGGGCTCTTCTTTGCGATCATCATCAGCGTGAGCAACCGATTTGCCACTCAAGTACCCGTGGTCGGCGGCAGCATCAGCGAAGGCGTGCTCGGCACTCCCCGTTTCATTAATCCCGTACTCGCCGTCAGCGATACCGATCGCAGCATCGTCGAGCTCGTCTACTCAGGGCTTACCAAGCGGCTCCCGGACGGAACCATCATTCCCGATCTGGCCGAGCGTTATACCATCAGCGATGACAAGCGAACCTATACATTCATACTGCGAGAAGATGCGGTATTCCACGATGGCACGCCGGTAACCTCTGAGGACGTTCGCTACACTATTTCCCAAATTCAAAATCCGAGCATCCAAAGCCCGAAGCGCGCAAACTGGACTGGCATCAGCATTGCTGCCCCCGATCCAAAAACGGTTATCTTTACCCTTGAAAAGCCCTATAGCTCGTTCCTTGATACAACAACGATCGGAATCCTTCCGGCGCACCTGTGGGAAGAAACTACCCCTGACACCTTCGGCTTTTTGACGCTCAATACTGAACCAGTCGGCTCGGGGCCATTCAGATTCAGCAGCATGGAAAAGAAGCGAAATGGCATTCCCATTTCATACACATTTGTCCGCTTTCCCCGCTATGCACTGGGCGGCCCGTACTTAAAGAGCATTAAACTCATGATGTACGGCAATCAAAACGAGCTTCGCGAGGCCGTTGCAAACGGCGACGTTGGGCAAGCGGCAGCGCTGAGTGCCGCCGACATTGAATCGATCGGCTCGGATGAAGTAACGCTGCAATCAACTATTCTCCCGCGCGTATTCGGCATGTTCTTAAACCCTGCCCGAAAGGCGCTCTTTGCCGACCGAGAAATGGTTCGTTTGATTGATGAAGCGATCGACAAGGACGCATTGGTTACGGAAGTATTCGGCACGCACGCAAGCATCACCAACGGCCCCGTTCCCTTCCAGCCGATTATCAGCGAAGGGCTTTCCATGCAGGAAAAAGACGTCGAGGCGCTTAAAGCAGAATTTACCAAGCGCGGCTGGACACTCGGAAGCGACGGATTACTACAAAAGCAGGGAGTGCCGCTTACCTTCTCGCTTGCTACCGCCGAGACGCCAGAGCTTGTCATGGTGGCAAACACCATTCGAGACCAGCTTTCCCAGTACGGCATCATCGTTGACTTGAAAATTTACAACCTCAGCACTCTGACTCAGGACATCATTCAGCCGAGAAATTTCGACGCAGTTCTGTTTGGACACGTCATTGAAACGGAAGCAGATCTGTATGCGTTCTGGCATTCGTCCCAGCGCAATTTCCCGGGCCTCAATATTACGCAGTATGCAAATCCGCGTTCCGACAGCCTGCTCGAAGCGATTTTAGGAGCGATCAGCCAGGAAACGGTGCTGCAGAATCTGGCCCTCTTTGATGTCCAGGTACGAAACGACCATCCGGCGGTATTTCTGTACCTCCCTCACTTCCTCTATGTGACAGATTCAAAAGTGAAAGGGGTAGAGCTCGAGCGGATGGCAAGTCCGAGCGATCGTTTCTTGGGAGTCCACCAGTGGTACAAGGAAACAGAACCCGTATGGAACATATTTATTAAGGAATAAAAAATACAGTTATGGAACAAACTCAAAAAAAATCATTTACCCAAAAAAGGAAATCATTTAACAACCGCCGATTCGACCGGCGCCGGCCGCGGCCGCCGGCCGACTTAAAAATAGTGCCTGACATTACCGAACGAAAGACGGCGCATATTCCTGATGTCGCACCTGGCGTCATCCGAGTCATTCCGCTTGGCGGCGTGGAGGAAATTGGTAAGAACATGACAGCGATAGAAATCGGCAATGACATCATCGTCATTGATGCCGGCATGTACTTCTCGAACGAGACAACGCCCGGTATCGACTACGTCATTCCGAATACCCGCTACCTTGAAGAACGCAAACATAAAATTCGAGCGCTCATCGTTACCCACGGCCACCTCGACCATATCGGCGGCGTGCCGCTGGTGCTCTCCCGCATCGGCAATCCGCCCGTGTATTCACGCAACCTCACCATCCTTCTGATGCGCAAGCGCCAGAGCGAATTTCCGCATCTGCCTGCAATGAACACCGTGACGGTAGAAAACGATGAGGTCGTAACGCTCGGAAACATCCGCGTACGGTTCTGGGGCGTCACGCACACCATTCCGGATTCAATGGGTATCATCGTTGAAACGCCGTACGGGCAGATTGTTACCCCGGGAGACTACAAGCTCGACCAGATTGACGGCGTGGTAAGCGATCGAGAAGAAGCAGAGTACCGGCAATTCGACAACGCGAACAACTTGCTCCTCCTAACCGATTCGACCAACGTTGAGAATGAAGGTTTCTCACTTGCCGAGAGCAAGGTGCACCAAGGAATCGAAAACATCCTCCGCCGCGAAAAGAACAATCGAATTTTCATTGCCGCATTCGCTTCCCACATTACTCGACTCATTAAAATCATCAGCATTGCGGAAGACATGGGCAAGAAAGTGATTCTTGAAGGGCGTTCGATGAAAACGAACATCGAAGTCGCCATCCAGGCGGGCCTCTTGAAGCCGCAAAAAGGTACCATTATTTCCATCGATGAAATCGATAACTACCCCCCTGACCGCATTCTCATTCTGATTACCGGCGCACAAGGAGAGGAATTCGGCGGACTGAACCGCCTTGCCCAGAAAAGCAACAAGAAGCTTTCGCTTAAGAAAGGCGACCGCATAATCCTTTCAGCATCGATCGTTCCGGGAAATGAACGCCAGGTGCAGGCTATGAAAGACGGCCTCTCGCGCCAAGGAGTAAAAATCATCAGCTTCCGAACACCAGGAGAAGATTTCGTGCATGCAACCGGCCACGGAAACAAGGAAGACATCAAGTGGCTTCACCGAAAAATTCATCCGAAGTTCTTCATTCCGATCCACGGACACCACTACCATCTTGAGCTTCATAAAGAGCTTGCTATGGAGCTCGGTATGCCTGAGTCACATATCGTCGTACCAGACAACGGAAGCATTATCGAGATCGTCGATGAAGGAAAGAAAATGGTTGTCCGTAAAGAAAAAGCGCCAGCCGGCCCGATGATGGTTGACGGATTCTCTGTTGGGGATGAACAGAACGTCGTGATCCGCGACCGCCAGCTGTTAGCTGAAGATGGTATTTTCGTGGTCATGGTCATCATTGATGCCAAGACGCGACAACTGAAGAAATCTCCGGACATCATTGCCCGTGGATTTGTTTACCTAAAAGAGTCGCAAGAACTGCTCCGCCACGCCCGCATTATCATCAAGCGCACCGTCGAACAGTCGTCAGGAAATCAGGGAACGATCGATTTCGACTACGTGAAAAACGCCATTACTGATTCAGTTTCGAAATACCTCTTCCAGAAAACGGCAAAGCGCCCGCTCGTCATTCCGGTCGTCCTTGCCATCTAGTACAATAAGAGCATGAGACACCTCCGAGTACTCTTCGCGAGTTCATTCTTCTTTTCGGCGCACTTCGCAGTCCTTGCCTACATCAATTCAAGTTCACTCTCCCGATTCGTTCCGGAAAAGCTCACCGGCATGATCTACGTCGCCAGCTCACTGATGGCGCTTTATCTGCTTATTCGAGCTCCCCGCCTGCTACGGGCTTTTGGCAATTGGAAGGTAACGACCAGCGTACTCGGGATTTCGATTGTACTTCTTGCCATCCTCGGAAGCGTGCCGTCCGGGTTCGTGGTCATACCGGTATTCATCATTTACTATGCGCTCAATATCCTGACGCTCTACTTGCTTGATATCTTCATTGAGCACTATTCAAGCACTGAAAGCACCGGAAGGACCAGAGGGCTTTACCTGAGCTTAAACGGCATTGCCTGGGTCATCGCTCCGATTCTCGTCAGCCGACTGATAACGAGCGAAGGATTCAGCGCGGCATACTTGCTCGCAGCAGCCCTCATGATTCCATCCCTGGTGCTCATTGCAACCCGGCAGCGGAACTTTAAAGATAAGGAGTACCGCGTCATACGATTCAGCGAAAGCCTACAAGACCTGAAATTACGCAGAGACATAAAAACTTCTACCATCCTCAATTTCCTGCTCCACTTTTTTTACGCCTGGATGGTGGTGTATACGCCGCTGTATCTACTCTCGAGCCACCAATTCAATTGGGAGCAGATCGGCATTCTCTTTACTGTGATGCTTTTGCCATTCGTGCTCTTCCAGTACCCAGCCGGAAGAATCGCCGACGGACTGCTCGGGGAAAAAGAACTGCTCATTGCCGGATTCGTGATCATGGCAGGGGCGACCCTTGCGCTTGCGCTCACCGAAAGCGGCGGCATGTTCATTGTCGGGCTGATCCTTTTTATGAGCCGCGTGGGGGCAAGTCTTGTTGAATCAATGAATGAAAGCTACTTCTTTAAGCAGATTACGGAAAGCGAGACCCATTTCTTAAGCTTTTTCCGCGACATGCTGCCATTGGCATACATCATTGCGCCGCTCATCGGAACACTGATTCTTTCCGGGGCGAGCTATAAAACGCTCTTCACCGTGCTTTCGATTTTTATGATAACCGGAGCACTGTTCGCACTCAGGCTTAAAGATACGCGCTAAGAAAAAGCGTACTGTTTCCCTTTTTTTAAAATTATTTTTTCTTTCTCTAGAGCATTGAGCGCCGCTTGTAGTTGCTCTGGAGAAGTACCTGCTATTTTTTTCAACTGCAAAAAAGTGAAAGTATCGTGCGCGAGAAGCTGCTTGAGAATAATACCCCGCGTCTGCCGCAGCGATCCGAGAAACGGCTTCTGCCGTACGTAGTGCGCGCTGTGTCGATGACTTCTGTTTCCGGCTGTTTTCAGGTGCGCGCCGTAATCCATGAGCGCCGCATACCACTCTCTCGGACGCTTTCGATCAAGCGTTGCCGCTACGAGTGCGAGCAGCTCTTTATCTGAAACAGGCTCTTTTTCTTTTTGAGATTTGAAAAAATGGGTGATGTAAACGGTACGGATATTCGTCTCAATAAAAACGCCCGGCAGATTGAACGCAAACGCGCCAATCGCTCGAGCGGTGTACGGGCCGATTCCGGGAAGTTTCTCAAGAAGAGCGATATCGGATGGAATAATGCCGCCATGCTCTTTCAGAATGGCTTGCGCCGCGCGATGCAAAAAAAGCGCGCGGCGATTATAGCCAAGGCCGCTCCAGAGCGAGAGAACCTTTTTGGGAGTTGCGCCCGCGAGCACCTCTACCGTGGGAAACGCGCGCATGAATTCCCGAAACTTTTCAACTACCCTGCCCGTTTGGGTCTGCTGGAGCATGATTTCAGAAACCAGAACTGCATAAGGGTTACATCGGCCTCTCCATGGAAATGAGCGCTTCCCTTTCCGGTAAAAGCTCCATACGGTGCGCTTAAACGCTTTTATTTTTTCGAGACTTACTCTTTTTGGCATACCAGAAAATACCGAAGCCAATCGCAGCTACAACGACCAGAAGGCCGATTTTCTCGCTGAGATCAATCGTTTCAGCAAACGATCCGTAGAGTCCTCGGGTCAGCCACCCAATCGAGCCAATGACGATGACGCGCGCAAATGTTGCAAGCAGCGTACTGAGGGCATACTGTCCGAGCGGCATTTTGATGATGCCGGCAAATCCGGTAATGACGACGCTTGGCATTGCTGGCAGAAAACGGAAAAAACTCACGAGCCAGAATTCGCGCCTTTTTTTCTCAAGCTGCCGCTTTGCCCGTTCAATGTACTCCCATTTGAGCATAAACCATTTTCCGTAGCGGCGAATGGCTATCTCCCCTCCGTAATATGCAAGAAAATAAACCGGAAGCGATCCGACGAGCACGCCAAGCGCTGCAGGAATCGCCACCTTGGTTATAAGCGCAATGACACCGGGCCAGCCGAACGGAGTATCTCCCAAAAGAAAAAATCCGGCAGTCATCTGGACGAAAGAAGATGGGATCGCCACCACCACTTCTTCAAGTATGGAAGCCCAAAAAACCCCGATCGGACCAAGAGACTGAATGACCCCTTGTAAATGCGTAATGAGATCCATAGGCTAAACGCAGGAAATTGTAACACCGAGCGCCCAAGAAGCAAAATCTC
>CAZNJI010000006.1:0-6933 GCA_964573395.1 uncultured Candidatus Saccharibacteria bacterium | reverse complement strand
GATGCTTATTTTACCGGATTCTCTCCCCGAATAATTCGAATGAGGAACATGACAATCGCGACGACAAGAAGGATATGGATAAGGCCGTTTATCGTAAATGAGGTAACCAATCCTAAAATCCACAAAATGAGAAGTATGGTTGCAATAGTTACTAACATAAGGTGACTCTATGATTTATCTAGTAATACTATAGACCTTTATTTATTTTTTAGAAACTTTTTTCGCTGCCTTTTTGGCTGCTTTTTTTGCTGTTGCCGCCTTCGAGCGCGCAATGTCTTTCCATTGCCGCTTCAATGCATCGGCAAAGGCGGTAATTTCAGCCTTTCCTATTTTACCACTTTTGGCATATGCAGAGCCGACAGAATCAACAATTTGGTGATACAGCTGTTCGGTCACCTCCTTGGAAGCTTCGAGCCGCTCGATGATTTCGCCCTTCATCTTGATCATCCATCCTTTCATCTGTTCCCTGTTCTTCTTTCCGTTCGGTCCGAAGAAATAATACGAAGCTGCGGCAAGCGCAGCAATGCCGGCACCAATCGCGATGACGGTTTTTGCAGAAACTTTTTTATTGTTGCTCTTTCCTCTCTGTTTCATACAGAATGTTTTATTACGCTGGTAATACTATGAAGTATATCTTTGTTTACTTTTCTTGCCCACCCTTCTTTCGTTTCCGTTTTCGAAAGAAAAGCCGATAGAAAAAACCTTCTTCCATGCCTTCTATGAATTCGTGCACCTGAGTGCTCACCGAATCGACGTTTGCATTGATCTTTTCAACTAGCGACCGGATCTGCCGGAAGGTTTTAATCAGATACACCAGCGCAATTGCCAGAAGCAAAAACAGTACGATGAACCCGATTGAGGAAATGAAAAAGAAAATATCTGCTTTCAGTACGGTTTCCATGGTTTTTTTGTTTAGCTATGCTTCCTGCATACTACTGTTTTCATTGTACTACCAACTTCAGGAGATTGGAAAAGAAAAACCGCTCTCAGAAAAAATTTCTAGAAGCGGTTTTTCGGCCAAGTCTATTCCTAAATCAAACGATATGAATTATTTTTATAATCGTTCGACATACTAAAGACGAAAGACGAATTAAAATATTACTTTTTTCTTGTCTTGAATAAATGAGATTCCATGGTATAGTTTCGAAAAATCATATTATCATGATGAAGTTCCTATCTATACCTGCCGTACTTTGGGTAATTGCCATATTTATTTTTATCGCGGTCCCGCTTATCCTCTATAGTATCTTTTTTTCTGGAAAGCTGCCGTGGTTGGATGAAAAAATACGGCTGCTCAGCGCGCAAAAAACACGGTTCAGCAGCCTCTTTGGTAATCTGAAAACAACTACGAAATCCTGGCGCCAGCAGCAAAAATCAGAGATTGAAACCGTTGAAAATCATCCGAAAGTAAAGCCAGATAAGTGGTCAGAACTCTTGGCAAGACTCAATGCCGATCCTGACAATCTTCAGCCCTATTTGGATATTGCCATCCCCTTTTTTGCGGAAAAAGGATTGAAGCCTCCGGCAGGAAGCGCAAAAGACAGGAAAAACGGCGTGCCGCACGGACTATCCGTTAATGATGGAGAAAAAGTATGCGAATTTATTAAAAAAGAAGGAGTGTGGGAAAAAGTAATTGCATAAAAACATTTCCCCTTTCAAAATCCCGAAATTTTTTCGGGATTTTTTATATGTTAAAAAATCCGTGGCCAACAGCAACGAAATTAAGCGCCGCGTGCGCAAGTGAAATAAGCACCAAATTATGATGCTTGAGATATGCCAGCGAAAATGCAATGCCACCGATGATTGCAACCGGAATCGATACGGTAAGCGGCGGATAGATAATATGAATGAACGTAAACAACAGCACGTTTAAAACGATAATGTACAATCGCGCATTGAAGAGTTTTGCCGAAAGCGGCATGAGCACGCCACGAAAGGCAAACTCCTGCAAAACGCTTACCGGCAGAAAGAAAACCAAAAGATTGGTTTTCTGCCACCAGCCAGCATCGAGTGGAGGAAACTCGAATGCAATTGCCATCAGCCGAAGCAGTACGACCCCGGCAATGGTAAAGATAAGGTAGAACCGGAGTGCTGCCCAGGTAATCGGCCGAATGCCGAGCCGGCCGATTCCCCACTTTTCATTTACGATAATGCCGAAAATGATTGCCGCGATACAGAGCAGAAGCGGAAAACGCCATACTGCAGGAATGATGCCGAAATACAGAAGCGTTGGAGGAAGCAGGAAGAGGTAGAAAATCTGTACGAGCGCAAGCTCTTGCTCGCTTGAACGGGGGCGGACGCCTGTTTCTTCCATAGGCTGAATTAGCTTGGTACGGCGGTTGCCTCAGTAAAGGTAACTCCTGTCGGAAGCGTGAATCGAGCGGCTTCAGGAGTCCATGGCGCGCAATCGTAATTAAACGGCACGCCATTATCAAGATTCATGGAAGCATTCATCGCAGCCGCCTGCTCTTCCCTGGTTGCCGCTACTTTCACCTTCACGCCGTACGGTATGTTATCGATCCATGAATAGACGTAGCCATCTTTTTGCACCAGGTGCGTTCGCGTTGCCGAACTCCCTGCAGCGCTGACGATACTTTCAAAATCACCGCGAAGATTTTGCTCGGAAATGTATACGGTACCCTTTGAAGTAACCTGAGCGGCAGTCGATTCAAACGTGCACTGGTAATTTCCGCCATCCAGAACTGTTTCTGCTAACCCTTTTTTCTTCCCCGCAGCTTCTTCTACCACCTGTTGATCTTCAGTGGTTACAACCTCTTCCCCTTTCTGGTTCTTTACTACCCCGTACCAAGCCGCGCCTCCTACTACTAATGCAATGATGATTATTCCCAGTGCTTTCATATGCACGAAGTATACCCCAGCCCTTGCGCCAGGAAAAGAAAATAGGCCTCATCGGCCCATGTTCTTTTCCTTATAAACAGCGTTGTAAGTGGTGCAATCTATGAAAGATGTTTTGAAACAAGCTTCGTCATTTCAAACATGTTTACGGTTGCCTTTCCTCCAAATACCGCTTTCAGCTTGTCATCGGCATTGATATTTCGCTTATTCGATGGATCTTGCAGGTTGTTTTTCTTAATGTATTCCCAAATCTTCTTCACAACCTCGCTCCGAGGCATTGGCCCGTTTCCAACCACCCCAGCCAGTTCAGAACTGACCGTAAGAGGTTTCATAAATGCTGAATTTTCCTTTGGCATAATTATGTGTGTTATTTATAAAGTAACTTGCGTATTATACAACAAAATCAGTTTTTGCACTAGGCTTTCTTTTTGGCCATTTGCTCCTTTACTCGAGCTTTCACCATTCGCTCGATCAGTACAACCGGAAGTTCTTCGTTGTGCGGAAACCGAAGAGTCCCCTTTCCGCTCCGATATTTTGCCGACTCTGCCTTGGTGAGCTTCATCGAATCGCGGTACGGGTAGATGCCGATATGCCGTTCGTAGCCGGCAAAGTATACCAAGATGCC
This sequence comes from uncultured Candidatus Saccharibacteria bacterium, assembly GCA_964573395.1. Taxonomy (GTDB): domain Bacteria; phylum Patescibacteriota; class Minisyncoccia; order Phycocordibacterales; family UBA9973; genus DATIBQ01. The sequence goes on along the minus strand of CAZNJI010000006.1, from coordinate 3,452 downwards.
GTTGAGCTTATATGCGGGAATGTTGTAGCTTATTGCTTCAATTGCCTTCGGCGCGTTCTTTTTTATGATCTCGCGAATCGTCTTAAGCCGCACGGCGGTTTCTTTCGGAAACGATTTGACGTACTCATCAACGGATTTGAAATAGGTGGTTGGTTTTTTCATGCGAAAAATCTATCCTATGCCGCACTTTCGTCTACTTCGAAAATGCCGAAAACATTGTTATCAATGTCGAGAAAATATCCCTGCCAGCATTTCCCCGGAACAGCGAATTTTGGCAGCGCAATTTTGCCGCCGTGCTCCAGAATTCTGCTTGCCGTTTCGTCGAAATCTTCTACTTGAATGGAGCAGGTAAATGCGTTCGTACCGGATTCCATCGGCGGAGTATCAGCCGGACGCTTCAGAATTGCGCCGAGTATGCCGCCCGTTTCAAGCCGATAGTATTCGATGGGAACCTGTTCGTCTTTTACAGCCTGCCAGTCAAAAACCTGCTTGTAAAATGCAGCTGCCTTTTCCGGCTCAGCTGATTGGATTTCGAAGTATGAAATGGTGTTCATAAAGTAAGTATAACCTACCTGTTGCCAGACAAGGATTTCCGCCAGCTTTATTTTTTCCTTCGAAACAAATATTTCGCTCCTTCGACAATCAGCACGTTCACCACCAGCCAGCCCAGAACGAACCACGCCCAGACCGCCGGAATAATAGTCAGGCCGAATATGTTGCGAAGCGGCGTAATTGCAATCGTGGCAATGAGCATGAGCACCGCAATGAGAATGCTCTGGTTGAGCTTCCGATTGGAAAACACAGGGTATGAAAACAGCGGCTTATGGAGACTGCGGAACGAATAGGTGATGACCAAAATGTACGATGCGAAGCAGATGAAAAATACCGTGCGGGCGATTGCAAGATCGATCCCAGAGCGTATGAGCGCGAAATACATGAAGAAAAGCAGCAGCGAACTCAATATGCCGATGCCGAAGGTAAGCATGTTCACCTCTTTGGTAAATATGGTAACGGTGCGGCGGTTCGCCTTTTCGCGGTCAAAATTTTGGTCGTAGGCAAATGAAAGCGCAGGAAGGCTTCCAGTGAAAAGGTTGACCCAAATAATCTGGAGTGCCGTCAGCGGAAGCGGAATGCCGACCAGCAGGCTCCCGCCAATGACGCACACTTCGTCGAGCGAATTCGACATCAGGTAGACGAACGCCTTGCGGATGTTGGCAAGTATCCGCCGCCCTTCCTGCATCGCCATGCTAATGATTTCGAAATTGTCGTTTAAGAGCACCAAGTCTGCGGTGCTTTTCGCTACGTCGCTTCCTGATCCGAGCGCGATTCCGATGTCCATCGCTTTTAACGCCGGCGCGTCGTTTACGCCGTCCCCCGTCATGGCAACCACTTCTCCCAGCCGGCGATAGAGCGTGCCGATACGCAGCTTATCTTCCGGCGTTACGCGCGCGAATATCTTTATGGTTGGAATGATGTTCAAGAGTTCTTCATCGGTAAGAGTCTGTAGGTCGCGCCCGGTAAGCACCTGTTCATCGGAAACATCCCAACCAATGCCTTTGGCTACCGCCATCGCCGTTCCTTTCAAGTCTCCGGTTACCATGATGATTTTCGTACCAAGCGACTGGATGGTTTTCACTGCCGCCGCAACGGTTGGGCGAACCGGATCATGAAATGCCAGAATACCGATAAATTCCATCCCTGATACGTCAGTTACTGAAATTTGCTTTTTTGAAACCTTCGGCAGTTTTCCGAGGGCGATCAGTCGCATGCCTTCGGCGCTCGCCTTGTTAATCCACGATTCAATTTGGAGATAATCCTCTTTAGAAGTCTTTGAACGGGCAAGCAGTATATCCGGCGCTCCCATCGCAATGTGCGTGTCTTCAAATCGGGCAACCGAAAATTTATGGGTCGAATTGAACGGAATGACGATCGGCGAAGCATTCGGCTCGTGCAATGCGCGCACATCGATTCCGTTGTCTCGCGCCGCTCGCGCAATATTTATCTCAAACGGCTTTCCGGTGAAGGTCCACAGTGAAACCGGTTCCGACGGATTCTCGACCAGTACGTCAACGTTTGAAAGCGCCATGCCAAGCGCCTCGCGGTCGGCAGCCGAGTACGCCTTCGGCGCCGTATCTCCTAAGCGCAAGTCTTCGACGGAATAAATGCCAACCAGTTTCATGTCGGCTTCCGTGAGCGTGCCGGTTTTGTCCGTCATGATAAGCGTGGTAGAGCCAAGCGTTTCCGCCGCCATAAGCGTTCGCACGACGCCGCGCTTTCGTGCGATTCGCTCAGCGCCGATCGAAAGAATGACCGTGAGAACAATCGGAAGCGCTTCGGGCACTGCCCCGACGGATACCGCGGCAGAGAGAATGAGCATGTCAAAAAACGGAATGTCCCGAGAAACGCCCAAAGCAAAAATCGCGCACACAATGACGATGACGATTGAAAAAATAACCCACGCCAAACTTGCAATGCTTTTTTGAATCGGCGTCTTTGCGCGCTTCGTGCCGGACACCAGTCCGGCGATTTTTCCGATTTCAGTATGGTTGCCCGTCGCAACGACGACCGCCGTTGCAAAGCCGTCTACCACCAGCGTGCCGGCATATGCCATGTTCGTTCGCTCCGGCACTCCTGCCGAAATCGACACCGGATGAATCGTTTTCTCTACCGGTACGGATTCTCCGGTAAGAATCGATTCATTGATGCGCAAGTTGGTTTCCAAAATGATGCGGGCATCTGCTGGCACGCGGCTGCCGTACGAGAGCTTCAAGATGTCGCCCGGTACTACCGTTTCCGAATCAACTTCTTCTTCGTTGCCGCCGCGTATCACGCGGGAGCGGTGCTTAATGAAAGTGCTCAGCTTTTCAAGCGTGTTCTCTGCATGATATTCCCGATAAAAACCCAGAACAGCGTTTACGAGCACCGCGAGGCTGATGACTGCAACCTCAACCCACTCTTTTAAGAATACCGTAATGATGGCAGCGCCGATGAGAATGAAAATAAGCGGGCTCGTGAGTTGTTTGAGGAAAATTGCAACCGCGCTCTTTTTTTCCCGATTCTGAAAAATGTTTTTTCCGTACGCCGAAAGGCGCCGAGCGGCTTCTTGCTCCGAGAGTCCGTGCTGCCCTGTTTGCAGCGCCTCTAGAACGTCTTGAATTTCAGAAGACCATGATTGTCCGGGAGTCGGTAACATACTCGTAGTTTCATAATACTACCAGACTAGAAAACAGTCATGAGAAAGTAAAAAACGGTTGTGATAATGATCTGAAAGAAAATCGCCAGTAACAGCCTCTTAAAGCCAGTGGCAGAAAATTTGAATGCGTATGCCAAGAGAGATACAGCGAATATGATGAGCGCCATTACCGTAACAATCAGCAAATTTGGGCCTTCAGGGTCATTGAAAAACCAAAACAGTGCCTTTGAGCAGGCAACAGCCGTTACCGCCAGAATGA
>CAZNJI010000005.1:0-74937 GCA_964573395.1 uncultured Candidatus Saccharibacteria bacterium | reverse complement strand
TTCGTGGCAATCTTCGATTCGGCGACTGGATCGCTGGCGGCCAAGACGGATGGCGCTCTCACATACAACGCTTCAACCGGCGCACTCTCTGCAACGTCGTTTGCCGGTTCCGGCGCAACGCTGACCTCCCTTGATGGCGAGAACATCCAAAACGACACCATTGATGATGATTCGATCGACTTCACCGATGTCACCCTCCTCGACTTCACCAACGACGCTGGCTTCTTGACTGGGCTCTCCACTGCCTCAATTGATGATCTCTCAGATGTGACACTGACTGCACTTGGAGATGGGGAGTTCCTCGTTTCTTCATCGGGCACCTGGATCAACCAAACGGCAGGGGAAATTGAATCATCACTTGAAGGTGTCCTCGACCTCTCAGACCTCCAAGGTGCAGTCACTGATGCCCAGGTGCCAAACAATATCACGGTTGATGCGGCAACCACTGCAACGACCGTCACCTTCGCCGACGCAGCAGGCGACACCACGACGTTTGTCGCACTCGGTACGTCCGCCACCGGCTCACTCTCACCAGCCACTGATGCCGGCCTGACATACAACGCCACCACGAACGCCCTCACTGCCACCACCTTCATCGGCGGACTGACCGGAAACGTCACCGGCAACGCTGACACCGCAACAGCACTCGCAGCCAACCCAAGTGACTGTGCCGCAAATACCTTCGCCACCACCATTGCGGCAAACGGCAACCTCACCTGTGCGTCCATCACTGACGGCGACATTCCAAACAACATCACCATCGACCTCGCCACGCTTGCCTCAACGGTGACGGTCGTCGACTCAACTGACGCCACCTCATTCGTGGCAATCTTCGATTCGGCGACTGGATCGCTGGCGGCCAAGACGGATGGTGGACTGCTCTATGATGCAAGTACTGGGACACTTGCACCGACCATCCTCTCAACGGCAACGCTGACCTTAACCGGTACCGGCACCATCAACGGCCTTGATGCGATTGATGCCACGACTGAAAGCACGCTTGAAGGAGCGATTGACATCGCCGGAGACATCTCTGGCACTGGCCTCACTGCCGTTACTATCGGCGCAGACAAAGTGCTCGAATCTCACTTGAAAGCAGTTGATTCAGCAAACGATGAAGAATGCTTAACCTACGAAACCACCACCGGAGACTTTGAGTGGCAGAGTTGTGGGGGAGCAAGCTGGGATTCAGTTTCTAATCCATCGGGAACACAAACATTAACGTTTGATGATGCAGAACTTAATGCGTGGACAGTTAGCTCTGATACTGAGACATTCTGGACGATGACCGGGAATTCATTAACCACAGGAAAGCTGATTGCAGCTTCATCATCTTCTCTTACCTCAGGGAGCTTAATAGATCTTTCAGTGAACAGTACTGCAGCGGCTTCAAATACGCAAAAAGTATTAAATGTTTCTACTGCTGGCGCAAATGGAACCTCTACTCAGACAACCTACGGAGGATATTTCTCAAATACGCATACCGGTACGAACTCTACGAATGTTGGATTATATTCATCGGCTACCGGAGGTTCAGCGAATTACGCTGCGTACTTAGTGGGAGATGTGTTCTTAGAAAAAGGATCAGGAGCAGTTACTTTTACCACTGCAACCACTTCAGCGGTTAATACGTTAAAAGGAGTTAGTTTTAACTTTAATGGAAACACGAATATTGGTTCGGTAGGTGATGGATATGGTCTGCGCCTTTCCATGGGAAATGTAGTACCAACATCAGGGAATATAAACGTACTGCAAATTTCACCTAACTTTGCACCATCAAGCGGTAGCGCCACCCTTGCTGCCCAACTTATTCAGCCAGTAATTAATCAAAGTGGAGGTACTGGCATTACGCGAGGTATATATATTAACCCAACACTCACCAGTGCGGCAGATTGGCGATCTCTTGAAATCGCAAACAATTCTGGGTATGCCATCTACCAAACAGGAGCAAGCGCTACAAACTCCTTTGCTGGAGCAACTACCTTTACTGGCACTCTAGATGCCAACGGCCAAGTCGATCTTGGCGACAACGGTGATACTGTCTCCATCGATTCCTCCGACTGGGACATCAGTACCACTGGTGCGATCACCGGAGTATCATTTGATGCCAACGGCACTGGCAATTCAATCTCAAACATTGAAAGCGCTGATGTGCTAGACAATACGCTCACCGCATCAGATTTAAATGCAACGCTCACCTTTGCTGATGATGATTTGATCGATCTCTCCGCAATCAATCTCTCCGATGGCGCAGAAGGGCTTATCTTGCCGCAGAACGCAACCGCGTGTTCAACCGCAACTGCTGAAGGGCAGATCTGCTGGGACACTGCCGGTGAAGACCTCTATGTTGGAAACGGCACTGCTGCGGTGCAGATGAACGGAGGAGGATCAGGAAACACGCTCTATTCAGCAGATGATGCATTGGCAGGAAACAGAATCGTCGATTTGGATGGGAATACACTTGAAATTCAGCATGGAGGGCAAAATCTTCTAAGTATAGACCCGACAACAGATAGTGAGAGTTCTATAATTAGAGCTTACAACAATACTTCTGGTGTCAATTACGCTTACTCGGAACATTCAACAACAGCTGATGAGGCGCAATTTAGGCTTCGAGCAGATTTTGAGGAAACCAATAGAGCGACCATTGCCGGATTTGCAGATACTTCTGGTGATTCACTTAGCTATACTGCCGACACTCATACCTTCACCGGCAATTTTGTATCAGGAAGTAATAATGTATGGGATCTAGATGGCTATACATTATCAGTAGCTGCTATGGGTAATAATCTTTTCGGAATTGACCCTACAGCAGGATCAGAAACAACTTATATAGGGGCTCAAAATCAAACTAATAATGATAATTTTGGATTTTTAGAATTTCATACCGCTGACACCACGGCATCTGCCTTGTTGTACGCCGTTTTTAACGGCAGTGAAGAAGTAGCAGAAATAGAATTACAATCAGAGTCTGGTTTTAGTAATATAGAATATAGTGCGAATATTCATGAGTTTACCGGAGACATTCTTGTTGATCCAGCTGGCGTTAGCCTCTCCGGCGACGGTGACGGCGCCATCACCTTCTTAGGCCTCGGCGATGGCAGCGATGAAGACTTAACCATCAACCTCGATGACACCTCGAACACCTGGGTCTTCTCTTCTTCTACTGGTGTTACTGCAGCAACGTTTGGTGCCATCGCCCTTTCAACTGATACGCTCACCTTAACCGGCACTGGCACACTCAACGGTCTTGATGCCATTGATGCCACCACCGAGACCACCATTGAAAGTGCCATTGATACACTAGCCAACCTCACTTCCATCCAAGGACAATCCTTCACCGTCTCTGGTACCACGACTGTCTCCGGCACTAACACCGGCGACCAGACTTCCGTCACCGGCAACGCGGGCACCGTCACCTTCGCTGACGCCGGAGGCGACACCACCACCTTTGTCGCGCTCGGCACCGCAGCCACTGGCTCACTCGCTCCAGCCACCGACGCCGGCCTGACATACAACGCCAGCACCAATGCACTCACTGCCACCAGCTTCATCGGTGGATTAACCGGCAACGCTGACACCGCCACCGCTCTTGCTGCCAACCCAACTGACTGTGCCGCAAATACCTTCGCCACCACCATTGCAGCGAATGGCAACTTAACCTGTGCCTCTCTCACTGATGGTGATATTCCAAACAACATCACCGTTGATCTTGCTACTCTTGCTTCAACGGTCACTGTCGTTGACGGCACTGATGCCACCTCATTCGTGGCCATCTTCGACTCTGCTACGGGATCACTTGCTCCAAAGACGGATGGCGGACTCCTCTATGATGCTTCCACTGGCACGCTCAGTCCGACCATTCTCTCAACTGCAACGCTTACCCTTACTGGTACTGGTACGATTAACGGCCTTGATGCAGTGGATGCTACAGGCGAAAACACCATCGAAGCCCTCATCTTCGACTCAGACGCAGAGAACATTACGGGGGTGTGGGAAGTACAGGACGACACCAACTTTGTCTTCGGAAACGATGCGAACTGGGCAATCGAATACGATGAAGGCGTTGATAATCAACTCCTCTTCACTACCACGCAAACTGCAGCAACTGCAACCACTGATCCGCTCTTTGAAATCTTAGTAGGTGCTTCCCCAACGGCTGATCAGCAAGTGTTCGGTGTGGCAAAAGGAAGCCAGGCATCGAATACGGCACTCTTAACGCTCGATGAAGACGGCGACTTGGTAATTCTCGGAGACTTAACCGTTAATTCATGTACCGGCTGCGGAGTCGGTGGCGGCTCGACATGGAACGGCATCTCGAACCCAACGGGCGATCAGGCACTTACCTTTGATTCAGGCGAAGAAACTGCGTGGACGGTAAACGCTACGACTGCAACCGCATTCTCAATTGCTTCAAGCACGCTTTCATCGGGAACACTGCTCGATCTTTCAGTTACCGGTACGGCAGGCATTTCAAGCCAGAAGGCATTAAACATTTCAACTGCCGGCGCGGTAACGGGGGCAAACACCACCTACGGCGCATATCTTTCCAATACTCATACCGGAGCGAGTGCAACGAATGTCGCGCTCTATGCAACGGCATCAGGAGCAACGACTGCAAACTATGCCGGCCTTTTTGACGGACGACTGCAGGTAAATGGTGGAAGCTATACTGGAGGCCTTTTCAAAGTCGATCCGATCTCAGGTATAGGAGCGCTCGGAGATTTCAACAACGCAAACAATAGTAACTACATAGAAGTAGATGATGACATTGGAACGATTCGCTTTAACAACGGCGCTGGAACGGTGTTTGAAGCTGATGATTCAAGCAACATTTATCGCCTGGGAGAAATGCAGCAGGCAGGGGCGACCATTCTGGTGGTTGATGCCGACGAGCATGACATTAACTTTACCGAAGCGGCACTTAATAGCACGCTTTCTCTTACAGGAAGCACGGCTGAAGAATTGGCAACACTAACACTTACGAATGCAACGTCGTCGGGCAACCAATACGGCATCTATATCGACAACGCAGCATCATCCGGAACAACTGAATCGCTTTTGGTGATTGATAACTCAGACACGAATACTGCGGTTACGAACGCCATCCAGTTCATCGATGCCGGCGGAACGTTTACCAATTTGTTCAACGTGAACGGAACGCTTATTTCAACTAGCGAGTTTAGTGTGCTTGATGCAGGCATTGAACGGGGCGACCTTACCACGCAGGGAACGGCTACTGATGAATACTGTTTAACTTCAGAAACCGGTGGCGGTGCGCTTTTGGAATGGCAGGCCTGTGGCGGTGGTGGTGGGGTAAGCGATGGCGATAAGGGCGATGTTACCGTTGCTTCATCTGGTTCAGTTTGGACGGTTGATCTTACCAGCAGTGATGGGTCGGGGGCAACTTCTAGCGCATCGGGAATGGAAGCAGGCACAGGCGGTATTGGGCTGTTGCAGGGCTGTGCTGACGGCCAAGTATTGAAGTGGGATGAATCAGGTTCAGTATGGGAGTGCGGATCGGATCGGGCAACATTTCATAATGTACTCGACGGAAACTTTACAACTACTTCTACGACACCTGAGGATGTTGATAATAATTCTGATACAACCGACAATATGGGCTTTCCGGTTGGGGCAAACGAAACATGGATATTCCAGATGAACTTGCAGTTTTCATCAAACTCAACGGCAGATTTTAAAGGAGATATAGATGCCCCTACAGGCTCTACTTGTGATATCAGTTTTAATATCATGGAGGAAGCTCTTTCCGTAGCAAATGTTGCTTGTGGAACAACTTCAGGAAATTTGGCCATAGCAACAACTACGACTGATTCGATATGGGTAACAGGAACAATAGTAACAGCCGGTACTGCTGGTGATGTTCAACTGCAGGTAGGGCAGGTTGCAACAAGTGGTACAACAACTGTATATGCCGGAAGCTATGTTACAGCATATAAAGTTTCTGGAGCCGATTTGGCCGAAGTGTACTATGCCAAAGGTGGCACTCTCTCGCCGGGAACAGTAGTAATGACCGATAGTCAACTTTCTGCTGGAGTAAAAGCATCAGAAGGTGCGTATGGCAAAAATTTGCTTGGCGTTGTTACCACCAAGCCGGGGTTGGTAATAGGTGATATCCAACCAGATGGTGGTACGCCGGTTATGGTTGCTCTCTCTGGGCGCGTACCAGTTAAGGTAAGTACGGAAAACGGTGCAATTAATGTTGGCGATGCACTCACCAGCTCTTCAATTCCTGGGGTGGCAATGAAGGCGACTAAAGCTAGCACGGTAATTGGTGTTGCGCTTGATTCTTACGACGGTGAAGATGTTGGCTCGGTATTGATGTTTGTAAAAACTGGTAGCTATAACGGTACAAACTTAAAAGACTTGCTCCCTCCTCCGGGAACTGACTCTGCATTGCTTACCGAGCAAAACCTTAGCAAAACTGCATTGGAGTATTTTGTGAACCAGAAAGAGCTTTACGGAAACGAAGCGGAAGTAAACATGTCTGAAATTATTACCGACCGACTTGTTGCTGGGCTTGAAATCATTACGCCGCAGGTAATTACCGATACGCTCGAAGTAAATACGATACGGCCTGCCGGAGAAGATGGAATAGGATTGGTGCTTACCGATGGTAGTCCATTTACGATAGGCAAAGAAGTTACCATAACCGCCGAGGACGGCACCACGAGTACCACGGTTGAACCGATTATTACCTTCGACGCGCTTGGCAACGGAACGTTCGCTGGCAAGATTACTGCAACTGAAATTGAAGCAGGTAAAATCACCGGCCTTGAAACCATTACGAACCGCTTGGCAGTGCTTGGCGAAGGGCAGGAATCGCTTGCGCTGACCGCTTCAGCGGTACATGCGCTTGCATCTCAAATTAGCGCGCTGCAGGAAGCCGGCGTAGACGGAGCGGCATACCTTACGGAACTTGCGACTGCTCAAGAAGGGCTCGCAGGAAGACTCGCACTTATTGAAAGCTTCTTTGGAGAGAACGAAACCTTTACGATAGCTGAACTTACGGCAGGCAAATTAACTGTTTCAGGAGAGAGCGCCTTCAACGGCCAGGCCGACTTTAACGGATTAAGCTTCTTCAGTGGAGCAACCGTCTTCAATGAAGCTGTTACCTTTGGCGGGGCAGTAGAGTTCGCATTGCCTCCGCTCTTTAATAAAGACACTGCCGGATTTGCACTTATTAAAGAAGGTGATCGTCGCGTCAGAATCGACTTTGAGAACGAGTACATGGTTGAACCGGCAACGAATGCTTCCATCTCATTCGAATCAGCTGATGACATGACCGATGCAGAAGCCGAAGCGTTCTTTAATGCCGGAATCCAGTTCTTAATTGTTGATAAGAGCAAGACAGGATTTACGATTCTCTTGAATAAGCCTGCAGTGCGTGATATCCGCTTCTCATGGACCGCGCTTGCAAGTAAAGACCCGGCTGTGTACGAAAGCGTCTTTGAAGGGTTAGACATTGCTCCTCCAGAAGCAGTACAACCAGAGCCATCAGCATCGCCTGAACCAACTCCGCCACCAGTAGAACCAACACCAACGCCAGAACCTGCTGCTCCTGAAGCAACTACACCAGAACCAACTCCTGATCCAGCACCGGCAGAAGATCCGGTAGTTCCTCAACCTCAACCTGAACCTGAAACTACACCTGAGGTTACTCCTATAGAAGAATCAAAGCCGCAACCATCACCAACACCTGAGCCGGCTCCACCACCAGCAGAAACTACGCCAACCCCAGAACCAACCGTTCCTGAATCAACTCCTGACCCGGCACCGGTAGAGGAACCAGTACAGAAATCTACACCGGAACCAACAGTTTAATTAACTTTCACTATGTACTGGTACACCATATTTGAAATGAGTTGCATATGCTGGCGAACTTCTTCTTCGGCATATCCATGCATCATAATGCATAAGCTGTAGGGCCGGTTTGGGACATACACAATGCCGCAGTCGCTATAGACAGATTCTTGGCGGTCATCGATGTTATAGGTTCCAATTTTATGAGCGACCGGTACCTTTTCTTCGACTCCTGCAGGCAGTTTGTCGTTGTACTTCGTTTGAGTAAGCGTTTCTAGTATTGCATCTGAATCTTCCTGTTCTAAATACGAACTCAGATACAAGCTTCGCAAAATGGAAGTGTAATTTTTCGGAGATATCAAAATATAGTTTTCTTCTTTATTTTTAGGAATATCAAGACTATTGAACACTCGCTCGATTGAAAATTCAGGCAAAGCGTCGGTAAGCGCCCGAGTTGCCGTATTATCTGATTCTTTTAACGCAAGATCGATTGTTTCCTTTACGGTAAGCGTAGTGCCAGGGCCTTTTTCCCATAGTGCGCCGAACGTAGGATCGATGTCATCTTCACCGACGGTGATAACTTGATCGAGCGTTATTTTCTTTTCTTCGATCGCTTTGTATGCCGCCATAACGACCGGAATTTTAATGAGGCTGGCAATTTTCGTTTCAAGCGAATCGTTTACTCCGATGGATGTTCCGGCCGGCAAATATTCAAAGTAAACTCCTATTGGATGCGGCTGTTTTCCGACATAAGCTCTTAATGCTTCGCGTAGGGGAGTAAAGTTAATAAGAATGTCATTCTGGTTTTCAGCAAAGATTCTCTTTGAAAGGTATTCGTAACGGGAGCTTTGTTTAGCTTCATTTTCTTGCAGGATGGTTTTTATCGTAAAAAAAACGTTCAATAAAACGCTTACCGTTAGTGCCGTCAGTAAAGGATTTTTGAGTAATTTCACCAAGCTATCATATCATTTTAGGCAGACAAACCAAGCGTTTTAAAGCCATTTGCCAGGCTAAAAATCAGCTTGTCTTTTTTGGAATATGCTATACTAAAGCCACTATTTATTAGTAGTAGATTAATCAGTTTATATGCCAAAAACACTTCCGCGATTCGTTTTCCCATTACTCGTTGTGCTTACCGTCGCTCTGGCGGCTTCAACCGTGTATTTCTACCGGCAATTTAACGTAGCGCAGGCTGATCCGCAGAAAATCGCTCAGGCAGAGGCCCAGGAACTTGCGAGCGAAGTTGGAAAACTCATTGTGGTTCCAACTGACGAAGTTCCAACCATTGCTACCGTTTCTGACCCAGAACAGTTAAAGACGCAAGCGTTCTTCTCTGGCGCAAAACAGGGAGATAAGGTGCTGATTTACACGAATGCCAAGAAGGCAATTCTGTACGATCCTGTGGCGAAAAAAATTATCACGGTCGCTCCAATCAATATCGGTGCTCAGACATCGGGAACCTCAACTACGTCAGCTAACTAGCATGTAGGCTTTTGGTATCCCCAAAGCAACGTATGAAGACGCACCTGTATTTCTTGGTCATGTGCGTCTTCTGTTGTTTTATGGGAATAGGGAAGATGCAGGCCGCAGACTTTACGAGCTCTAGCTTTATCGTCCGCGATCCGGTCATTGGAAACAGTTCGGGCTATTCGGCATCAAGCGCATTCCAGCTTTTTTCAAGCGGAGAGCTGCTCTTTACCGGTACTAACGATTCGGCCTCATTTACGGGACGGTTCGGCTTCTTGTATTTCCCTTTCGTCACCGACGTAACGCTTGCAGGAGTTGCTGGTGACGGGCTCGTGAATCTTTCATGGAATGCGGCAACTTCCGGACTTGGTTTTTCGGTCAGTGGATACGAAGTTGGGGTTGGTACCACCAGCGGATCGTACAGTTTTACGAACGTCGGAAACGTAACGAGCTCGTTGCAAAACGCTTTGACGAACAATACAGCTTATTATTTCGTTGTTCGAACGCTTGATGCATTCGGTAATGCCATTGCAACTTCAAATGAAATATCGCTCACTCCTTCCGGCGCAACACCTCCTGCAAGCGGCGGGGGCGGGGGTGGCGCGGCCATCGTTTCCGGCGTGCAGTTTTCGGGGTATGCGTATCCGAATGCAAAAGTGGTAGTGTTAAAAAATTCCGTTCCGTACGGAGAAACACTTGCTGATGCCGCTGCCGCTTTTTCAATCGCTATTCCTGAAAGCTACGATCAGACGGCAATTTACACGCTCTTTGCCGAAGACACCGACGGTATCCGATCGCTTCTGATTAACTACCCGTTGGTTATTCATAATGGGCACGTTACCCGCATTACCGGAATTATTTTCCCGCCGAGTATCTTTACCGACAAAATCGAAATTCGGAAGCCGGGAGAAGTTATCATCAACGGATCAGCAATTCCAAACCGAGAATTGGTATTGGGAATAGGCGGGCCAGCAGTGCAGAGTGTTGGTGTACAGTCTTCCGCCGACGGAAAGTACCAGTACGTGCTTGAGACAGTTAGCTATCCTAACGGGAAATACGGCATACAGGTACGCTATCAGGATGATCCTCGCCAGAGCATTTTGATGGAACTCATTATGGGAAACCGAACGGTAGAGCGAAGAATCCCAGGCCAAATTTCGGGTGATTACAACGGAGACAAAAGAGTCGATATCAAAGATTTTTCGATCGCGGCATACTGGTACTTAAAGCCGAATCCGCCAGAATCCGTTGATGTGAATAAAGATGGTATTGTGAACTTAGTAGACTTTAGCATCCTTGCGTTTTATTGGACTGGATAAATATGAAATACGCTACATTACTTTTTATCAGCATCATGGTGCTCTGCTCGCAGGCAGCTTCGCTTGTTGCTGCAACCGTTTCGCTTGAGTCTCCAGCGAATGTCTTGAGTGTTGGTGCTCGCATACCAGTTGCCGTGATAGTGGAAGCGGGCGACGTGCCGGTTAATTCGGTGTCGGTTTCAGTATCGTTTCATCCCGACCAGGTTTCGTTCTCGGGGTATCAAGAAGCGGGGGCAGCGATTCGCATGTGGGTTGAACCGCCGAAAGTAAGTGGCAACACCGTCAGCTTTGCTGGAGTGATTCCAGGGGGGATAGATAAAGTGTATGATCAGCAAGCAGGAACGAGGAAATCCTTAAAACTGGTAACACTGTTCTTTACGGCCAAAACCCCTGGCCCGCTTTCGCTTACCATTGCAGATTCAGTGCTCTACGCGCACGATGGCCAAGGAACAGCGCTTACTGCTACCGGCAAGGGGATAACGCTGCAAGCAGTTTCAGGAGGTGAAGTGGCATCGGCCTATGAAGTAGATACGAACCCGCCGGAGCTTTTTATGCCGCTCTATATTCCTGGAAATCGCAAAGGAGGTACGCCGCCGCTCCTTTCATTTATGACCACTGATGCAGATTCAGGCGTTGCATCGTACCAAGTTAAAATTGGCAATAACGAGTGGCAAGAAGCGCAGAGCCCGTACCAATTGCCGCGATCGGTGTTTGGCTATAGAGTAACGGTACGAGCGGTTGATTACGCCGGCAATGCAGCCGTTGGTACGGCGGAAATTCCTGGCGCTATCCACTCATGGCCGATTGTGGTGTCATTGCTATTATTCCTCGTGCTTCTTTCGGTACTAATTCGTATAATAAAACGGTAGCGTATGATGAGACGCGTCGTAAGAATTTTAATACTGCTCTTCTTCCTTACTATCCCCAGTGTTGCGTTCGCCCAAACCGCATCTTTTTCGATTACCGGTGCGCCTGCTTCGGTATCGGCCGGCACTCAGTTTACGGTAACGGTACAGGTTCGCTCGGTTGATCAGGCCATCAATGCGATTTCCGGCACGCTCCTCTTTCCTACGAATCTTCTCAATCTTGTTGCGGTGAGCCAAAGTGATAGCATTATTAATTTCTGGACCAAAGAACCGGAAGGATTATCAAACCGCATACCGTTTGAAGGTGTTATTCTCAATCCGGGGTACCAAGGGTCGGCCGGCACGGCTTTCAAGGTTACCTTTGAGGCAAAATCGACCGGTAAGGCTGCAATCCACTTTGTCGACGGATCAATTCTTGCAAACGACGGCAAAGGGACAAATCTCTTAGCTTCAGCGGGGCAAGATGCGATTGTCGCCATAGTAACGCCAGAGAAAGATTCCATTACGATACCAGTGCAGCCCACGTTACCGGTTGCAGTTGTGCCGGGAAAATTGCCAGCTTTGCCGGTTATTACCGAATATTCTCCTGAGATCGGAACTGGACAAGCCATGTACGTTCGCGGAAAAGGGGAACCGAACGCAATGACAAAGCTAGTATTCGAGGGGGCCGATCAGAAATCGCTCGGCGAACGATTCATTCAACTGCTTCAGACGAAACGAATCAGCCCGCCAAACGCGTATGTCGAAAACGATGCTGAAGGAAATTTCGAATATACGACCGAACGCAATCTGCTTGCCGGCGTGTACAGCGCAACGCCATTCTTGGTTGACCAATCAACCAACACCGAACGCCCGGGGCTTGGTGCGCGCCTGCTCGTTTCCGACAGTCCGATTGTCAGGTTTTTGGTAATCCTCATTAACGTGTTGGCACTTCTGATTCCGGTTGTCGGGCTCATCGTCGTCATTTACTTCATTCCGTGGTACTCATTCAGAAAAATGCGCGTATTGAAAAAGCAATTCGGACTTGAAGAAGAAAAACTCGACGTACAAGGCCACGATCTGTTGCGAAACGATCGCGCACTCGACGAAGCAATTAAGAATCTTCGAGAGTAATCTGACGGACATACTTCTCTTCGTGATATACTGATTGGTACGATGAAAAAGCAAAAGACTCGAGTGTGGGCGCTATCCCTCGTTTTCTTTTTAGCTACTGGATGGTCGGCTGCCTTTGCTCAGGTGGACATTCTCTCGAAAGAAGAACGGCTCTGGCTTCGTTCTCGCAATAATACGATTGTCGTCTATCCTGAGAAAAACGCTCCGCCGTTCGTCTACGTAACGAACCCGAACAGCCCGCCCGCCGGACTCTCGATCGATTACCTTGAATTGATTGCCGAACAGATTGGAGCAAAGATTGTTTATTTGCCTGCTCGCTCTCGGGCGCAGATACGAAACGATATTCTCGAAGGCCGCGGGGACGTTATTGCCCGCGTCGATAGTGCCAACGCCGAACAGGAAGAGCTCATTGTTACCCAGCCCTATATCTCAGTTCCGGCAGTCATTGTCGTTCGGCGCGATTCGGGAAAGAAGGACGTTGAACTCTCGGAGCTCTCGGGAAAACAAGTGGCGGTAACGAGCAATTCGGGGGCGGCCTATTTTATTCGTGAAAACTACCCTCGGGTGGTGCTCAGCCAGGTTACCGATGACGAAATTGCGCTGCAGCAGCTTGCCTTGGGAGACGTTGATGCCGCAATCCTTGATGTTGCCTCGCTTTCTTATTTTCTGTCGCGACAAGCGCTCTCGGCCGTGCGCATTGCGGGCTCTACCGGATTTTATTACCAACTCTCGTTCGGCATGACTTCCGACAAAACGATTCTGCAATCCATTTTGGAAAAGGGATATTCGCAGGTTGCCACCGTTGATCGGAATACGGTAACTGAAAAGTGGATTAACATCGATCCGGAGCAGACGAAGCTGGGCGTGCGCTGGTTTGGAGAAGGGGAAACGGGGCTGATTATCGGCGCCATCATTTTAGGAGCGCTTATTATTGCAGTAACGCTCTACGTTCTGCTGCGCCAGCGCTACCGCGCGCTCTTTCGGATCGGGCGGAATGATTCGAAAAAAGAAGTAGCCGAGAAAATTGAAAAACTCGAACACGCCAGCGAAATCCTGGAAGCGGAGCTCAAAGAAATAAAAGAGCTTGAGCATAAGCTGATTGAATCACGGCATGATTCGGAAACAAAAAATCCCTGAAATCAGGGATTTTTTTCTGGCCAAGAAAACAGTTGCTAGAAACGCTTTTGGAAAGGCTTTCGGTCGCCGCCGAATCCGCCATTATCGCGCTTTTCCTGCGCAATGCTTACTGAAATGGTTCGCCCCCATTGTTCGGTTCCATTGAGCTGATCAATTGCTTTTTGAGCATCTTCTTCAGAAGGCATCTCAACGAATCCGAATCCGCGAGACCGGCCTGTTTCTCGATCGCTGATGATCTTAGCAGAAACCGGCTGCGCAATCGTTGCAAAAAGATCGTTCAGATCGGATTCAGACGCTTGGAACGAAATTCCTCCAACGTATAATTTTTTATTCATATATAAACTTCAAACTATATAGTTAACTATTTTATTAAAGTGTGAACCACGCCCAAAATAAGGAGGGGAACCCACATGCTAGCACTATACCACAGATTTCAGGCTAGAGCAGTGGATAACGGTTAAGGCTGAAAAATGGCTGCCGGAGCCAAAACCACCGTTTTTACTTCGGGAAACTGCTTGGCGGTCGCTTCAATTTGCGCCCGCAGAATGCCCACCCGGCAGCTGCCGCCGCTGGTTCTATTCTGCGGATCCGCAAAGGCGAGCGTCAGAGTTCCTGCCGGGGTGAGGTTCGCGCTTTGGAGCGTTACCCCTGAAAGCGGAAACTCACTCTCGAGCCCCTGGGTTCTTTCAGCCGCAGTCGGTCCTTGCCCGAGGAGCGCTTTCACGGCGTCTTGAATCGGAGTAGCCGAACTTGGAATGCTGCGCGAAACTGCCACGAGCCCCTTACTGCTGCAGAGTACGTTGCCTTGCGCGTCGAGGTCTTTCGAGTCATCGTAGAAATACAGCTGAACGGAGCGCTGGTTTGTCGCGCCAAATTGCACCGGCACTCGCAGTTCGTCGTCATGCTCAGGCAAGCCTGAAGCGTTGTCTTTATGGAAAATGAGCGTGCCAGTAGCGGTTGCCGGCTGTGCAAAGGTAATCGGTTGGGAAATGAACGGAACGAATTCCTGTGTCATCCATTCGCCCTGCGCCGTTGCGTAGGTTTGTGCAAGGGTTTTTCCGTCAGCGTCAACGAGGGTCAGCGGGAAGCTTCCCTCAAAGTACCATCCGCCGCGCGCCTGCCCGGATGCAATGAATCCGCTGGTAATCGGCTGGCTTGGAACCGGTACGTTCACCACGATTAAATCTTCTTTTCCGGTTACTCCAGGCACTGGCTGGACTTGGTCGGTATTTGTAAACGTTCTGCCGTCCGGCGTCGTGCATTGCTCGGGGAACGACTCGAGGATGGGGTATCCTGCTTCTCTACAGCTCGTAAAATCGGTAACGTTTTTAGCCGAATCCGGTTTGAGCACAGAGGTGGCAAGAATGAGCGCCCCAAGGGCCAAAAGAATGGTAATGACAATTCCTGTTTTCATACGTGTAGTATAGACGATGCCCATAGGCTTTATATTACTCAAATATAGCTTTTCAATCCTGTCTACTGTTCTTATGAGATTGCAGTTCCCATTTTTCTGCTAGAATGCGGTATATGAAGAAACTTCTCTTTTTTGTGCTCGTGCTTTTCCTTGTCGGCTTTGCCGTTTCTGCCCGCCAAACGCGCGAACAGAACCGCTTACGCGATTTGTCCCAAGGTGCCTCGCAGAATCTCTGTTTCCTCCGAACGATTGAAACGCCCGCCGGAAACGATTATGCGTACCTGCAAGCCGTACTCTCTGCCGACCAAAGCGCTTTAGGAGTCTACCATCTGCTTCCAGCTGAAAAAGACAAACTGGTTGGGCCATTCAAAGGAATCTGGCGCCAAGACGGCTCAAAAATAGTTCTTGAAGTCGTGCACAGCTACTACGCTGAAGGTACGAGCGTGCAGGAAGAGCGGATTGTTTCCGTTACTGCCGACGGTGCATCGGTTGGGTGGGGAGACTTGGCAGAAACGGAAGGCATATACCGCTATGTTGATAGGGATGCGGTTTCTTTCACCGAAACCTTGCCGCGAGTTTCCTGCGATGACGTTCCTTCGGAAGTGCGCTAATCAATCGAATATTTCGAGCAGGTAAGAATCAATTTCTCGCTGATCGAGATCGTAGAGGTATGTTCCATCGTCTGCCAAGTCATCAGCGAGATCCCGGCCGACAAAACGCCAATGCCACGGCTCATATTTATAGTAGGCGTTATTCTTCGGATACGAAAGAGTAAAGCCGAATCGGTCGGCGTTCTCTACCAGCCAGGCAAACTCCGGCGTCGTTTCGAATTTTGAGTTTGCATACGGAAGCGCTACGGTTCCAAAATCAACCGTCGTGCCAAGCTGGTGTTCCGAGTAACCTTGCTCGGCAGAGAACCGATTTGCGCCAACGCCGTAGGTAACCACGTACGATGATTTAAGGTTTTTCTGCTCTTCGAACGAGCGATAGCCTGAAACGACGCGGAGGTTCAGCCCGTCTTCGGTTGCTTCTTCAAGCAAGTCTGCAAGAAACGGCGCAACGTCGTCATGAATTGAAATCTTCCGTCCGGCCGGCAGTACGTATTCGGCCTGAATTTCTGCGAGCCGCTCGGGCACGTAATGCTCGCTTAAAAAATATACCTTCGAATATTTTTTTAATAGTTCAGGGTCAAGTTCGGTCAATTTTTCGAGCTTCTCTTTTTCTTCGGTTGTCTCTTCAAGCTCTTCTCCCAGCGCCTCGCTTCTTGCTTGCTCATCTTGCAGTACCGTTCGAAGCTGCTCTTTCTCTTCTTCGGTAGCGTTCAGCGCAATGCCAAGCTGCTCGAGCCGCGTTTCAAGTTCGAGTTTCGTTTCTTTCAGTTCTTGGTTGAGCAGATGGTATTTGTATCCTCCGAATCCGATGCCGATAATGAGCATCGCAATAAAAATGGAGGCCCAAGTCTTTTTCGCTGCCGATTCCACGGGGAAAATTGTAGCACACCAGGCCTTCCTATTTGATACAATATGAATATGAAAAAAATTATATATCTGCGAGTCGCGATGGCGTTCATATTCTTGTGGGCCTTTCTCGATAAGCTGTTTGGGTTAGGGTTTGCCACCAGCCCTGAGAAGGCATGGCTGAATGGCGGATCGCCGACAACAGGATTTCTGATGAATGGTACCAAAGGGCCGTTCGTTGAATTCTTTCAAAGCCTTGCGGGGATGCCGGTTATCGATTGGCTCTTTATGCTTGGGCTTCTGTTTATTGGGATCACGCTTCTGTTGAACCGGTTTGTGAAATGGGGAAGCATTGCCGGCATGGCACTGATGGCGTTAATGTACTTTGCCGCTTTTCCGCCTGAAACCAATCCGCTTGTCGATGAACACATTATCTATTTCATCGTATTTGCGGTTCTGATGAAGAAGCAGTAGCATCGAAGAAAGCAAAAAACCACCCCCTCGGGGGTGGTTTTTTTATTGCATTCCTTATTAGTTTAATATCATATAAGGAGTTCTGAATTGATCAAGATTGAACGTGTAGTTATTGTCGGGAGTAGCATCGTCGTCAGTATCCCATTTTAACCCCGTTAAACTTCCTCGGTAGAGTCCGGCTGTGCCTGCATCTGGAAGCTGGATCATAATCATAACTTCTACCGTTTCTTCTTCTCCTTCATTAATGCGGTAGTTACCCGCTGGAGTGAGAGAAGAACTGGTATTGTTAGTGATTATTGCCGTTGTTCCTGAGGCTACGATTTCTCCTGCTTTATCGACGAGATAGGTAAGTCCGTCAGTAGTGCCCAGGGAAGAAATGTATGCATCTTCACCGAGCGCTTTTACTTTGAACTTAATTCTGAACGTTCCGATGTCATCGTTTGCAGAATCGCCAGAAACTGATGAGGTATTCGTTGACACAAGAGAGAGCATGATACCGCTTTTGCGCAACTCCATCGTTTTTCCGATAGCGGTACCTGATTTTTCATCTGCATTAGAAAGATCATCTCCGCGCTCATTTTCAACTTCGATGAGGTCTCTGTTTGCTGAAGATATTTCAGCCTTGATAGTATCTCCCTCTTCGAATATGCCTGGTCGAAGTCTGTTCATTTCAGCAACAATGCTGAAATCAACCGTTCTTCCGGCACGCATTTCATAATCCAGTCTATCGAAGATTACGGTTGCGGTTGTTCCGGTGGTAGAAACCCGTTCGGTGTATTCTTCGTTGCCAATAATAAGAGTTGCTGAGTTTAGCACTGCGTCAACATTTGCAGCAGTTCCAGAAACCGTAAAGGTTACCGGTAGCTCTTCTATGGTTACATCTGAAGTACCTTCGAGTTTGAGCGCACCTTTCAATAGAAGTACACCATCTGTCGTTCTATTGTCTCTGACAATGACCAATCCTTCTTCGGGGTTATCTGAAGCAAGGCTGATTTTAAGGTTCGTGTCTGCCGCAGAACTGAAGGTGACGAAGTTAATCGGCACATCCATGCTGTTCATATCGCCCGTTCTGTTGTCGGTGGTTACTACACCGAGACCGTCTTTGTAGCGAACACTCTCAACATCAACTGTCCATGAGTCTCCGCTAATATCTGCAGAGTCAAGGTTTCGTACTGCATCAACGGTAATATAAAATTTCTGTTCCTGGCCGGATCGAACAATAGCTTTATTGATAGACATTGTTCGAGAGTACACGTTGCCGCTGCCTCGTGAGAAATCATCTACCCGAGCAGTTGCGATTCGTGTGTCGTCCATCCACAGAGATACTGAGTCGATATACCGATCGAGGCGATTCGAGCCGGTATTTCCCGCCGGGTCGAAGCTCAGGCGCACTGATTGAATTTCTATGTCTCCATCACGTGAAGCTTCAATTTCAAATCCAGCTACGCGAATATCTTTTTGCCCTTCAGCTACTTCCTCGTTGCTGTACGGAGAAAGTTCGCTGAACTGGTGAATCACTCCGTTATTGCCTGAAAGATCAGGCTGGGTTACTGGAGGAGTAGTGGTTGTGCTATCACATTTCACTCCGGTGAGCGGGCTGTACCCGATAATCGAGCTACATCCCAGAGGAAGATTTGGGATAGGCCCCACTGGTGTACCCAGTGCCGCTAAGCGTGTTCCAGTTATCGGCCCCACAATGCCATCCGAGACAAGCCCTTGAGCTGACTGGAATGACATAACGGCAGTTTTTGTTTTTATGCCGAAATAGGAAGTTTCCATTCCCGGAGCGCCGGCCCCAGAGAACGATACGGTGTATCCGTTGGCGTTCAGGGTCTTTTGCAGCTCGACAACTTGCGAGCCTCTTGACCCGGTTTTTAATGTCGCTGTGTGCATATAGGCGTCTGCGTTCGGTATTCCGATGAATAACAGCAGAAATGCAAGTATGCCAGACAGCGGTAATGCTAGTTTCATTTTCATAATACTTTTCTCATTTAATGAATAATATTTTCCTGGTAATAATTATTATTTCTAGGTACATAACTACTGACACCTCAAAAAGCATAATCTTACAGTAGTGGTGTATGCTATAGGGTGTAAGAATCGATTCGCCCCCGTGTCAGTATGAATGAACAGCAAGTCCAGCATGAACGTTTCAACGAGTACTTCGAAGCATATTCGGATGCAATTTTCCGCCATATTTCTTTTAAAATCTCAGATCGGGCTCGGGCAAAGGAGCTGACGCAAGAGGTTTTTATGCGATTGTGGAAAACGCTCCAAAAAGGAGAACACATTGAATACCCAAAAAAATTTCTCTATACTATCGCTCATAATTTGTTTGTAAATGAGTGGCGGGATAGAAAAGAAAGTGTCTCAATCGAAGATTTGCAAAAAGAAGGATTAGAGCCAGGAACCGATGGGGAACAAGAACTGCTGAAGCGGGAAGCGCAAGAGATTATTGAAATATTTCAGCATCTTCCTCCTCAGTATCGTGAGGTGCTCACATTGCGATATGTTGATGAATATGAAGTAAAAGAAATAGCTGACTTGCTGCATGAGACAGCAAATGTTGTATCAGTGAGAATTCACCGAGCATTGCACAGGCTCAGGAAAATAATAGAACAAAGAGGACACCATGGAAAACCATAAATTTCATACAACCAAAGAACACATACGACTGAGTCGTCTTGAAAAAAGCCAAATGAAGGCCTCTATTACCATGGCAGGTTCTCAAAAACGCGGTACGCGCCATGCGCGCTATTGGGCGCATCATTTTTTCCGATCGGGTGTTGTGGTCGCGCTACTCCTTGTGGTAACGGTGGGGTCGGTTTCAGCTGCTGCAGAGCAAACTATCCCGGGAGACTATTTGTATCCAGTGAAGACTCGAGTTAATGAGAAGGTTACTGAAGCATTCTCTCTTTCAACTGAATCAAAAATTAAGCACGCAACGAAACTTGTTGACCGAAGGCTCGAAGAGGCTGAAAAGGTGGTTAAAAAAGAGCGCCTATCCGAAACCGACCAAGACGAGGTTATTACCTCACTAGTTGAACAAACTACTCTCTTACGGAAAAAAGCTTCAGGCCATATTCAGAAATTGGAGGATTCCGGAGAAGAAGGAAAGGCGCTGACGCTTTCATCTGAACTAGGAACCACTCTTTCTACGCACGTGGAAATCCTAGAGGAAGTAGATGAAGACGGCGATGATTCTGAAACACTGTATGTTCTTCGCGGAAAACTTATTGCAGAAGAAGAATCGGTGCGAGATGAGGCTGAGCAGATCATTAAAGACTTTACGGAAGAGGGAATAGAAGATAGCGATAAGGAAATTCAAGTTCTTATTGAAAGCATAGAAAAAGAACAGCGAGAATATGCAGAAAAAACAAAAAATAGAAAGTATGAATCTGACATTTTAGATCGTTCTCAAAAGCTGCACCTCCAGTCTGTAGAGATGAAAGGAAAGGCTGATGAGTATAAAAATTTGGGCGATATCCAGACAGCAATTCCGCTCTATGCTGAAGCGCTTGATTACATGAATGAAGGAAATAGCATCCTCTCAAAATAGGGCCAACGCAGTGTTGCTGGTTTAAGATTTTTAGGAGCTCTGAACATTGGAGTTTATCCTGCCATTCGGCGGGGGGGGGAACGTGCTAGTATAATGAAGAAGAGAGAATACATACCAAGAACGGTATCCGCTTAAAAATTTGTGGTTCTCCAAGCAAAGTTAATCCTTGGGGATGCTATAGGTTCAAACTCTCCTATAGTTAAAGCAAAAGTTTGTTTTTAGTTGAGGCAGTCGCTCCGACTATTATAAAATAGAGGGACTTTTAACTGTTCGCGAAGTTTTTTTAGTTCCAAGCAGTTTTCTTGTCCGCGTCATCGTGCTAAATGCAAGAAGTAAAACTAAATGGAGCGGGTATCAACCTAAGACCTGAAAAGGTCTTTTTTACTTTGCTCCCTCTCTTGGACAAGTTCAGAACTCTGAATTGGACTGCCATCAAAAGAGATTTGGAGTTTTCAAAGATTTTTGAGTTGTTGCCAGTGGTAGTACTTCAGAACTAAACAAAAAGAAAACCCGCTCAACGAACGGGTTTCCGTGTTGGCGGGTTGTTTGTTATCCCAGAACAATTTTTTCTTTTTGTTTTTTTCTTAACAGCAGGCCGATACTAATTAGTCCCACATATATACTCCCGATGTATGTCCATGCTTCTGTCATGGCTTGATTACGCACCAGTTCTTTCATTGATCCGTTCATCACAGAGTGATAATCAGGAATAATGTTGAATAAAGTGCTTAACCCAGAGAAGAACCACAGGTCAGCGAACGGGAATATAAACAGGAAGAAAAATAGCGACCAGGGGATCCCTATACCTTTTGTTCCAAAGATGTGGAAGTTTGCTGGCATGGCGACTTGCAGCACCAGAATGGGCAGCATGAACGCTGTTAAACCAGTCACGGCGATAGTGTCGAATGTTTTTCGTCCAACGAAGGCATAAATTACAAACGAAATAATGGCGATAACAAACGACACAATTGAAAATATAGAAAGGATTTTTGTAACCCTTTCACTTTTTTGATAACTGTTCATTTTTTTGTTTATTTAATTGTTAGAAATTATTGAGTTGTCTATAATCCCAAGCAGGGAACACAGAAAACCCAACAAAATCAACATTAAATAACCAAGTATCTCAAAGTACTATTACAAATATATAATAGCATAAAAATATAGAAAAGTCAAGTATTAGCTCCCTTTAGTGGACGAGTTCAGAACCCTTAACTGGGTTGCTATCAAAAGGGAATTGGAGTTTTCTAAGATTTTTGAGATGTTTCCGATGATGGCACTTCAGAACTAGTAAATTGGCTATATATTGACATTTATCTTGTAGTATGCTACAATGTAAACAAGACTGAGTTATTCAGCAACGTAATCGAGGGTCGTAACCTCACTGTTCTTCAAAATAAACAATTATCGTTATGGTAATCACATCCAAAACAGCACTACTTCCTGAAGGATTATGTGCAATCACAAATGGTCCATCGAAGTATGACCTACAAGCCAGTCTTTTTGATAAAAAGACAATCCAGTTCTCCATTAACACCAGCGCTATAAAAAGCACAATGGATATTGGGAAAAAGTTTAATGCTACCGTGCATCTCGCAGGTCCTGAAGATGGTTCAGGTGAAAGTTGGATTGGAGAGTTCCTTATTCAAGGATTACCTAACTCAGTTGATGAGGGTAAATCCGAGAAGCGTGCATTTTATTACAATACACGCACAAGGAAAGGTAATGTAATGGAAACATCAAAAGTGTGGAAGTTGCAAACCAAGTAATCAACGATTAAAAACAAAAAAAGCTCGTCAGTAATGGCGGGCTTTTCTTATGTAAAGTTCTGAACCCTATTTGGGTATCAAAATTAACTGTTACGAAATAAGCTTCAAAAAATGGCTCCCTCTCGTGGACGAGTTCAGAACTCTTAACTGGGTTGCAATTAAAAGAGATTTAGAAGTTTCTAAGATTTTTGAGGTATTTCCTTTGATGATACTTCAGAACTAAAAAACCTCACACATAGTTATTGCGTGAGGTCTTGTTTTGTTATTTGTTTACTAAACGAAATACGTAACACTCAAAGTCGGAAAATTTATCAGAAACATCCCAATCTAAAAGTAACGCCCCACACCCACCATCTTCTCTTAACCTGAAGTTCAGATGGTCATCTGCGACACGTATAGGTTCCATCACAATTTGAACATCTTTTCTTCTTGTTTCTTCGAGTTGGTGATTTAAAAGCAGGTCAATTACTACTTCTGCAGGACAGGGTTCTAATCCAATTTGTGAAGCCCATTTAAGAACTTCCTTTTTTGGTACAAAACCACTATCTACGAAACCTAAATCTTTTAATTTTACTGATACAAGTTCGATTTCTTCTTCTACCTTGGCTAGGGTAAACAATGGGCTGTTTAACATAGTTACCGAGCGATGTCGTAGGGCACATTTTTTGGAGCCATATGGAATACCTTCTTTTAATTCCACACCTTTTTCAGTAAGCGCCCGCCACACTTCTCCTATAGAATTAAATTTTCCTATAGTAACTTTTTTCCACCAGAGAAAGCTTTTAGGAATTGCTCTTACTTCCGTTTGACCAGAGAGAAAACGTTTTACACCGTATACTCCTCCAAGCTTGTTGAAGACAGCTTCAATCTGACCGAGGTTAAACTCGTTGTATTTCATATTGATTTATTTATAGGCTGATAGCCCGTTTTTGCTTACTGTCCGTAAGCGGGAACTAGACCACCGTGGTCATAGCTAAAAAATACCTAAAGTTTTAAGTAACTTTTAGCTATGAACCTATAAAAACAACAAAGAACACTATTATTTTTATAATAGCATAAAATATAAATAAGTCAAATATTTGCTCCCTCTAGTGGACGAGTTCAGAACTCTCAACTGGACTGCAATCAAAAGAGATATTGAGTTTTCTAAGATTTTTGAGATATTTCCTGAGGCAAAACTTCAGAACTGATTTCTCTAAACTTATCTTTTAGAAAGTAGCTCAGAAACAGTAACAAAGGTATAACCCTTTTCCTTTAGTGCATCTATTATGAGTGGAACAGCTTTTCTTTGTTCGATGCAGGTCTCACAGAATGGATGAAGCAAAATAATAGAACCCGCTTTTGTATTAGCAACTGTATATTCAACAAAAAAGTCGGATGTTGTTCCATAGGTATCGGGTTCAACATCAACCATAATGGTTTCAATGTTGTGTTTATTTAGATACCACGGAAGCCCGAATAGTTTTTTCCCATATGGCGGGCGAAACGTGATAGCTCCTCCATATCCTGTCTCACGAATAAGTTGATTAGTTCTTTGTATCTCGCTATCAATAAAGGATTGTGATTTGAATAAAAATCGCTGATGAGTATACGAGTGATTACCTAATTCGTGGCCTTCGTCTGTAATACGTTTTCCAATCTCTAAGTTTTCTTGCAATCTCTCACCAATTACATAAAACGTAGCTTTTACTTGTTTCTTTTTAAGCACACTCAATATCTCATTGGTATAACTTTCTGGTCCATCATCAAATGTAAGGGCAATTACTTTTTCTTCAGTATCAACCCGACTTACAATGCTACCAAAGAATTGAAAGGTGCGGGATTTGCTAACTTGAAGCAAACCATATCCGCATACTATGAGAAGACATACTGACAGTAGTGTGTAAATAATAAACTTTTTCATTACTATCATAGTAACAAATTTGAGTTCTGAACCCTACTGGGGCAACAAAAAACAGCCCTGTATTTGAGCTGTTTTTTGATGGCTCCGAACGTTGGAGGATGTTCGGAATGCTATACTCACGACGTGAAAAAGAATAGCTTCAAGAATGATCGATATAAGAAGGTAAGAGGCGGGTACTCCCGGCTGCTCGCTATCTCATGCGAGAAATGCGGAGCTCACATTTGCCACTATCAAAAAGATGGTCCAGGCAATCTTCGCCGTATGTACCATGATAGGATTATTGAGCCAAAAGTTTCTATCTCAAAAAAAGATCTCTCTTGTGATAAAGGCCACTTACTGGGAGTAAAGATTATTTACGATAAAGAGAACCGTCCTGCATTCCGCCTATTTGTTGATTCAATAAAAAAGAAGATAGTTAAATCTTAGTTTATGAATGAATTGGGTGATTCAATTGAGATATGTTTAGAAAATAAAGCCTTCTTCGGAGCATTATTTATTGCCTTAACAATTCCAGATATATGCGTTTCAATAAAAGAAGGAAAGAGGGGTTTAGGAGAGAAATATATACAATGGTTTAACGAAAATATGCCTACATATGCAAGTAGAGGCATTCCCGGGAAAATTTGTTGGGCTTTTCGATGTGCTGCTCTACACCAGGGAACTGACGATGTAACAACTCAAGATGAGAAGTATTTTAAGGACGTTTTTGATAAATTTGTGGTTTTAACGGAAAAAAGTTCATCTCATTTCGGTTATTTGGGAGGTAATTATAATAAAGGAGTTATACAGCCACGAAAAATGATAATCAATATTCATACATTTTGTAAAGACATAATCGAGGCGGCAAAATTGTATATTTCTCAAAACAAACTTGATGACACTAACTTAATTAAATTTAAAGAGCATTATGATGATGGTTTTATTTCTATCCATTGAGTTTGTTCCGAACGTTGATGGACTGTTAATAACTATGTATACAAGATTGTTCTTTAATATATAATTAAAAGGTATCATTCAGTGATATTTTCCCTTCGAATGAGGGGTCACAAAAGAGCTCAATACGAGCTCTTTTGTGTTTTTTAGGGCCATTTTTTATGTCCACAGTTATAAATATATGTCTTAAGTAGTTCATATAATTTATTATCTCGAGTAGGAAATTTATGGTTTATATAAAAAGGATATGAACAATAGTCACTCAATTGCAAACCGGGAATATTGAATCCTTTACTGTCAAAATCCATTTTATCCGAGAGTTTATCGAAAAAGTTTTTATTGCGAAATTGAGTACCATTTCTCTTTACGCTCGTATATGTCTCTCTTAGCGATTTGTCTCTGGCGGGATCTCTTTTTTCAACAGATATTCGACCAACCACTTTGTCGTATTTCTGATCGTTAAGAAAACGCGCATATTTTTCCAGAAGAAAAATAAATGCCTGATCATAAGGATCGTCTTTAAAGTAGTATTTCCTTGGATATTTTTTAATCCATAATCGCTTGTCTAGTGAACTACATACAATCACGGGGTTAGATAGTTTAATAATCTCCATTAATCGAACCTTAAATTTCTCATACATTTCAGGTATGTAATGAAACAAAGCGAAGCATCCTTGTTTATGACGTATCTTTACACTATGTAATATAACTTCATCCGTCTTCCAAAATTCTCTTTTCAAGGCTTTGAGTCCTTCTTTTACAATAGGCTTAACGTCATTTTGAAGGATGTAGCCTAAGAGAGTACAATGACTTTCTAGTTCTGAATTTTGAAGGTATTCTTCCTCTGAGTAAAGAAGATGATCCCCAGTTTCATCGAGGTATAGCGTAAAATGAGCCTCTGTTGGCATAGGTTAGATTGTAACAAATTACCAGAAGAACTCCGCCTTATGTACAGATCTTCGGAATATTATTTACCCTTTATTTTCTTTTGTTCACATTCTGAATAAAGGAATAGTAAATAAAGATACGGTAAAAACATTAAGGATAGGATTATTGGTAGAAGAAATTCTAGTAGAGTGTTCATAGAGGAGAAAGTTTGGAAATTACATATTACTCTCTTTATATTAATAGCTAATACAATAAGTCCAAAAACAATTAGTACTTGGTTTATGAGTCTATTTACTTTTAGGTTGCCTTTAATTTGAGGCATAACTGTGAATACTAAAAGGATCGTAATGATTGGTAAAAGGATCAGTTCAGCTATAAAGGGAAATGTATAGAAATTTGTGATAAATGAAATAACAACTGTTAACCCTAAAATATTAACTAGTACTTTTTTGAGGTAACTTTTATTTTTTTGTATATCGTTGAGGTTTATAAACATTACAGAAGCCCAACCAAAAAACCAAAAAATTGTTAATTTAAGTAAATCCATATTCCAGAACGACATTTTGTGCAAAATAAAAATACAGAAAATGATGTAGATAATCATGCTAAGCACTATTTTCCATAATTTAAAAACACTTTTTAAAAATCGCAGTAAACTAGAGCGAATTTCTGGTTTTCGGATAAGATATACAAATAAAATAATGACCCATACTATTGTCGCTAATTCCCGAGTATTAAATATTTCTAGTAGCTTCATAAAAATAACTAAAAAGGTGGTTTTTAATTAATATTTAAAACACTGTTCTTTTTTCTGCGCGGTATGGAGGTTTTCCTTTAGTAAAGCGCATAGCTTTTTCTTTTCCTATAGGAATACTGTGATTCTCAGCGAGAATAAAGGTGTGGGTATAAAAATTATATATTTGGATTTTTCCTATTACATCTTTACCTTTATTCTCAACAAGAATATTAAAGCTATCATTTGGGAGACGCATTACTTCTGTTTCATCTCCCCAGAAAGGTTTAGTATCAGCTTTACCCAAGATTGGTTCTGAATTAAGTCTAACGTAGTCTCTTGCTTTATCCCATTCCGACTTAAGAACTTCTTCATTTCCAATATAGTAAGCTGAAAAATTTAGAAGAATCTTTATTAATCCTCTTTTTATAGGATGATCAATAGTTCCCTCAATCCAAATTGGAAGTTCAATTACTTCATCATCTTTTCTACCTTGAATAAATGGAGGTTGAAATTTTTCTTTTATTTTATAAGTCGGAATAATTTTTCTTACTTCATCAAAAACAGCTTGGTGTTCTTCTTCAGAATTTGCAAATATTTTTGTTTCTCTCGTGCCTTTTACTCCATACGTTTCATCATCAAGTTTTATATTTTTTATTGCATCTGTAAAGAAGACATCAAATTTTTTAGTTTTAATGTTTTTTATATGAAATTGCCCTTTCGGATGTAGTAATTTTCCTGTAGTAGCATCAACACCTTCAAAAACCATTCCGCCAAATTCGCCCATTTCTGGGGTATTTTCGAGACTAAATTTTAGTCTCTTAATAGGTCTTTGTTCTCTGGATTTAATTCCTTTTTTGTATCTCTCTACACCTTCCCAGCTGTCACGAGCAAGTATTTGGTCGAGTTCTTTTGCAAAGAAAGCATTGCACTCATCACAAACACATTTTAACGTTGGAGTCTCAGAGCTGAAAGTACCAAAACTTTGGGGTATAAGATGCTCAACCCCTTTAAATAAAGATTGATTCTGCGATCTACAATAAATGCAGGTTTTCATAATTCTATAATGCCTCCTTTAGTAATAATTTGATGCATAAATGGGAACGCATCATCCGGGAGAGGATTAGTAGCTATTGGATTACGAACTACCATTATATTAGTCCCAGCTGGCTCATCTTGATTAAGCACTGTTCTACTGGTATATAAAACAGCACTAATTGAAGCATGTTCTTTTTCTAAAAAGAAAGTGGTTGCAACCTTGCTTCCATTTTTCTTTTCAATAAAATTTCTAGTCGAGATCCCTGGTTTTACTGGTCCTTTTCCGTCGATTGGTAATGATAATGTTCGGAATCCGATAGCAAAAATTGCTTTTAGAATAAGTGGCATATCTCCATCAACTACGTGGCTAAAAATACCGGCGTTTACAGCAATGATTAATTTATCTTCTACTGACACAATATCTTCATTAATATATTTTTGATATTTTTTAAATTTGGCATCAAGGCTATTTGCCATTCTGATAATCATTTCATCATCGGGTACATCTGAGGCTACACCATATATCATAGCTGGGACACGATCTGGGCCATCTCCACTGTTACAAACAACAGCTTCAATCCATATTTTCCCTTCAGGTGTTTCAATAAGAATATCTGGTCCTTTATTTGTGGATGTAAATGAGACACCATTTTTTATTAGGGTATATCCAATATACATTTCCCATGTTCGTTCATGGAAATGCTTTTTTAGATCGGAAAGAAAGTGTTTATCGGCATAAGGAGCGTATATTTGATACATTGCATCAAAACTTTCTCTACGTTCCTTAATGGAACCACTCGCCACATAATAATCATCGTAATCTGGATATTGAGCTTTTATAACATCTAATTCTTCGTCAGACGTAATATCATCAGGAAATGTATCAGTAAACATTGTTTTAGGGGTGGGAGAGTTTTCCATATTTGGCATCATAGCTATATTTGTGTTTACAAGCCAATTTCTGATTAATTGATTTCTAAATCAATTTTTAAGGGTTATTGTTTTTTTGGTTTTTAAACCAAAATATCGGGTTTTCCGGTTTAAAAACCGGACTCTTATCTACCTAAGAAAATATGGATTTCTTGGGTTTTTGGGTTTTTAAACCTATCTGTAGAAAACTTCATATTTTCGTGTAATACTTAGCGAAGTAGCCTAAACCAGCCCCTAGGGCTGGCATGGTGAAGAAAAACCAGTGACGTGCAAAGAACCCAACATCGAAGGGTCTGCCGTCACTGGTCATACCGGGAAACTGGTATGGGTAGCGCAAGCTACCACCTTCGTGTTGGGCTTTTTGCGTTTTATATACAAAAACCCATTTAATTATTAAAAGAATGTTTTATTGTTTTTAAACAAAAAATTAAACTATGAATGAAGAGTTAAATATTAAGAAGCCTAGTACAGGAAGAATAATCATTGCTTATATTGTTGGGTTATTTATTGTTTTGATTGTAATAGGTATTGTTAATGGTCTTATTGTTCAAGGACTTATACCTTTAATCATTGCTGTAGTAATTGGATGTACTATCGCTAATAAAGTAATTCATAAGATTACTGGAAAGAAACCGAAGGAATATAGTTTGGTTAAGAAAGATTAAAAATGAAGTTTTTTATTCATATATTCATGAGAATATTAGCCGTAATTGTTTTTATCATTGCATTATTAATGGGCGGTTTCTGGACAGCGATTGCTTCACTTGTTGTTATGGGAATAATAATCGCTTTATTAGGTGGTTTTGAGGATTAATTAAACTTGATTTCTTGATTTCTAAATCAACTTATAGACAATTTGATTTTTATTTACTAAAATAAAATTAGGTATTGGAGAGTAAAACATCCCTCACAACAATATGTACTCCAATACCTTACAGTTGTGGTGGGTGTTTTGCTACAGAACTTTTAAAGTCAAATTCTAGCAACTTGTGAGGGCGCTTTATGTGACCATCAAGAAACAGCGATTCGAGTTATAGAACAGTGCAACGTTTCCTTATTTCTCTAAGGGAATATAACCTAATTTAACCTAGGTTGTATTCCCTTACAAAAAAGCCGAGACAACCTAATATTAGGTGCTCGGCTTTTTTGTTCTGTGTTTATTTAATAGGCACACAACAGTGGAAGAGATAAGAAGATTAAGTCAAAAAGCGATTGATGATTTACGTTTTGTCTTACAAAACGAAATAGGTCATTCTGGCGCACAAAAACTATCTGATACAGATATAAATAATATCGGTGATTTTCTACTTACATTATTTGTTGAGTCTATTAAACAGGAAAAAAAATGATTCGACAATTCAATCTACACAGCGAACTTTGGTGAATACTCGCGATAAAAAGACACCGCTTTAATAAGGTACATTGGTCAATGTACACGAAAATGAAGGCTACATGGGGTGTTTATGTGAAAGCTGGGAATAATGCGTTTCGACGACCTACACCGCACCCAGCCCATTAATAAGCACCTCATATGGTCAATAAATATGATGCCTAAGAGAGGGAACTTCAGAGAATGAACCATATGCAGGAGTTCTAGGGCAGAGGCCGTCAGTATTTATACCTAGATTGTTACATAAATTATCGGTATGCCATGCATTATAGGCAGAAAGGTCGGGTGCTACGTAAAAATGAGTTAAAATAATATAGATAACCAATTATGGACAGGAACCAAATAAAAGATTTAATTCCAGGAATTTATTGTAGGAAATCGCAAGAATCTGAAGAAAAACAGGTCCTTTCAATTCCAGCCCAAAAGGAAGAGGCAGAGCGTCTAATTTCATATTGGGAAATAGTGAAGTCAGAATTGTATGAAGAAGCAAAATCGGCACATTTTGCCGGAGAGCGTGAGATTTATAAGCGAATGATTAAAGACCTACATGAGGGAAAAATCAATGCAATTATCTGCTGGAAATTGGACCGTCTTGCTCGAAACATGGTTGATGGAGGGCTCATAATAGACTTACTTCAAAAAGGAATCATCAAAGCAATTATTACTCCTACTAAAGTATATCTTCCAAACGAAAATGCACTCCTTATGTCAGTTGAATTTGGTTCAGCTAATCAGTTTAGTCGAGATCTTTCGGTAAACGTAAAACGAGGGCAGGCAAAGAAAGCTAGCATGGGATACCCACATGGTCTTGCGGCTCTTGGGTTTAAAAATGATCGAAGCGAAGAAAAGGGAAATAGGAAGTGGTTAGTAGATGAGGATCGGTTTAACATTATCAAACAGATGTTCAGTATGTTTCTTTCCGGAAGCTATTCCGGAACACAGCTCTATGAGTGGGCAGTAAATGAAGTTAAGTTCACAACACGGAAGAGTAAAAGAATTGGTGGGAAATTTATTACTTACTCACGTATTTATGAAATTTTGAAAGACCCTATTTTTGCAGGCTTCTTTTACTATGGAGGAGAACGATATGAGCTTGCTCCAGAATTACCTCGAATGATAACCGAGGCAGAACATTACAAGGTACGCAGAATGCTTGGAGATAGAAGTGTTCCAAAGACAAAAGAGCACTTAACTCCTTATAGTGGTTTTATTAAATCTCCTTACGGTGAATTTATTGGTCCAGATATAAAGCTTCAATTAATTTGCGAGTGCAAATATAAATTCTCCTACCAGAACAAGGACTGTTGCCCTAAATGCAACAAAACACTTGCAGAAATTAAGAGCCCTAAATACCTCTCATACCATTACTATTACAACGTCAGTCGTAGAAAGAAAAAACTCAAAGCTCGATATATTGAAGAATCTTGTATTACTGACTACTTAATCAGCTACGTTAAGGAAAATCTTCAACTATCGCCAGCTTTAGCGGATTGGTGCAGGAGAAATATTCAAGAAATGAAAGATAGAGAAGTAGAGCACATTGTAACGATTGAACAAGGAAGAAAAAGTCACCTTGAACAGCTTCTTGCACGCAAGGACCGAGCACGACAGTATTTAAACGATGGTGTAACTTCTCCCGATGATTACAAAAAAGATGCTGAAAAAATTGATAGGGAAGTTGCTGAGCTTAAAACGCAATCAATACAAAGACAGGATTGGTCAATACGAATGCGTGAAATTGTTGATTTAACACAATCTTTCGTGGATGTTCTTTCTTCAGATGATACCAAGGCTAAACGAGTTGTTTTGAAGAAGTTTAAATCGAACCTTATCTGGAATGAAGAAAAAATGAGTATTACCAACGCAGAAGAGTTTCAAACTCTAATTGATGGACTAAGTGCGGCAAAACAGAAGAACATACAGTTCGAACCTGAAAATATCATTGATGTTTCGGAACAAAATCCTATTTTCAGGGATGTTTGTTCGACTTTGCTCCCCCGGTAGGATTCGAACCTACGACCAATCGCTTACATATATTCTCGCATTACTGCGGGTATGGACTATATCATCACCATTCTTAATAAAAAGGGAAGGTGCGAAGCGCTTCCGCCTAGCCGTATTTTTTTATAAACAAAATACGGCTGAGAGTACTCTCTTTCGAGATAGTCTCTGAACCTTCCCAGTTGTGAGTTCAATAACTTATTGGATTCACGGCTGGGCTTGGCTGCTGATTATCCTGTGTGATCAGGATTTCCAGTCAATTCACTTCGTTTTTCGACCCGTCTTTCGATCGGGAAGCTGCTATTTGAACATTGTTCATGTTACAGGCGACTGCTCTACCGCTGAGCTACAGGGGAATATTTTTTTTGTAACGTTCTATTTGGTAACCATCATTAATGATTGCCAAAATAAATTGTTACGCGGTAGGCAGTCGCCTCGGCGACCTCCTTACAGGAGCTGTACACCTTTTGGATATAATTTTCGCATGCTCAATTCTATCTCAAAAGGTCTTGCAGCTTGGGTCCCATCCCAAGCCTCACTCCACCGCAAGCTACAGGGGAATATTAATACATAAAGAACTAAGCATTTTAAAAATGCCCGATGATTATAGCATCGTTTGTGATACCGTTCTACCAGCCGAAACCGAAGCTTGCGCCAAGGTTGAAGTATCCGCCGTTTCCGTAAGAAAATCCCGGGTAGCCCCATCCGCCGAAGTTGTTTCCAAAACCATTCCCAAGGTATGGCTGATTCCATCCGTATGATTGCGGGTAGCCTCCGTAAAATGGCGCGTAGCTGAGTGTGGTCAGCGGATCGTGCCAGGCGTAACTGAGGCAACATGGCTGCGGCTGGTAATAGAACGGGTAATACTGGGCTTCCGCCGGCAATGCCCGGAATGTAAGGAAAAGCCCTAGAAATACCAAGCTTATTTTGACTATTTTTGTCATGCCGCTATACTAGTACTCTTTTAACACTTTTTCAAGACACAGAAACATTATGCAACCCGACTTGCTTAAAAAGACAAAAATCGTCGCAACCATTGGCCCAGCCTCGGAAGGCAAAGAGGTTTTCGGAGACCTGATTGATGCCGGCTTAAATGTTGCCCGCATTAACATGAGCCACGGGTCGCACGATGAACACAGCAAGAAGATGAAAACCATCCAGGCCGTAGCCAAGGCGAAGAAAAAACCAATTGGCATGCTGCTTGATCTTTCAGGGCCCAAAATCCGCATTGGAGACTTTGAAGCAGGTTCGGTTATGCTCGTGAAAGGACAAGAACTGATTCTTTCAGGAAAAAAGTGCGCGGGAACAGAGAAAAAGGTGTACTTCAATTACCCACATATTCAAAAAGACATACAGCCCGGACTTATACTGATGCTTGATGACGGAAAAAAGAAATTAGTTGTTGAAAAAGTGGTAGGCACCGATGTGTACACGCGGGTGTTGGTAGGAGGGGCAACGAAAAGCCGCCGTGGGGTAAACATTCCGGGTGCGTACCTTTCGATTCCGGCGCTTACTGTCAAAGATAAAAAAGATTTAGCATTCGGGCTTTCGCACAATGTTGATTTCGTTGCGCTTTCGTTCGTTCGTACGGCTGATGATATTACAGGACTGAAGAAGCTCATTCAGAAAGCAAAAAAAGAGGCGCTCGTTATTGCAAAAATCGAAACCCAGGAAGCGGTTACGCACATTGATGCCATTATTGCGGCTGCAGACGGTGTGATGGTGGCTCGCGGCGATTTGGCAATTGAAATTGGCCCGGAAAACGTTCCCGCGGTGCAAAAAATGATTGTCCGCAAATGCAACGAAGTGGGAAAGCCGGTTATCGTGGCAACGCAGATGCTTGAGAGCATGATCCACTCGCCGGTAGCAACCCGCGCTGAAATTTCAGATGTGGCGAACGCTATTTTTGATGGTGCCGATGCGGTGATGCTTTCCGAAGAAACAGCGCTTGGTGAGTTTCCAGTTGAGGCGGTAACGGTTATGGCGCGAGTTGCCGTGCAGGCAGAGAGCGGTGTTGGGACGCATCGCCGCCACAAGGTGCATACCGACAGTATTATCGATTCGGTCAGTTCATCTGTTGTGCACAATGCCGAAGACATTCGGGCAAAGCACATTGTGGCGCTTACCGAAACTGGCTCAACTCCGAAAAATATTGCGCGCTACAAACCGCAGCAGACAATTATCGCGCTCACGCCGCACGAACGAGTGGTTCGGCAATTAACCCTGGTGTATGGTTGCCAGCCGTTTCAGATGAGAAAGTTCAAATACGTGGGAGAAGTAATCGAAGAAATCGGACCGATTCTCGTAAAAGAAGGGTTACTTGGAAAAGGTGAGCACTTCGTGGCAACGGCAGGAATTCCGTTCGGCAAAAGCGGCAGCACCAACATGATGCTCATTCTGACGGCGTAACTGCTTTCATTCTCACTTTCTAAGCTCGTGCTACACTGAAAGCATAGCAAGGTCAGTAATAATCAAAGAGTTTATCGTATGAACATCATCATAAAATCGACTAATTTAGATCTTACTGAAGCGCTGCGGGACTATACCGAAAAGCGACTTTCCTTCTTAGAGCAATTTGCTGGCGCAGAAAGCCAGGTATCGGTTGAGCTTGAAAAAACCACGAATCATCATAAATCGGG
This sequence comes from uncultured Candidatus Saccharibacteria bacterium, assembly GCA_964573395.1. GTDB lineage: Bacteria > Patescibacteriota > Minisyncoccia > Phycocordibacterales > UBA9973 > DATIBQ01. The sequence goes on along the minus strand of CAZNJI010000005.1, from coordinate 40,086 downwards.
AGAAATTTTCCGAGCTGAAGTAAACGTTACGACCCCGGCCGGATCTTTGCATCGTGCGGTTTCTGAAAAAACCGATCTCTACGAGGCAATTGACGACATTCGAGACGAAATGAAGCGCGAAATTACCGCAAGCAAAGGCAAAGAACGCCGGCTCTGGAAGCGGGGAGCGCTTGCCGTAAAAGAAATGCTGCGAGGAGGATACAATTCGGTTAAAAGTTTCAGCTTCCGAAAAAGAAAATAGCAGCTGTTTACTACTTATTCGACATACTGCAATCAAAAGCACTCATAAAACGCTCGTACGTTTTTGATCCGCTCGACTTGCCCGCCTTGCGTGAGGCTTTCGATTGCAGTATGTCAACTCATCACTATTGCAAATAGTAGAGCCGTTCAAACGGTATCGGTCTTCCGTTTTCCGGAATAACCGTTTCAATGATGAATCTGCCGCCTTCCCAGCGGGCGGATTTTATTTTTATCCGCATGCTCTTTCCTTCTTTTTCATGAAAAAAATATAATCCCGGGCGCCGGTGCAGTGCGCGGTATTTTTTCCATAATTCCCACGGGGTTTCTTCCAGACGTACTAGGCCGTCTTCTTTGATGAATTTTTTAGTGAATGTTGCCTGGGCGTGATCTTGCTCGGCAGGCGTTACTGTTTTATCTAAAAGTTTCGGCGCCAGTTCCGCAATCAGTTCTCCGCCACGAATAAACGATTTTTCGGCGAGCGTTTCAAATGTTTCCGTTTCCGGAAGTGGCCATTGTTCCTGCACCAGCACAGGGCCATGGTCAACTTCCGTATCAAGTAGCATGATAGTAACGCCGGTTTCGGTATCATCTGAGAGCAGTACGCTTTCAAGCGGTGCCGGCCCGCGATATTTTGGAAGAAGCGAAGGGTGAATGTTCAGCACTCCATGCGCTGAAATTGCAAGAAGCGATTCTGGAAGAATTTTTCCGTATGCCACTACGACAAAAAAATCCCACGGGCCCTGCGCAGAAAGCTCGGCAATGAACTCCTTGGTTATTTTTTCAGGCGTTGCAACCGCAATCTGCTGTTCTAGTGCGAATGTTTTTACGGGCGAAGGGGTAAGCCGCAGGCCTCGACCGCTTGGTGCATCGGGCGCCGTAACAACCAGTTGGGGAACGAGCCTTTTACCGATAAGCGTTTCAAGTGCGATTTTCGCTACCGCTGGCGTTCCAAAGAAAGCGTACTTCATGTGGTTTCTTCAGGCGGCATGTCCGCTATGTTAATTGCCGAGTCGATGAAAAGAATGCCGTTTAAGTGGTCGGTTTCGTGCTGGAAAATTTGGGCCAGCAGGCCTCTGCCGCTCATGACGAATTCATGTCCTTCTTCGTTGTACGCCCGAACGGTCGCAGTTTCTGAACGCTTTACTTGGCCGTATTTCCACCGAACGGAAAGACAACCTTCCGAAACGAGCTTCTTTTTCTTTCCCAATCGAACCAGTGTCGGATTGATGAATGCGACATCGTCAGTCGCGTCCTTCATCGCTTTTTTTGAAACAATGAAGAGGCGAAGCGATACGCCAATCTGCGGAGCGGCAAGTGCCACGCCGTCGTCTTCTCCGGCAAGCGCCGCTTTCATGTCCGCGATTATTTTTCTGATCTTCGGCGAGGCGATCTGATCAAGCGGAACGGCAACTGCCTCCGAGCGAAGTACGGTATTCGGCTCCTGAATGATGGCTCCCATGATTATTTCAAATTTTTGAGATATTCGAGCAGTTTGTCGATTCGAACGGTGTCTTGCGAACGAGTTTCCATGTGCCGAACGATTACCGATTGTTCAAGCGCTTCTTTCTGGCCGAAAATAAGCACGTACGGAACGCCTGATTTTTCAGCAACGGCAAGCTGGGCGGCAAGGCTGTCTTTTGAGAGCGCCTGCATAACGGGCATATGCGCCTTGCGAAGAATCTCAATCACATTCAAGCTTTTCAGTTTTGCTTCGAAGCCGACTTGAATAAAGTAGATTTTCGGCTTCTTCATGATGCGCGGCATGCAGTTCTTGTACCAGGAAGATTCGACGATGCGGTCAACCCCGATGCCAACGCCCATTGCAGGCACGTCTTTCTTTGCGCCGAGCTCTTTTGCCAGGAGGTCGTACCGGCCGCCGCCGGCAATGGCAAGCGGTGCGCTGCCGTCTTCAGCCGTAGTCGTGTCGATTATTTCAAAAATGGTGTGCGTATAGTACGAGAGGCCGCGGACCAGATTTTTATTTATCTGGTAGGGAATGTTCATTTCGCCTAAATATTCGAGCACTTCTTTGAAATGCTTTTTCGACGCGGCGTTTAGGCAGCTCACCGCATCGGGAGCGTCTTGATTGATTTCAATCGTTTTCGGCTCTTTTGAATCGAGGATACGGAGCGGGTTCGTTTTCAGTCGTTCGCGGTCGACCGTCGGAAGGGCATTTGCATACTTTTTGTAGTAGGCAACGAGTTCTTTGGTGTATTGCGCGCGGGATTCTTTGTCGCCGAGCGAGTTGATGTCTACAATAAGGTTCTTCGCTCCTGCTTCTTCAAGAATGGTATAGGTCGCCTTAATCAGAAGAGCATCAACGATGCTTTTTTCGCTTCCGAGCGCTTCAAGCCCGAATTGGTACAGCTGGCGATAGCGGCCGCGCTGCGGCTTGTCGTGTCGGAAATACGGGCCGAAATAATAGAGCATGACCGGCTGCGGCAGGCTCTGCATGCCATGCTCGATGTAGCTTCGTACCACGCCGGCGGTTCCTTCAGGGCGAAGCGCCAGATGGTCGCCGCCTTTGGTGCGAAGCGTGTACATTTCCTTATCGACGATGTCGGTGCCGGCGCCAATGCCGCTCGTGAACACTTCGTCTTGCTCGAGGATCGGCGTTTCAATCGGCTTGAAGCCGTAATAGACGGCTACCTCCTGGGCTTTTTCGAAAAACCCTTGGAATTTATAGTAATCATCGCCGATGATGTCTCGCATTCCCTTCGGGCTGGTAAGCGGCTCGTTCTTTTTTTGCTTTTTCTTTTCCATGTTAATTCGCGCTGTACTCTACCTTGCCTGGAAGGAAGTCGATGTTTTTGATGGGCAAGAGCCGCACCAGCGCTTTCCCGCGAAGATTTTCTTCAGGAAGGCTTCCCCAGCTTCTCGAGTCATAACTTCCTTGGCGGTTGTCTCCCATGACGAAGTAGGCGCCATCGGGTACGGTGGTGTGGTACGTGTCATGCGATCGATGTGTAATGAATTCTTCTTTGAGCACGAAACCCTTCGGGTACTCATCGTTTTTTATGGTAATGATGCCATTTTTAATTTCTACCGTTTCTCCAGGTAGGCCGATGATCCGCTTGATGAAGAATTTCTCTGGAGTAGGAGGCGCTCGGAATACCACGACGTCTCCTCGTGCCGGATCGTTGAATCGGTACGAAATTTCATCGACGATCAAATATTCGCCGTCCGAAAAAGTCGGATCCATTGATTGGCCGTTGACGATGAACGGTCGGGCAACGTAGGTTTGAATCAAAAGCGCGAGCGCAAAAGCACTCAAAAAATACAGCGCTCCTTCGACGAATGCCCGAAACTTCGACTCTCGAGGATACTGGGGAGCTTCATTCATATATAAGTAGCCAGATTGTATTACAAAGACGGGTTGCCTGCAATCGCCTTAGAAGATGCCAAAATGAAGGCTCACTTATCTCGAACGCGGAAAGAGCACGCAATAAAATTCTCGTGAATTTTTTGCTAGCCCTCGGCTACCCGCCTGCGAGATGCTCTTTCCGCGTTGAGACTGCGCTCGCTAGAAAAATTATCTCTTTCGAAAAGGCACGTTTTTGTTGAGCGAAGTGAAATATTTTTCGAGCAGGCGGGGGTAGGTCTGGGGCGAGAAAAGCATTTCACGGAGCGAACACACTCGGATTTCCTTCTGGCGTGCTCTTGTCCATGTTTTATATCTTCTGATACAGTGATGGAGCATATGCATATTTTCATCGGTCTCGGTAATCCAGGTGCGTCCTATGCGCACAACCGGCACAACAGCGGCTTTATGGCCCTTGATGCGCTTATCGAAGGCGTTGGAGGGGAATTTTCACCAGACAAAATCTATCAGGCAAAAATTTGGAAGGGAGCGATTGCGGGCGTTTCGGTAATAGCGGCAAAGCCGGAAACGTTCATGAACCATTCCGGAGAAACAGCCGCGAAGCTTACGAGAGAGTTTCCTGACGCAATGCTTGCGGTTATGTACGATGATATCGACATTCCGCTCGGTACCGTTAAGTGTTCATTCGGAAGAGGGGGCGGCGGGCACAACGGCCTGCAATCAATAATCGACCACCTGGGGCATCCACATTTTTTCAGGGTTCGGATAGGGGTGCGGCCGATACATGAAGCGCTTTTGCCCCGCATCGCTCCGCCGGACGGTTTCGAAAAATTCTTGCTTGATGATTTTACCCCGATGGAACAAGACGGGCTGAAGGAGGGAATAGAAAAATCGGTACGAGCGCTTACTTTTCGCCTCACGCATTCACCGGAAGAAACCATGAATGAATACAATTAAAAAACCACTCTCTTGAGTGGTTTTTTAATTTGTTACACTTCTTTTTCTTTCAATTCTTCCGGAAGATCTTTCTGTTCTCCGTAGACGAGCGTCATGCGATGCTCTTTCGGTTCAAAAAGCGTTACCGTAAAGGTGTATGTTTTTCCAAGCTGCAGCGTTTCGCGCAACTTTTCGTCTGAGCCAAAGGTCGAGTGGTGCACCAATCCAGCAACTCCTTCCTTGATGGAAACGAGCGCGCCGTGCTTGTTGTACTTGATGACGATTCCTTTCACGACATCGCCTTTCTTGATCTTGCCTTCGTAGTCCTTCCAAGGGTTTTCCTTCAAGGCCTTGATAGAAAGAGAGATCTTTCCGTCTTTGATGTCGATGATCTTTGCGCGAACCTTGTCTTTGAGTTTGAACATGCTTCGCGGATCTTCAACAAGCCCCCAGTCGATTTCAGAAATATGCACGAGCCCTTCGAGCCCTTCTTCAATCTTTAAGAAGACGCCGAAGTCGACAATGCCCGTTACTTCGCAATCAAGCTCGTCGCCGACATTATATTTGCCGATAATTTCCTGGCGCTCTTCAGGGTTTGATTCCTTTTCAGAGAAGATGAGTTTTCCTTCTTTCGGAGATGCGGAAATGATGGTAACGGCAAGCTTCTTGCCGATGATTTTTTTGAGCTCTTGCAGAATCTTATCCTTATCGGAGTCTTCCACTCGGGGATAGTTTTCCGGCTTCAGCTGCGAAGCGGGAAGAAATCCCTGCACGCCTTGCCATTCAACGATAACGCCACCTTTGTTTGCTTCTTTGACGGCAAGCTCAAAGACCGTTTTGGCTTTGATCGCCCTTTCAGCTTCGCTCCAGATGAGCGCCTGTTTCGCTTCTTTCAGGGAAAGTTCGATGTAACCGTCATCGTTTTCAACGTCGACTACTTTTGCTTTCACTAGGTCGCCGACGTTGATCTTCTTGATCAGGTCTCGAGCGCTGATAAATTCGCGCCCATAGATGATACCGGTGCCGAATGGCTTAAGGTCGATGTAGACCGCCGCTTTTTCAACGGCAATCACCGGACCTTCAACCAGGTCTTCAACTTTCGGCCGTTCAAGCTCCTTTGACGTTTCTTCAGCTTCGGCTTCAACCGCAGCATCTTTTTCTTCTGCTAATTCTGTTTCTTTCTTCATACAAATAAAATATCCGCCCAGCGGCGGATGAAAACCACCGCTCTAGATTCCCACCTGCCTGTTTACGGCAGACAAAGCGGGGGTTATTCCAGAGGGTAACGATTAAATATATGCCTTTGTAAAGGGACCATTACTCTACCATGCTGCCGCAGACTATGCAACCGAGAGAACCGCCTTTTCATCCTTGGAAAATATGACTTTTTCTGCTATAATATGCAGATGGTTATTACCTATTTTGGCCGCCAATACTTCAAAATAACGCTCGGAGATCTTACGGTTGCGATCAACCCTCCGGCGAAAGCGGCAAAGACCCCGCGTTTCGGGGCGGACATCGTGCTCTCGTCGCTCCGGCATCCGGACTACAGCGGCATCGATACGGTAACGCTTGGAGGAAAAGAGCCATTCGTGATTGATGGCCCAGGAGACTACGAAACCAGAGGGCTCTTTTTCAAGGGGGCACACTCTCTATCCTCGATCGGCGGAAAAGAGTACGTCAATACCGTCTACGGATTCGAGCTCGACAACATCAAGGTCGCGTTTCTGGGAGCGCTCTCTGACGAGGCGACGCTTTCGCCGGAGGCGCGGCAAATTGCCGGCGCGGCGGATATTCTGTTCGTGCCGATCGGCGGGAAAGACGTCATGGATCCGGCCCAAGGCTACAAAGTTTCCGTCTCGTTCGATCCGAGCATTATCGTTCCGATGGATTATGAAGCGGATGCGCTGAAGCGATTCTTGAAAGAGGGAGGGCAGGAAAAGAACGAGATGCTCGAAAAGCTCACCATCAAGCGCAAGGATCTTGAAGGAAAAGAGGCGTACATTATACCGCTTGAGGTGCAGAGTTAACGCTGCTCTGAGGGGAGTATGAAGAAACTGATTGAACACATTCGTTCGAAGCCGGAATCGTTCAGACGAACGCTCGCCTCAATGATTGTTTCGATTATCGGCATCGCATTGATTGCCGTGCTTATCCTGACGGTATGGATAAATCACGCGACAACCACAACGACCGGCGAACGCCCCACGCTCACTGAGAGCTTGATGGAGACCATCCGCTCCTATTAAGAGTATGTTAGAATTCGGCTTGTAATTTATTATGGCAAAAGAACAAAAACCAGAACCTATAGCGACCGGAAGCCAGGTGATTCCCGTCAATATCGTCCGCGAAATGCGGGAGAGCTACCTCGACTACGCGATGAGCGTCATTACGGCACGCGCGCTTCCGGACGTTCGGGACGGGTTGAAGCCGGTGCATCGCCGCATTCTGTACTCGATGTATGAAAACGGCCTGACAGCGAGCGCAAAATTCAGAAAGAGCGCAACGGTCGTCGGAGACGTGCTCGGTAAGTATCATCCGCACGGCGATACGAGCGTCTATGACGCCATGGTGAATTTGGCGCAGGATTTTTCGATGCGCTATCCGCTCATTCAGGGGCAGGGAAACTTCGGCTCCATCGATGGAGACAATGCCGCGGCGATGCGATACACCGAGGCGCGCATGTCGAAACTCTCCGCGGAGCTTTTGCGCGACATCGAGAAAGACACGGTTGATTTCCGCCCGAACTACGATGCAACCAGAAAAGAGCCGACCGTGCTTCCGTCTGCGGTGCCGAACCTTCTATTGAACGGAACGCTCGGCATTGCAGTGGGCATGGCATCGAACATTCCGCCGCACAATTTGGGCGAAATTATCGATGCCTGCCTGTACTTGATTGAAAATGATGATGCCTCGAACGAGGACCTTGCCGAATTGGTACAAGGGCCTGATTTCCCGACGGGGGGAATCGTATTCGGAAAACAAGATCTTTTGCACGCCTATGCAACCGGCCGCGGCGGAGTAGTATGCCGCGGAGAAGCCGAGATTGCTGAAGCAAAAAACGGAGTGTACCAAATCATCGTTACCTCGCTTCCGTACCGCGTCATTAAGGCGAATCTCATAGAATCAATTGCAGAATTGGTACAGGAAAAGAAGCTTGAGGGAATCAAAGGGCTTGAAGATCTCTCGACCAGGGACATTCGCGTGGTGATTACGCTGAAAAACGGCGTCAATCCGCAGAAAGTGCTCAACTATTTATATAAACACACCCAGCTCGAGCAGACGTTCCATTACAACATGGTGGCCATCGTCGATGGCATTCCGGAAACGCTCTCGCTGAAGACGATCCTCTCTTCGTTCATTGGGCATCGCGAGGTGGTGGTTCGCCGCCGAAGCGCGTATGACCTTAAGAAGGCGAAAGAGCGCGAGCACATCCTCTTGGGACTGAAGAAGGCGCTCGACCATATCGATAAAATCATTACGACGATTCGCGGTTCAAAAGATGCTGCCGTTGCAAAGCTCAACTTGATGAAGGAATTCAAGTTCTCTGACTTGCAGGCTGACGCCATTCTTGAAATGCGGCTTCAAAAGCTCGCCGGCCTGGAACGAAAAGCGGTTGAACTCGAGCTGAAGGAAAAGCAAGAGCTCATTGCCTATTTGGAAGCGCTTCTGGCGAGTTCAAAGAAAATTTTCAAAGTCATTGCCGATGAATTGCGGGAAATTAAGGAGAAGTACGGCGATGATCGCCGAACGAAGGTTATGACGGGGGGAGTGAAGTCGATTTCTGACGAAGATCTCATTCCTGAAAAAGATTCCGTTTTAGTTTTCACTCAGGGCGGATACGTGAAGCGGACTGATCCGAGCGAATACAAAATTCAGAAGCGCGGCGGTGTGGGCGTCATTGATCTTGAAACGAAAGAGGAAGACTTCGTCACTCAGCTTCTTACTGCCGACACCCACAGCGACCTGCTATTCTTCACGAATCTCGGAAAGGCGTACCAAATTAAAATGTATGATCTTCCGGAAGGGCGCCGGGCAACCAAAGGGAAATCGATCATGAACTACCTTTCCCTTGCCGGAGACGAGCGCGTGACGTCGATTTTGGCGGTGCCGAAGGCGCTCAAGAATGATTCCGCGGCGCTTATGCTCATTACCAAGCAGGGAACGGCAAAGAAAGTTTCATACGAAAGTTTCAAAGACGTTCGCCGAAGCGGCATCATTGCGATACGACTTGATAAAGGCGATGAGCTTGAAAGCGTGCTCCGGGTGAAAAAAGGGGAAGAAATTATTTTGGCAACCGCCGACGGTCAATCGATCCGATTCAAGGAAAGCGACATTCGTGAAATGGGCCGAACGGCAGGCGGCGTGCGCGCCATGAAGCTCGATAAGAGCGATGTGCTCATTGGTGCGGACGTTATTACCGAAGAGGGTAAAAGTGGATTCTTTCTGACGATGGGGGCGAATGGGCTTGGAAAGAAAACGGCGCTTAAAGAATACAAAGTGCAAAAGCGCGGCGGATCGGGGATCATCACTTCGAAGGTAACGGCAAAAACCGGAAAGATAATGGTCGGGCGCGTCGTGCAGAATGGAACCGAGCTGGTGGCGATGTCGAAGAAAGGCCAGGTGATTCGCGTTGACCTTACCACCATTCCTTCAACTGGCAGGCAAACCCAGGGCGTAACCATCATGAAGCTCCGATCGGGAGACAGCCTTGCATCGGTAACGTGCTTGTAAACCTAGTTAGTAGAAAATAGTAAGTAGTGAATAGTAAGGAAGCACATCATAAAGATGGTTTGATTATTTACTAGCTACTTACTACTATCTGTTTACTCTTGTATACTTATATATATGTTCATGAATCCTGAGCAGGTGATTACTGCTTGCCAACTTTCCCCCGGGGACGTCGTTGCTGATTTTGGCGCTGGTAGCGGATTCATGAGCCGGGCTGCGGCGAAACTCATTCCAAAAGGAACAGTGTATGCCATTGAATTGCTACGTGGTATGGTCGAGCGCTTGCAGCATGAAGCCAAAGAAGCAGGGCTCTCTAACCTACATCCGATCTGGGGAGACATTGAAGCTCCTCGCGGCACCAGCCTGGAGGATGGAACGGTTGATTTCGTCATCCTCTCGAATATTTTATTCCAGCTTGAAGACAAGCAGGCATGCGTAACCGAGGCATTCCGCGTATTAAAGCCCAGCGGGCGGGTCTTGGTGCTTGATTGGAGCGAATCATTTGGCGGATTAGGACCGGCACCGCATCATGTGTTTGCCGCTCCGGCCGCAAAAGAGCTGTTTGAACGGAAAGGATTCAAGCTCTTAAGCGAGAAACTGCCGGCAGGAGAACATCACTATGCTATACTTTTCAAGAAATAATCATTTTACCTATGCGTAATTTTCACATTATTCTCCTTGCTGTTTTCGTACTCATTTTCTTTTTCGCCGTACTTGTTTTTGCCGGCATTATCAAAATTGGTTCATCGAACACTCCGGGCGCCGGAGGAACCGTTGCGCTCTGGGGAACCATTCCGGTGGAAAACGTTGAGCCGTACATTAATGAATTTAACAAAGGAAAACCATATTCAGTTGTCTATACGGCGATTGCACCTGATGTTTTTACCGAATCATTCATTGAAGCGCTTGCGTCCGGCACTGGCCCCGACTTAGTACTCGTTACCAGCAGTACGTTCTTGCGGAATAAAGACAAGCTCTTTCCGGTTCCTTTTACCAGCTATTCGGAACGGTTATATCGGGATACCTACATTGATGGGGCAAGCGTTTTTCTGAACCAAGAGGGGATAGCGGCATTTCCACTTACCGTTGACCCGCTCGTTCTCTACTACAATAAAGACATGCTTGCCCGTGTCGGCATCATTACGCCGCCGCGCACTTGGGAAGAGCTGAACCGGTTCCTACCGTTTTTCGTCAAGCGCGATACTGCCGGCGCCATAACCCAAACGGCGCTGCCGCTTGGCGAATCGGTAAACGTTCGCTATTTTAAAAAGATTCTTTCAAATTTGTTCCTGCAAACAGGCAATCGCATCGTTGCGGAAGATCCGCTGACACTGCGTTACGGGGCACAGCTCGACCGAACCATCGAGGGAGGCACTCCAGCCGGAGAAGCGCTCATGTACTACATTTCGTTTGCCAACCCGGTGAATGAGTTCTATTCGTGGAATCGATCGCTTCCGAATTCGCTTGATATGTTTGTCGCCGGAAAAGCCGCATTCTACATAGGCACTGCTTCCGATTTATTCCAGATACGAGCGCAAAACCCGAACCTTAATTTCGACGTCACGGAAGTGCCGCAGCCGGAAGAAACGGAGCGGCCGGTCGTGTTTGCGGATTTTACCGGCATTGCAACGGTAAAGGCTTCGCAAAATTTTGTGAGCGCGTATTCAGCAATGCTTGAGCTTGCCGGCGTCGGATTCTCCGACTATCTCTCGAAAACCATGTCCATCCCGCCGGCTCGGCGCGATTTATTGGTGCTGAGGCCTGATAATCCGTACATGAACGTATTTTTCGGCACGGCAGTTTCCGTGTTTTCATGGCCAGACCCCGACGAAGCGAAGAGCGATGATGTTTTTCGTGCTATGATTACCAATGTCAGTTCCGGTCGGATGTCGCCGACGGAAGCAATCTATGAAGCAAACCGCGCCCTGCAAAGCCTTATTCGCTAACATATTGGCTGCTTTCACCCTCTTTTTTCTTTTCAGCGGTTTTTTTGTCTCCGTTTATGCGCAAAATGATACTGGCCTGGTGCCATGCACGAATGATTGCGGTTTTAGCCATCTCTTAACTCTTATTAATACGCTCATTGAAAAGTCGATTGAGTATCTCGTACTTCCTATCTTCGTTTTCATTTTGCTCTATGCGGGATATCTGTACATTACTGCCCAGGGAAATCCGGGTGTGCATGCAAAAGTAAAAGGAATGCTTTGGAAGGCGATTCTCGGGCTGCTCTTGGTGCTTTCTTCGTGGCTCATCGTGAAGATGATCATGGTAACGCTCGGCTATGATGCAGGGCTTAGATTTTTTGAATGATATAATGAAACTAATGCGAATATTTTTTCTCACCATTTTCTTGTCATGTTATTTGCTTGGAGCAGTCGGTAGTCTGCCAAAAGCAATGGCACAAGGTTCCGTGGGATCTACCACTACTGAATGTAATGATGGAAATGACAACGATGGTGACGGTAAGAGGGATTTCGGTTCGGGAGCAACATTTGACCCGGATTGCAGCTCTACCTCCGACAATAGCGAATCTATTCCTGGCCAGCAATCGGGATCATCTGCTGCTGATAGTGTAAAAATCGATATCAAACTGAAAAATCCGCTCGGCGAAACCGACACCATTCCAAAACTGATTAAAAAGATTATGGATGCCATCCTTACCGTTGCCATTCCATTTATCGTCCTATTCTTCATTTACGCCGGCTTCTTGTTCGTCACGGCTCGCGGCAACAAGGAAACCATCGAAAAAGCAAAACGCATGTTCTGGTACACGCTTATCGGAGCGCTGCTTATATTAGGAGCATGGACGATTGCTTCCGCAATCGTCACAACGGTCAATGAGATCACTGGCTAAGAACATTTTGCTCGTGGCAATTTTCTTTCCGCTCATATTCGGAAGTTTTTTCAGCATGCCGCTGCCGGCACATGCGCAAGGTTCGCAGGGGCTCGGACAGCTCGGGCCGCTTCCGTTTAAAGACTTAGATTGCGACAGTAATGAAGACATTACCGGGCTGAATATGTTGAGTAATACAATCACTCGGGCTGCTTGGACGCTGTTGTGTCCGGGAAAGGTTGATAAGAACTGCGACGGACGATCAGACCTAAACGGCACTCGGATGTTTTCAGAAACAATTGAGAATGGCCAGTTGGTTACTGATGCAGAACTAGCGCTTGCCCGGCAGTGCCCAAACGGGTTTTCGTCGGAAAATAAAGACAATAATTGTGATGGGAGAGATGATAGATATCCGAACATTGATGTCAGAAAAACGGATTACTGGAATCGCATCTGCCCGGATCCAACCCAATATAAAGATGCAAATTGCGACGGGGTTGATGATGTGTTAAAGATTAGTTTCTTTAACCCAAACGAACCGGAACTGTGGCAGATTTGGGGATCGCTCTGTCCGGGAAAAATAGACCAGAACTGCGATGGATATTCAGATTTTACCGGCATAAAGTATTTTGTTGATAATCCGCAAAACTCCCAACAAAGAACTGATTTTAATATTCATAAGCTCCAATGCCCAAGCGGATATAGAAGCAACGGCCATGATGCGAACTGCGATGGGTACGATGATACGCCGCTCGGATATACGAATCAGGACCCGACAAAGCAGTATGGAACACTGCCAAGCTGCGCTAATGTTGCAGAACCGGGATACGTTGCCCAGCCGAATGTTCCGCAACCGATATGTTTGGACATTACAAATACGCAAAGCTGGAAACTTGATTGCTCTGCGACAATTCGGTACATCGATCAAAATTGCGACGGCACTGATGATATTTCGGGTGAGAATTTAAAAACTATCGATAAATTGCCGGCGTGGCAGCAGCTCTGCCAGCCGCGCGATACTGATTGCGATGGTATCGATGATCGAACAGGGACCGATTTGCTTGGTACAAGCGAAGCGATGGCTGACTGGACACTGATGTGCCCAACGAAAGTAGACCGCAACTGCGACGGCTATGCCGATTCGAACGGATCCGGATATTCGGGAAGAAGGGATGCGAAAGGAAACATGATTCTGCTTCCGAACGAGCCTTTTTACAAGAAAATGTGCCCGAGCGGTTTCAGTATCCAAAACCGCGATACTGACTGCGACGGCTACGATGATAAGCCGATCGGCTATCAGGAAGTAACGAATGAGAATGGGGTAAAGACAAGAAAGCCGGTGTATCTGTACATAGCGAACACCTATTATTGGCAGAACTTAACTTGCAAGAAGGCAAGCTCTGGGGTCATCGGCAGTTCGCCGTTTGGCGACCTTGGCGGGGGAAAGGACCTTACCAGCGAAACGGTTTCTGATGCCAGCTTAACTTGTGCCCAAATTAATTTCCGCTTCACTAGTTTTAAGGCTATTTCCTGTACGATTCAAAACATTGTTTCCCGAATATTCGTTCCGCTTGCCTTCGTACTTGCCACCCTCTTGTTTATTTATGGCGTCATCAAGTATTACATGGCGGCGGATTCAACCGACAAGCGGGCTGAAGGCAGGCGCTACATGCTGTGGGCGATTATTGCGCTCTTTATTATGGTGTCAATTTGGGGCATTGTGCGCTTGGCAACGGATACGCTCGGGTTCAGGTTCGACTTTCCGCCACAATTGAAAGAGGAGTAGGTGTGGTATAATTTTAATACCGTGCCCAGGCGGGTACCGGGTTTAGTAATTACCAATTTATTTATTTTTTATTATGAAAAAGTTTCTTCAATCCGTAACTGTATTTGGTGTTTCACTTATTATACCTGCAGTTACATTAGCTCAGACGGCAGGCGTTCCAAATACCGGCCAAGTTGATTTTTGGGTGGCAAAAGTATTTGAATATGCCCGCATGGGAATCACCTTCTTGATGATTCTTGCAACGCTCTATTTCATTTGGACCGTCATTCAGTTTGTTACGACAAGCGATGCCGCAAAGCGTACTGAAAAAAGAAAGCAGATGGTTGCCGGCATTATCGGACTCTTCGTGATTGTGTCAGTATGGGGAATCGTGTACTTTATTGGAAACACACTTGGCATTGGAGCAGGAGCAAATTCAGTGAATAAACTCCCTTGTCCTCCAGGAACTCGCCCGGTTGGCCCTTCTGGAAGTTGTATCTAATAAAAGAGTTCTTACGATATGTTTGACCCTGTCGTCTATGCCGCAGACGGCGTTCAGGAGCTGGTGTATAAGCTGAACAAGTTTATATTTAACCCACTCATTAGCGTTGCGTTTGCCATTGCCCTTGCGTATTTTCTCTACGGCATGGTTGCGTTCATTCGCAACGGCGCCAATAAAGAGGCGAAGGAAAAAGGCCAGCGGCATATGCTCTGGGGCATCATCGGGATGGTCATCATGGTAAGCGTCTTCGGTATACTAAACCTTCTCGTCAGTATTTTCGGGCTCAGCTACGTGAACGTCAATGAGCAGAAAATAAATACTCCCGTTCTGCCGTCAGTGAAGATGAAATAAATGAGGCAGTAAAAAACGCCATCCGAACTCGGATGGCGTTTTGCGTTACCATTCTTTGGCAAAGCGCATTTTGATTTTTTTGTTGACTGTTACCAGGTACAACCCTGGGCTCAGATTTGTTTCAAAGTCGATAGGAAAACCATCCACATCTTCTTTTGTTCCATAAGGATAGCCATTAATGTAAATTGGGTTACCCTCCGTCCAAACGGCAATCATCCGCGGCGAATCAGTATCTCTTCGCATCAGGCGGGCAGTAACGGTATCACCGTTCTCTAATCCGTCGAATTCAAAAGTGCGGCTTTTATCCCTTTGGAGAAACAAATATTTTGTTTCTCCTTGACTGATGGTACTCCAACCTATTCCAGCTTTGATTTTCTCTTCTTCTGAAAGGTTCTCGTAGTAGCGTTTCGCCCAGGCGTAATATCCTGTTTCAGTCTTTGTTTTAATCCAGCCGATGATGGATGGAAGGCTGAGTAGAACTCCAGTACCAATTAGAATTCCAAGTACCCATTTCCATCCTATGCCAGGAACAGTAACTGATCCGATCGATCTTCCTTGCGAAAGGAGATAAATCGCTGCGATTCCAAGCAGCAGCCAATACCAGGGAATGCTGAAAATGAGAATGAGTAGCCCTATGATGATAGCAAAAGCTAAGAGCACTGCTGTCCACCATGCTATTTTTACCCACCATGGCTGCAGCCTACGCCTTTTGTTAGTTCCTTGGTTTGCCATATTTACCTCCTTTTCGTTTGTTTGGCGTTTTCTGTTGTTTGTTTGCCTCTTCAATGGTGCCTGCAACATCAGGCTCTTCTTCGGTAGTCATGTTTGCAAGCACTGCCTCTTTGTACATTTCTGATTTTTTAGACAGAAATGATTCTCCGAGGAGGGTTAATTTCCCGTGCGTTGCTCCCAGGTTTTGAGCAATGGTTGTCGTTGTTTTGTCTACCAATTGAGATTCATGGTAGTCGAAACGGTAAACCTCTTGCAGTTGGTCGCGCATGTTCTTTGAAACAATGATGCCTTCTTTGCGCTGCATGTCGATTTGAGCCTGGCGATGCTTTTTAAAAGCATTTGCCTGCTCTTCTGCGATCTGATTTTGCAGCACGGCTTTTTTCAGGTTTTCTTTTTGTTCCAAAATGTCATGAGACCTTCTGGTTACCAGCACTCGGGTGAACATGAGATCGGTGAGCTCAAATCCTAACTTTCTAAACTTTTCTTTGTTGAGGTATTTGATGACTTTGATGATGCCGCTTTTTTTCTTTCTTCTTGTCTCAGAGCTGTTATCAGCAATAGTAATTCCTTCCGAGACAAAATCTCCGAAATTTTCAGAATCGATTTTTAGGGCTTGGTCGAACGTTTTATTTCTTCCAATAGTTCCCAGCGCCTCTGAAATTTGAACCTCCGCAAACGACAAATAGTTTTTCACGCTTGTTTTTGCGAGGATTGCATCATTGGTTTGATACGCTGCTTGCACGATGAGCAGGAAGTCGCTCCCGTCTTCTGTAGTAAACGGAACAATAACAGGGTGAGCTTCCAAATGAAACAAGTACCAAACTGGCTCTTTCCGAACAACGATAACCTGAAGCGATTTCGCTTCATCGGTTTTCTCAGATTCTTTCCCTTCTTGGGTTAATTGTTGTCCTTCAGTTGCAGTTGGAAGATCGAGCAAGATTTCAAGGCTTCGGAACGGATCGTTTTTAATTTTTTCTCTCCGGGCGATTGCTTCATCTTTGCTCATCCTTTCAGTCCATTCAAGCTGCCACTGGGCTAATTGCCAAAAGTAGGGGATAAGGAATAAAAGAGAGGGCTCGTCTTCTGTCGGATTATTCGGATCGTAGAATACCTCCTCAACTTCCTTGTTGAATTTGGTGAGGATATAATGCTTACCTTTTTCAGGGGTAAACAGAAATAGCGGACGTTTGTTTGATGCCATATTTTTTATTTTTAATTTACGAAAATTGTTTGATTATATTATGCATAAAAATGTTTATTTGTCAATATAAATGGAAAGGAATCTTTGAAAAGAAAAGGGAATTATGGTATAAAAAAGTGCCTGCCGAGGTGGCGAAATTGGTAGACGCGCCTGCCTTAGGAGCAGGTAGGGTTACACCTGTGGAGGTTCAAGTCCTCTCCTCGGCACATTTTTATAAGCGCCTATAGCTCAGTCGGTAGAGCAGTTGCCTCTTAAGCAAACGGTCGCAGGTTCGAATCCTGCTAGGCGCACATAATAAAAAATTCTTAGCTTATTGCTAGGAATTTTTTGTTACATTGATTAGTCTAGCAGGATTCGAACCAGAAGGGGGTCGGGGAAACTGCTGTTTCCCCGTGGAGGAAGGATTGGGAAAACCGTGGGTTTCCCAGCTTGTGAGATTCCTGCAAATTATGTATTTATCCCTGACCACAAAACTCTTTTTTTATTTGTGCCCGGGGCGAGACTCGAACTCGCACGCCGGTTGAGGGCCGAGGATTTTAAGTCCTCTGTGTCTACCATTCCACCACCCGGGCAATGTATTACGTTGTGGCTAAAACAATTTGCCTCGGGCAAATTATTCGCCCGAACATTTGCGAAGCAAATGTTTTAGGGAGTCCTGGGCGAGAATCGAACTCGCGTATAGAGCTTTTGCAGAGCTCCGCCTTACCACTTGGCCACCAGGACAATCACTCTTTTAACAGAGCATCTATAGTTTGTCGGGCTTTCTCGCCAGTGTCAATTGCAACGTCGAGAAAGGGAATTGTTTTTGTATTCAGATAGGGTTTGATAAATTCCCGCATCTCCGCGCGCTTTCGCTTTGCAAACGAAAGGGCGCTTTCCTCTGCGCTTTCAGGAAGAACAGTGAGGTACACTAGAGCACGCTTGCCGCGGTCGCCAAGCAGAACGCGGGTAACCGTCAGTAGATTCGTGCGGTTTGATTCGCGCTCAAGAAAGGTAGCAATAATTTCCTTCAGGTGCATTTCTATTTTTTCTTTCCGGTTCTGTTCCATATTATTTAGCGCGTTACCATGGTGTACGCCTCAAGCACGTCTCCCGGTGCAACATCATTCTTCGTTTCAATCAGAATGCCGCAATCGTTCCCTTCTTTAATTTCTTTTGTTTTTTGCTTGTTTTGCTCAAGCCCAACGATCGTTCCGTGCGTTATTTCGAAATCGCGTCGGAGCACGCTTACTTTCGCTTGTTCTGAAAGCAGCCCGCTTTCGATTCGGCAGCCAATAACCTGCCGCTCTTTTGTTTTAGAGAAGACTTTTAGCACTTTAGCCTTGCCAATCACTTCACGCACTTCTTTTCGCGGTCTGCGGCGCTCAAGCTCTTCGGCAAGCCATTCGGTCAGTTTATAGATAATGGTGAACGGCTGAACGGCAATTCCTGCTTTTTCTGCGAGCTCCCGAACGATTGGTTCGACGCCAACATTAAAGGCAACAATGAGCGTTTCTTTGTCGCCAAGCGCAAGCTTGATGTCAGATTCCGATACGGTCCCGATTCCTTTGCTGATTATTTTCGGATAGACATCATCAACGCTCAATTTCTTGATTTCCCGTTCAATTGCTTCAGCGGTGCCGAATACGTCGCTTTTAATGATAAGGGGTACTACTTTCATGCCCTCTGCTACGTGCACCTGTTCGTGTCTTCGCTTCAGTGTCTCGGCATTTCCCGAAGAAAGATTTTCGGCTTCTCGTTTTGTTTTTACCAGGGTAATGCTGCTTCCAACTGCGGGAAGTTTAGAAAAGCCCACCAGCTGCACCGGAGAAGAGAAACTGACTGATTCCACCTGCTTTCCCAGGAAGTTTTCAATGATGCGGGTTGAAGCGAATGAATCTCCTGCAACGACGAATTCGCCCTTTTTGAGCGTTCCGTTCTTAATAATGATCGTTGCGGCAATACCGCGCTTTGCATCGAGTTTCGATTCAATAACAATGCCTTCAGCCGGAGCGCTTGAGTCTCCTGTAAACTGTTCAAGGTCGGCAACAAGCAGGATAGTTTCAAGCAAATCATCGATGCCCTGGCCGGTTACTGCGGAAATGGGAACGAACGGAATTTGCCCGCCGTATCCTTCAACCAGCACTTCATGTTCGGCAAGGTTCATTTTTATTTTTTCTATGTTCGCTTCCGGCTTATCGATTTTATTGATGGCAACGATGTAGGGAATCTTTGCTTCAAGAATGGTTTTCAGTGCTTCAATCGTCTGCGCTTTCACTCCGTCTTCGGCAGAAACAACTAAGATGGCAATGTCTGCCACTTGGGCGCCGCGCTCTCGCATTCCTGAAAATGCTGCATGGCCGGGAGTATCAAGGAAGGTAATGGCGCGACCAGTACCGTTGCTTCCGGCGTGTACTATTTCGTACGCCGAAAGGTGCTGAGTAATACCACCCGCTTCCTGGGCTACGATGTTTGTTTTTCGAATGTAATCCAGAAGTGTCGATTTTCCGTGGTCGATATGTCCCATGACGGCGACAACTGGAGGGCGGGGGATAGTACTCATATTTTTTGCTGTTCTTTAGTTTTCATCAATGCTTCTGATTCTTCCGGCGTTAGTTCGACCGTTGCTACAAAGCCGGCAACCGGTTTTGCGTATACGCCTACGTGGCTTCGATTCGTTACGACTGAAAGAATAAATCCATTGCCGTGCTCATCAAGGAATCCTGCCGCAAAACTCTGCGCGCCGCCTGAGTTTTGAAATGCATCATAGCGCACAAGCGATGTGCCGCGGATGCTGCCCGAGAGGCGCGTATTAATAATTTCAAGTGCTTCCTTATGGGCCGAGAGCGTTTTTTCGATCGTGCTATTTCGTTCAATGATACTTTCAAGGCTTTCTTCGAGCGATGAAGCGCTTTTGCCGAGCATGAACCGCTTGAGCTTTCGAGAAAGGCGGATGTGCGCTATAAAGAGCGCAGCCACTGCAAGAACAATAAACGCAAGGAGGCCGATGATAAATGGTATACTCTCGAGTATCATAGCGACAAATTCTACAATAATTTCAACATTTTTTCAATTATGAGATTTTTTTCCAACAAAAGAATCTATCTCGACTACGCTTCAGCCGCTCCGCTTGACGAGCGCCTGATGAGGAAAACTCCCCATCTTTCAAGTAGTATTATTCGCGCTAATCCGCATGCGCTCCACCGCGAAGGAGTTGAAGCTGGCCGTATTCTATCAGAATCGCGCAAGCGCGTGGCTAACGTTCTTGGTGCGCATGCGGAAGAAATTATGTTTACTTCCGGGGCGACTGAATCGAATACGCTGGCAATCATTGGAAGCATTGAAGCACTCTTTGGAAAGAAAAAATCTTACAGTCGGATGGAAATTATTACGAGCTCGTTCGAACATCCATCGGTCTTGATGGCCGTTACCGAACTGGCTGCTCGGGGGGCAACCATTAAGTATGCCGTTCCAAACGAACAGGGAATCGTAACCGCTGAATCGGTTGCATCGCTTCTGAGCGAAAAGACTGTACTAGTTTCGTGCGTGTACGGACATAACGAAATTGGCACCCTGCAGCCCATTAAAGAAATTGCGAAGGTAATTCGGCAGTGGAAGAAACTTAACCCCGATCAGGCAGTACTATTCCATGTTGATGCAACCCAGGCAGCGCCGTACTGCTCGCTCAATGTTGACCAGTTGCATCCCGACTTACTGACCATTGGAAGCACGAAGCTTTATACGCACCGTGGCGTTGGGGCGCTCTATTGCCGCCGAGGAGTAAAACTGCGCCAGCAGCAGTACGGAGGCAACCAGGAGTTCGGCATCCGGCCGGGAACCGAACCGCTCTTTTTGATTTACCATTTCTCATGGGCGCTCGTGTATGCGCATGAAATAAAAGAAAAAGAAGTTCGCCGGCTGAAGCGATTGCAAGAAAAATTTGAAACGCTGCTTACCTCCGAAATTCCAAACATCAAAATTAGCGGAGCCGAGACAGAACGATTGCCTCACATTACGCACGTAGTTGTGCCACACATTGAGAGCGAATTGATGGTCATTGAACTTGATGCACGGGGAATCGCCGTTTCTTCAAAAAGCGCCTGCAAGAACGACGACGGGAAAGATTCATCGATTCTTGCATTTTTATATCCAAACGAAAAAGATCTTGGCGCGCTTCGGTTTTCATACGGCAGAATGACGACACTTCACCAATTAAAACAAGCCGTAAACGCCTTGAAAGAAGTATTGGCTAAATACAATTTAGTTTAGTTCTTCACTTCAAACTGGCTACTTCTCGAAATCTTTTCCATTACTTTTTTCCGGCAAAAAAGTATATTTAATGCTGTTGACTTTTATGCTATACTACTTCCAATACAGAACTTACCGCACCACTGTCCCGTCTGCATGGATGTTTTTTCCGCTTTCCATTTAACTTTCAACTTTATAACCTTATAACCTTATAACTTTACACTTATATGATGCCACCGCTAAACCAATTTACGACCAAGGCGAAGGAGGCAATCAAACGAGCACATGAATTAGCAATTGAAAGAGGGCAGAATAACGTTAACCCGCTGCACTTGCTCGCCGCGCTCCTCACCCAGGAAGATTCAACCGTTCTTTCGCTTCTGGAACGGCTTGATGTCGACACTATCCTTCTCACCGATTCGGTACTCGAGGGAATTGAAGCGCCTGAAACCAATACCACTATGTCTCCGTCATACCAGATGTTCGTGACGGGCGACTTGGCGCAGATTTTCGAGCATTCGCTCCGCGTTGCCACGGAACTGAAAGATAATTTCGTTTCTACCGAACATCTCTTCATTGCACTTCTTGATGTTTCAAGCCAGTCGCAGGAAGTTTTGGCGAAATTTAAAATTAACCGCGATGAGCTTTTAGGTATTGTTGAAGAAGTTCGCCAGGCGAAAAATACCGACAACCCGCAGATGAAAAAAATGCGGATGCTGACGAAATTTACCAGAAACCTCACCAAGCTTGCCCATGAAGACAAGCTCGATCCAGTTATCGGCCGCGATGCGGAAATCATGCGCATTATGCAGATTCTTTCGCGCCGAACGAAGAACAATCCCATCCTTTTAGGAGAGCCAGGAACCGGAAAAACTGCCGTCGTGGAAGGGCTGGCAAACCGCATTGCCCGCGGCGATGTGCCGGAATCACTCAAAGACAAAGAGCTTGTTTCTCTTGATATCGGCTCGCTCATTGCCGGAACGAAGTACCGGGGAGAATTTGAAGAGCGATTGAAAAACATCCTCAAGGAAGTTGAGCGGCTTGAAGGGAAGGTTATTCTCTTCATCGACGAAATTCACACCATCGTTGGCGCTGGCGCAGCCGAGGGAATGATGGACATGGCAAACATGTTAAAACCGGCGCTTGCCCGCGGAGAGATCCGTGCCATTGGTGCTACGACGCTCAAGGAATATCAGAAGCACATCGAGAAAGATCCGGCGCTTGCTCGGCGCTTTCAGCCGGTCTACGTTGAAGAGCCGACCCAGGAAGATACGATTGCCATTCTTCGAGGATTGAAAGAAAAGTACGAGCTTTACCACAGTGTGCACATTACCGACGACTCAATCGTTTCGGCAGTGCAGCTTTCAACGCGCTACATTACCAACCGCTACCTTCCTGATAAGGCGATCGATCTTTTAGATGAAGCGTCATCGAGCTTGCGCATGCAGCTTGAAAACAAGCCAACTGTTCTTGAAGAATCGCATCGAAAAATCATGCGCCTTGAAATCGAGAAAGAGGCGCTGAAGAAAGATCTTGAGCAGGGAAGCCACGGCAAGTCGGTAAAATCTCGGTTGAAGGAAATTGATGCTGAGATTGCCAACACGCAAGACAAGGTAAAGGAAACCGAAATTAAATGGAAAAACGAAAAAGAGCTTTTGCAGGACATTACTCGAGTGAAGAAAGAGCTCGAAACGATGCGCCTTGAAGCCGATGCTGCCGAACAGCGCGTCGATCTTGGCCGAGCAGCAGAAATTCGCTACGGCTATATTCCGATGCTCAAGAAAGAGCTGGAGCAAAAAATGGCAAAGCTCAAAAAACTGCAGAAGTCGCGCCGGGTACTTAAAGAAGAAATTACCGCCGAAGACATTGCGGCAGTGGTTGCGCGTTGGACAGGTATTCCACTCGTAAAAATGCTTGAAGAAGAACGGGAAAAACTTGAGCACATGGAAGC
Organism: uncultured Candidatus Saccharibacteria bacterium; assembly: GCA_964573395.1. Lineage (GTDB taxonomy): Bacteria > Patescibacteriota > Minisyncoccia > Phycocordibacterales > UBA9973 > DATIBQ01. Next base: position 17,295 of record CAZNJI010000005.1, on the reverse strand, counting down.
GGAGCTCCATAAGCGGGTAGTAGGACAAGATGAAGCAATTGAGAAGGTGGCGCACGTGGTTCGCCGATCGCGTGCCGGCATTTCCGATCCGAACAAGCCGATTGGCTCATTCATTTTTCTTGGGCCGACTGGAGTAGGAAAAACCGAGCTCACGAAGGCGCTTGCCGAATTCATGTTTAACGACGAAAAGGCGCTCATTCGCATTGATATGAGCGAATACATGGAGCGCCACGCAATTTCAAAATTAATTGGCAGCCCTCCAGGCTACGTTGGCTACGATGAATCGGGCCAGCTCACCGAAGCAGTTCGACACCGACCGTACTCGGTAGTACTGTTCGACGAAATTGAAAAGGCGCATCCAGAAGTGTTTAACGTGCTTTTGCAGGTGCTCGATGATGGAAGACTTACTGATTCTAAGGGGCGGATAGTGAACTTCAAGAATACCGTTATTATTATGACGAGCAATATCGGCAGTCAATTCATTCAGAAGATGGAAACAATTGGATTCCATAACCAGTCTCCAGCTGATGAGTATATCCAAGTGAAAGATCGCGTATCGGGAGCGCTTAAAGACCACTTCAGACCGGAGTTTTTGAACCGAATTGACGAAATCGTGGTTTTCGATATCCTGTCTCCTGAGGCAATCAAATCAATTGTGACCCTCCGCGTCGACCAACTGGTTGAACGGCTTAAGAATAAAGGAATTCAGATCCGTCTTACCGATGATGCGCTTTCGTACCTTTCAAAAGAAGGGTATAATCCGCACTACGGCGCGCGTCCGTTGAGTCGTCTAATTCAAACGAAAATTTTGAATCCAGTTGCGACAAAAATCATTTCTCGGCACATTGCCGAGGGTGATACGATTACCGTCTCTTTTACCGGCAGCGACATTCGTGTTGATGTTGAAAAAAAGAAACGAACTAATAGTTCTTTACCAGAGAAGGCTACGGCCAAGGCGAAAGCCTCGTAGTTTATTCTCTTCATATTTACTCTCGCCGCCTGGGCTTGTCTCACGGCGAGATATGCGTCGGTGGTAGAGTGGTCAATTACACCTGACTGTAAATCAGGCGCCTTCGGGCTACGCAGGTTCAAATCCTGCCCGGCGCACCACCAACCCCCGACCCCCGTCTTGGACACACAGCGGTATCCAACGTCTCCGCGTTGCTCCGATTGCCTTCCACTACGGGGGTTGGTGATAAATGTAAAAACCTCAGAGGAACTGAGGTTTTTACATTTGCGCCAGACAGAAATATGAACCCCCTGGGAAACCCACGGTTTTCCCAATCCTTCCTTCACGGGAAAACAGAGTGTTTTCCCGACCTTTTTCCTGTTCAAATCCTGCCCGGCGCTTGCCAAATCAGAAAATAGGGGTAGTATCCGAATATATGGAACAGAATCAAAACAGCCGCGGATTGTTTGCCGCTATCGGTATTGTTGCCCTCATTATTGGAGTGCTTATTGGCATTGCCATTCCTCGCGGAACTGGCCGCTCGATGGTTGCGAACCGAATGCTTATTGGCCACGACTTCCGTACCGGAAACCATTTGGGTGATCTGTACGAATATCGCTCTTACCGGCCTTTTACGCTTCGAGCAACTGTTTATGATGGATACTATGATACTCGAACAAATTCTTCCTCGTACGAATACGTCAATACTTCTCGGACGATTAACTTCTACCCGAATGATTGCATGAGCCCAGGAAGAATCGATCAGCTTGCCCGCGAACTCGGTTCCCAATTCGACGACTTCGCTCGCTACTGCGAAAGCATCGGCCAGCCGATTGGGTAATGTATTAAAAAGAAAACCCGGACAATTTTGTCCGGGTTTTTTGTTTCATTCAGGCGGCATACTTGCGTGATTCTGCGACACGCTGATTTCTGAGGAACATCTCAATATTTTTTTTCTCATCTTCAGTCAGTTCCCAAACCTTATGTACTTTTGCACAGGTTTCCCAGTATTGAATAAAATCTTCCTCTGTTTCGAGGCCGTATAAGATTCTTTCTTCAGAAATGGACATGGTGGCCTTGCGTTCGTCACTAAAGAGGCGAATGATTCCACCGAACTTGAAAATGGTGTTTTTTCCGAGAGAGAATGTTTTCAGGTAACTACTTTTCAGTACTTCTGGTGTAATCGCTTCTACACAGTCTTTTTGTTGAAGCTCTTTTGACCTGCTACAAAACGGTTTTTTTCTTTGGGAGAGTATGCGATCAATAATCTGCGCGCGGTATTGGCGGTTGGTTGTTTGAGGTACCATAGTAAATAATTTTTCCTTATATTAACATATTTTGGATAAAAGTCAATATTCATCTATTGTAAAAAAATAACTCTCGTGCTATCGTAACGGAACTATGCCACAAGATAATCTCGTACGACTCGTAAACAAGGAAACCGGAGAGGTGTACTGGTCGCGAAAAAACCGCAAGAAGCTTGCAAACGTGAAGCTTGAAGCTAAGAAATACAGCAAAAAGCTCCGTAAAATCATTACCTTTAAAGAAGCGAAAAAGTAGTCGAAAGACTGCTTTTTTGTTATAGTTTTGCAGTCCATTTGGGTGATTAGTTAAATGGTATAACTACGGTCTCCAAAACCGTCGTCGAGGGTTCGATTCCTTCATCACCCGCAAAAATTGTTCTATGCAGAATATGGTTTTTTTACCAAGAGTAAGCCTTACGTATTCGGTAGTGCTTACACACCTCACGAGAATGGTTCAAGCTAAAGAGCGTTGCGATATCTATGACTGGGTTCGGGTTGCTATGGCATTAAAAAATAAACCCAACAGAGCGGTAGATAAAGCAATACGGCTTTTTCTAAAAGAGCATTATGGCCGCATACCTGAACTCATCTCTCATCAGTTAATAGAATCATTACTCGTACCACCCAACGATTTTTCAGGTATCATTGGTTCGAAGTAACTGAAAAGAACCGCTCAGAGCGCGGTTCTTTTATTTTGCATATTTCTTAAACCATGTTCGCTGGCGCTTGGCGTATTGCCAAATTGCCCGCTCAAGTTCATTGAGTATTGCCTCTTTGGATAGTTTATCCTGAGCAGAGCCGAATGGTTTCTTTTGCAGGAAGAGCGCCAGGTAGCGATACTCAAGCCCAAGCGCTTCAAGCCGTTTCCATGACACACCGTTTTTATGCAGCTGCTCTACTTCTTTTACCATGCCTGCTTTTATTCGTTTCAAAAGCCGATCGTGAATTCTTTTTTTCAACACTTCATCTGGGAAATCGAGATAGTGCCACACAATGTCGTATTGGGAATTTTTCTTCAATTCAGGCACGCTCCCAAGTTCTGTCGCAATTTCAATCGCCCGAATCAAGCGGACTTTATTTTTCGCATCAATAAGCGCGAAGCGCTTCGGGTCGAGTTTCTGTAATTTTTTTGCCAGAACTTCAATAGGTTCTTTCTGCAGTTTCTCGCGCAATGCCCTGTTTGGCTTTACGGCAGGGAAGACGGTGCCAGAGACAATCGCATCTATGTAGAATCCGGTGCCGCCGCACACGATGGGAACCTTTCCGTGCTTTGCAATGTCAGTGATCGCTTTGGTTGCAAGCGCCTGGTACTGCGATACCGAAAATACGCGCTTCGGATCGGCGACATCAAGCAGGTGATGCGGAATGCCTTTCATTTCTCGTTTTGTAATTTTCCCCGATCCGATATCGAGCCCGCGATACACCTGTCGAGAATCGGCCGAAATGATTTCTCCGCCAACCTTTTTTGCCAGGTCGACTGCATAGTCAGATTTTCCAGTTGCGGTTGGGCCGCAGACAACGATGATTTTTTGTTTTTTCACTTGTGCCGCGGAGAAGACTTGAACTTCCATGAGATTGCTCTCACTACGACCTGAACGTAGCGCGTCTACCAATTTCGCCACCGCGGCAGTGTGCCGGAGGAGAGACTTGAACTCTCATGGGATTACTCCCGATCGATTTTGAGTCGATTGCGTCTACCATTCCGCCACTCCGGCATCTCGCGAAATATACTGCGTATTTCGCGTGCTATAAAACCAGCACCGATGCCGGAGTGTCGGCCACCTCACTTCGTTCGGATATGAAGCAAAGCAGTTTGCTTCATATCCACTCCGGCAAGAGCCTTTATTCTTGCATTTTCTTGGCATTTTTTCAATGAATCGATATGTTACACTAATGCCATGTCAAACCTCTATACGAATTCGATTTTCTTCATTGATGTCGATAAAATCCAGCCGAATCCGTACCAACCGCGGCGTGAATTTGAACCAGGGCCGCTCAAAGACCTTTCAGAATCGATTCGCCAGTACGGCGTGCTACAGCCGCTCGTAGTTTCGCGCATTGAACGGGAAACCGAGGATGGCGGCTTGGTAACGGAATACGAGCTCATTGCTGGCGAGCGCCGGTTGCGCGCTTCAAAACTTGCCGGGTTAGTGCAGGTGCCGGCGCTCATACGGGTGGGAGACGACAACATGATGAAGCTCGAGATCGCGATCATCGAAAACTTGCAGCGCGAAGATTTGAATCCGGTAGAACGGGCGCGGGCGTTTCTGCGGCTGGCTGACGAATTTAAATTCACGCACACTCAAATTGGCGAAAAGGTAGGGAAGAGCCGCGAATATGTTTCAAACTCGCTCCGGCTCCTCTCGCTCCCGCAGGAAATTTTAGACGCGCTTTCTGCCGGAAAAATCAGCGAAGGGCATACGCGTCCGCTGATGATGCTCTCGAACCGGCCTGAAGAGCAGCAGACGCTTTTCAAGGAAATTCTTTTTAGGAAAATTACCGTCCGCGAAGCAGAACGAATTGCCCGAAAAATCGCAACCGATCGCGTTCGAAAGAAAAATTACTTGCCCGATCCTGAATTCGACCAGCTTGAAGCAAAGCTCCAGGAAACGCTCGGCACTCGAGTGCATATTGAACGGAAGGAAATTGGTGGGAAGATTACCATCGACTTTTTCTCTCCTGAGGATTTGCGCCATTTAATGGAAGTATTTGATGCGCCGGCCGCTGCGCCAGAGCCTGCAACCGTCGTTTCTGCTGAAGCAGAAGCAAACCCTGAACTGCTGGACGATCGCTCGAAGGAAGAGGTGAAAGAAAGCGAAGAAGAACTCGATCTGTATAACATTAAAAATTTCTCGCTCTAGCTCTGTCTTTAACGATCTCGCGAAAGAAACCGATCGATAAATCCTCCGTGCTCCGCAATGTGGGCGCGGATTTTTCTTCGGGCACTGCTCGTTTTGGCGTACTCAAGCCACTTACTGGTTGGTTTCGACTGCTTGCCCGTAACGATTTCTATGATGTCGCCATTATGAAGAGAAACACCAAGGGCAGCCATTTTCCCGTTAATTTTTGCGGCATGGGTTTTATGTCCGATATCGGAGTGGATGGCGTAGGCAAAATCAATTGCCGTTGCGCCTTCAGGTAGGTCGATAACGTCCCCCTTCGGGCTGAATACGAAAATGCGGTCTTTGAACAAATCCATGTGCAGCTGCTGCAGGAATTTGCCAGGGTCGCCGACGACGTTCCTGAGTTCTTTGAGTTCATCGAGCCAGTGGAATTTTTTGTCGGGCGAGGTGCTTCCCAGTTCGCTTTCTTTGTATAAAAGATGCGACGCAATTCCCATTTCCGCTTCCCGGTGCATGTCAACGGTACGGATCTGCACTTCAACGACGCCGTGTTCGGTAAGAACGGAAGTATGCAGCGATTGATAACCGTTCGGCTTCGGGAGCGCAATGTAATCTTTAATGCGCTTCGGCATCGGCTTCCAGAGCATGTGAATGAGCCCGAGTACTTGGTAGCAGTCACTGACGGCATTTGTAATAACGCGAAGCGCTACGACGTCGTAAATTTGCTCAACGTTCCACTTATACTTCACCAGTTTTCGGTAGGTGCTGTACGTATATTTAATTCGCGAATGCACGCTTGTATACTTCACTTCAAATTCCTCAAGCGTTTTTTCTATGATTTTATGGGCGTTCTCAACTGCCTCTTTCGATTCTGGAACAAGCTCATCCATCACTTTTTTCGTTCTGGCAAATTCGGCTGGATAGGCGTAGGGAAATGCCTGATCTTCAAGTTCGCCCTTGAGCTTATCCATGCCAAGCCGCCCCGCAAGCGCTGCGTGCACCTCGATGGTTTCAAGTGCAATGCGCTTCTGCTTTTCCGGAGGAACGTGTTCAAGCGTTTGGATGTTATGCAGGCGGTCGGCAAGCTTAATGATGAGCACCCGAATGTCTTCGGCAATTGCTACGAAAAACTTCCGCATGCTTTCAACGTGCCGCTGCCGCCCGCGGTATTTCAGATGGCCGAGCTTCGTCACTCCTTCCACCAAAAATAAAATCTCTTCACCGAAGAGATTTTTCAGTTCGTCGGGGGGCGTAGTAGTATCTTCCAATACGTCATGCAAGAGCGCGCCGGCAATCGTTTTCGCGTCCATGCCGAGCGCCGCGCAGTTTTTTGCCACTGCTACCACATGGGTTAAGTAGGGTTCGCCACTGCGCCGTTTCTGGATTTGGTGGGCCTGGGCCGCAAACAGATAGGCCTGCTCGATAAGCTTTTTGTCGTCGGCGGTTAGTTCTTTCGTGAGCGAAAGAATCTGTTCTACGTCTTCCATAGCATTACAATAAACCAGACTGCTGAAAAAGTGAAATGAATCTATTGCAAAAAAGACACTTTGTGATACAGTAGGATTCAATTAGTTCAGAAAAAACTCGTTTCCTCTCCGCCTACGTTTTGGCAGAGATGAGAAACATTATGTCCTAAGCTCTAACGAGTAGCTCCCTCCATGTTTCCATGGAGGGTTTTTTATTTTTCCTAAATCATGCACAGCATGATCGGACGAGTATCTAAGATGTTTTAGTCTTTTTCTTTCGGGCAAAACCGCGCGGTTTTTTCTCTTGGGCTAAAAGTTCAAGTGCCTGTTCAAGAGTAATAGTGTACGGATCAAGCGGGGTTTTAATCGAGCGGAAATTGCCGTCGTGGGCAACATAGGGGCCGAAGCGTCCGACGGTAGCAACAACTTCTTTTCCTGTTTCCGGATGGGTTCCAAGCGTTCGCGGAAGAGAAAGGTATCGAAGCGCCATCTTAACTGTCACCGTGCTTGGGTCAACCATTTTCGGAATCGAAGCCATTTTCGGCTTTTCTTGTTTTTTTCCTTTTACCTTTGGAGGCATGTCCCCCAGCTGGACGTACGGGCCAAAGCGCCCAATTTTTGTGTAAATTGGAAGGCCGCTTTCAGGATCGCTGCCAATCGGTTCGTCGGCTTTTATTTCCTGCCCGTCAATCGTCAATGCTCCCTCGCAGTCGGGGTATCGGTCACATGAGAGGAACTTTCCGCCACGCCCAAGTTTTACTACCATCCCGCTGCCGCAGGTAGGGCATTTGAATTTCTCGTCAGCCGCTTCAAGCGTGGTTGCCTTATCAAGCTTGTCTTTCGCTTTGACGTCTTTTGAAAACGGTGTATAAAAATCTTTAAGCGTTTTTACATACTCTCGGTCGCCGTTTGCAATGTCATCAAGTTCGGTTTCCATTTCTGCAGTGAAATCATCGCTGATGTAGTTTGCAAAATGCTGTTCCAGAAAGCTTGATACTACGTCGCCGGTATCGGTTGGAATGAGCGTTCGCCCTTCTTTGGTTACGTATCCGCGCTGTTCGAGCGTCGACATGATCGATGCGTAGGTACTCGGCCGGCCGATGCCGCGCGCTTCAAGCTCTTTCACGAGCCCTGCTTCGGTATAGCGCGATGGCGGCTGAGTCTGTTTTTCTAGATCGGTTAGTTCTTGTAAGGTAAGTGGTTCATCCGCTCCTACTTTTGGCAATTCAACGTCTTCGCCGCGCGCATCGGTATCTACCAACAGCCAGCCTGGGCTGATGACTCGAGAACCGGTAGCTGAAAAGAGGGGAAAGTTCTCTGTTCCAACTGAAGCGCTGATTTTCGTTCGCGCAATTTTTGCGTCAATCATCTGCGATGCCACCGTGCGTTCCCAAATGAGGCGATAGAGACGCTTTTGGTCTTCAGTCGTACCGGATGAGCGCACCTGCATGTGGGTTGGACGGATCGCTTCATGCGCTTCCTGGGCGTTTTTTGACTTCGTTTTATAGACGCGAACTTCGACGGACGATTTTCCGTGATCTTGTTCAATAACGGAAGCAATGGCACCGATCGCTCCTTTTGAAAGGGTAGTGGAATCGGTACGCATGTAGGTAATGTGTCCGGCTTCGTAGAGCTTTTGCGCGGTCATCATGGTGCGCGATGGCGAAAACCCAAGGCGTGAACTTGCCGCTTGCTGGAGCGTTGAAGTTGTAAATGGTGCGCGCGGAGAACGCTTCACTTCGGTTTCTTTTACGTCTGTTACCTGCCACGAGCCAGACTTTCCGTCACGCAGAATTTTCTCAACCAGAGCGCGGTCTCGCGGCTCTTCTTCGCAGGTAAGTTCTAGGGCATCGCCTTTTTTTGTGGTGAAGAGTCCGCTGATGACCCAGTAGGTTTCAGGAATGAACGCGCGGATTTCTCGCTCTCGTTCCATTAAAATGCGAAGCGCAGGAGATTGCACGCGGCCAGCCGAAAGCCCGTAGCGGACCTTTTTCCAAATAAGACCTGAAAGATCATAGCCGAACAAGCGGTCGAGCACGCGCCGCGCCTCCTGGGCAGTTTTGAGATTCAGGTCGATTTTTCTTGGATGCTTGAGCGCATCTTCAACGGCTTCCTTGGTAATTTCGTGGAAGGTAACGCGTTCAATCGGCGCTTTTACTTTTTTGTCTTCATGCAGAATCTGAGAGAGATGCCATGCAATTGCTTCGCCTTCACGATCGGGGTCGGTTGCCAGCACAATTTCCTTTGCCTTATGCGAGATGGCGCGAAGGTCATCGATTACTTTTTCCTTTCCTTTGCTGATTTCATAGGTTGGTACGAATCCTGCTTCGATATCAATCGCTTTCTTGTTCGACTTCGGCAAATCGCGGATGTGGCCGACCGAAGCGCGAACGGTATATTCGCCGTCCAAGTATTTTTCTATCGTCTTCGCCTTCGACGGCGATTCGACAATCAGTAGCTTCATAGATGAAAGTAGTAACACTGAATACTTTTTTTTGCAAACAAGCCTGGCTACAGTATCCGTTCTACTTTACCCATTCGTTCGGCAATGTATCCTTTGATTTCAAGCATCGAAAGCGCAATGTTGAGCACTTGCGTTTCAAGTTTGCTTACATCCTCGAGTTCAAAGCGCGTGAGCGGCGTAACCAGCGCTTTGAGCACCAGCGCTTCATTGTCGGTGAGGTCATGGAAGAGGTGAGCCTCTTGGTTGGATGCTGCCATTTCAAATCCTAGTTCTCGCGCTATGTCTTTGGCATTTGTTACGGGAACTGCGCCGAGCTTCAAGAGCCAGTTTGTTCCTTTTGAATATTCGGAATAGATCGGCCCCGGAACCGCCATGACCGTTTTGTTGTATTCCGTACCGAGCCGAGCCGTAATGAGCGCACCGGACTTTTCTTTGGCTTCAATAACGAGTACCGCATCCGCGATGCCGGCAACAAGCCGGTTGCGTTTCGGAAAGCTCCATGGAGTCGCTCGAAAATCATGATCGAATTCGCTTACGAGTGCGCCACCCGAGGCAAGAATTTCTCGGGCAAGAGACTGGTGCGTTGCCGGATACAGCACATTCCAATCAAGCCCTGAGCCGGGAAACGCAACGGTTGGCATTCTCGATTTGAGCGCCGCGCGATGCGCAATGGCGTCTATGCCGAGTGCCAATCCGGAAACGATGCAAACGGGAAAGTTTTTCAGCCCGGCAACGAGCTCTTCGCACGCAGCTTTTCCGTAGGAGCTGTGCGCCCGAGACCCGACAACTGAAAGAAATTTCATCTCGGTCGAAGGAAGGGAACCGCGGATCCAGAGCTGCTCCGGCGGCTGGGGAAGTTCCGCGAATTGAGGCAGAGAATCAACCGGAAGCCTTCCAATCGGGAAATCTTCACCTGTCGGTTTCATCCTTATAGTGTAATACAAAATGTTACAACGGTCTTTTATTTATTAAATTCTACGGTATAGTGTAAGGGCATGCTCGACATTAAATTCATCAAAGAAAACCCCGATATCATTAAAGAGGCCATCCGGAAAAAGCATCTCTCATTTAATCTTGATGAACTCCTTGCTCTTGAAGCAGATCGAAGCGAAACACAGTCGCTTTTTGAAACTGCCCGGGCGCAGCAAAATAAAATTTCGGATGAAGTCGGTCGACAAACAGATCCTTCAAAGCGGGCAGCGATGATCATTGAACTGAAGCCGCTCAAGGAAAAAGTGCAGGCATACGAAGAAAAACTACGCGAAGTAATGGTGAAATGGCGCGAGCTCATGCTACAGGTGCCGAACATTCCCGACATGAGCGTGCCGGAAGGGGAAAGCGATCAGGAGAACGTCGAGGTAAAACAGTGGGGCGAAAAACCGGCTTTTGATTTCAATCCGAAGGATCACGTTGAAATTATGAACGCGCTTGGCATGGTTGATTTTGAGCGCGGTGCAAAAGTACATGGCTTTCGCGGGTATTTTTTAACTGGCGACGGTGCGCTCTTGATGTTTGCCATTTGGAATTATGCGCTCCAATTTTTCCGAGAGAAAAAATTTCTTCCCATTGTTCCGCCGGTCATCGTGCGGAAAGAAAATCTCTATGGTACCGGGCACCTGCCGGGAGACACTGAAGATTATTACTTAACGCAGGATGGCGACGCGCTTGCAGGAACCGCCGAGGTGCCGCTGATGGGGCTGCATGCCGATGAAGTAATCGAGCACGATCGGCTGCCGCTCCGTTATCTGGGGTTCTCGCCGTGTTTTCGCCGCGAAGCGGGAAGCCACAGCAAAGACGTGAAAGGCCTCATTCGCGTGCATGAATTCTACAAGTTCGAGCAGGTGGTGCTCTGTGAGGCAAGCCATGAGCAATCCGTGCAGCTGCATGAAGAAATAAATAGAAATACCGAGGAATTCATCGAGTCCCTTGGCATTCCGTACCGCACCGTCATTAATTGCGGCGGCGACCTCGGGCTCGGGCAGGTAAAAAAATACGATATCGAACTGTGGGTTCCAAAAGAAAATACCTATCGAGAAATATCTTCCGCATCGTACTTTCACGATTTCCAAACCCGCCGCTTCAATATTCGCTATAAAGATCAGGAAGGGAAATTGAAATATATCCACTCGCTTAACTGTACTGCAGTTCCGACGCCGCGCATTTTAGTCTCGCTCGTTGAAAACTGCCAGCAGGCCGATGGAAGCATTCTAGTTCCTGAAGTGTTGGTGCCGTATCTTGGTAAGAAAGTAATTGGCGGAAACGCATAGTGCGCCATGTACGACCGTGCGTATCAAAAAAATATTCTTCGGGAAAAGACGGTCGTTACTCCCAACCCAAAGCGGCGTTTCAGGCGGGTACTCTGGGGCGCCATGATAGTCATTGTGGTAAGCAGCATACTGGTTTTTTTTCGTTCTGCTGGCATACAGGTTCGTGAAATGACGATTGCCGGAGCGATTGTAACCGACCCGATGGAGATGGAAAATTTTTTGAAAGAAAAAATGCAGGGCAAGTATCTGTGGCTCATTCCGAAAACGAATATTGTGTTTTTAGGAGTTGAAAAGCTTGAAGATGCATTGGCGCGCCGCTTCACTCGGCTTTCTTCGGTCGAGATCGACCGAACGAGCCTGCACCGCATCGCCATTTCGGTTACGGAATATGAAGGGAAGTATCTGTGGTGCAAGCTGGGAACCGAGAATTGTTATTTCATGGATCCGAGCGGCATGGTGTTTGCCTCAGCGCCGTTCTTTTCCGGCTCGGCGTATACGCGGCTATTTGGCGGAACGGAAAGCGAAACGCTTCCGTTCCGGCCGTTCCCTCCCGAGACACTCGAGCTCGTTCGATCGTACAGCGCAGGATTGCCTGAAGTCAGGATTATTCCGACATCATTTGATTTCGAGTCGCCCTACAAGCTGGTTATCGGGTTTTCGTACGGCAATCGCTCGAGCATGCTGATCGTCAATCCAGAGCATCCGCCTGAAGCGATTTTGGAAAATTTAGATCTTGCATTTAACGTTGATCCGCTGAGGACGCAATTCAGAAAAGAAACGAAGCATCTCTTGTACCTTGATGCGCGTTCTTCGAACCTCAACGAAATATTTTATAAATTTGAATAAGATGAATTTTTGGCAGGAGTTAGCACAAAAGAAAAAGCCGTTTTTTTGCATTGCGCCGATGGCCGATGTTACCGACGCGGCGTTTCGCCGGCTGATTGCGAAACATTCCCGCCATGGCGAACCGGGCGGCGGGCCTGACGTATTCTGGACCGAATTCGTTTCGGCGAACGGTTTAATGAGCGCGGGGAGGGAAGCACTCATTCGCGATCTGGTTTTTTCAGAAAAAGAGCGCCCGATCGTTGCGCAGTTTTTTTCAAGCGATCCGGAGAAAATCGAAGGTGCGGCGCGCCTTGCAAAAGAGCTTGGGTTTGACGGTATCGACATCAACATGGGCTGCCCTGATAGAACAATTGAAAAGCAAGGCGCTGGCGCCGCCATGATTAAAAATCCGGAAACTGCCCGGCTCGTTATTCAGGCGGCAAAGCGCGGTGCTGGCGATTTGCCGGTTTCAGTAAAAACGCGCGTTGGCTACCACCAGGTGCAAATCAATGAATGGATTCCTATGCTCTTGAAAGAGGGCATTGCAGCACTTATTATTCACGCGCGGACTCGAAAAGAGCTTTCTGCGGTTCCTGCGCCGTGGGAGAGAATAAAAGAAGTGGTATTGCTTCGAGACAAGCTGCGGGTAGACACTCTCATTATAGGAAACGGCGATGTTACGTCGCTTGTAGATGCAAAAGAGAAGGCTGCGCGCAGCGGCTGCGATGGCGTCATGATTGGGCGGGCGCTTTTTGGCAACCCGTGGTTTTTCGATGAGACGCGCGCCATTACGGCAATGCTTCCGAAAAAGCAGCCGCTGTTTTTGCGGAGCATTCCCATCTTAAAAAATTTTTTTGAAACGAAACGAGGCGCTCCTGCATCAGTGGTACGGCCGATTACCGTGCCCGAGCGCCTGCGCGTGTTGATTGAACACACTAAACTATTTGAAGAATTGCTCGGAGATGTAAAAAGCTTTTCGATCATGAAAAAGCACTACAAAGCATATGTAACCGGCTTTCAGGGTTCAAAAGAGCTTCGCATTTCTTTGATGGAGCAGGCTAAAAACTCAGAAGACGTAGAAAAAATGATAGAGGATTTTTTGACAAAATATAAAAATAGCATATAGTTTTAAAAAAACTGAATACCCATGTTCATTAATGAAGATCAAATGAAAAGTCTCAAAGAAGACTCACGGCAACTGAAAACATCAGTAGACTTACTGTTACAAGTTGAGAACTGTTTCTGCACCAACAGAGCACTTTCTAAGGATCAAACCGACTGTTTGGCCCGAGTTGCAAAGTTAGTTTTGCTTCGACAGCCACCTCCGGAAGAACCTGGTTTTTTTGAAAAGGTTCTGTTGTATTTGTACAAAATTGTTGATGCAGTAGTGCAAGTTTGTGACAATGAACTGCTGAAGCTGAAAAAGGAGTCTACGGCCAGTCATGTGCTTCGGTTTTACCAAAACCAAGAGTATGACAAGACTATCGTAGGAGCATTTTTTCGCGTCCAGCACTACACTCTCTGCTTGTTGCGTGGTTGCCCGCCGTACAAATTTTCATTACATGCGAATTAACCCTCATTCAAAACCAAAACCCGCTTTCCTTGAAAGCGGTTTTTTGTTGCCTGAAATCGTTGAGAGGAGTACACTGCAAAAAAATGAACTGTCTATATGAATAATGTAAACATCCTAGGAAATCTGGCAACCTTACATGCAGACAAGCTTGAGTATGTTGAAACCTATTTTAAAAGCTTGAAAAGTTATACCCGCTATGTCGGATATGCAGCCAGCAATTTTTTATTTTTGGTAAGAAAACTGCGTTTTCCGGAAGAACCAATCGATGAAGTGATTCAAGGTCATTTCAAAACTATTCTGCATGACATAACAAGAGGCAAAGGAAATATTTCATTGCCGCACGAAGAGTTTTTGGGTCACGCCATTGTTTTAAGAATTACCCGTGATTCATTGGAAAACTGTGTTACCGCTGAACGGAGCTGGACTCCGTTAGTCGAAGTTGGAAAAATGTTTCGGGGGGAAAAATTCGATCGAGAAATCGTTGCATGCTTTGTTGAGTCATTGTTTTGCCAGTTTAAATTATTAGTTGAGCATGCACGAGAAGTGATGCAAAAAAATGATGAGGACGGCATTGTAACTTCTTCATCAACAAGAATTCTTCCAAGGGGAAATTACTAAGAATGTTGTAAAAGTCGCCATGCATATGGCGGCTTTTTCTTTCTGGTACAATAGGCCCATGGAATCAGTCTTATACCGCAAATACCGCCCCCAGAACTTTCATGAAGTGCTGGGTCAAGAGCAGATTGTTTCGGTATTAAAATCGGCAATCGAGCAGGAAACGTTCGCACATGCCTACCTGTTTACCGGTTCCCGCGGAACTGGTAAAACATCCGTTGCTCGAATCCTCGCCCGGGAACTTGGTACGAACCCGGAAGACATTATTGAAATTGACGCGGCATCGAACCGCGGTATCGACGACATCCGCGCGCTTCGCGAGGCGGTGCGAGTGTTGCCGTTCTCGTCGCAGTACAAGGTCTACATCATCGACGAGGTGCACATGCTCTCGAAAGATGCCTTTAATGCACTTTTGAAAACCCTTGAAGAGCCGCCGGCGCATGTGGTATTCATTCTTGCGACTACCGAGCTTGAAAAAGTTCCAGAAACAATTATTTCCCGCTGCCAGGTGTTTCGCTTCCAGAAGCCGTCTCGCTCGATCTTAATTGAGATGATCAAGCGGGTGGCCGAAGCCGAACATGCGCAAATCGACGAAGAGAGTGCCGAGATAATTGCGTTTTTAGGTGATGGGTCATTCCGCGATACCTTTGGCTCGCTTCAAAAGGTGCTCTCGGTTGCAAAGGGGAGGGTTATTGATCGTGCGCTCGTTGAATCGGTTACCGGAGCGCCGTCTTTGGTGCTGGTGCACGATTTATATACGGCACTTATTGAGGAAGACATTGATGCGGCATACCGTACGCTCCATACCGCAAGCGACCAGCGCATCGACATGAGCGTGCTTACCAAGCTCCTTCTGCAAACGATCCGCCTCTCGCTCATGTATCGCTATGCGCCAAGCTTACGCGAGTCGCTCTTAGCGGATCATAGCGAGCAATATAAAGAACTCGTGATAAAGGGGGCAGTAGATGGCGCAAAAACAATTACCTCTGCCAGCATCGTTGCCTTCATTACGGCCCTTGAGCGGATGAGCTATGCGGCGGTGTCTGAATTACCTCTTGAGCTTGCCTTTGTTGAACTCATTACCGAAAAGTCTTTAAAATAGAGGAGTTTTGTGTTACAACTTATCGTGCTTCCTATAAAAATTGCCGGATCGTCTAATGGTAGGACATCAGGTTTTGGTCCTGAGTATCTAGGTTCGAGTCCTAGTCCGGCAGCCAACTTGAGCTAGCACGAAACGCGTACGGGTCTTGAGCGTCCTAGACGCATCGCTTAGCAAATCTATAGAAAGCGATATAATTAAACTATGAAGATTATCAGCCTAAATACATGGGGTGGACGCGCGGGAAAGGAAGGACTACTTTCTTTCTTTAAGGAGCATAAGAGCGATGCGGATATTTTTTGTCTCCAAGAAATCTGGTCCGCACCTTACAGCCATTTAGAAGGATACAAGGCAGGCGGTAAGGAAATTGATCACTCGGAAATTATGGTGCACGGGCTTCAAGAAATAACTGAACTCCTATCTGATTTTGTCCCATATTTCCGACCGCACCACGGCGACCATTACGGACTCTTAATGCTCGTAAGAAAAAACCTTGAAGTGAGGGTTGAAGGAGAAGTTTTCGTACACAAGTACAAGGGCTACATGCCCGAAGGCGATATTGGAAACCATGCCCGCAATATCCAGTTTATTACTACTGAGTTTAATGGATTACCTTTAACAGTTATCAATTTTCATGGTCTTTGGAGCGGACAAGGTAAGGGAGATTCGGAGGATCGTTTGAATCAGTCAAACAAAATAAAAGAGTTTATCGAAACTCTACAAGGAAATATTGTGATGTGCGGAGATTTTAATCTTTCTCCTAATACTGAAAGCATTCAGATTCTTGAGGACATTGGTCTGAAGAATCTCATTAAAGAGATTGGCGTTACCTCTACCAGAACGTCTCACTATACGAAACCTGAAAAATTTGCTGACTATACTTTTGTGTCGAATGGTATCGAAGTGAAGGATTTTAAAGTCTTACCTGACGAAGTTTCAGATCATTCACCAATGATGCTTAAGATTTAATATTATGAATAAGATAAAGGAGATAATAGATTGGCTAAAACTTAATTACTCTGAGAATGAGTATGTATCAGAGGATCTTGCGTATACTGCATTTCTTGTCAGCCTGATTCCAGTTCCAGGTATACAACAATCAGGACAAATATTAGACAGGATCTTTTCAAAGAAATCCCTGGAGATTAAGATAAAAAATGTCTGGACTTTAATCAAATCAATTGAGGAATCTGTAGAGACGGTTAGTGAGGATGTTGAGAAGGTTAAGGAAATAGCTTCTATTGTAAATTCACAAGATGAGCTAAAGGAACGGGTAGAGAAGATCATTCAAGAATCTATTGCAGATATAAAAGAGGATAAAGACAGTGAATGGATTCTTGAAACTGAAAATTGGAGCTACCAAGAAGTTCTAAACTCAATAGTTTATGCTGATATGGCTAAAATAGTTGCTCGGAATAATAGCTCAAACGTTCTTGAGGATACTGAAATCAGAGCTAAGCGAACTCATTTGCACGCCTCAGATAATAGTCGGAATTTTCTTAATAGAACCAATTTTACCAGCCCAGGAGGTTCAGTAGGCATGCAGGGTATTTCTACTCAAGGCAATATATTCATCGAGGGTAGTAGTGTTGGTTTTGGTGAAAACAGTGCAATAATATTCGGTGGCAATCCTAATTTGGTTAAGGGGAATTGTCCTTTCTGTAGCATGGCCATTGAATTAGATAAAAGACGATTAGTTGGCCATACCCAAATCCAATGTCCAAATCCAGTTTGTCAAAGAATACTGCCTTTCACTATTAATTAGGGTGCTCGAGACGCGTCGATCAGGATCTTGAAAAGATGCGAAAATATGTTCGAACTTTTTCTAACAAACACAGCTACGGTTTTTGGGAAATAAAAAAACTCCACACAAACTAAATTGCATGGAGT
>CAZNJI010000004.1:0-91837 GCA_964573395.1 uncultured Candidatus Saccharibacteria bacterium | reverse complement strand
TTACTACGCTTCTGCCGGTATTCAATCGGAAAATGACCACATTCAAAAAACTTCCGACGATTGTTCCAAAAATAAAAATGAAAAGTGGTAGAAATGCCATGTTTCGCACTTAGTAGTATAGCAAAGAAAACACAAAACCCGCTTATTCAAGCGGGTTTTGTGTGAATACACGATATTAATTACAACTATACACACCGGAGACCAATGCATATGCGCTTGTTGGTGAAGTACCACTCGTTACGCTTACTCGTTTTGATCTTCCGCTTGAGTCAACACACCATGCCGAAAAAGGAGAAGTATTTCCTGTTCGAAGAGTTACCGCAGCTGCCCAACTTGTTCCATTAGAAGCACAAGCTGAGTAGTTCACGATCGTACCGACTCCGGAACCAGCAACAGTACCACCGGCTTGTACTGCTGAACTCTGAATTGCTGTTTTAATCTTCGTATCATGGAAAATAGTGCCAGTTCCTGTATTTGCAATACCCGGACAACTACCTGAGGCACGAGTTCCATAAGTATTCCCGAGCGTTGGTGAAACAAGTTCAGCCTGTGCGCGGATATTTGCTAGATTCGATTTAATCGCCGCATCAGCTCCCTTTGCCCGGCTACTACTTAATGACGCAACAACAATTGCTGTTAAAATTCCAATGACCGCAATAACTATTAAGAGTTCAAGCAGGGTAAATCCCTTGTCGTATTTCTTTTTATTCATACCTCTCTATTATAAACAAAAAACACCAAACATAATAGTTTGGTGTTTTTATGTAAACCAATACTGCTTAGTTACAAGCGCCTGTGGTGTTTGAAATAGCACCAGCAGGAGTACTTGCTGTAATTGTTGCCTGTTTTGACTGGCCAGTTGAGTCAACACACCACGCAGTAGTGTTTGCAGACTTCAGTGTTACAGCGACTGCCCATGCGGATCCGGAATTGTAACATGCATTTCCTGCACCACCCTGGGTTGTTGCCTGAGCAATTGCATTTGCAATATTTTGATCTTTTGCAACCATGCTTGTTCCTGTCGCGCTGTACGTAGGGCAAGTTGCTGCAGTAGTAATAGCCGTACCACCTGAAGGGAGGTATGAATTATTATTGCTGTCATAGAACAACTCAGCCTGTGCGCGCATGTTATTCAGGTTTGCCTTAATCGCTGCATCTGCTCCTTTGGTTCGAGCAGAGTTAAGAGAAGCAAGCACCACTGAGGCCAAGATACCGATGATGGCAATAACCACCAACAGTTCAATCAGGGTGAAACCTCTATTGAAATTCTTTTTCATAAAAAACTTTTTTTCGTATCTGCTAATAATCGATTATTACAAATCGCTTTGTAACCCTTTTATTATACACCCCCAATCATAGTTTTTCACAACAACATGTGTGAAAAACTATGACGAAACTAGCTGATACTTCCCGCAATATTATAAATTGGCACCAATACCGAGACCAGAAGGAGCCCTACCCCTAACCCGAGCACAATAATCATGAATGGTTCAATAAGGCCAACCAGCGTATCAATCGCCTCATCAACTTCACGCTTGTAGAACTTCGCAAGCATCTTCAAAATTGAGCCCAGGCTTCCGGTTTCTTCTCCTACGCGAATAATCTGCGGCATAAGCGCCGGAATTTCCTTCGGATGCCCTTCGAGCGACTGCGAGAATGCCTTACCGCTTTTCACTGCCTGCATTGCTTCGGTCATAATTCCCTGGTAGCGGCGATTGCCAACAACCGTTGCCGTAATTTCAATGGCGCGAACGATCGGGATGCCGGCCGAAAGCATCGTGTCCATGTTGTCTGCAATTCGGGCAAGGTAGAGCTTTCGGTACAGGTTTCCAAACACTGGAAACGTCAACTTCGCTTCATCAAGGTACGCTTTCCCTTTTGGAGAACGAGAAAGCTGGAAGAAGTAAAAACCGAGTACAACAAGGAAAATAAGCAAGTATAAGCCGTAGTTCACAAAAAAGTTACTGGTAGCAATAACCATGCGCGTGTAAATAGGAATTTCCTGCCCGCTTTCAAGAATAATAACAGAGAGCTTCGGAATGACGACGGTAAACATAAGCGACATCACCAAAATGAAAATACCAATCACGAACGATGGGTACACCAACGCGTGTTTCGTTTTTGAGGTGAGCGCATATTGGCGATCGAGATAGTCGGCAAGATAGTTGAATACATCCGTTAATTTACCCGACTCTTCCCCGGC
Source organism: uncultured Candidatus Saccharibacteria bacterium (assembly GCA_964573395.1). GTDB lineage: Bacteria > Patescibacteriota > Minisyncoccia > Phycocordibacterales > UBA9973 > DATIBQ01. The sequence goes on along the minus strand of CAZNJI010000004.1, from coordinate 89,634 downwards.
ACGAACCATGTTGACGTAAAATTCGGAAAAAACATCGGTGTGCTTTCCGAGCGCGTTTGCAATTGAGGCGCCGGCCTGCAAGTCGGCAACTACCTGGGTGAGCTTCTGCTGCAGGAGCCTGTTTTCAGTGTTCCCTGCAAGCAGATTAAACGCCTTGAGCGCGGAGACTTGGGCTTCGAACAGCGTTGCCATCTGCCGGGAAAGAATCACAATCTCTTTCATCGGCACTTTCTCGAAGATTGTTATTTCAAACCATTTCTTCGACTCCGCTTCGGTCTTCAGCGAGGTAACGATCAGCCCGCGGCGCTGCAAGCCGGCAACGGCAAGTTCGCGGCTCACCGCTTCGATGACGCCGTCCCGTTTTTCCCCTTTTTCAGTTACTGCAGTGTAGCGATAGATCATGATTATAGAAGTCGCTCAAGCGTCTTCGGATTCGTCGAAAATGCGTACGCATTTTCGATGGTAATTTCTCCGCGGCGAACTAAGTCGACCAGCGATCGGTTCATGTCGACCATTCCCTGCTCATACCCGGTTTCAATCACGATGTCGATTTCATGCGTTCGTTTTTCGCGGATCAGGTTCGCAACCGCGTTGTTGTTCATCATGAGCTCGTACGCCGGAATGCGGCCTCCGGTTACCTTCGGCACCAAACGCTGTGAAAATACTCCGACCAAAGAGGCGGCAAGCTGGATGCGAATCTGGTCTTGCTGTGCAGGCGGGAATGAGTCGATGATGCGGTCGATAGTTTGCGATGCAGTGTTCGTGTGGAGCGTCGAGAGCACCAGGTGCCCCGTTTCAGCGGCGGTTACGGCGCTTGAGATTGTTTCCGGGTTTCTCATTTCTCCAATCAAGATGACATTCATGTCCTGCCGGAATGCCGACTTGAGCGCTGAAGCAAAATCTTTCGTATCAATGCCTACTTCCCGCTGGTCGATAATCGATTTCCCTTGGTCGTAGACATACTCGACCGGATCTTCGACCGTTAAGATATGAGCGGCCCGCTCTTGGTTGATGATATTGACCATCGAAGCCATGGTTGAAGATTTTCCGGAACCGACCGGTCCGACCACCAGGAAGAACCCTTGCCGCTTTCGGGCAAAATCAGCAAGAATCGGCGGCAAATTGAGCTCCTCAAGCGTTTTCACTTTCGGAATCAGGCGCATGATGATTGAACAGACACCGCGCTGAATGAAGGCGTTTCCGCGCAAACGCGCCTCTTTTTTATATTCGTATGAAAAATCTACTTCCTGTTCTTTTTCAAAATGTTCATAATGAGTTTTTGAAATAAGCAGTTTCAATATCGACCGGACATCATCTTCGGTAAACTGCGCTCGGGTCATCAAAAAAACGAGTTCGCCATTAACGCGAATGGTTGGAAACCGTCCGGATGCAATGTACAGATCAGATCCTCCTTCTCGGACCAAAATCTCGAACAATTCTTCTAACTCCTTATGGTGTTGCATAGTTATTTTCCGTGCTCTTTTAAGACGTCGTTTACGTGCGCAACGACCTCCGACGGAGTGCTGTTTGCCTTCACGATGTAACTATCCGCGCCAAGCTCTTTGCCGCGGTCAAAATCCTGCTGCTGGCCGAGGTTAGAGAGAATGATTCTTACCGATCCGGAAATAAGCTTTTCGGCGTTAATCGCCTCTAAAAGCTCGAAGCCGTCCATGATTGGCATCACGATGTCAAGGAGCATCACGTCGGGAACTAATCCGGCACGGAGCTTTTCAAGCGCCTGTTCGGCATTCATTGCGGTTTCAACCTGAAACCCTGCTTGGGTGAAGCGAAGCGCGTACATGTCGAGGAGGAAACTGTCATCATCAACAATAAAAATCGTTTTCTTGTTCTTTTCTTTTTCCATACTGCTTTTTATTATACCGCCCAGCCGTAGTTTTGCTAGTCCTGCGGCTTGTTAATTTAAGAAGACTGCGCACCCCAATAAGAACTACTCACGCGCTCTCTATATAACGCAAAACTACGGCTGGACCCGGACTAGAAGCTATACACTTCCTGCATCATAATCTCCCCCTGGAGCGCCTTCAAGAGGGCATCTTCGCGAATCGTCAGCATGCCCTTTTTGCGAAGCATCTCAAAAAGCTCCTGCTCGCCCGGGCCTTTCAATATAAGCTCCTGCAGATCGTTATCCACTTCGAACATTTCAAATACGGCAATGCGGCCCCTCGTCCCCGATGGGCATTCTGAAGATGGAACAATCTCATACATCGACTCCCCGATCGGCAGCGTCTTCAAGAACGCTTCCGGAAGATCGGAAAACTGTTTTTTAACGAATTCTTTTGTCGCATTATCTATCGGAATCTTCTTTCGCGCACTCGGGTGGACCCGGCGAGCCAGACGCTGCGCAATCACCAGTTTCAAGGTTGGCGCAATGAGGTACGGGTCAACTCCCATGTCGATCAATCGAGGAATTGCGCCAATCGAAGTATTGGTGTGGAGGGTTGAGAATACCAAGTGTCCGGTAAGCGACGCCTGGATCGCAAGCTGTGCGGTTTCCTTATCGCGGATTTCCCCCACCATGATGATGTCTGGGTCTTGGCGCAAAATGGAGCGCAGACCGGTTGCAAACGTATAGCCAATCTCGGGCAGTACTTGCGATTGCGAAACACCAGCCACCTGATACTCAACCGGATCTTCCAAAGAAACAACATTGTATCCTTCCCGATCGATTTTACTGAGCATCGAATAGAGCGTTGTTGATTTACCAGATCCAGTTGGGCCGGTAATAAGTACGAGGCCGTGCGGTTTACTGAGTGCGTCATTAATTAGCTTGTAGTTGGTTTCAGAAAGATTCAATGACTCAAGTGCTACTACTCCCCGCTCGGAATCGAGAATACGCATTACCACTTTTTCGCCGTAGTATGCCGGAAAGGTTGAGACACGGAATTCAATCTTTCTTCCTTCGACAATCGTCGCAAAGCTTCCGTCTTGCGGTTTTCGTTTTTCATCGAGGCGCAGTTTCGCCAAGATTTTAATGCGGGCAATGATGCCGTCGAACGTATTGAGAGGCATGATGAGCGTCGTGTGCAGCACTCCGTCAACGCGGTAGCGCACTTTCACTTTTTCCCCGGTATGCTCAATATGAATGTCTGACGCGGATCCTTCAACGGCGTGGTTGATGATCACCGCCACGATCTTGATGATCGGTGCGTCTTCAATGATTTTTTCAGCGTTGATTTTTTCTTCTACTTTCTGCTTTTGCGTTTTTTCTTTCGAGACTTCTGCGCTTGCTTCCGTCAGTTCGGTATTCAAGTCATCCAGCGCGCGGTCTACCTCATGGGTTACGCCCCGGTAATTCTGCAGCACGTCGTTAAAATCGTTTTCTGAAATGAGAAATACCTTGAATGGCACATTCAGTTTTGCAGAAATGAACTGGAGCGCATTCATTCCTTCAATATTTTCAGGTTCGGTAATGCCAACCGAAAGCACGTCATCGGAAAACGCGATCGGCACGAAGCGGTAATGCCGTGCGGCATCCTCTTCAATAAACCGCATGATTTCAAACGGGACGTTCTGGGAATTTACTTTTTGATACGGCACGCGGTAAAATGTTGCTTTTGCCTGCGTCAGCGTTTCCGTAGGAATGCCAAGTGCAGCGACAGCGTTCGTAACGCTGCCATGGAACTCCGTATCAAGTCTCGTCAATATGTCCTGGTGCTGGGAAGGAGTGATAATATTCTGCTCTAACAGAAAATCGAGAAAGGTCATTTAAATAAAGAGTAGCGTGCCTACTGCGCAGGCGTCGTAAAGCTCATAATCGACCCTCGAAGCGTTTGCGTTCCGTAACCGAGCGATGCGCGAACAAAGTATTTCGTATTTCTCAAAAGTCCTGAGACTGGCAATGTTACCGTTCCCGCCGCATTAATGATGAGCGATTCAGTTGGGACAAACGACGCTTCACTGGTACCGTATTCAAACGTTACTACCGCAGGGCCGGTTCCTGCAGGAAAGTTTACGCTTGCTCCCAGTTCGGCACTCGTTGCGCGCACCTTGCCGGGCTGAAGCGTTTCGATACCTGTTGCCGGAAGCGCAGTTGAGCCGAACTGCTGGCTGGTTGGCTGGTTCACTGAAACATTCTGGTACAACGGATCGGTTCCAACCGGAGCGAATGGGTTTGGGCGGCCGATGGTATCCGTTCCCAATACAATCGGGTGGTCTTTGAGGTAAAGAAATGCTTCGTTTTTAAATAGAGACGTATCGATGGTAATGTTTCGAACGTTTAAGAGCATGCTCAGAAATTCATCATTACTCTGCGCAACCACCCCTTCTTCAATGGGGCCGTCAACTCGGCTGCTGGTAAGCCCCGTTGATTCCTGACTGGTGCTGCCTCTTCCGCCATAGGCAATTCCCAAAATGGCAAGAGCAACCACTGCGAGCCCGATGAGTATTTTTTTGACCTGTTTTGATATCATATTAATTTTTCAGCCAATACGTTTTGAGCGTAACGGTATATTTATTGTTATCGACCTTCGTCGGATCTTCAACCACCTCGAACGCCACTTTCGTAATGTCTACCAAGCGAAGGTTCTGCTCAAGCGAAGCAATGAAGTTCAAGAAATTCTTATAGGATCCGGTAGTGGAAAAACTCGTTTCAAATTCTCCGTAGAGTTCGCTCTCCTTGCTTTTTTCCACATTCGTTTTTGCTTCGGTGCTGTAGTTTACGTCTCGAAGCGATGACATGCCCGTTTTGAGCGCGATTGAATTCATTTGAATAATGAGCCGTATGTTATCAACGTTATCAGGAAGCACCGTTTCAACTGCATGGATGTCTTCTACCCGAATGCCATTGTACTTTGCCTGCAGTTCTTCGCGCTCACGTTTAAGTTCTTCGGCATTTTGCAACGCCGTGTCGTAGGAACGCACCTGCGCGCGGAGCTCTTTAATGTGGGCATAACGCGGATTCACAAACAGCACGATGGTTGCAACGCTTGCGCCAAGAATAATAATGAAAGTGAAAAATCGCATCATAGGGTAACTCCGTCAACCGGTGACTGGCCAGGCGTTGGCCGTGCCAAGGCATCAATGTATGACTGATACGACACCGCTGCGGCGTCAATGTTGAAATTAAGCTTGAAATTAATCGTTCCCTTTCTTTCGTCGACGACCAAATTAGCAAATACGGCATCTTTGATGAATTTGCTTTTTGCAAACGCATCCGACTGAAGCGCAATGGTTTCGTAATTGCGTGCCGTACCGTTCATTTCGACTCTAACAACCCGGCGCTTGCTCACTTCATCGGTTCCGAGCGTATAGGTAAATGATTTGTACTGCACCGAACGGAGTGTTGCATCTTGGAGTGCTTGGAAAATAGGCGTTACGATGACGTGGCTTTGGATGAGTTTCTTGATGGCCGTAATGCGGTTGTCGAGCGTTTTCATCTGGGTAATGAAGTCGCTGCCGAATGATTCGCGCGCCGCGCTGATTTTTTTCTCCATCTGCTGTACTTGAGATTCAAGCTGGCGCTCGAAGAGGAATACTCCGCCTGCCGCCAAAAGCGTTGCGGCTAAGATAACCGGAATAAGGAGCGACCAAATACTCGACGAGCGTCGAGAAACATTCGCAGCCGGTTCGGTTACGATTGGCCGTTTTGGAATAAATGATGTTGGGATGATTGGATCCATGCGCTGCTCATAAAAGTATAACACGGAGAAAACGCAAACAAACAAAGTTTTGCACTTATTGCAGCCGCTTCAGCGCCAATCCGATGGCAATGGCAAACTCAGGGCCAGTTGCTTTGAGCACGCCTTGCAAAAATACCGGCGCATCAACCTTCGAGAACGGATTTGCCAGCTCTACTTCTGCTGAAAACTGCTCTCGCGCATATTCAAAGATGCCGCGAGTCAGCGCGCCGCCCCCCGTAAAGATGACCTTCGAGACATTTTTGTTATAGCGCTTCTCGTACGCGAGCAAAATGGTGTTCGTCTCCGTAATAATGGTTGCCAGTTGGCCCTTGATGATCTCGGGAAGCTTCGGATAATCCGTTCCCGGCACCAGCCCGTGCTCTTTTTTAATTACTTCAGCCCGATCGAACGGAATTTCCAAGCTCCGCGCAATGCCAAGGGTAATGTCCTGCCCTCCTTTGTTTACCAAATGGAACGTCTCAACGATGCCATGCTCTACGATTGCGAGCTTTGTTTTCGATGCGCCAATGTCCATGAGCAGTACCGGCGAAAGTTCCCGTGAGAGGATCGAGCGGATGCTTGAAAAAACGTCAATCTCAAGCGCATCGACCGGCAGCCCTGTTTTTTGGAGCGTGCTCGTGTATTTCACCAGCGTATCATTGAGCGTCGCGACGACCAGAATGGAAACTTTCAGCTCTCCGCCGCTGGCGGCAAGCGCGTCAACCTGCGTACTCGAGTCTTCGCGGCGCGGAATCACGTACCAATCGAGCGTGACGTCAGAAAGCGGAACCGGAATGAATTTCTTCGCTTCGTTTGGAATGACGGTCGCAAATTCGGATTCATTGATGACTGCCGGCAGCTGGATGATGAAAATGATGCATGAAATGGATGGAATGCCGAGCACCGCATTCTTGCTCGTAATGTTCGTTTCCCGCAGTACGTCCTTCAGCGCCCGGGCAAGCTGCTCGGGAGAGAGATTCGTTACCTGGCCGATCATTCCCTTTTCGTCTGCATACGGGCCAAGCGCGAGCGCACCATAGGTATCGAGCACTGCCCGGCCTCCCTCTTTTTTGATTTGCACTACTTTGATTGAAGAGGTGCCAATATCAATGCCAATGGCGACATTATTATCGCCTCCTCCGAAGGCAAACATTCTTTTCATTGCCGAAATCAGTTTTTCCATTATTGTTATAGTATACGCTATGCATCGTGCTTCTTCTATGCTCGGCCGCCTCCTCGATTTTCTCTTTCCGCCAAAGTGCCTCGGTTGCGGTAGGCATGGCTTTTATCTTTGCTCTCCCTGCAGCGCTCGATTAGCACCGGCGCGGGAAACCGGCATACCTGGCGTTTTGGGCGCTTTCTCCTATCGGGACACGCTCATAAAAACCTGCATCCACGATTTGAAGTACCGCCATCGCACCCAAGGCGCACGGCTGCTTTCCCGCCTTGCAGGCGACGTGCTCATTAGCCATCTCGATGAACGGATGGAAACGGATGCAGGTACGCGCATCGTTCTTGTTCCGATTCCTGCCAGCACACAGCACGGCCGGGCGCGCGGATTCAACCAATCGCTCGTCATCGCAAAAGCGCTCAAGAAAACGCTGCCGTTTGAACATATATCGATTCAAAACGCTCTGCAAAAAACGAAGCAGGCGTTGCCGCAGACCAAAATGCAAAATCGCGAAGCGCGGCTTCGGAACATGGAGCAGATATTTTCGTTTGGCGCAGAAACGAACCCTCGCACTATGTATATATGCGTTGATGACGTGGTAACTACCGGAGCAACGCTCTCTGCCGCCCGAAAAGCGCTTGAAATGGCGGGAGCAAAGCGATCGATCGGATTCGCATTGGCGCATGCGCCGCTTGAAAAGTAAGCGCAAGTTTACGGAGTAGCCGGAGGAACTGCTGGCGTCTCTCCAGAATTACTTTCTTCTTGTTCACCTGGTTCTGGTTCAGGAGAATTCTCTGGAGGAGTTGGCGTATCTTCTGTATATTCCTCCACCGGTTGCTCCAGAGGAGTGCCAGACTCTTCGACTGGCCCGTCAGATAACTCTTCTTCTATTGGTTCTTCGGTAGGCGGATTTTCTACTGGAGACACAAGGTCTTCGGTTTCAGTTTCTGTCTCGCTCGGCGTAGGTTCGGGCATTTCTTCTTCAGGTGCTTCGTTATTTTCCGATTCAGTAACTGCCGGCGGCGGAATTGCAATACCGGCATTTTCAAGCAGTGCTTTCAATTCCGTTTCAGTCAAACAGGTTTCATTGATGCAGAATGTTTCGCGAGCTTTAATTCTCGTTGCTACGAATTCTTCAATCGCATTTGCCGCATCGGCAAACCACGCTTTCAATATCGCCGCGAACGAGTTTTCGGGCGCAGAAATATTTTCAATATTCGCTACCTTCAAATTCAACTCTTTTATGGCACCGATCGCATATGGCATCAGCCCGCCAATGTTGAGGAATTTTTTCGTACTGCCGTCTATCCATTCGCGTTCGGTTACCAGCTCCGGAAACTGCTCTTCTACTTCCTGGGCAATGAATCCGAACTGTACTGGCTTGCCCTCTTCATCCGTCTTCCAGCGATATGACACAGGGTTCAAGAGCGAAACTTTCATCAGGATGTCGACCGTATTCAAGCTTTCGATGTCTTTTTTCAGCGTCAAATCAGATCCGCATGTTGGCGAACCAGAATCAGCATTGAAACTACAAATTGAGTCTTCGTCTTCTAGGGTAAGCAAATCAGTGAAATCTGTTACTGAATCATCTCCCACATGGAGTAGCACATTGGGAGTACTATTTCCAATACCAACATTACCGCCAGTAGTTATGAGCGCGTAATTTTCCTGGCCTCCACTCACGGAAATCGCTAATCCGATATTAATTAAATCATTTGCACCGGCAGATCGAGTGGTAGTGGTATCAAGAACCGCACCGTAGGAAATAAGTTCCTCTGCAGTAGTATCAAACGTTCCCGTATTCTGTACATACAATGCTGGAAAAACTTCTCCTGTTGCGGCCACTCTTGCAGTTTCTCCGTATAAAACTGGCCCATTGATTGATTCAGCGTACAGAGCCGCGCCGGCATCATCTGACGTTGATACCGCATGAACGCCGCGTGCGCCTCGCCCGTATACGCCGACGCTTATCTCGCCATCAGTTTCCGATACTGCGTATACGCCGTACGAACCTACTTCTCCCAAGCTTGTGGCACTAAAGTAGCCTCCGTACTGATAATTCAAGCTTCCATTATCCGTATCATTAAGAGATACCTCGCTTCGCACGCCGTATAAATCAGCATCTTGGGTAACTCTATGTTCTACGTCTAACTCTCCTTTAATAGCAATGTTTCCGATTGCATTGATTGAATCTGAATTTAGAACCTCCCGAATTGAGACATTGTCTATCGTACCGTCAAAATCACTATCGGGAAAAAATACAATTATTTCTGTATCGAGAGCACTCGAATCGTCATAAGTATGCGTAAATGAAAACGTTCTTGTTGTACCATTGGTATCTCCTGTGAACGTATACGAAGCACTTTCATCCAAATAAACCGTAACTATCCCGTCAGTTCCTGTCATTGTAAAACTGACATGATAGGTAACATCATCAGTTAAACTTCCGTCCTGAGAAAGAATAGTCTCTCCAACCGGGTCGTGCACAACAGTGTTATCGTCATAATCCCAATTTGATCCGAGGTCCCATCCAGTTGCGTTGCCGGTAAACTTCCCATTCGTCAACTCTTCGTCGCCAAGCCCGCTCACTGAAACTTTTGCGCTCGTAAATTCTGCAATATCGGTATAGCCGATGCCGAATTTTGCCTGGCTAGTAGTAGTAGTCTCACTAGCAGAATAGGTGATGCTTTTTACTGACACATTATCGATGGTACCGTCAAAATCACTTGATGGATCAAATAATATTTTACTGCTTAATATCGCTCTCCATGTTCCAATAAATGTTACATCCCCGTCTCCGGCACTAACTTCGAAGCAGTCTCCGTTCTCTCCCAAGCATGCCTCAACCGTTCCTGTTGTTCCTCCAATATTAAACCGAGCGATATAGTGACCATCTTGTGTTAATTCTCCATCCTGTCTAAACCGAACTGCAGTACCTGCAGTATGCTCGACATTGTTACTGCTATAGGCCCAATCATTTGAAGGAAGAACATCATTAGTATCTGTGACCCAATCATCCCCATTGCCAGTAAAGGTGCCGTTCGTTAACTCTTCACTGCCTTCCTCATAGAGAATTGGTTTTACTGAAACATTGTCAATCGTGCCGTCAAAATCAGTAGTTGGTTCAAAATAGATTGAAATACCAAAAAGATCTTGCCAGTGACCTAAAAATTCCACTGACCCATCGCCTGCAGCAAATTGTTCACAATCGCCGTTGCCTAGACAAGCATTAACGCTTCCAGTAGTTCCTCCAATATCAAACCGAACAATATACCTTCCACCTTCAACCAAGTTTCCGAATTGATAGACAGGTTCTATAGAACCTGAGGTGTGCTCTACATTATTACTGCCATATGCCCAGTTTCCGTCAGGAAGCGGATTACCATTCGACTCCCAATCATCAGCATTGCCGGTAAAGGTGCCATTCGTAATTTGCTCTGCACCCTCTTCAAGATTAACTCTTTTTACTGAGATATCATCAAGATTTCCATCAAAATCATTTGATGGAGAAAAAACAATTTTCGTACCGTTATCGAATCCATAGATTTTATCTAGTGTTACTGTGCCGGCGTTATAAGCATATTCAGCATCAATGTCACCATCGAGTCTTACGCTTATTGTTCCAGCAGTTCCAGTTACTGTAAATGTAATTCTGTAGGTTGCTCCTTCCACAAGTTCTCCTAGTTGTGCAACTGGGTTTCCTCCGTTTGGGTCGTAATTAAGGTTGTTACTGCCATAAGACCAGTTGTTCGCTGGGAGTGGGTCGCCATTAATGGCCGTCCAGCCATTTGTATTTCCAGTAACAGAGCCATTAGTTATTTCTTCGTCGCCCAATGAATCGCCTGAACTACCGGAAGCTCCTTTACTATAGAGAACATCAGTTGCGCCAGCCATGTTGCCATCGTCGTTGAATTGCAGCTGCGTATTGCTACCCCCCACCCCGCCGGCTCCGCCTGCACTCCACGAAAGCACGCCATCGTTATCAACCGAAACAAAACCGCTCCCGTTTCCGGCCAAACTATGTAGCACGGTGTTGCCAGTAACACTCAGCGCCGCTTCTCCGGTAACCTCTTTTACGGATACTTCATCAATAAAACCACTAAACCAATCGCCGTTATTGTCCGTGTCAGGAACAATCCAGAGAAAATCACCCGCGCCAGCAGTAAGCGTTACAGTAGTAATACCACTCTCTCCACTAAGCTCGATATAATTTGCATCATTATCCCCTCCAAGCGCTACGTATACTCTTCCGTCTCCATCTTGTACCTTTATCGAAACACGGTATTGGGCGCCTTCAGTCAAATCTATGACTTGGGTCAGGTAATTTGATTGTTGCGTACCCGAATCAAATTCAACCCATCCCCGGTTATCATATGCCCAACCTTTTGAATCAAGCGCTTCCGGATTACCGCCCCCTGGATCTTCCGTTTGCCAGCCATCTGTATTAGCCGTAAAGGTTCCGTTCGTTATCAATTCGGCACCATATAAATCGCCAAGGGCGGTGCCTGATATCGCCAAATTCTGCAGGTTGGTTTTCCCTTGCACATCAAGCGCAGCATGCCGGTTAGAGAACACGCGCTTTACCGACACATTGTCGATCGTGCCGTCGAAATCGGATGATGGGTAAAAAAGTATCTTACTGCTGGTCAGCGCCTCCCAACTTCCCGTAAAAGTTACCGAACCGTCTCCTGCATCAAACTCTGCACAGTCGCCGTTCTCACCCAAACATACCTGTACCCAACCGGTTGTGCCGCCAATAGTAAATTGAGCTTTATATGTTTCTCCGTATACCAGCTCACCATCTTGGCGAAGAACAACATCTTCCCCGGGAGTATGCTGTGCATTATTGGTGCCATACGCCCAGTTATCAGAAGGAAGCGTATCGTCATCTCCTCCCGTTACCCATCCATTGGCATTGCCGGTGAAAGTGCCGTTCGTAATCTCTTCCGGCCCCAATCCGCCAAGAATTGCAACCTGAGCGTCTTGAAACGGAAGCGTGTCGTTATAGGCATAGGTGCCCACAATACCTAACCGAGGAGTTATCATTTCTGAAATATCAGGTCTGAGGCTCAGTTCTGAAAATGCTTCAGTTTCTCCATTGTACTCTCGAGAAGAATAGAGCTCGGTACCACCATTTGAGGTTTGGATCGTTGCATCATAGTCGTAATTATTAAATTCATAACTTGCACCAAGCTCTGCCCAAGCTTGATTGAGCATAAGACCAGCATAAGATACTTCGGCTCCGTTATCATAATTTTCTTCTGTTTTTAGCTCAATAAAATTTCCATCAAAACGGAGGCCGGAATCTATAACTTGAGTTGTATTCGTATCTTCATAATCATAACTAATAGTAATTCCGCCAAGTGCCTCCAAATAATACTCGCTTGATGCTGTTACGGTTCCATTTTGATAGTAGCTAGAAAAACCTCCATACCCATCACCAATTTCAAAATTATTTTCAGTTACTTCTCCGGTAACCCAAAGGTCTATCTCGTGATTAGCATCATCAATCTGAAAGTAACTGCCATTATAGAGGCCGCTGAGATCTCCTATTCCGTAAATTCCGTTGTCGTTGTCTATGCGCAGGTAATTTCCCTCCGCAGAACTTACTTGGAATCGGCCGTCTACCAAATCGGTGCCAACTGCCACTTCACTGGTAAAGATTTTGTCTCCAGCAAAGGTTTGCGTGCCGGTTGTTGTTACCAAGCCTCGCGCCGAAGCACTAGCATCGGGGATATTTAAGGTTGCCGTTCCGCCCAGAGAAACGGGAGATGAAGACCAGTTCACGTTAGTACCTGAAGTTCCGGTCGCGAAACTAATTGAGGAGTTTGCAAGCCCTGCATTTGCTATCGTGCCAAAACCAAGCGCTGTTCCGCCTGCATTAATGCGAAGCACCTGATTTGCCGTACCGGTAATTGCCGCAACATCAGCGGTGCTGGTTCCGGTAACACCTAATACTGAAAGGCCGGTAATCTGGGCGAGGTTTGCAAACGGCAGATCACCAGAAACATCAGCAGAAAGCGAGACTGCTGAGTATGTCGGATTGATTCCGCCGTGGAGCACTTGGTTGGCAGTGCCTGCGCCTGTTTGTGAGACGACGCCGGAGCCGTTTGTATAAAGGAGCCCGCCATTTGTTGAGAAGCCGGAAAACGTTGGTGTTCCGCCGATTAAAACCGTTCCGCCAGTAAAACTAAGTGTGTTGCCATCTAAATCGATTGCTCTGTTTCCAGTTAGCGCGCCATCATCGGTATAAAAAGAATCTCCGCTTGAACTTTCAACGTAACAATTCGCGTCTCCCGGCGCACAGGTTGGATCAAGCGTTTCTCCGGGAGTGTATGGTGAGCTGGGTGGAGCGGCAAATGAGATGATGGCCGAAAAAAGGAATGCTCCAAGCAAACCGAGAATGGTCATTCGGTAACGCCGAAATATGCCGGAGCGGATTCGTCTCATGGTTCCTTATAGTATAGTATATTTCCCTGATTTTTTTGATTTTTTATGTGTGAAATCAAACGAGTATTTTTTATTAGAGATGGGTAGTTTTTACTATTGACTCTATATGTACGAAGTTAAATTTATTTTCAGAATTTTTAAAGTACCTTATCAATAGCATCAATATAAGCCTCGGATAGATTGTGCTCAGTTTTTGAAATAAATTTCTGTATAGAAGCACCTTCCGGTAAGTATTTTATTGCATCCTCTCGTTCGAACTCTCCATAGAACCTAATTACCTTACTTGCAACATTTTTCTTTGTTTTTCTAATATCTTTTATGATATCAGCAGGTAGAAATGTTTTTAAATCATTAGCACATTTATGCGTAGTAGCAGAAGCAAGTATTACTTTTTTACAAGCAAATTTTTGAGCAATCAAAAGAGCAAGAATACCCCCGAGAGAAAAACCAAAAATAACATCATTCTTACCCACAGGAACGATTTGTGATACTAACGATACGTTCCATTTTGGATTTATCTTAATGATTTTATATTTTTTCTTTAACCCAAGGGCTGCTATCTGTCTATAGGGTTTTTTCCTAGTAGATTCTCGGTATCCTGGAATAATATAAAGTTTTTTATCTTTTTGATGCATAATATTTTTTTAATAAAAAAGAAAGTAGTGATTAACTACTTTCTAAAATCAGAAATTATTTCACTACTTCAAATTCTCCATCCTTGATGGCTTGAAGAAAAACTTCCCATTCCTTGTTATTAAAGTGAAGGGTGTTTTTTTTCGAATCCTTACTGTCACGAACAGCCACTCCATCTTTATCACGAGCGACCATTACACAGCAAAAGGGCTTACCGTCACTACCCGTTCCTTTCTTGAAATCATTGTCTTTAAAACGGGTGTTCGTCTTTTTTTGCATAATTAAAAATTTAATTTTAGAAAAAGCTTTTTCAATATTTTTGTATCATATATAAAAACTAATGTCAAGAAATCTGTACTGGCGGAGACGGGGGAATATTCGGTCACGAATATTTTATTCGCCGTCGCTCTTAAAATTTCTCGACCCCAGCTCGCGGTTTTGCTGGCTCGCAAAACATCGCTGCGCTTTTCGAATCCCTCCCGTGACATACTCAAGTATGTCACCGTCTCCGCAATCGCGCCTCATTGTGCGATTGTCGCCAACCCCTGTGGTGGAAGGCAGCGATAGCGTTGGAAATCGAAGGTGTCCAACATGGGGGTCGGGGGTTGGCGGAGACGGAGGATTCGCCCGCGACTTAAATTTTCTCGCCCGAAAATGTTAGTCTGGGCACCGACTCGGCTTCGTATTCTCTTGAATACTCAATTGCCTCCGTCGTTCGAATCCCCCACGCAAAACCCTGTTTTGCTCGTCTCTGCAAAGCTTTCACTTCGCTCAAGACTTTGCGGAGACGGAGGGATTCGAACCCTCGAAGCCGTTTAACGGGCTTACCTCGTTAGCAGTGAGGCGCTTTCGACCAGCTCAGCCACGTCTCCATATATATTCCGGCAAACTCTAACATAAAAAAGCGCTTTTTTCTATCGACTGCCGAAAATGCTACAATAAGTCATTATCTATCAATTACATATATTCGCATGACATTAGGCACCCATTCGGCAAAAAAAATCATTGGCAGCATAGTATTGGCACTTCCCACGCTTCTACTCTTCATTAACGGCTTCGGGAAAATTTCAGGCGCTTCCCAGGAAACAATTCTGTTTCAATCACTCGGCATCGATCAATACCGCGTAGCGCTCGGCGTCGTTGAAATACTTCTTACCGTCCTCCTCTGGATTCCTAAAACGCACCGCTTTGCCATTCTTGCTGCAAGCAGCGTCCTTGGCGGCGCAGTGGCAGTTGAATTAATGCTTGGCATGAGCGGCCTGATTGCCGGCGGTGCCCTCTTCCTGGTATGGGTTGGTTCATACCTTCGATCAAGCTGGTGCAGCTGCCACGCCTGCAGGCACGGCGGAGCGCACTGCGCTGACTGCAAAAACGGCGTCTGCTCCATCCATGGCGAGAAGTGCAACTGCAAACCAGGATGTGATTGCATCAAAGGCGTGTGCACCTGCTAAAGAACCATGACGGAATCTGAAAAAGAAGTATACGAAGCAGAGATTAAACGGCTCCAAACCGCCAATCAGAACAAAGCCGATCTCATTTCCATTTCTGCACATGAACTTCGCACTTCGCTCTCCGCGGTAAAGTGGCTGTTGAAGATGCTCGTTGACGGCGATTTCGGCACCCTTTCCGAAGGCCAGCATTCGCTCCTTGAGCGGGCCATACTTTCAAACGACCGCATGGTCAGCCTCGTCAACGACGTCCTCACGCTCAACCATACCGATAATGCGACCATCAAGTATGATTTTTCCGAGCTCGATCTCGTTTCGCTCGTTGATGAAGTGATATTCGATTTCAGAAGCGAAGGATTCAAGCGCGGCGTTGAACTGGTTTTCATCAAACCGGCAAATCAGATGATTGTCTTTGCCGATCAGCTGAAGCTTCGCGTCGTCATTCAAAACTTAATTGAAAACGGCATCAAGTACAGCGAGCCGGGCAAGCGCGTCTCAGTTGCCCTCTCGGCTGATGAAAAAAATGCCACACTGCTCGTTAAAGACGGCGGCATCGGCATTCCGGAATCGGAACAGCAGAACATTTTCAACAAATTCTTCCGCGCAACGAACGCCATCAAGAAGGAAATGGTCGGCTCGGGGCTCGGCCTCTATACCACCAAGCAGATCATCGAAAAGCATGGCGGAACCATTGCGTTTGAGAGTAAAGAAGGGGTCGGAACCACCTTTACCATTACCATTCCGCTTGCCACTTCCGAAAAGCCCGCTTCTTAGGTATACTAGCCAGATATGAAGAAGATCCTGATAGTCGAAGACGACTCATTCCTCAAAAACCTTGAGAGCTCGAAATTTAACCGAGAAGGTTTTGAAGTATTCCCCGCTACCTCCAATGAAGACATCAATCGCATTTTAGGCGAAATTACTCCTGACATAGTACTGCTCGACCTTGTGCTTCCCGGCCTCGATGGATTCCAAATTCTTGAAAAACTGAAAATGGACGAAAAAACGAAGAATGTTCCCGTCATCATTTTTTCGAATCTTTCGGACGAAAAAGACATGGAAAAAGCAAAAGCTGCCGGAGCGACTGAATTCATCATTAAAGCAAATTACACCCTCGACGAGATTGTGCAAAAGATAAAAGGAATCGTCGGGTAGCAGTTTGTACACGCCGATTGCCGGCGTGTTTTTGCATGGCACATCTCTCCGATACAATCGAGCAGCACTTCCGGCTTGAAAAACCCGTCCGCGACGGGCTCATTCGGCTGAAACTGAAGACCCTTGAAGATCTGCTCCGCTACTTCCCTGCACGGTACGCTGACGCTGCAGAATTCAGATCAATAAGCAGCATTACAGCCGAAGAGCAAGTTACCGTATACGGAATCCTGAAAAGGATGGAGACGAAAAAAACCCACCAAACGAAAACCCCGATGACCGAAGGAATCATTGAGGATCCGAGCGGCACGCTGCGCGCCGTGTGGTTCAATCAGCCCTACATTGCAAAAATGTACCCCGCAGGAACGACCGTATCGCTCTCCGGAAAAGTGAGCCGGCAGCGCAGCGGTTTAACGCTTGCCAACCCTTCCATCAACAAGGTAAAAATATTGCCGATCGATTCGCACGACAGCATCTTCGGCCAAGATGCAAAAGGTGCGCTCCAGCCAGTCTATGGAGAAACAAAAGGGATTTCATCGAACTGGATCGAGCACACCGTTAAAAAAACGCTCCGCCTGCTGAATGAATTTCCGGAATACCTGCCGGAGAACATACTGAATCAGTACAGCCTGCCAACGCTGAAGAGTGCCTTCATTTGGATTCACCAGCCGAAAATGCGCGCCGATGCCCTCGTTGCCCGGAAACGATTTTCGTTCGAAGAAATTTTTTTCTTGCAGCTCGCGCGGCTACAAGAACGAGAACTCTTAAAGAAAAATATTTCATATGCAATAACAATCGATCAGAAAGCGTTGAAGCAATTCACGGATCGCTTCCCGTTTCCGCTCACCAAGGGGCAGGAGCGCGCCATTCTACAAATTGGAAGTGACCTCGAAAAAACCGTCCCGATGTCGAGGCTGCTTGAAGGCGATGTTGGATCGGGAAAAACGGCGGTTGCCGCAGCGGCAGCCTACGTAACGGTTACCAATCGGCCGTCGGTGGCAGGAAAACGCCAAACGTACGGCAATTTGCAAGTTGCCTACATGGCTCCCACTGAAATCCTGGCGACCCAGCATT
The DNA here is from genome assembly GCA_964573395.1 of uncultured Candidatus Saccharibacteria bacterium. GTDB lineage: Bacteria > Patescibacteriota > Minisyncoccia > Phycocordibacterales > UBA9973 > DATIBQ01. The sequence continues at coordinate 72,067 of CAZNJI010000004.1, read as the reverse complement.
TCGAATCCTTTATTAACTATTTTAAAGGAAGCGGCATTTCAATTGCGCTCATCACCGGCAGTGGTTGCCGCAAATTCCCGAGCAAGGTAGCAAGTGCAGCTACACCATGGACCGCCATCTCGCGAGCACAGCTTGCAAAATGGATAGCGAATGGAGAAATTCCGATGGTCATCGGCACGCACGCGCTGATTCAGAAATCGCTAAAGTTCAAACATCTTGCCCTTGCCATCATCGACGAGCAGCACCGTTTTGGATTAAATCAACGCAAAGCAATTGCAAAAAAAGACGAGCATTTTCCGCACCTGTTATCGATGACCGCAACGCCGATTCCTCGAACGCTCGCGCTTACCATGTATGGTGATCTTGATCTTTCGCTCCTCGATGAAATGCCGCTTGGACGGAAACCGGTTGCCACCGAAATAGTCATTCCGGAAAACCGAAACCAGATCTATGAAAGGATACAGCAAGAACTGCAGAGTGGACGGCAGTTGTACGTTATCTGTCCGCGCATAGCCGAAGCCGATCCTGAAACAGCAGTGAAGCTGCAGGTGAAATCAGTGACTGAAGAAGCACGGCGGTTAAAGGAACATGTCTTCCCCGAATACGACATTGGCATCCTGCACAGCAAAATGACCAAGCAGAAAAAAGAATCTGTGATGCGTGCGTTTCATGAGGGAACCATTGCCATTCTGGTGGCAACTTCCGTCGTCGAAGTGGGCGTGAACGTGCCGAATGCAACGCTCATGATTATCGAAGGGGCTGAACGGTTCGGATTGGCGCAGCTGCACCAGCTCCGCGGACGCATCGCTCGGAGCAACCTGCAGGCATATTGCTACCTTTTTGCCGATATTAAAACGGAAAAGACCATCGAGCGGCTTCGGTTATTTACTCAAGCGAAGAACGGCTTTGAACTTGCCGAATATGATCTCGAACTGCGCGGCACCGGCGAGCTGACCGGCCTCAAGCAGTGGGGCATTACCGATATCGGCATGGATGCAATAAAAAACCTCAAACTCGTTGAGGCGGCGCGTCTCGAAGCACAGAAAATAGTTTCAGAAGATGTTGCTTTAGATTCTTATCCCCTCTTGAAAGAAAAAGCAGGAATGCTCGCGCAGGTGCATTTTGAATAGAAAAACCCTCTGCTAGTAAGCAGAGGGTTTTTCAAATAAGCTTTCCAAAATTACATCTGCTGCCCCTGTTGCAGGTTTGGCATTCTTGGAGTGCTTCTTGAAAACCCTGTCCAAAGGGCAACAACGGCGATTACCAGGTGAAAGACATTGTCGGCCAAATTCACGCTGATGAGACCAAGTACTTCTCCGCTTAGGAATCCAAGTACGGTCACGAGCGCGTAGACAATACCGAAAATCTTAAAGTAAGATTTTGCACCTGCACCGCTTCTACCGAGCCATAATGCGAGTACGCCAGAAATGAGGTACAGCACATTATGCAGCGGACTCACTTGAAAAATACCGAGGAGCATACCGTCTGCACTGGTTACTCCCGGTACGAAACCAAGGACGCCAAGCAGGATGAATATCCACCCGAATACTTTTGCTAATTTTTGTACATGCATATGTTTCAATGTAAGCTACATCCACTTTGATTACCACGCGCATGACCATTGCAGGGGTAATCTTTTACAGTATATAACGCGCACGATGCCGATGGAACGAGAAAAACCATGCGGATGTTGAAAACTTAAAACAATAAAACCATTCGCAAGAATGGTTTTATTGTTTTAAAACTGAATTTTAATTTATTGATTCTACTGCACGGTTACGCTCTTCAAGACGTAGCTTCCATCAGACTGTCTTCCCTGGATAGCGAGCGGAAGCGGCTGGCGGTAGTTTGCTGGATCCTTCACTTTCAACGAAAGCGTATAGGTTCCTGCCGGTACTGATGTTGGAACAACGAAGCTGTCCGTTACCTTCTTCGTGCCGCTTTCCGGAAGGAAGAGTTTCGGATTAAAGCTTGAAGTTCCTGACCAAACAACGGTACCGCTTGAATTCTTCAGCTCGTACGTCGGAACCCAGTTTTCGTATGTTGGCGCAATTCCAACGTTTTTCCAGTCTAAGCTGATCGAAAATGCCGAACCGCGACTGATGTTTCCAACGCTTCCTCCTTCAAGGATCAGTCGGTATCCAGCCCGTTTGAACGCTGCTCGAATTCTGTCTCGTGTTGTTTGTGAACTTGGGTATGCTCCGTAGTTTCCATTTCCAAACGAGGTAGCATGGTAGGTATTTACCTGGTTTTCAAGGTCAGCCATGTCGAGGCTTGCAGGCATCGGCTCGCCAGTAATCGGTGCCGTCTTGTACTTGTTGAGAATGAGTGTCTTAAATGGCACTGATCCATTGTATGTTTTATTGTTTCCTGCCATGAGCGTATGGAGGTAGCTGTCAGTTGCACCCCATTGGTCGCGGCGGAATCCAACGTCACCCCAGGCGTTCTTTGCCGTAAGCGCATAGTACGCAACTTCTGGGTATGGAGGGAAGAGTGAAATGCCAGTAGCACCACCATCATAGCCAGCAACCATGAATACAAGCGGCCAATCTTTAAATACTTGTGTGTGGTGATCGATAATCGTTTTGAGTGTTGCGATAGTTGGCGCGGTTCCTGCTGGGTGTGCATTCCAGTCAACGATGTCTCCGGTGTGCCATTCGCCCCAGTTACCGAATCCGCGGATATCGATTGCATAGATAGCATCTTTGAATGGAATGCTTTGTCCTGCACGCGGTCCTGTCGTAGGAGTGTAAGAGGTATTCATGATGTGTGCATAGAGTGCTTCGTGCAGCGCTCTTAATCGGTTGAGGTAGCTTGGACTATTCCAGTTTGGCACCCACACGCCGTTAGAGCTGCGCCAATCTTTCGGACTCTCAGCTTGCATCATGTTGTGCAGATACTGTGGATAAGAAGAGGTACCACCGTCATATGAAACATATCCGCCGTCGCTGTAGTGAGTCATGATACCGAACGAGAATTTCTGTCCGTTGTTAATTGCACCTCGTATTAAGTTATCGAAGTACGTCCAGTTGTATGAACCTTGGGTTGCCCCTTCAATTCTTGCCCATTCGAATCGGTAGTACACGTCAAGCGAGTTCTCGGTTGTTCGTGATTGGCTCTCGGTTGGATTCGGAATTCGCGCAGTACTATTGTGCCACTGTTCCGCTCCGCGTCCTGGCGCGATGATGTCAGGATCTGAGTAAGGAATTTGGGTAAAGGTAAAACTGCTCCCTCCGGTTGGCGGCGGTACAGTTCCGTTCGATACGTTGATTCCGAATCCAGGCGCTGTTCTCGTGTTTCCTGCCGCATCGCGAGCGGTTGCGGTAAGCGTGTATGAACCATTCGCATAGTCGCTGGTGTTCCATGAGTATTCATATGGAAGCGTAGTGTCTTCAGAACCAAGATTCTGGCCGTTTAGTTTGAACTGTACGCCTACCACGCCAATGTTATCGGTTGCCGAAGCGGTAACGAGAGCAGTACCCGATACGGTGCTGTTATTAATCGGCGTTAGCATGGTAACGACCGGCGGAGTCGTATCGTTCGAAGCAGTTGCATTGTTAACCGTTACCGATCGAGTTGCGGTTGCGGTGTTTCCTGCCGCATCGCGAGCAATTGCCGAAAGGGTATGCGAGCCATTCGTAGTTGTCGTGGTAATCCATGAAACTGAATATGGCGCAGTAGTGTCTTCTCCGATACTAACGCCATCAACCAAGAACTGGACGCTCGCAACACCGACATTGTCGGAAGCGTTTGCCGAGACGGTAGTCGCAAGGCTTACCGTTGCACCGCTTGCTGGAGCAGAAAATGAGACGCTTGGATTGGTTGTGTCAGCTGGCGGCGTCACAACGTTATTCACGGTAATCGAAACAGCACTTGTCGTTCTGGTATTTCCTGCCGCATCGCGCGCAGTTGCGGTAAGGGTATAAGTTCCGTTTGCCGCACCGGTCGTGTTCCATGAAGTTGAGTATGGCGAACTGGTGTCTTCAAGGCCGAGGTTCGTACCATTTAACTTGAACTGTACGCCTACTACGCCCATATTATCAGAGGCGCTCGCTGAAACGGTAGTCGTTCCAGAAACTGTTGCGCCATTTGCCGGAGCGGTAATTGAAACGGTTGGTGCAGTCGTATCACTAGATGGAGGAGTCGTGGTGGTGTTACTTACCGTAACGCGGCGCTGGCTTGAGGTTCGGGTATTTCCTGCTGCATCGCGCGCAACCGCGGTTAGGTAATGCCGTCCATTCGCAATGCTTCGGGTATCCCAATCTATTACGTACGGTGCAACCGTATCTTCTCCACCAATATTGTTGCCATCCACTCGGAACTGTACGCCGGCAACCCCCACATTGTCAGAGGCGCTCGCTGAAACGGTAACCGTGTTGCTTACCGTCGATCGGTTTCCCGGAGCAGTCAATGAAACGGTTGGAGAACTGGTGTCATTACTTGGCGGAGGTGGTGGAGGTGGAGTTGTTCCGCCAGTGCTTGGCACGAAGAGCACGTCTACCCAGTAATTAGAATAGAGGGTCGTGGTTGGGAAACCTGCGGATCCGTATTTAAATACGCCAGCTCCAACCGAAGTATTGAAGTAGGTATTAAACGATCGGGAAGCGGTGAAATAATTCATGTCAACTGAGAAGAATCCGACCGGGGTAAAGTAGGAAGCGACATATGTCGTGTTTGCCTGAATTGATACCGGATTCGAGAAGAGCGCCGTCTGCCAGCCCGAGCTGGTTTCGTTCGTGAACGTGACGCTTGCAAGTTTTGATCCATTACTGCTCCAGAGCGTTCCGGTGTGAGTGCCGGTATTCTGCGGACCTTTATAGTATTTAATGCCGGTAATCGTTCCCGGAACGGTAGTGCTGAATTTTATTCCGAGTTCAACCGGGTATGCCTGAATGTCGGTAACGAGCGTTGGCGTGGTGCTATTTGACCACAGAGATACCGTTCCTGAAGGTGTCGGAGTTGGAGTAGGTGTTGGTGTCGGGGTAGGTGTTGGCGTAGGAGCCGGATCAGTTGATCCGGTTACAAAAACCACGTCTACCCAGTAGTTGCAGTAATTAAAGGTCTGGCTTGGAAATGCAGAGGATGATCCGTATCGGTAAACGCCGGCAGATGTTGGAGTAGAAATATTACCCACGGTTCGAGGAGAAGTGAAGTAGTTACAGGTAAACGAGTATCTTCCCTGTGGCGCAAAGTACGAGGCAGTGTACGTTGTGCCGGCAGTAACAGAAACAGGAGCATCGAAGGTAAGGGTTTGCCAGCCAGAGCTCGTTTCGTTGGTAAAGGTACCAGTAGCAAGGCGCGAGCCGTTCGAACCCCAGAGCGTTCCGGTGTGCGTGCCGTAGTTGTTTGACGCTTTATAGAAGCGAACGCCGGTAATCTTTCCAGAAACATTCGGAGTGAACTTCATGCCGATCTCCAACGAAGAGGTATTGTCTTCAATTCCTGCAGGAGTGCCGGCAGATGCCAGGAACGATTCAGTTGTTTCCCCTAACACCATTCCTCCCAAAAGAGAATTCAGGTAGTTTCTGGTTGCGGCGGCAAATCTGCCAGTTCCTTTTGAGATGCCAAGCGGGGCAAGAATCTGCGAGAAGTGCGCTTCTTGGAATTTCAGCACCGCATTCGCAGTTGCCCGTCCGTAGCTGCTTGTTTCGTTCCCAGGAGAACCAGGCCCGGATTGGGCAACAACGAAGCCGTTTGCATTGAGCCACTGCTGCAGCTTGAGTACTTCGGGGCCGGTTGAGCCGATCGAGAGATTAGTAGTAAAAGGCGTAGTTGTTTGCGCGTGAGCTGGAACGACGCCGAAACCAATGATTAACAAGAAAAAACCTGCTGATAATAGTGCCCCTATATATTTGTTCATGCCCTTTATTGTATCGCAGTAGAGATACGAAAGTCCACAGAGAAACCAGATGCCAGAATCCTGCTTGTGGATAAAGGTCAGGTAAGCCTTCAGATAATGCATCCAAACGGGTGGGAGTAGATGGACTCGAACCATCGACCCTCGAGGTATAAGCTCGATGCTCTAACCAACTGAGCTATACTCCCATCGAAAGAACTGACACTGATTCTAGCCAAGGTTGGAATAATTCACAACTTCATGTTTTACTTTATATATGAATGAATTTGCTGCGAAAAAACTTGGCGAAATCCTCGCCTTTAATAAAGTAGGCCTTGAAACGATCGAGAAAGGAAGGAATGCCCTCGCCTCTGCCCTGGGAGAAGCCCCGCTTGCCGACATGGAAGAGAAGTTCCGCCTACATGGCGACGGCATCTTAAAAATTGCAGCCGATGCCGGAGTGCAAGAAATAGTACTGGCGAAAGCAGAAAAAACCAAAGAGAAGCTTGGAAAAATGCGCGATCTCTATATTGGAGAAGAGTGGGACAACACCACCGAACTCTTCGAGTGGAGCGGATTTTTCGAAGGAGCGGCAATCGTGCACTGGGCAGTCATCCGGGGAGTTGCCGAGGGGCTGAATAATGAAACGCTCCTTACTTTTGCCCACGAAGGAATCAACTGGCATTATGAACTGCTCGAACTTGCTGAAGGCGAGCTTTCCGAGCGAGGAGAAGACAAAACAACCGCTTCGTAAAAAATTAGTCGGCTAGATCTTCAAGGTAATCATTGAGCGGCTTGGTGCTTCGCCGCAATTTTCGGGCAATGTCTTCTCCCACATAGCGCCAGTGCCATGCTTCCCCCTTAAAGCCGGTCTTCCCTTCCTTATCTGCCTGATAGCTCTGCACGAATCCGTACTTCCAGGCATTTTCCACCATCCACGGATATTCAGGGCTTTCTTCAAATTTCACCGGCTTCGTCCCGGAGGTGAAATCGATTGCCGTTCCTAAGTGGTGTTCTGATTGCCCCACCGGCGCAGCAAGCTCTTTTCGTTCAGCCACATTTTCAGCCTGTGTTTTTGCATCGCGATACCCCGAAAGCACATGTGCCGACACCCCGTCTTCTTCCATGTCTTTGCGCATCTCCTCATACGCGGCATAGGTTTCCTTCGTAATGCAAATGTTGTTTTCTCCCGTGACGCTATTTGAAACTTTCACCAAATTATTCGGAGTGTGATCCTTCAGTGTAATTTCCTTGTTGGGAAGCGAAATCATCCAATAGTTAGGAGAAGTTGTTTTTGGCTTCGGGCAACTAAACGGTACCGCCTTTTTCGTCAGCACCGCATCAGATGTTTTATATGGCGCAAACGGCCCTGGCTGATACTGCTTGCTCAATGTGGTAGTAAATAGTTCAGACGAAATTTCTCCTTCTGGCGAAATGGTAACAAGCGCCAGCATGCCGCGCATCGTTTCAGGAGAAAAATACTGATCAAAAATAAAATTGCCGAGGCTGTAGAAAATCGGCTTGCCGTTATAGGTTTCGTTTGCCTGAATAACGTGCGGATGGTGCCCGATAACGCCGTCTGCGCCGGCATCAATCGTTTGGCGCGCCAGCGTTTTTTGCCTAGTAGTTGCCGGATCGTATTCAACGCCCCAGTGGAAGGAAACGAACAGATAATCGGTTTGGGCCTTTGCAGCAGAAATTATTTCAGGCAACTGTTTGTCGGTAGCAAGCAGAATCCCCGACTGCTCGCTGGTTGCGGCCATCCAATTCGGACCCACATCCGAAAATGCTAAGAATCCTATTTTTGTATCGTGCACGGTTATAATCTGCGGAGTAATTGCTTCCTGGTAGTTTTTTCCCGCTCCGGCAAAAAGTATTCCCTGTGCTCGTAAAAGTTCAAGCGTCTGGTCGAACGCACTTTTCGACCAATCGCCGACGTGATTGTTCGCAAACGAGAACACGTCGAAGCCCGCCTCGCGAAGCATGGGCAATACGTTCGGATCCATCCGGAACGAATACTTGCTTCCCACGTTTTTACCGGTATCGGAAACCGGTCCTTCAAGATTCGCAAAAGCAATGTCTGCCGACCGCAGCTCGGGAACATTCGCAAACAACGCTCCGTAATCGCCGCCGAAATTTTTGACTACTGAACTCTTCACGCCGCGATCGAGCATGATGTCGCCAACGAAGGCCACGGTAATCGGTTCCGATTTTTCCTCGACCGCCAAGATGGATTTAATGGCAGAAAGTTCCGACTGGATTTTTGAGCCGGATAAAGAATCATTCCAGAGAACGAGGAGAAGTATCCCGCTCAAGAATAGCAGTGTGATAAAAAGTTTCTTAACCATAGAATATTATTGCTCCGGCCCGAATTCTGCCGTTGCCGGTTTATCTTTTTTGAGTGTAATGCCAAATGAGGAAATCAGCTGTTCATACGAATCTTGCTCCAGCGTTTCAACCTCCATTAATTTAGACGAGATAGCATCAAGTGCCTTACGGTATTCGGTTAATACCGTCTGCGCGCGTTCAAGTGCGGTTTTCATAATTTGCTCTACTTCCGCATCAATAAGCGCGCTCACTTTTTCAGAGTAGTCTTTTCCGTCAACGCCCGAACCGAAGAGTACTTTTCCGCCGTCATTTTCAAGCGCAATTGGCCCAATGGTTTCGCTCATTCCCCAGCGGGTTACCATCGCCCGCGCCAGGTTTGTTGCAACCTGCAGGTCATTCGACGGACCGGTGGTAATGTCGCCGAATACCAACTGCTCGGCTGCATAGCCGCCCAAGCTCATTGCCAGATCGTCTAAGAATTCTTTTCGAGATTGCAGCTTGCGCTCTTCAAGCGGCAGCGAGAGTGTGTAGCCCCCAGCGCGCCCGCGGGCAACAATCGAAACTTTGTGCACCGGATCGGCATGTGGAAGAACTGATGCAACAAGCGCATGCCCCGCTTCATGGTACGCGGTGATTTCTTTTTCTTTTTTTGAAAGCAGGTGGCTCTTTCGCTCAGGGCCAAGCATGACTTTTTCGATCGAACGAATCAAATCGTACTGCGAAATCTTCTTTCGGTTTTCGCGCGCTGCCAAAATTGCCCCCTCGTTCATGAGCGAGAAAAGATCGGCGCCGGAAAATCCCGGAGTTCGCTCTGCAACGACTTTCAAATTTACATCTTCAGCAAGCGGCTTCTTGGTTGAGTGCACGCTCAAAATTTCTTCTCGGTCTTTTCGGTCAGGCAAATCAAGCATGACACGCCGGTCGAATCGGCCCGGGCGAAGCAGTGCCGGATCAAGCACGTCTGAGCGGTTTGTTGCCGCCATCACGATTACCTTGTCATTGGGCTCGAAGCCATCCATTTCAACCAGAATTTGGTTGAGCGTTTGTTCGCGCTCGTCGTTTCCCCCGCCGTAGCCGGTACCGCGCACGCGGCCAACTGCATCAATTTCGTCTACGAAAATAATTGCCGGTGCCGCCCGCTTTGCCATTTTGAACAAATCACGAACGCGCGATGCGCCAACGCCCACAAACATTTCAACAAATTCGGACCCAGAAAGATGGAAGAATGGCACGCCTGCTTCCCCTGCAACTGCGCGAGCAAGCAAGGTCTTTCCCGTTCCTGGTGCACCGGTTAAGAGCACGCCTTTCGGAATGCGCGCACCGATATCAAGAAACTTTTTCGGGTTCCGCAGGAAATCAACGATTTCTTTCAATTCCTCTTTTGCTTCTTTTGCTCCGGCAACGTCTTTGAAAGTAACGCGATTGCGCTTGTCAGAGGGGTCGGTAACGCGCGCCTTCGACTGCCCAAATGAGAATGCTTGCATTCCTGCCCCTTTCGCCTGGCGGGTGAGCATCCAGAAGAAGAAAATAATCAAGCCAACCGGCAGAATAATTGGCAGAAGCGTAACCAGGAAAAAGAATCCAGCGCTTTCTTCGGCAATCGTAATTTTGGTTGCAGAAAGTTTTGCCTGATCGACGTTATACGCTGAGAACGTCTCAATCAGCGATGCGTCGGCTTCCTTTTTCGACTTCACCATCGTTCCATCGGTTTTCGTTATTTCAAGCTCCTGTCCGTCAACAGTAATGGCAGTTACTGCACCTTGGTTAACGAGTGCCGCTACGTCGGAGAGCGGGATCGTTTCAAGCTTCTTCGGAACGAGCTTCGAGATGCTCGAGTAGAGCACGCTGATGAGTACAAAAATAAGAAGCGCGCTGAAAATATACGACGTGAGCTTTGGTCGCGGCGGGAGCGGCTGCTTGTTCGGTTTTTTTAATTCCGGCATAAGGCGATTATACACGAAAAACCTTGACTGCCCAGGGTTTTTCTTAAATCAGCCCGTTTTTCTTTGCTAGTTTTTCAAGCTTAGTGATATCAGCATCAATGGCTTTAAGTCCTGACTCAAAAAACTTTGGATCGTTAATGTCAATTCCAATTTTTTTAAAGATATCTCGAGGACTCATTGAACTTCCAGCACTGAGAAATTCTCTTACTTTTGATTCAAAAGAACGATCTTTTTTCCAGCACTCATACATTGCCTTACTTATGATATGTCCATATGCATAGGTATACGTATAGAAAAACATTCTCAGATGCATCCAAGAAACAAAAATATATCCATCATCAGAATTAATTTTCATAGCTGGGCCAGTGTATGCCTTTAAGTGTTTTCCCATTAATTCTGCTATTTCATCTTTTGAGAGCTGTCCTTTTCCTCTAATTTTTTTATGCAGGTCTGTTTCAAAATTAAAGCAAGCAATTTGAGTAAAAATAGTATGGATATCGCGCGCCAATTTACTATGAGTCATAATAATTTTCTCTTTATCGGAAAGAATATTTTCAATTTCGTCGGTAACAATCTGTTCAAAAAACGTACTCGCCACTTCTGCCGTTGAAGATGGATGATCTTGATAGCGCGGAGGCTGCAATTGACTCAGCTCGCCATGAAAAGCATGTCCCATCTCATGTCCCAGTGTTTCTACTGATCTAATACTGTCAACATGGTTAAGTAAAATAAAAGAAGGATTACTGCCGGTTTTCCAGTGATACCCTCCTGAGTATTTTCCTTTCCGTGGATATACATCAATTTGTCCTTGGGTTAAATATTTTTTGAACATGTCGACATACCATGGCCCAACTTTTTCAAAAGCATTATTAATAACCTTAACCATTTCAGGGAAATTAAATTTCTTTTTTATCTCTCCGATTTTTGCACTTGCATCTGCTCTGGTTATCGTTTTTTCTTTAAGAAGTTTTGCGTGTAATTTATAAAACCGATGACTAATTGAAAAATATTTAGTAACGACAGATGCGAGCAATTCAATTTCTTTTTCTGTATTTTCATTACCAATAACCGAAGCACTGTAGGGTTCTTTATATCCACGCTTTTCATCGAGTACTTTTTTATAATTGCATATTGCGTTTATTTCGGCTTCGGCAAATTGACTAACAAATTTAAGTGTGTCAGTGATTTTTTTATATAACTCATGACGGTCCTTTTTGGGAAGATCGGCGAGTAATTCTCTTGCTTTAGAGACGGGAATCTTTTCTCCTTTAAAATCAATTAACTGCTGGAATAAACTTTTCTCTTGTGCGCTTACCCACATTGAATAACTGGTTTGTGAAAACAGGCTAGCCATATTTTCTTCCGCCTCAGTCAAGTTATATTTTGCATTTTCAAATGAATGCTCAAGATTATATTTAAATGGCTTAAGTAAAGAATTGGTGAGAAATTTCTTTTGGTCTTTTTTAGGAATCGCAGCAACTTTTAGTGAAAAAAAAGTTATTTTGTTGGATGATTTTGTAAGACGCTGTTCAAATTGTGTTACCATGGCCTTTGCTACGCTATTTTCTGAGTCCATATGAGATCGAAGCATGAAATACCACCATGGCTTATGTCCCATTATTTTTTTACTGAGCGCTTCTGAATCCTCTAAAGCCTTTCGAAGTTTTTCTGGAGTTGAGGTAAAGTCTTTGTTCCGATATTTTTTCTCAAAATCGGCACATGCTTTTTCAATTGTCTGCATGTCTTTTTCGATTTGCGGATCATTATCGCTTTTATAGAGGAGAGCTAAATCCCATTCAGTCTTATATTTTTCCATCCGGCCAATATAACATATTGTGCTAGGATAACGATATGACGCTTTTGTCGAACAAAAAAGTTTCGTTTGAGTATGAAATCCTTGAGACCTACGAAGCAGGGATTGAGCTTTTGGGCACCGAAACGAAATCGATTCGAACGCACAAAGGCAGCCTCGACGGTTCCTATGTTGCCCTCCTTTCGGGCGAACTGTTTTTACTTGGCGCCCACATACCCCCGCATCAGCCTGGGAATACCAAAGAAGACTTCGACCCGTACCGTTCCCGAAAGCTGTTGCTCCATAAAAAAGAACTGCTTGATATTTCTGGAAGAATGAAAGAAAAAGGTTTGACAGCAGTCGTTGTTTCGCTGTATACCAAAGGCAAGCGAATTAAGGCCCGAGTGGCCATTGTTCGCGGAAAGAAGCGCTTTGACAAACGCGACAGAATCAAAAAACGCGACCTCGACCGCGAACTGCGGCGCGAATATGCGTAAACCCTTACTTGTATGTATATCGTCTATATACTCATATCTCTTAAAGATAAAAAGTTATACGTCGGTTGTACAAGCAATTTAAATAATCGACTTAAACGTCATCAAGATGGACATGTTCCTGCCACACAAAACCGCTTACCTGTTGAGCTTATTCACTCAGAAAAATTTGAGAGTAAGGTACAGGCATTTAGCCGAGAAAGATTTCTCAAAAGCCTGTGGGCAGGTCGGTTTAAAAGGAAACTAAAAGTTGATTATTTAAAATCGCAGAATAAGTGATTTATGGCTAAAACATCCGCCCGTTTCGGGCTAGGATGTTCGCCCGATCATTTTGCAGAGCAAAATGATTTAGGGGGATGATCGGCATCGACAATAGAAGAATTAGACATGCATGCGTGCCGGGTACGGACGTAATCCCGCAACCTTCGTTCACACGATATCTGGCAACAGTGTCGCTAAGGTGAAGTCTCCTTACTTCGGTAAGGCCTTCGCTCCAGCTTTCGCGTAAGCCAAGCTGGCGTCTCTCCTTTCAATTTCTGATAGAAAGGTAGAGGTGTAAGAACATCAGAATAGATTCTGCTCTTTTCCTTAAGAGCAAAACGACAACGTAAAGGATCGGCAATGCACAGTTTGCACGACTTGTTCGTGCATCGCTTAAACGCCCAAGTTGTGCTGCGCACGGAGATTTGTATGTCATTCCCTATTGCACGGGGGTTCAATTCCCCCCATCTCCACCAAAACAGAACTAAGAGGCTCTGAACGAGCCAATGCGTGGGCGTGCCGAAGGCACGCCCACTGTGTTTCGCCTGAATTTCGCTCAGAATCCGCAGGGGAATCCGCGCGGGCTTTCTGATTTTTTGGCGAGTTTGACAGCTACTTAAAATTGACTGCGAAATTGTACATTCCCATACTGCAAAGACCTTGGACTGTTCCAGCTTGCGGAGTACCAAGATCAATAAGTTCTTCTCCTGTTTGAGGTAAGATTTTCTGATAACCAATTGATCTGATAACGAGCGATGCCGAACAATCGTATGTGCCATTGGTTTTAACAATCAATTTTGTCGGCATGTTGGCTTGCGCTTTAGTCACCTTGGGAGAGTATCCGCCTCGAGCGTTAATGGTGACGTACTGAACCCCGTCTCGTATTTCGACGTTTTGAGCTGATCCAGTCGTAGACTCGGAGTTATTTTTTGATTGCCCTAAAAACACAATGCCAAGACCTATAACAAGTGCGAGCGTGATGATAATGGAAGCGGTTTTATTCATAAAATTAAATGTTAAATAGTGGGTTAATAATTCCGAGCCCGGCAAGTCCAGCGAGAAACGCAAACAGTCCGAGTCCGATCACCACTATTCCTGCTGACTTAAAAAACAATGGAGCGTGCTTCCCGTGGGCAAACGAGGCCGAACCGAATGAAAGAAGCACGAGCATTGGCAGTGTTCCAAGTGCGAATGCAAGCATGATAAAAAGTCCGGACATAAACGATCCGCTTCCCAGTGCAGAAACCTGCATCGACTGTGTAAAGCCACACGGCAAGAAAAATGTAGCAAAACCAAGAACAAGAGGGGTGAATGTCTTATGCTCGATTCTCCTAAAAAAATTGAATAGTCCTGAAGGTAGCGCAACTTTATTTTTTTCAAACACTCCGACCAAGTTCAGACCGAGTAACAGCATTACCACCGATGCCAAAAGCCCCAGTATTGAGGTAAGCGTAAAGTTAATGCCGATTGCACTGCCAACCGCCCCAAGAACACCACCCAGGGCCGCAAAGCTTACAAGCCTTCCTGCGTGAAAAAGCACGAACGTCTTTGTATCGCTCACGTTGTCCTGTGATATCTTAGCGGAGAGAGATAAAACCAAACCTCCCACGATGGCAAGACAGCTGGACACTGACGCTATGAGACCAATAATAAAACTTGTAACTGGTGTAGTTTGTCCGCCAATTCCAAGATTAAGGATTCCTGACTTCTGTAGTAAGAAAAACAAAACAAGAAAACCAATTCCAATTGGCAATGCTTTCCAAATCACATCACCGTTCTGTTTTTCTTTAACCTTCTTCTCGACGGACAGAGAATAGCCGTTGTGCTTTATTTTTTCAGTCAATATTTCTGCGAGTTTGTGCTGGCTCTCTTCAAGGGTAGTGTCAATCGAGACAGTTTCACTTTTCAAATCAACATGAGTACGCTCAATACCAATCTGTTCATTAAGAGTGTCTTCAATGAATATTTTGCATGATGCACAATGAGTACCGGAAACGTGGAATGTGTATGATTTCATAATTTATAATTTCTTAGTTTTAATTCGGAGTGAGTTCGACACCACTGACACCGATGACATCGCCATGGCGAATCCGGCAAAAATAGGGTTTAATAACCATCCGAAAATCGGATAGAAAACTCCTGCCGCAAGTGGAATGCCCACTACGTTGTATATAAATGCCCAGAATAAATTTTGCTTGATTCCTCTCATGGTGATCTTGGAGAGTCTGATGGCCTTCACAAGTTTTGAGATATCGCCACCAAGAAGCGTGATACCGGCTGACTCAATCGCCACATCAGTTCCAGTTCCCATAGCGATGCCCACATCTGCCTGAGCGAGTGCTGGAGCATCGTTTACACCATCACCAGCCATGGCCACTATCCGTCCTTGTGATTGAAGTGACTGTATCTTCTCAAGTTTGTTTTGTGGTAGCACATGGGCGACAACATCATCAATGCCGACAAGCGAAGCAATATATTTTGCCGCTTTTTCATCATCGCCAGTGAGCATGACGACCTTGATGCCCAGCTTATGGAGATCAGAGATAGCCTGTTTTGACTCCTGTTTTATTTCATCAGCTACCATCACAAAACCGAGCACCTTTTCTTTGGTAGAGAGAATAACGGGTGTCTTGCCTTGGGATGTAAACTCATGAAATTTTGTAGCATCAAAAGAAAGTTCTAGATCACTTATGAGTTTTGCATTACCGACAAAGTATTCAGTTTCTTTAACTCTACCCTTGAGACCTTTGCCTTGTATCCCTTCGAACGCTGAAGTCTCTGATAATGGGATATTCTTTTCTTGAGCGTAGCTTACGATTGCATGGGCGATCGGATGTTCTGATTTTTTCTCTAACGAAGCAATAATTGAGACTAGTTCATCATCTTTTAGATTTGAGAGGTTTTGAATATCGACAAGCGTTGGTTTTCCAATAGTGATCGTTCCGGTTTTGTCGACAATGACCGTGTCCACCTTGTGCAATTTTTCAAGGGTAGCGGCATCTTTGATGAGAATGCCTTCCTTAGCCCCTTTGCCAACACCAACAATGATGGCGGTAGGGGTAGCAAGTCCCAAAGCGCATGGACACGCAATCACTAGGATGCCGACAAACGACACTAGGCCAAACGATAGAGATTGGGAGAATCCTATATACTGTGAGCCGACAATGAGCCACGCACCAAGAGTAAGGAATGCGATTACAAGCACGATAGGCACAAAGACAGATGAGATTTTGTCTGCCAGTGCTTGAATCGGTGCTTTACTCCCTTGAGCCTCTTCAACCATCTTGATTATCTGGGCAAGCAAAGTCTCCGAGCCAACTTTCGTGGCTTTAAACGTAAATGAACCGCTCGTGTTAATAGTTCCTGACACTACACCATCTCCGACTTTTTTCTGTGCTGGCATCGGCTCTCCGGTGACCATAGACTCATCAACGAAAGAACTGCCTTCGGTTATGATGCCATCCACCGGAATCTTTGCTCCGGGTTTTACAATAATCAAATCTCCATGCTTAACGTCGTTTACTGAAATTTCTATCTCTTTGCCGTCACGAATGACAAGCGCAGTCTTAGCTTGGAGGTTAAGAAGTTTTTCAATTGCATCTCCTGTTTTTATTTTTGATCTTGCCTCCAAATATTTACCAAGTGCAATGAACGTAATGACAACGATTGTCACGTCGTAATACTGATACTCAACGTTTATAAAAGGCTTGAGCGTTTCC
The DNA here is from genome assembly GCA_964573395.1 of uncultured Candidatus Saccharibacteria bacterium. Lineage (GTDB taxonomy): Bacteria > Patescibacteriota > Minisyncoccia > Phycocordibacterales > UBA9973 > DATIBQ01. Next base: position 55,694 of record CAZNJI010000004.1, on the reverse strand, counting down.
TCAAAGGCGGTAACTGCAAAGCTATATAAAAATGCGGCAACGGTTCCAATGCCGATCAGGGTGTCCATGTTTGCCTTGCCGTATCGAAGGAATCTGTAAAAACCAAGCAGGTATGGCTTACCAACAACGAAAAGAATGTATGTCGCCAACACGGGGAGGAGATGGTGGAAAAATTCCTCGAGCACGGTACTCATCTCGGAGACAAGGCCATACTTCGCCAGAATCTCCCAACCCATAACGAGGGCCGCAAAAATAGCGATAGGAATAGCCGAAAGCACTTTTATCCGCATATCCGCAACCTCTGCAAGCTTTTCTTTTTTCGATTGATTCAACCCCAAATGCGCCGCATGCTCACTCTCCGACATGCCCATCTCCTCGGCGGTGGAAGGAACCTCCAAAGAATAACCAAGTGGCTCGATGTGCTTGGAAAGATCGTGGGGATTCGTTTTTGACGGATCAAAAGAAACTTTGGCTTTCTCTGTGCCGTAATTCACCTCTGCAGATTGCACTCCCTCAACTTTCTTAAACGTTTTCTCGATGACCGAGGAACAGGAAGCGCAATGCATGCCTTTTACTTTGTAAGTTTGTGTATGCATATTATTTTCTCTTTAGCTTGTATACTTTGATAATTTCTTCCTTGGCCTTTTTGGTTTGACCAGATTGCACCTGATGGAAAACGCAATGACCAAGGTGATTTTCAAGAAGCAAGTCTTCGACATTAGACAAGCCTTGTTTTACCGCTGATGTTTGCGTGATCACGTCAATGCAGTAGGTGTCGTTTTCCACCATCCTTTGAAGTCCGCGAACCTGGCCTTCTAAAAGTTTTAGGCGGCGCACGACTTTTGCCTTACTATTTTCATTCATGTATTTCATATAAAACAAATATACCCCCTAGGGGGTATATTTGTCAAACTCGCCAAAAAATCAGAAAGCCCGCGCGGATTCCTCCCCAGACCCCTCCTCCGCGCGGACAAAATCCAAAAACAAATTAGTCTCGGTTTTGCGAAAATCCAAATCCCCAGAAAAATAGTTTTCGCAAAACCGAGTCCGCATTGAAGCCCCGCCACCTGCCCGAAGCATTGAGGGCAGAACCCCGAAAGAAAACACCCTTTCCTTTTTCAGAAAAAATTCACCCCCGCGCAAAAACAAAAAGCAAGGAGTGTTTTCTTTCGGGGTTGTCGAGTGAAGCGAGGCGGTGGCGGGGCTTTCGTGGAGCGTATGATTTAGTTTAGAGTCACCTCGCGCTTCGCGCGTGGCACATTGTCAGCGATTTTGGAAATAGGTTCTAACTTGGTACAATAAACACACCTGTTAAAACATGAGCGCCCTCTCGGGCGCTCATGTTTTTTAGTATGTTGGATTACAGAGGAAAACAGCCTCCGCGGTAAAACTACCATCGGGGTTTGGTCCTCCAACCAGCGTTACATGATCTCCTATTTTCAAATCGGATAGAGTTGCCGAACCTGTTGAAGTTTCGATTCTGGCCCGGCCTGTAAGATGGATGATCTGACCACTGTCGTTATCATTTCGTTTGATGATAAAATTACTTATTCCTACGCTGGCAATTTCCCCGTTGCCGCCCGTGCCACCGCAGAGATCGCCATTTTGGAGAATTGCACCAGCCTGACTGTTGCCAACAACACCTCTTGGGTTCACCGGTTGATCTTTCGGATAAAGTGCATAAAACGCACCCGCAGTGGCGGCAATAACAATAATTACTGCAATAAGTATGTTTATATATCTTTTTTCACGTACCCACTTTCCAAGAATCGTACATGTGAAGTGGCCGATCATGACCCCCAGCGCGTTCAGTATCACGTCATCAATGTCGAATATGCCCACGCGAAACAAAACCTGCGCTCCTTCGATGGTAAGGCCGGCGGCGACACCAAGAGCCAAAGATTTTTTCCATTGCATGTTCCGATAAACGAATGGAATAAGAAATCCGATTGGCACCAGTAAAGCAATGTTTCCGGCAAGATTAATGCCCGCGATAATCAACCCCTGCTCGCCAAAGAAATACGGCACGATGGTCTTGAACGGCACGAGGTTGGCTTGGCCTTCGGCCGTTCCTCCAAAATTAAGCATAATTCCGCCCACCCTCATAAGCGGCACGTCTTTGAATACCATTACCTTGATCAGGAGCGCGCCATAAACCACGAGAAAAAGTGCTGGAATAAAACGCTTTTGCATGTCGCCATGATACCATTTTCCCTCTCCCCCGCGTTAATTACGCTGAAATGAGGATGTTTTTGCCGTTAGCCCCTTTTCAAGTACAGCTGATGCAAAATACGGCATGGCTCAACGATCCGAGGGTCAACGATTGCATAGTGGCGGTTCAACCCATCCGGGCGCACAGTTACTAGCTTTGCATAACGAAGGAGTGCAAGATGCTGGGAAACGTTCGCTTTCGGAACGCCGAGCGTTTTCACCAGATCTTCAACGGACATTTCCTGTTCTCGAAGCAGATTCAGTATTTCAAGCCGTTTCGGGTTGGCGAGAATCTTATAGGTTTCCGCGTTGCGCTCATAAGCGGCACGAGGAAGCGGTTTTTTTATTTTCATAGTTTCTAAAGTATGCAAATAGAAACGGCTCCAGTCAACTGGAGCCGTTATTGAATGGGTTCATACCGCTTTCATGAATGGAAACCGCGCCGTCTCTTCCTTGCATGCAAGGCCAATGTCGTACCGCGAGCCAATGCGGGACAACAGATCTTTTGCCTGAGATATCGCGCCGGCAAGATCTTTTCGGTGCACGACAATCGCCTCTTTCCATGCCGCCGGAAAAAATATCCGCACGTCATCCGGAAGCCAGACGGCATTCAGCTTGGCAGCAATGAAATCCAGATTCTTCTTCTGAAACAAAACGTCGAAACACGCCTCGTCTTTTTTCGTGAGCATAATCCGTTTTGTTTGGTCGGTGCGTACGGGAAGCTCGAGCGGCGCGCGCCATGCATGCGCCGTGAGCACCACATCCCACAGAGCACGCTCGCGCTCAAATAGCTGCTGCAGAGCAAGAGCCATTTCTTCGGGGCGGTGCGGGTTGGCAAATAGAACGCAGTCTGCCTTCGACGGAAGAAGCACTGCTTTCTGGTTAAGCGGAAGTAGATTACTGAGTTTTCTTACGATGAAATCAAGGGTTTTGCCCCGAAAGAGCCATTCCCAGCAATCCTTTTCCCGCCGCCGCACCAATTCCACGCTGTGCCCGCGGTCATATTCAACCCATTCCATTGAATTCGTTATGTGTGTCATATAAAAGAACGTTTTCGTGATTGCAAAAAAGCAGTAATTTCAATATTTCGAAACTACTAAACCAACTGTAGCAAGAAGCGTGGGCGGAAGCCAGGTGGATAACCCCGTTTATGCGCAGTACACTGAAAAAGTAGCGGGCAAGCAAGACTTTATTTTTTCATTTTTCGTGGCCTTTTCCCTCTTTTACCTATATCTGCCGCAGAGTCAAAAACCCGCGCAACTAAGACTGCGCGGGTTCACTACTGTACCATTAGGCAACTTTTAAAGACTGAAGCTTGATGATAAATTCTTCTGCAATAATCTTCGCCTCGCTTTCGTTCGGTTCAATAAGCTTTTCCTCATCTCCGTTTCCGGCAGGCTCAACGATGAAATACTTGCCATCCTTTTTGTACCGCCGTACGAGCTTCTGTTCTTTGTCGAAAGTGATTTCCACTTCGACGTATAATTCCGGCCCAATGATAGCCCGGCAAATAAAGTAGAGGATGATAAGCCCACTGAGGGCGAGAATGCCCCGTACAATGGGGTGTTCAATCGGGGAAAAAGCGTTTAGGAGGTGCATAATTTGTTTTTTTAGACTGTACGCTTTTCAAAAGGTACTGTCAAATAATAGTTGATTTTTATGGAAAAGAGTGTATAGTGTTGAAAACACTTTTTATTTTATGCACTTTAAAACAAATCATCCCATGACAAGCGTTAAAGCCTCTGCAAACCCATTTCTGAACTGCCAGTTCACAGAAACCGTTTCTACCTCCAAGCCTGCCTTAAATATGGCAGTTGCCGAAGTTGGACAGGAAATGCGATCGAAAAATTTAGCGGCATGCCAACTGAAAATGCCGGGAAACACCAGGTATTTGGTTGATTTAAACCAAATGAAAACCATTAACCCCGACGTATTCGGAGAAGACTCAGTCGGCCGACCCAAGGTAACCGACATGCATCCTGCTGTTCATTACAGCAAAGACGGAATCGTCGTTTTAAAGAACGAAGCCGTTTCAGAAATCAAAAAAGCAATGCAAAACGCTGTCAGTGCATGAAGAATCGTCCTTCAAAAAAAGTTACAAACCAACAAAAAGCCGCCCCTAAGAGGGCGGTTTCTTTTTTTAAGACTCTTCATTCAAAAGTACACATTCACTGCAAACTGCATTTTCTCCTTCGGCCAGCCTGCCGCCCAGATATTAATTCCGCTTGGAAGCGCAAGCTGTACGCGCGCGCCGGTTGCGGCATAGCTTTGGGCATGAGCGCCAATACCAAGCCACTTCAAAGGAAAATAAAGAGCAGAGAGCATGTACCAGTGTTTCCATGATTCTGCGTAGGCGTGGTTGAAATTCAGAATAATTTTATTTCTCTTCCTCACGTCAACGCTGTCCTCCGAATGGGATTCAAGGTAGAAGTAGTCGTTTAAGAACAACTCCTTCTGCCCGCCTTTCAATCGCGGAAACTCAAACCCCATCCCGACGCCGAACTCTTTGTAGACTTTGGCTTTTCCCTTTCCGGTGCGTGAGATCAGCAACCCTGGAGAAATAGAGAACACTTCCGGCTCAAACGATCCTTCGATGAAAAACCCGTTCCCTTTCTTGTTCGTTGCAGAAAAGAAAGGATTTATGAAATAGTAGTCGGGGCCGTCCACTTTTGCTCCGAAGGTCGGGTATACTGCTTGGCCTTCAATGAAGAAAGAAGACTGAGCGGCTGATTCGGCAAGCATAATACTCGCGAACATCAGCATGCATATTTTTCTCATTTATTTCTATATTTAACGTTTTGAAATTTTTGCTATTATAGCATAGTTTGCCTATTTAGTCAATAATATATACCTTACTTTTTCGCCGGAAAAAAGTAAGCAAAAAGCCGGCTTGTCCTCGAAATTTTGAATACTCACGAGGCTCACCTTCGCTAAAAATAAAAACTCGCAAAGCCTCAGACAGATTATTTTTTCCTTCGGAATGCTTCGATTCACCGGTTCGTATGATCAAAATTCCTCAAGGCAAGAACTCGGAAGCGAGTGCAGAAATACCGTTTTGGGAAACTCGCGCAGTCGGCGTAAGGCGAGCGGATCAAAAATTCACGAGAATTTTATGCGTGTTCCCGAAACGGCATTTCAAGCGAGCGCTTAATTGCACGCTTTTAAAAAACTTTAATTAAATTCACTCACCTCAAAATCTCCTATTTTCTCCCGAATGATTGCATAGGCGCAGGCCGGAATTTGCATCTGCTCCCCCATTTTCTCTGCCACGCTCCGCATGTACGCTCCTGAAGAAGAGGTGATGCGGAAAGTTGCAAGTTTGAATTGCGCGCCACCATTTTTTAGTTTCTCTTCCCAACTTTCTTTAATTGCCGCCTGGCGAAAATCGCCCACAACCGTTTCCGTGAAGAACCGAACTCGGTTGAGAAGCGCATTCGCATCAAGAGTTTCTTCGCTCAAGAGCGCAATCTTTCGTATCGTTATTGTTTTTTCGGGTATCTCTACCGGTTCATTGCTTCGCGCATACATGAACAGCGGCTTTCCTTTTACCGGACGAGACGAATAAAGCGGGTACGGCAGCGTTTGTTCACCTGAAAATATTTTCGGGAAATCGCTCACTGCGGGAACGCACTCACTCGGCAATACGCTCACCGGAATGCCCAGCAAATCTCCCGTGTCGGTCTGTATGCCGAAGAGCACCGTCAGTCGATATGTTTTATCAAGCCCCAGATACTCGTTTTTTTGGTAGCGAGCTTCACCCGCCAAAAACAGCACAAGCCCCTCTGCTGCCGGATCAAGCCTGCCCGCATAAGTTATTTTTTCATCGCTCCCCATGCCCCGCTCGTTCCGAAACCGGACGGAAGCGGCCGCAAGCGTTTCGCCGGCTTTTTTCCAGAACGGAAAAACGCCAGGCATACCTTGACCAGGCTCTTGTTTTAGGCTAGAATAATGGCTCATTTAGATCGTACTCACTCTACCGATTTTGAAGGAACGAATCAACAAGCAAATACGCGCTCAGGAACTTCGGGTCACCGATCACGAAGGAAAGAACTTAGGTGTGTTTTCTATTGCTGAAGCGCTTCGAATGGCAGAAGAGCAAGGAGTCGACCTGATTGAAATTGGCCCAAACGCAGTGCCGCCGATTGCCCGACTGATGGATTTTGGAAAATTCCAGTATGAACAGGCGAAGAAAGCGAAAAAAGCAAAGCAGGGGGCAAAACCAACAGAGACGAAAGCAATCCAAATCAAGATTCAAACCGGCGACCACGACTTAGAGCTCAAGGCAAAAACCGCCTCAAAATGGCTCAAGGAAGGACATCGCATTAAGGTGGAACTGTATTTGGCCGGCCGGGCAAAAGGCATGGGCGACGCGTTCTTAAAAGAGCGCCTCGATCGAGTCTTGCATTTTATAACCGAACACTATAAGATTTCGGAGCCACATAAACGAGGCCCGAAAGGGCTCTCTATCGTCATCGAGCGAGATAAGTCAGCAAAAAACCATGAAAACAAATAAGTCATACACGAAACGCCTGAAACTGACCAAGACCGGAAAAGTTATCGGCCGAAAACCAGGATTCAACCACTTCAACGCGAAGCAGTCTCGCACCAAGCAGCTTGCCGGCAAAAAAGGGGTGGCTTTTACGATGACGAATAAGAATGCTTCCCGATTCATCCCACACAGCTAATTTAAATAAATTTAATTATCTACCATGACACGAGTAAAACGAGGAACTATTGCCAATAAGCGCCGAAAGAACGTATTAAGCCAAACGAAAGGATACCGCTTCGGACGAAGCACTAAGCAGCGCCAGGCACATGAAGCGATTGTACACGCCGGATCATATTCGTTCGCGCACCGACGCGACAAGAAAGCCGACGCGCGAGCGCTCTGGCAAGTACAGATTAACGCTGCCGTTCGAGAACTCGGCGGATCGTACAGCAAATTCGCCGGATCGCTGAAGAAAGCAAAGATTGAAGTAGACCGAAAAGTGCTTGCTACTCTTGCACAGAACAACCCTGAATCCTTCAAGCGAATTTACGAAAAAGCGACGAAATAATTTTGTAAAATAAAAAACCATCCCTATAGGGATGGTTTTTTATTTGGTTAGTATTTCCGGCCCTTTCTCAGTAATCAGTACCGTATGCTCGAAATGCGCCGCACGGGAATTGTCGGTCGTTTTTACCGTATAGCCGTCGCGTGCCACGAACACCGATTCTTTACCGCGGGTAATCATGGGCTCTATTGCAATGACCATGCCGGCCTTCAGCTTGTCGCCCTTTCCTGGCTTCCCGTAATTGGGAACGTAGGGATCTTCATGGATCGCACGTCCGACGCCGTGCCCCGTAAAGGTTCGAAGGATGCCGAATTTGTGCGGTTTAATCACCGATTCAATTGCGTGTCCAATGTCGCCAGTGGTGTTCCCCGGAACTGCCTGCGCGATTCCAGCATCGAGCGCTTCTTGGCATACTGCAACCAATTCTTTATCTTTCGCCGGAACGGCGCCGACCGTAACGGTAATAGCATGGTCAAGGAATACTCCTTCGTATTTGAGCCCTAAATCAAGCGAAACAATGTCGCCGGCTTTTATTTTTCGTGTGCCAGGAATACCATGGACCACTTCGCTATTAATGGAAACGCAGAGGCTTGCCGGGTAGGGAAAATGCGCGCCGTAGGGCTTGTAGTGCAAAAACGACGGCTCTCCGCCCGCCTCGCGGATCAGGTTTTCGGCAAGCGCATCGAGCTCAAGCGTGGTAACCCCTGGTTTCACTGCTTTTCCGACGCGCTTTAAAATGCGGGCGAGAATCGGCCCGCCCCGTCTGAGCTTCTCTATTTCTTCTTTGGTTTTGATGATAATCATAGAAATTACTGAAGGCCAATTGCCTTTACCACGTCTCGATGAACATCTTCAATGGTCTGTTCGCCGTTGATTTCATGGAACAGATAGGGCGGCGTGTGCTGGAGATACTCCACAACCGGAACGACTGTCGTGTGGTACCAATGGAGCCGCTCTTCAACGTCTGATGCTTCCAGATCGTCTTCCCGCTTCCGTTCGCCCAGCCGCTTCCGCGCCCAGCCGTCTGAAACGTTTAAGAACACGACATGCGGATGCCACTTGTAAAAACTCACCGCTGAATCAAGTGCAGAGACTTCGGCAAACACGCGCGGCGTTCCGTCGAAAATGACATGCTCGTTTCCCTTGTACGACTCGATTAAAATGTGCGACCACACGTGGATTGCCAAAAACGGAGGCGCAAGCTTCCCCTCGTCCATGATTGCCTTAGTAAGGCGCGCCGTATACGAAGAACCGGTAATGAACTCCCGAAAAGTGTCCCCCGTTTCCACTCGGAACATTGACCGTTCCGGATTTAATTCACGAAGCCGTTTTTCAAGCAGGTCTGCCTGAGTTCCCTTGCCGCAGCCTGATTGTCCGATAAAGATGCAGACGAGCGGTTCTTGTAGCATATGGTTCATTATAAATGAAAATAGCCCAAATAATAAGCAGGTATGCAGACCAAACTAGTACTCGTGCATCGAGATCTGCGCATCAAGCTTTTTGGCAATATCCAAAATGACAGAGACGACGATGAGGAGTGCTGTGCCGCCAAGCGTTAACGCGGTGATGCCGGTTGCCGCCTGCACAATGAGCGGAAGGACAGCCACTAAACCGAGGAAAATGGAGCCCACGAGCGTAATGCGGGTTACCACGCTTCCCAAGAACTGCATGGTTGATTCACCCGGACGGATGCCGGGAATGAACGCGCCGCCGCGCTGGAGGTTTGTTGCAATCTGCTTCGGGTCGAACGTTACGGCCGTATAAAAATAGGTAAAGGCGATTACGAGCACAAAGTATACTGCGGCATAGGCCCAGGTATTCTGGAGGAATGAGGTAATGTTGAGCGCAATGGCTTGCAAGGTTGGATTCGCGGAAGATTGGAAGAAGTTAGCGAGCATCTGCGGAAACAAGAGAATTGAGAGCGCAAAAATAATCGGAATGACCCCTGCCTGGTTCAGGCGAAGCGGCAGGTAGCTTGCGCTCTTCCCCGATGCCGGCTGTCCGCCGCCGTGCGCTTGGCGCGCATAGGTTACGGGCACCGGGCGCTCAGCTTCGCCGATCAGTACGACTCCGGCAACGACCAGAATTCCCACTGCAGCAAAAAGGATGGTAGTTGGTAGCTGTGCCGCAGTATAGGTAAAGAGGAATTGCGAAACGCTGGTTGGAATGGCAGCCACGATGCCGGCAAAAATGATGAGCGAAACCCCGTTTCCGATACCGAATTCGGTTACCAATTCGCCGATCCACATCAGCAGCATCGATCCGGCAACGATAATTGCGATGTTGATTCCCATGTCAAACGGAGTTAAGAGCGGAAGGATCCCTTGGCGCTTGAACAAGAGGAGGAACGAGAACCCTTGAAGGATTGCGATCGGCACCGTAATCATGCGGGTAATGTGGCTGAACTTTTTTCGCCCCATCTCGCCATTCTCTTGATACATTTCCTTCATGCGCGGAACCATCATGGTAAGGAGCTGCATGATGATCGAAGCAGTAATGTACGGCCCGACGCCGAGCATGACGATTGAAAGATTAGAAAGTCCGCCGCCGGAAAAAATATTGAAAAGGCCGAACGCTTGGTTATCGAACAGGAACTGGTTCAACCGAATGGTATCAACGCCCGGAATCGGAACCGCGGCAAGAAGCCGGAACACAAAGAGCGCGCCGAGCATGAAAAGGAGTCGGTTTCGAAGCTGGCTGTCGGTGAAGAGGATTTTTGCTTTTGAAAAAAATGCCTGCATGACTTTTTACTTGACGGTTCCCCCCGCTTTCTCAATTTTTTCTTTTGCTCCGGCTGAAATGGTGCAGTTATAGAATGAAAACGCCTTGGTAATCTCTCCGGCAGCAAGTATTTTCACTTCCGGAAGCGCTCCGCTGGTTCGTCGAATTAGGCCAGCCGAAAAAAGCGTTTGCGGCCGAATAATAGTGCCGGCATCAAAGTGTGCATTGATTGCGGCAAGGTTTACCACTGCCGCCCGCTGGCGGAATGCCTTATTGACGTTCTTCCCTCGGCCGCGAAGCTTTGGCAGCTTTTTGATGGTATCGCGAAGCTGCGGGCGAATCTTGTGCCCAGCGCGCGCTTTCTGCCCTTTCGTACCGCGGCCAGAAGTTTTACCGCGCGTTCCCCCTCGCCCGACAAGCTTTGGCTTTTTATTTTTCGTTGTTCGTTTCAGCGTATGTAGCATGGTAATAATTCTTAACTTTCAATAGGAGCGGCAGCTTCTTCAGGAGCCCGCGCTGGAGCGCTTGCCTGCGGCTGATACTTGGTTGCAATGATTGAGAGCGCTTCAATAGCGGCGCGAGCGGTGTTGAGCTTGTTCTTGCTTCCCGAAAGTACTTTCGACGTAACGTCTTTTACTCCGGCAATTTCAAGGATGGCGCGAACGGCTGCGCCTGATACCAACCCGCGGCCCTTATTCGGAAAGATTGTTACCGTTGAGCTGCAGTACTTCGCGCCGATTTCGTGCGGGATCGAGCCCGATTCGGTAAGTTTGAGCTTCACCGCATTCTTTCGGGCATTCTTAAGCGCTTTTGCAATTGCCAGAGAGGTGTCGTTTCCCTTGCCGGTTCCAACACCCACCATTCCTTTTTTGTCTCCAATAATCATTGAAACAGCAAAGCTCATGCGGCGTCCTCCGGCAACCACGCGAGTTACGCGGCGAACCTCGAGCATCTTCTGGTCGAATTCCTTTGGCCGGTCGGCAAACGATCGGCGGCCGCCTTCATCTCTTCCGCCTGAACGGTTTGATGGTCTCTTTGATGATGTTGTTTTCTTTTCTTCAGTCATACGTAATTAAAAAATAAGCCCTGCAGCTCGCGCTTCATCGGCAAGCGTCTTTACCCGGCCAGTATACTTGAATCCGTTTCGATCGAACGATACCGCAGTAATCCCTTTCGCCAATGCCTTCGCCGCAATTTCCTTTCCAACCGCTTTTGCCGCATCAACTTTTTTCATTTTCTTCATTTTAAGATCTGAAGCTGCAGCAATGGTTTTTCCATTCTGATCGTCGACGAGCTGAGCGTAAATGAACGCGTTTGATCGGTACACGGAGAGCCGCGGGCGCGCTTCCGTACCCGAAATCCGGCTGCGGATCTTTCGCTTGATTCTTGCCTTCTTTTCTTGTGTGGTTTGCTTAGACATAATTATTTTTATGCTGTTTTCTTGCCAGCTTTTCGGCGAATAACTTCAGTATCGTACCGGAATCCTTTTCCCTTATACGGCTCAGGCTTCTTCATGGCGCGAACTTTTGCCGCAAACTGCCCGACGAGCTCCTTATCAATTCCGGAAATAGTGATGTTGTTTTTTTCAGCAGTAACGGTAAGCCCTTCCGGAATTGCTACTACAACCGGGTGCGAGAACCCAAGTGCAAAGTGGATTTCCTTTCCTTTCACTTCGCTCTTAAATCCGACCCCCTCGAGAATCAGACGCTTCACGTATTGGGTATTTACTCCCGCAATCATGTTCTTCACGTGAGAAGCATATGTTCCCCAGAGTGCGCGGGTAAACGGATCTTCGGCAGTTGGGCGAAACGTTACTATGTTATCTGCAATCGTAATCTCTACTGCCGGCTTGAACGTTTTTGCAAGCGTTCCGAGCGGGCCTTTGACGGTAAAGACGCCGTTTTCGAATGAACAGCTAGTGTTTGCGGGAACTGTAAGTTGTTGTTTGCCGATACGACTCATATGTTTACCAAATTGAAAAAAGTAACTCTCCGCCGACCTGTTCTTTCTTCGCCTGCTTGTCGCTCAAAATTCCCTTCGGCGTTGAGAGCACGTACATGCCGTGTCCGTTTTTAAACGGGCGAAGATCCTTTACGCCAGAATACATCCGGCGAGACGGCTTTGAGATCCGCTTTACGTCGTGGATCTTCGAACCGGCATCTCCGTAGAGCAGCTCGATTGCAAGCACCGGAACGTTGTTCTTCTCGGTTTTCTTCGACACACTGCCGACAAAGCCGTTTATTTTCAAGCATTCAGCGATTGCAAGCTTCATGTTTGAAAACGGAACCACGACTGTCTCTTTTGAGACGAGGCTGCCGTTCTTTATGCTGATGAGCATGTTTGCGATTCCGTCCATATTACCAAGAAGACTTGCGAACACCTGGAATTTGTCCCTCGTTTGCGAGCTCTCTGAAACAAATGCGGCAGAGGCCGAAGTCGCGCATGTAGCCATGGCGGCGAGTGCAGCGGAAACAGCGGTTTACCGCCCGAGTGCTGTACTTCGGTTTCTTTTGAGATCGGACAACTGTTGATGTTTTAGCCATAATAAAAAAAATAATAAAACCTCTTTTCCCCTAAGAATATCGCGTGTAACTTTCTTTAATTCCTTGTATGGTGGGACCAAGGCGGGATCAAAGAGAGGAAAACGGATTCGAAAGAGGAGTCAGGCAATCCTACCAGAATAGACCCTTTTGGTCAAGAAAGAAAAAGACTCCCTTCTGAGTTTTCAGGGAGTCTTTACGAAAACGGTTGCAATGCTTGGATCACTACTGGATGCTCCAAATAAGGCTTAAATGCAGGAGTATACTGAACCATCCTGATGAACTGTTCGACAAATCTACCCTCGGGTTTTTCTCGCATGCGCTTTTCTTGCGCCTCTAATTCCTTTACCAGAAGGACAGCAACGTGCCCTGCCGTAGCATGCACCACCCGCAAATGGATAGCATGGATTACCTTGGGAGAAGATTTTTCATAGCCGCTGAAAAAGAGCTGGAGTAGATGGTAAGACTGAATCGCATTTATGCGCAAGATAAGCGGCAAGGTCGCCAGGCTCATGAACTCCGCCTTTGTATCGAATGCCCATTTCTCTTTCGATCCTAGCTTTTTTCCAAAAAGGGCAAAAGTGATGTATCGAAAGAGGGACCTGAGCACGCCAAGAAGCGTGCGCCGGCTTGCAAGGAACTCGGGAGAATTGCTCCACAAATCGATAACTTTTCGATAGGTCAGCGTTTCCTTTTCGCATTTAAGCGAATGATGCATACTGCTCTTGTAGAAGGATCGAAGCAGGCTTCCCTGTCGCCGTATGCGCATGCCTTGCCAGAGTATGATCAGAAAAAACAGTAGGCAAACAACCGTTAGGGCATCTATATTCATATGTTACTTTTAAAACATCGTATGTTCTCCCCCTGAAAAGTCAATCAGCCACCGTCTTCAGATGAAGACGGTGGCTGATGTCAAGAAAAGCAGTTATTTCTTGAAAGGAATGCCAAGGTGAGCGAAAAATGCAGTCGCTGCTTCTTTGCTCTTTGCGGTAGAGACGAGCGTAATGGCAAGGCTGAACACGTCGCGGAGGTCTTCATCGGCCGTCTCCGGAAAAATAGTATGTTCCTTGATGCCGATAGTGAGGTTCCCCATTGAATCAACCGCCTTTGCATCAAGCCCGCGGAAGTCTTTGGTGCGCGGAAACGCAATATGAATGAGCTTGTCGAGGAAGTGGTACATCCGAGCGCCGCGGAGCGTTACCATGAGCCCGACCGGGTCTCCTTGGCGAATTTTGAAGCTTGCCACTGATTTCTTTGCGGCGCGCAATGCCGGCTTCTGGCCGGTAATTTTCGCCAGGCGCTCAGCTATCTTTTCGTTTTTGTCATTTGCCTTTTTCATCGCTGAACCGGTACCAACGGATACGACGATTTTAGTGAGGCGCGGAGAAGCAAGCTTGTTTTTGTATCCAAACTCAGCGAGCGCCTGAAATGATGATTGTTCTTTTTCCTTCGTTAATTGCATGATAGTAACTCACTATACCTGTTCGCCGCTCTTTTTGGCAACGCGAACCCATTTTTCTCCCACCAGCTTCTTGCCGACGCGGGTTCCCTTTCCTGATTTTGCATCAACGAGCAACACGTTCGAGCTGTGGATTGACGATTCCCGCTCGATAATCTGCCCTGATTCATTCCGGCGGCGAGATTTCTGGTGCCGCTTTATTTTTGCAACGCCGTCAACCACCAAGCGTCCTGAAGGAAGCACTTTTTTAATGCTTGCCTTAGTGCCTTTGTCTTTGCCGGCTATCACGATGATGTTGTCTCCTTTTCTAAGTTTCATACGTATGGCTGATTTTTAACGAGTAACGCGAGTATAAAAATCGCTACCCCGCCCTAATTTATTCATTACATTAACTGCTTGCATAAAAATTTTTGCCTCGCCTACCTTATCACACCATCGTTCTCTAATCAATAAATTAGGGCGGGGTCAATAAATCATAGTCGCCTTGCTCCTTGATTTATAAGACTTCAGGTGCGAGCGAAATAATTTTCTGGTAACCAAGCTCGGCAAGCTCTCGAGGGATCGGACCGAACACGCGTCCGGCGCGCGGTTCCTGCTTTCCTTTCTCAAGGATCACGACCGCATTATCATCGAATCGAATGTATGAGCCATCTTTGCGGCGGAATGCATTCTTCTGGCGAACGACCACCGCATAGCACACGTCTTTTTTCTTCACGAGCTTGCGCGGTTCTGCCGTTTTGATTGAAAGCACCACGACATCGCCGATGCTTGCGTATCGCTTCTTTGAGCCGCCGAGGATCTTAAAGATTTTTCCAATCCTTCCTCCGGCGTTATCTGTAATTTTTACGATTGATCCGTCCTGCAACATAAGCCTATTTTACGAGTTCAAAATGTTTATCTTTCGAGAGCGGTTTCGTCTCGCGAATGGTAACAATTTCGCCAACCTGAGCCGCATTTCCCTCATCGTGCGCTTTGTACTTCTTCGTAATCTTCATGTACTTTTTATACTTTGGATGCTTGACGAAGCGCGTTACGGAAACCACGATGGTTTTTTCCATCTTGTCTGAGACTACCGTCCCTTTCAATGTTCTTTTGTGGCTTGTTGATTTCGTCATGAGTATAGGTGAAGTTCCAATAATACTTATTTTCTGGGGCTTGTCTACTCAGCCGTAGCGCTCAATGCGCGAAGCGCAGTTAAGAGCCGTGCGATGTCTTTTTTCGCCTGGCGGCGTTCTTTCACGTTGTCAGCTCGGGCACCGGCCGCTTTGAATGCCAAATCTCGAAGTTTCGTGCGCAATGCCAGCACTTCCTTCTCAATGGTTGCCTTGTCTTTTCCTTTGGTATCAACTCGCTTCATGGTAAAAAACTTCGCGTTTAGCGGACAATGATTCTAGTTTTTATTGGCAATTTTGTTCCGGCCTTTCGGAGCGCTTCTCGAGCGGTCTCTTCATTAACGCCATCAACTTCAAAAATGATGCGCCCTGGATAAACTTGAGTGCAGTATCCCTGCAGATCGCCTTTTCCGCCTCCCATCGGCACTTCTGCCGCTTTCGTCGTGAACGGCATGTCGGGAAATACTCGGGTCCAAACGCGGCCGACCTTCGTGAGTTTTCGAGACATTGCCTTTCGAGCCGCTTCAAGCTGGTTTGAGGTAATGCGGGCATCAGTTTCAGCTTTCAGCCCGTATGAGCCGAAAGAGAGCGTCGTGCCGCGCGTTTCGACTTTTACTTTTGCAGGATTCTGTCGGAATTTCTGCCACTTTCTAAATTTTACTTTCTTCGGGAATAACATGGCTTTTTATTTTTTCTTTTCTTCCTTATTGAAGACCTCGCCCTTGTAGATCCACACCTTAATGCCGATATCGCCGTACGGAAGGTGCGCTCGCTCTCGAGCGAAATCGACGTCTGCACGGAAGGTTTGGAGCGGAATGGAGCCGCGCTTAATCTGTTCGGTTCGAGCGATTTCAGCGCCGCCGAGCCGGCCGCCGATGACGAAGCGGGCTCCTTCCACGCCGCGAATCTGCATCACCTTTTCGATGAGCTGTTTTAATACTCGGCGAAACGGCATGCGCTTCTCGAGCCCTTCGGCAATCATGTAGGAGACGATTTTTGCATCAGCTTCAGGCTGCGGCACTTCCACGATTTCGATCTTCAGTTCGCCGTCGAGCACGATTTTCTTTCGGCCGAGCATCTTAAAGAGATCGGCACGGAGCTTCGTTGCTCCTTCGCCGCTGCGGCCGATAATCATGCCAGGGCGCGAGGTACGGATAATAAGCCGAACCGATTTCTGGCCGCGCTCGATTTCTATTGAAGAAACGTAAAATCCGCGAAGGCGTTCTTCCAAAAATTCACGCATGGTTACGTCAGCTTTCAGCTGCGCAACGTAATTTTTATTCGTCGCAAACCAGCGGCTTTTCCAGTCGCGAAGGATGACAAGACGATGTGCGTATGGATGTACTACTTTAGACATATTACTTATTTCCTAAACCATCTTTGATGGCCGGACGATCAGCGTTTCGCGCTGATTTAGTCTCACTCTGAGCTTTTTTAGCCTTCTTTACTGGCTTTTCAGCAAGCTCAACCGCAACGTGGCTAGTGCGCTTCATGATGGGCGCTCCTCGACCGAATGCTCGTGGCATGAATCGCTTCATCACCAGCCCTTTGTTCACTTCAATATTTTTTACGATTAAATCTTCCCGCTTTGCGCCCTGCAGCTCGGCGTTGGCAACCGCTGACTGAATCAGTTTCTGCATCGGAAGCGCGCCACGCTTTGGCATGTATGAGAGCACCGCATCAGCGTGGGTAACGCTCTTTCCTTTTACCGCTCCTGCAACCAGGCGAACCTTTCGCGGAGACTGTCGATAATTTTTGAGTGATGCTTTCATAAAATTAGTAGCGTAGGGGTTGTTTTATTATTTCTTTGCGGCAGCATCGGTAGTTGCAGCCTTAGCGGTCTTTGCTGCAGCGATTTCTGCTTCTTTCTTCTTCTGATCGAGCTCCTTCTGCATCTTACCGCCGTGGCGGGTAAATTTGCGGGTTGGAGAAAATTCACCCAATCGGTGGCCGACCATGTCTTCGCTCACGAGCACTTCAATGTGCTGGCGGCCGTTGTGCACGCCGAAGGTAAACCCAACCATTTCAGGCGCGATTTGAGAATCGCGCGACCATGTCTTAATCACCCCGCTCTGAAGCGGGTTCTTTCCTTCTATCTTTTTGAGGAGTTTCGGGTCAACGTAAGGACCCTTTGAAAGTGATCGTGTCATTGCAAATAAAACAAGCCCTTCTAGGCCGTACCGGCTATAGTAGCAAATTAGCCAAAGAAGTCAACCCGGATAGTAAGAACTGGCAAGGCTTTTTAGGTATTTTATCTATCCTAAGCCTGCCAGTTTCTACTACCGGGTTAGCCCAGTAGTGAGCTCAATTCTTAGTGGTAATTAACAGGTAATCTCGTATGCGTTTTTTAAACATTCGGCGTCCCACAGTTGTTTTTAAATATTTTTCCCTACGTTTTGCGTCTATTTCAGACAGGCAAGCTTCGTAATAAATAAGCTCCCATGGTTTGTATCGTTTCGTTGAAATATTTAAACCCTTATTATGTTCTACAACCCTTTTCTTCAAATCTCGAGTAAAACCAAAATAAAACTGGCGAGGATGATTTTTACTTTGAAGGCTGTAAATGTAGAACATGATAAGGAAAATAAGCTCTACTACTTGGGCAACAAAAAATCTTTTATATAGGGCAAAAAGACGACAATTCCGATGATTCCAGCCCCTGCTACGGCAAGGAGTACCGCTCCGGCTGCCACATCCTTAGTATCTTTGGCATAGGGGTGATACTCAGGGCTCGTTAAATTAATGTCTATTTCGATGGCAGTATTGAAAGCTTCGGCTATGAAAACGATGATAATGGCAAAAATGACCGCAATCCATTCCGCTTTGGTAATAGAAAAGAAAAAGCCGGCAAAAAGCGCAACAATGGCAATCGCAAGCTGGATCCAGGCATTGTGCTGGGTTTTGAAAAAGAGCCTGATTCCCCGCAGGGCATGCTTTAAGCTGTTTGCCCGAGCAGTAACAGAGAACTGCTTTTTCGAAGACTGATGCGAAGATTCCATGGTGGAAAGTATAGCAAAAACTCCCCGTACGGGAGTTTTTGAAAACTAACTTGCAGACTTTCGATTCTTGCCGACTCGGCGTCGAGAGACGATAAGGTCGTTCGAGTATTTCTTCGGCGTGCGGGTCTTGCGGCCGCCGGTAATCTTACCCCACATGGTCTTTGGTCGCTTCGTACCGCGCCCCTGTCGTCCTTCACCTCCACCGTATGGGTGATCAACCGGGTTCATGGCAGTACCGCGCACTGTTGGGCGAATTCCCTTCCATCGAGAGCGCCCTGCTTTTCCGTAGGAAACGAGCTTGTGCTCATCGTTTGACACTTCACCTACAGTTGCCCAACAATCATCCATCACTTTTCGAATTTCAGTTGATGGCATCTTGAGCTGCGCGTAGCCGTCAGAGAGCGCTACGAGTTGCGCGAAGGTTCCTGCAGAGCGAACCATTTTTGCACCGCTTCCTGGCTTCAGTTCAATGTTAAAAATAAACGTACCAACCGGAATGTTCTTTAGCGGCAAACGGTTTCCTGGGGCAATTGGCGCTGTTTCAGACACTTGGAATTTGTCTCCAACTTTCATCGACTTTGGCACGATTGTATAGCGCTTTTCTCCGTCTTGGTATACCGCTACGCCGATGAATGCGCTGCGATTTGGATCGTACTCAATGGAAGAAAGCTTTGCCGGAATATTTTTCTTGTCGTATACAAAATCTACCGCACGGTACAGGCGCTTGTTTCCGCCTCCCTTGTGCCGCGTCGTAATGCGGCCCTGGTTGTTTCGGCCAACTGAGCGCTTTACCCCTTTGGTGAGTTTCTTCTCCGGCGTGGTGCGAGAAAGCAGCTTGCGATATTCAAGCGTAATGGTTGCGCGGCGAGATTGAGTTGTTGGTTTATGCTTTTTCATACTTGGTTTTATACGATATCAATTGTCTTTCCTTTCGGCAGATAGACATATGCTTTTTTAATGCCAGCTTTAAATCCAAGGACTCCGCGGCGATACACAGCTTTCTGCTTATTATTTACCACATTCACCTTTACCGGCTTAATGTCGTACTGTGCGAAAAACGCTTTCGCCACTTCGCTTTTGGTAACGGTAGGAAGGATGTCGAATACATAAACGTTAAACGACGTAACGGTTGCCGCTTTTTCGGTAATGCGCGGGTGCTTCAAAATGCCATGCTGCGCGGTTACCTGCTTTGATTCTGTTGTTTTCGTTCGTGCCATACAATCTTACTCGGTTACTTTAGCTTTGCTTCAAGCGCGCCTGCTGCGTTTCCGACAAAAACGAGCGATTTGAAATGAAGCGCTGAAACAACATTTAAGTCTTGCACCGTTCCCACAGTAACGCCTGGAATGTTTCTAAATGATTTCTCGACGGCTTCATTCTTTTCCGGAAGCACTACGAATGATCCGGTTTTCTTTTTGGTGTTCAATTTTTCAAATCCTTTGATCTTTGCAAGGTTCTCAAGTACCTGTTGCGCTTCTTTTGTTTTTACCGCATCAAGAGAGAGCTTGTCGACAAACAGCAATTCGCTATTATTGAATTTCTTCGACAGTACGGTGAAGAGTGCTTTTGCGCGCATCTTCTTGTTGATTTTCTTCGAGTAATCCTTATCGGATCGAGGGCCGAACGTTACTCCTCCGCCAACCCAAATTGGGCTGCGCGTCGAGCCGTGGCGAGCGCGGCCGGTTCCCTTCTGTTTCCATGGCTTTTTGCCGCCGCCAGAAACATCGCTTCTGTCTTTGGTGTGCGCCGTTCCTGCGCGAGCATTTGCCATCATGCTGGTTGCAACTTGGTGCACCAAGTCAGCATTCCATTTCAAACCGAATACTGATTCAGGAAGCGTAATAGAGCCTGATTCTTTTCCCACTTGGGTATAGAGCACTGCTTCAAGATTTTTCTGCTCTTTTGCTGCCTCTTTTTTAGTTGTAGTTTTTGCTGTAGCCATATAGTTTATCCGACAATGCTAACAAATGTTCCTCGTCGACCAGGCACTGCCCCCTTAATGTAGAGCTCTCCTTTTTCGGCATCAACCGCAACAATTGAAAGGTGTTTTACCGTTATCGTATCCCCGCCAGTGCGGCCTGCCATGCGCATTCCTTTTGGCACGCGCGTTCGAAGTCCGCCGCCGATGGATCCTGGTTCTCGCTCTGAGTGTTTCTGGCCGTGCGTGCGCGGACCGCCAGCAAACCCATGGCGCTTCACTACCCCCTGGAACCCTTTTGATTTTGAGGTGCCAGTAACGGTTACGGTGTCTCCTTCAGAGAAAACAGACGCATCAATGGTATCTCCTGCCGCAACGGTTGGATTATCCACCCGGAATTCTTGCACTAATTGGTATGCCTTGCCGCCCAAAGAACCAAGGGTAGGCTTGTTCGATCGAGACTCTTTCTGGTCTCCGAAACCAACCTGCACGGCGCTGTAGCCGTCTGAATCGGCCGTTTTTACCTTGGTAACGGTAATTGGACCCGCTTTTACCACGGTAACTGGAATAACCGTTCCGTTATCGTTGAACAGCTGGGTCATATGTGATTTTGTTCCTACAATGAATTTCATGAATGTTCTTGCCGAGCTGTAAATTTGAAATTACGGCTGGGTATTGGACCATTTAAAGAGTATTTAACTGCCCGGTAGTGAGCTTATGCCAATAAGATCTACTACCGGGTTGGTAGGAGGATTATACACGGGTTTTAAAAGCGCGCAAGTTTTAACAGAAAAAGCCAATTCTCATGCAAGAATTGGCGACAATAATCTGGAGGTCATTCCTCATAATCCGGCGATGATCTGCCCCCGACGAAGAGCGAGAGTATGAACAGAACCAGGAATATGAAAAATAGAACTTTGGCGATTCCTGCAGCTCCTGCTGCAATACCGCCGAATCCGAATATTGCCGAAATAATGGCAATAATAAGGAAAATAAGCGTCCAACGAACCATGGGTTTAAATTTGGTTAAGAAAATTGTTCTCAGAGACTTTACTGACTTTTATATTGTTGTCAAGCAAAAAATCCCCTTTCGGGGATTTTTGATCCAACTACCATCTAAGGATTATTTTTTAGCTTTCGTTCCTTTCTCCATGCGCGGATGATAATGGCAAGAGAAATAATAAAATAAATGCCGTAGAGAAAGACAAGAGTTGGAGTTGCAACATCAAGCCAATCACCAGAAAGCGCTTTTATGATAGGTAATGTAAGCAAGGCCAGAATAGGAACTGCCCATACTGCAAATCGTTTCCAGCGATCAAAGGCATTATTTGGAGCAAAAAGAGTAAGGGTAGAGAAAGGAAAAATTGAGATTATTAAAACAAATAGAATAGTTGGAAGTTTTTCGCTCCAAAATTCACTCCAATATAAAGAACTACATACCGAATCTAGTTTACACTGACTAGATCTCATTATAAGACCAAGCAACACAAATAGTGCAACCAAAATTAAAGAAGTAATAAAAACATTTTTTCTTTTCAAAAATTCCATACCTTTTATTTTAATACTTAATAATCATTTTTCCTTGTTTCGTTTCCACGAATGGAATCACCAAACCATTAAGCGTCTGCTTTACCGCCGACCCTTTTGGCGGCTTTTGCAGGAGGGCGATGCTTGTAAGGTCAGGTTCGGCCTGCTGCTTCGGAATGGTTATCAGCATGGTCTTGTCTTTAGCCGGATGATAGAGTGCCAGCAAATTTTCATGAGGCGTACGAATGTGGGCAACAAATGCTGCATAACGCCCCAATCTCGGCAGTTTAAGGAAATGGTACCGTACCACTGTTTTGGGAGCAAAAATAGTATCAGCGGTATTGTAGGCAAGCTGTTTTATTTCTGCGATTGCAGTTGCTTTTGACCCTTTGATTGCATGGGTAAGCGCAAGACTATTCCCTGCCGCATCAGTAATGGTAGTTTTATTTTTAGCCGTTGCGTCCGTCGTTTCCGAGCTTTCATCGAATCCGGTAATGGCAATTTTGTTCAGCGTAGTTGAAAACTCGATGCGTGCTTCCGGTGCCGTTGCATCAAGGGAAGCTTCAGGGAGGGTAACGACTTCGCCCGGCTCGGGTGAGAGTGCAATATCGGTTGAACCGTCGCCGTTATAGTCGATCGTAAGATCACCAGCATTTTCAATCGTACCATCGGCAAACGAAATTGTTGCTTTAGTATCCGCAACGGATGGGATGCCAGAAAACGTAGTAACAGCAACAATTTCTTCGTTATCAAGCTCTTTGATTTCAAGCGTGAATGATCCATCAGAAATACCATTTAAATTAATTGTTGGCTCGACATCGGCAGGGACATGGAGCACTTGTACCTCGCCATATCTTTTGTACGAAGCACCAGGGATATCATCGAATTCTTCGCCTGTACGATTGCCGTTTTTATCAACCGCAGAAAGAGAAAGCGGTGAATGAAGTATAAAAGATAGATGTTTTCCTTTACTAATAATTGGCTTCTCGTTGGCTATAAACTCAGGAGGTATTGTAGATGAATTAGTAATGAGATTTTCAAGTATAAAAGATCGAAGATTATCAATCTCAAGGAGATCTGCGTGGTCTCGATTTTTCTTAAAGTTAAAAAATTGATTATGTTCAGCTAAATCAACCCACCACCGATTTATCTGTCCGCTCTCTTCCATCAAAAGTGCGCTTGGCACTACTACGGTATCATCTCCGTCAATGGTCTCATTCGGCACGTATGAAAGTGTTGGCTCATACTGTGCACAGCCGGGAAAAACAGAAAGCGGAATCGGAATTACCTGAGTACATTTTTGAACGGTTTTGTAAGTGATGCCAGAGAGCGTTGGTTCTCCGATGCCGGCAATTTCGTGCACCGCAACCCCTTCCGGCGGCTCCCACGATGAGCCAACGGCTTCTGCGAGCAACTTCGTATTTTCAAGGAGCGTACTGTTTGCAACGCCAGGATTTTTTAAATCATTAAATAATGGGGCCGTTCTTCCTTCGGCACCAACGAGAAAATTATGGAGTTCTTCGCCGGTATCAATCGTTGTTCCATATTCATTGATAAGAGCTTCGGTTGCCGCACCGGACTCGAAACTGATGATCGGAGAATAGATGGAAACGCCATCATTTTCGTAATAGTCAGGCTGCGGCAAGAGCTGATACACGCCGGGCATGTTCTTGGCAAAATCTCGAGCGCGCTCCGGAGAAAGCAGGAATGGTATTAAGTTGGTTGGCAAACCAGTATCATACCCATGCAGTAATGCTCCAACTGCCTGCGGCGTTCCAAGCTGAGGGACTCCAACAAAAATCATCTGGTCAACCAAGTCTGCCGCATCCGGGCCAAGTTCGTTCATAAGCGCTTTTGCGAGCAACCCGCCATTTGAATGGGAAACGATCGTTACCTTCCCCGATTTTGATTCCGAAGCAAGCGATCGAAGCGTTTGTTCAATACTTCCATCTGCAAGAATGTCTGAGAGTGAAAGACGCCAATCGTAAGAAACTGCCTGATAGTCAGCGATTGTGTTGCTCTGTTTTAAACTATCAAGGTCAATGAGAAATGATTTGTAAATATCTTTGTTCAAAAATAAAGGACCATCGAATTTTTCCAAAATTTCCGTAGCAGTTATTTCATTTAAACTCTTTCCCTGTTCATCCAAATATAATTCTTCAATATCAGTGTCTCCGGTTGGTTCCCACCGCTTTTCCCCTCCTTCATACAATCGCGACGCCATCAGTCCTGGCAGAAACAACACCGAAGAACAGCAGGCAGGTTCCGGTTCGTCGGTAATAGTAAAGCGGATGGTGCCTATATAGTATTCATCATCAAATACTTCTCCCGCATACGCTCTTGGCATAAGTAATGCAGCAAATTTTTCTAGTACCGTTTCCCGGCGAACCTGAAAGACCGGCTTATTTTTATAGATATCTAATTCGTAGTTACCAGCCGAAAGCGTCAATCCATCATCGTCTTTTGTGGTACCGAGAAATTGCCGCGCACTGTCCCCTGTAACAGAGAAAAGTTCTCCTGAGTACGAACCGGTGTGGCTCGGTAATACATCCAAAAACCCCGTAACAGATTCAGGCGGTATAAAAGCTGTTGATTCGGGAAGGATGATAATCTCCGCTTCTTCCCATAACGGAGGTGCAGACCAGACAAGCCGATACCCTTCGGTGAGATAGGTAACGGCCTTTGCGGGAGTCGTGAAGAGAGGAGGCAGAAAACTGCCGATACTTACTAAAACAATGAGCCAGATAAGCACTCTATTGTTTTTCACGCCCCTATTGTATGGCGCACTATTCCAAAAAACAAGGGGAAAACAAAAACTCCCCTTTTGGGGAGTTTTTGTTTTGATTACATCATCTTCACATCAATATCAACACCAGATGGCATTGAGAGATTAGTGAGTGCTTCAATCACCTTCGGTGATGGATTTTCAATGTCGATCAAACGTTTGTGTACCCGCATCTCGAACTGCTCTCGTGAATTTTTATACACGAATGATGAGCGATTCACAGTGTACTTTTTGATTTCAGTTGGAAGCGGAATCGGTCCGCGCACCACTGCATCGTAGCGAAGTGCGGTATCGATAATCTGCTTCGTGCTGGCATCAAGAATCTTATTCTCGTATGCGCGTACGCGGATGCGAAGGATACTTGGAACATCTGATTTTGAAGCAGCTTTCTTAGTAGTTTTTGCTTTTGGTTCTTTGGTTGTTTTCGTTGCAGCAGTCATTTTTTTCTAAAGAGCAAGTGATGTATTACGCAATAACCTTCGTTACCACTCCGGCACCAACGGTCTTGCCTCCTTCTCGGATCGCAAATCGGGTTTGTGCTTCAAGCGCAACCGGAGCCATTAATTTTACCTTGAATGTTACGGTGTCTCCCGGCATTACCATTTCTACACCATCTGCGAGGGTTACTTCACCAGTCACGTCAGTTGTTCGAACGTAGAACTGCGGCTTGTAGCCGTTCATGAATGGAGTGTGTCGGCCGCCTTCTTCCTTTTTCAAGATGTACACTTCAGATTCAAATTCAGTGTGAGGTGTTACAGAGCCTGGTTTCGCAAGCACTTGTCCACGAGTAAGGTCTTCTTTCTTAACCCCTCGGAGAAGCACGCCGGCGTTGTCTCCTGCTTGACCTTCGCCCAGCGACTTGTTGAACATTTCGATACCGGTAACGGTTGTCTTTTGCGTGTCTTTGATACCGACAATTTCAATGTCTTCACCAACTTTCACAATGCCTCGTTCGATACGACCAGTTACCACGGTACCGCGTCCTTCAATCGTGAAGATGTCTTCGATTGGCATAAGGAATGGCTTGTCGAGTTCTCGCTCTGGGAGCGGAATGTAGGTATCAAGCGCATTGACGAGTTCCATGATCTTCTGTGCCCATGGGTCGTCCATAGAAGTTGCTTCAAGACCCTTGAGTCCTGAACCGCGGATAATAGGGCAGTCTTTGTCGAAGCCTTGCTTTGCGAGGAGCTCACGGATCTCTTCTTCAACGAGATCGATCAGCTCAGGGTCATCAACCATGTCGCATTTGTTGAGAAATACGATGATTTTTGGAACACCCACCTGCTTTGCAAGGAGGATGTGCTCGCGCGTCTGCGGCATCACGCCGTCGGTTGCGGCAACCACGATGATTGCACCGTCCATTTGAGCGGCACCGGTAATCATGTTCTTGATGTAGTCGGCGTGTCCCGGAGCGTCGATGTGCGCGTAGTGGCGGGTATCGGTTGCATACTCGTTGTGCGAGATGTTAATGGTGATACCGCGTGCCTTTTCTTCAGGCGCACCGTCGATTTCGTCGACTTTCTTGAGCTTCACTGACTTTCCAGCCATGTTCAACACATGGAGGATAGCTGCTGTTAATGTAGTTTTACCGTGGTCAACGTGGCCAATGGTACCAACGTTTACGTGCGGCTTTGAACGATCAAATGCTTCTGCCATAAAATTTAATGAAGATTAATTAAACAATAATAAAGTTTCGCAAATAAAAACAACGCAAAAACTGCGATTGCTACCCATCGTAGCAAATACCCCCGGTTTGTCAATAAACTATAGTAGAAAAACCCGCCTGGTGGCGGGTTTTTAAACGGCTGGTACCTTATGAAAGAATCGATTCCTCTGCAAAGAAGCCTTTAGTGAAATTGATAGGTTCGTAATAAATTCTGTTTTTCTTCCGGCAATACACCGAAGGCATTGTCATTCTGGGTTTAACCTTTTTCATCTTGGTTCTATCGATAATACCCGAATGACCTTTTACCTTTACTGCATACGCAGAATACACGAAGTCTTCCGTTTCGACTAACAAATTTCCCTTCTCAAGAACCACCAGCAGAGCTGCAGGGCTTTTCTCGAGCTGTTCGTTGAGCGCTTTCTTAACCCATTCCGGAAAAGTGAAATTGATTTTAGTGTCAGCCGGCTCTATATCTGATTGTTCAATATAGTTCGGAAACATCGGGTCAACCAGTTCACCTGAGGCTGAAACAGCCTGAGGAATAAGTTTCTCACTTTTCTGCCGAAAAAAAATTAAACTGGAATAACGATACGTAACATAGTTTTCCAGCCAGTTTTGAAGAAAGCAGGCAGTGTTCTTTCGCAGTTCAGCAACAAGTAATGAGATTGGCTGCCATACAAAGCAGCCGGAAACCAGCGGTTGGGGTGTAAGAGGTATAGTCATGGTTGGTACTTTTTTATAAAAATACCATAAATGTAAATTTTGTACATAAAAAACCAGCCTATACCAGGCCGGTTTCAGAGAGAACGGTGCGTGCATATTCAAGCGGCTTTGGCACGGTGCTCCAATCAGGCTCGGTTCCAATCTTCTCTTTCGTTAAATTCCTTCGATTCGCTTCAGTATCTACCACTTCGGTTTTCTTCGTAATCATTTTCAGAAAGAGCGGAGCTACTTCTTCTCCGTAGTTGAAAACACGCGTCATGGCAGTTCGGTACCCTGTCTGGTTTGGAAAGTCCTTATCAACAATGTGCGAGCTGATGACAACGCATACTGTTTTCTTTAACTCCGGACCATACGCCCTTTCAAGCGCCTCAACAACGTTTCGCTTTGTATTAAAGTTTGCCTTCATCAGCGCATCGGTAGCGGCTGCCACCATCTCTTCTTCCGTTGAGCGAGGAAAATCAGTATCGAATTTATGCGTTCCGGCCGCCAGAATCACTGCATCAATACTTGATTCGGTTAGATGGAGCTGCCGAATATAGTGCTCGGTTTCTTCAGCGTGTTCTACATTGCACCCAGAAACGTACACCCCAGGAAGCGCTTGTAGGGTAACTGCCTTTGGTGAAGCAGGGTCGCGAACCGGAGCATATACCTTCCAACCGAGATCTGAGAACAGTTGCGCAAATCCTCCGCCAATGTCGCCGGTTCCTCCAATAACGAGAGCTGCTTTTTTATTCATAAGTAACGATTTTACCTGAGCGTACACGAAATTGCCTAATCCGTAAATAAAAAAGGAGGCAGCTGCCTCCTTTTATTGCTTTTTAATACGCACCAATCGTATTTGCACCAACTAATGGCCGAAGTTTTTGAACCTGATCAATAGGAATAATCTTGGTTTCAGTTAACTTCATGCTTTGACTCAGAGCTTCATACTCTTGGTATATCCGCGCAATCATTGTTGAGTAGTAGCTTCCTGGCTTCAATTTCAGCTTCGGGGCTTCCGTGGAAAAATAAACCAAATTTTTATACTCTTGATTATCAAGAGGTCCTATTACGCTCCCTCCGGTTATTGTTAGAATAACGGGCGACTTTGCCTGTTTTTCACGATACGGATAAGGTGAGTTAAAGAGAATGAACGTGGTGGTGTAATAGTCTGTATGAAGACCAATGCACATTTCACCTCTTTGATCGCCTTTGCCAATTGCAACTGGAAGCATTTGCACGAGATACGGAACTACCTCAACTCTTTCTAGATATGCTTGATCACAAGCGAGATGAGAGAGATTAAAAAATAGCCTTTCGGGCCACAGTTGTACGGTGTTTTTCATTTGTAATTGCATAATGTACTATATTTTTCTTTATACTAACCTGGTTTTTTCTATTTGTCAATCAAAAAATCCCCTTGAAAGGGGATTTTTCATTTCTCTATCTAGCTTCGAGATTTGATAATCGTATCGGCAACGTTCTGGGGTACTATGTCGTATCTGAGGAATTCCATCGTGAACCCGGCGCGCCCTTCGGTCATCGAACGCAAGCTGGTCATGTATCCAAACATTTCCGAAAGCGGCACTACGGCGTTAACCACCTGGTTCATGCCGCGCGCTTCCATTCCTTCAATCAGCCCTCGGCGGCTTGAAAGCGAGCCAGTCACGTCTCCCATGAACTTGTCAGGCGTTACGACCTCTACTTTCATCATCGGTTCAAGGATAACCGGCTTTGCAGAACGCGCGGCATCTTGAATCGCCATCGAAGCGGCAATCTTGAAGGCCATTTCGTTTGAGTCGACCTCGTGGAATGATCCGTCGTAGAGATCAACGGAAACGTTTTCCATCTTGAATCCTGCAACCACGCCGCGATCAAGCCCTTCCCGGAGCCCTTTTTCGATCGGCGCAATGTATTCGGCCGGAATCGCGCCTCCTTTGATGTTGTTAATGAACTCAAACCCGGCAGAGCGCTTCACGTTCTTCGGCAGGTCTTTCGGATCAACGCTTTGATCCATCGGCTTAATCTTGATTTTCACATGTCCGTAGTTACCTTTACCGCCAGATTGCTTAATGTATTTTCCTTCTGCTTGCGATTCGCCGGTAATGGTTTCTCGGTATGCAACCTGCGGCTTGCCCACGTTCGCCTCGACATTGAATTCTCGCTTCATGCGATCGACGATAATTTCGAGGTGAAGTTCTCCCATGCCGGCAATAATCGTCTCTTCGGTTTCTTGGTCGGTTGAAACTTTGAAGGTCGGATCTTCGTCAGCCAAGCGGTTAAGCGCAAGGCCCATTTTCTCTTGGTCGGCTTTCGTCTTCGGTTCGATGCGAAGGTTGATCACCGGTTCTGGGAAGGTGATGCGGTCAAGGAGGATGGGAGCATTTTCATCGCAGAGCGTATCGGAAGTTTTTGCTTCCTTGAGCCCAACCGCAGCTGCAATTTCTCCGGCAAACACCTTCTTTACCTCTTCGCGCTGATCGGCTTGCATGCGAACGATGCGGCTCAAGCGCTCTTTGTTCCCCGTGCGCGGATTGTACACGTACGAACCCGCTTCAACCGTTCCCGAGTAGACACGGAAGAATACCAGCTGCCCCACGAACGGGTCCGTCATCGACTTGAATGCAAGCGCGGCAAACGGTTCGTTGTCGTCAGCATGGCGGACAAGCGGTTCTTCGGTTTCAGGGTCGGTACCAGTAACGGCCTGAATGTCCATTGGTGCCGGAAGGTAGTCGATCACTGCGTCGAGCACGAGCTGCACGCCCTTATTCTTCAGCGCGCTTCCGCAAAATACCGGAAAGATATCGTTTGCAATGACTGCTTTGCGGAGAATTTTCTTTAGTTCATCAACCGACGGCTCATTTCCCTCAAGGTACGCATTCATCGCCACTTCATCGTTGGCAACCACTGCTTCAACCAATTCAGCATGATACTTTTTCGCTTCTTCAAGATATTCGGCCGGAATATCCTTCTCTGTTACCTTGCTTCCCATTTCGCCTTCAAAGGAATACGCCTTCATTTTCAGGAGATCAATCACGCCCTCATGTTTTTCTTCAAGGCCGATCGGAATTTGCATCCGAACTGCTTTCTTCGAGAGTCGATCAAGGATTGTTTTGTAGGAGTGCTCAAACGATGCACCGGTTCGGTCGAGCTTGTTCACGAAGCAGATGCGCGGCACGCGTGCGTCGTCCGCGTAGCGCCAGTTGGTTTCTGATTGCGGTTCAACGCCGGCAACGCCGTCGAAAACAACGACCGCTCCGTCGAGCACGCGGAGCGAACGCTTCACTTCAACCGTAAAATCGATGTGCCCCGGGGTATCAATAATGTTAAAGCGGTGGCGCTTGGCCTTATCTTCGCCTGCATAGGTTGGAATCCAAGAACAGGTAACTGCCGCGGCGGTAATGGTAATGCCGCGCTCGCGCTCCTGCTCCATCCAGTCGGTTACCGCCTCGCCTTCATGCACTTCCCCGATTTTATGGCTCATGCCGGTATAAAACAGCACGCGCTCGCTGGTGGTGGTTTTCCCTGCATCAATGTGAGCGATGATTCCGAAGTTTCGGACTCGCTCTAGTGGAAATTCTCGTTGCATAAACGTTTATAAATGTGTAGTTAGGATAAATAAAAATAGCCTCGAAGAGCTGTCGGAATACTATATAAGGAGAAGCACCTTTTTGCAAATAAAATTCCCACCGAAGTGGGAGTTTTTATTTTGAATATTACCAAGCGAAATGGGCAAATGCCTTGTTCGATTCCGCCATCTTGTGAGTATCTTTCTTTTTCTTCACTGCGTTTCCTTCGCCTTTTGAAGCTTGGATTAGTTCGTCGGCAAGCGCATCCGCCATCTTCACCCCTTTGCGGCCGCGAGCAGATTCGATAATCCATCGCATTGCAAGCGCCGTTCGGCGTTCCGTGCGCACTTCGCGCGGTACCTGGTAGTTTGCTCCACCAATACGGCGTGAACGAACCTCAACGAGCGGGCCGGCATTTTTCAGCGCGGTATCAAAAACCTCAATCGGGTTCTCAACCTTCTCTTTTTCCTTCACGATATCAAGCGCACCGTAGAAAATTTTCCGTGCAGTATTCTTCTTGCCGTCCTGCATGATCGAGTTGATGAACTTTTCAGCTTTCGCTGATCCGTAGAGCATATCTGGCCCTACCATATTTCTGTTTTTTACTGGTCGTCGCATATAAATTATTTCTTAGCGTCTTTCGGGCGCTTTGTTCCGTAGAGCGAGCGAGAAACGCGCCGCTTTTCAATGCCTTGCGTATCAAGCACGCCGCGCACGATGTGGTAGCGGACTCCGATCAAGTCTTTCACGCGGCCGCCGCGGATTACTACCACTGAGTGTTCCTGCAGATTGTGGCCCATGCCCGGGATGTATGCGGTTACTTCCTGGCCGTTCGAGAGTCGGACGCGGGCAATCTTTCGGATTGCAGAGTTTGGCTTCTTTGGCGTGGTAGTCGAAACCTTCACGCACACGCCGCGCTTGAATGGAGATGGGTAGAATACGGGGCGATTTTTAATCGTATTAAAGCCACGAGAAAGAGCCACTGCCTTTGGTCGGCGCGCTACTTTCGTTCGTTTTCGCTTAATAAGCTGATTAAGTGTTGGCATAAAGCAAAAAGGCATGAAAGCCCTTTGTGTCGAGAATCCTACTATGCGTACACCAAAAATGCAAGCATTCCTCGCCTTAGATGGCGAAGGTTTTTTTGATCATGCCGCGGGTAACCGTAAAAATGGATGACGTAAAAGCGGGCGTATAGGTACCATCGCTATTTCTGGTTTCAATTTGCACATAGTAGTTTCCATTCGGAATAAGGCAGAAGAACGTTCCCTGGTAGGAAGAAGCTTTTTTGGTTATTTCCTGGCCGCTTTGAGCCGCAAATACCCGCACCAGTGCAAATGAAACCGGCTCGCCCGTTTTTGCAGAGATAATCCGGGCAACACGCCGATCGTTTCCAATCGTAAACACTCGAATGAAATACACCATAATGTAGAACACGAATATCCCCACTTCAAGCGGCGCTGGCTCCGCAATAACAGCAATTAAAGAGGCCAGCAAGCCGATAGTAAGCAGTACCGAAGCAATTCGAGAGAAGGCTGTGCCGCGACTGAAGAACCCTAAACGCCTGCGAGCTTTTTCTTGCTCATTCCAATCTACCCCTACTGGATCAAGCGGAATATTCTTTGAAATCACGTCTTCGCTACGCATGATCGTAAGTGGCTCGCCAAAATACAGATCGTCATACACCGCGTCATGATCTTTTCCTGCCAGCTTTAATGACGGAAAGGCGTAGTTTGTTTTCTGAACGGTGATTTGGTAGGTTCCCGGCGGCAATACGAACCCGTATCGGCCGTCCAGGTCGGTAATGGAAGTAGCAATCGTTCTGCCGAGCATGTCGGCTACCGTAACGTATGCCGGATCGATCGGCTGTTTGGTTACTGCGTCATACACAGTTCCCCATTCGCGTTTTTGTTTTTTAAACCCGAAACTCGGGAATCTCATGTAAAAAATTATACGGCAAGCCCGGTAATTGCGGAATAAAGCCAGAACACAATTGGCGCAACGAACTTCCAGCCGACAAACAAAAAGATGATAAGCAACATAATGCCATAGCGCTCTATGTCGCGCTCAAGTGACGCAAAACGAGCCGGCAGAAGCGAGAAAATCAGCCGGAAGCCGTCGAGCGGCGGAATTGGAATCGCATTGAAAAGTGCCAGCACCAGATTCACCAGTACGATCGTACTCGAAATTTGGTAGAGGCCGATATTCCCGATGTCGTTTGCTATGCCGAATCGGATGAGGAGCCCGAAGATAAGCGCCAAAGAAAGGTTTGCAATGATGCCGGCCACGGCCACCATCGGAATGCCAACTTTCTTGTTGCGGAAATTATTCGGATTATACGGAACGGGCTTTGCCCACCCTACCACGATGCCCGTTCCGGAAAGAATGAGCATCAGCGGCAAGAGAACGGAACCGAACCAGTCGAGGTGGCGGATCGGGTTCAGCGAAAGCCTTCCCTGCATGCGGGCAGTCGGATCGCCATAATGGTCGGCCGCAAGCCCGTGCGCCACTTCATGAATAACGACCGAAGCGATCAGGATAAGGAGGTAAAAAATGCCATCAATGCCTTGCATACAGTTTCTTCAATAAATGAATACGTTCTATTGTAACAGACTCCAGCGCATTACTGGTGAAAAGCCTCGCGCAGGCGGGTAGCCGAGCGGAGCAAAAAGTCACGAGACTTTTATGTGTGCTTTTCACCAGTAATGCGCTAGCAAACATCTTGCAAATAAGAAATACGCGTGGTAGCATGAGCCTCGTTATGGCAAAAGTATGCGCTATTACCAATAAATCTTCAGTCGTTGCGGGCGGCTACTCGAACCGCGTCCGTGCGACCAAATACAACCCAACCGGCAAGACCCGCAAATACGCGAACTTGCAGAAGAAGCGCGTCTTCGTTCCGGAGCTTGGCAAAACCTTCATCCTCACTCTCTCAACCGCTGGTATCCGCACGATTAACAAGAAAGGCCCCTACCTGGCGCTCAAAGACGCTGGAATCATTAAATAAAATTGGCTTGGTAGCCGATTTTTGTTTTGGTATAATCTAAAAAACCACCCTTTTATGATACACGTAAGTTTTGACGAAAATGGCAAGTTTGCCGGACTCGTTTATGACGACGACTCCTTACATGAACTATTGAGAGCGCTCGATTCTCAAGAGCAGGAGGAAGTACAAAATATTTTAAAACTAAAACTACGAAAGAAAAATAGAAACACTCGCCACGACAAGGCGAGTCGTTTTTATTTCTGCACCGCAAGCGCGGTGCCGTCGGTTATAAGCGTAATCGTTCCTTCGTTTTGCGTAGAGAGCCATGGAATGGAAAACGACCGAAGACGATCGGTAACTTCGGGAGCAGGATGGCCGTAGGAATTTTTACCAACCGAGATAATCGCCAGTTCAGGAGTGGTTGCTTTTAAAAATGCAACAGTCGAAGAAGTTTTTGATCCGTGATGCCCGAGCTTCAGCACGTCAACATCAATTATTTCAGGAATTGTTTTTACCAAAAATGCTTCTGCCCCCTGCTCAGCATCGCCGGTAAACAAAAACGTTTGGTCTTTATAGGTAAGTTTAATGACCGAAGAAGCGCTGTTCGCTTCCCACCCGCTCGTATCCCTATCAGGAAACAATATCTCGGCAATAATGTTTTCTTTCGCATCAAGCGTTATCCGCATGCTGCGGCGGGCATAGTATCCTTTTGCGTTACTGCCCTCGTAGGCATCGTAGAGCCCTTTCGAGACGCTGGTATCTTTATCTGCCTGACTCGAGAGAAAAAGCTCTACCTCGTATCGCTTCAATACTTCACTTAATCCGCCAATATGGTCGGCATCCGGATGTGTTGCTACTACCACATCAATTTTTTTGTCGAACGGCTTCATAACAGCCGCGAGCTCACCGAGCACCCGATTATCAGGCCGACCGCCATCAATTAACATTTGCCCGCCATTTGGCGCTTCGATCAAAATCGCATCGCCTTGCCCAACACTTAGAAAGTGAACTTTCAGTACGCTTTTTTCTGGCGCAGTTTTTGCCGTGAAAAGAAAATAGCCTGCCACACCGATCCCAACCAAACCAACCACCACGAGCAATAAGGCAATCTTTCGCATAAGGAGTATACTGGTAATAGTACCAAATTTCTCCGAAGTAATTTTTCGTTTTCTGGGAATTTGGATTTATCAATTAACGTAAGCGAAAAGAGAGGTTTGAGGAATGCCTCGCGCAGGCGGGTAGCCGAGCGGACCAAAAACACACCAGTGTTTTATGGGTGCATTCTGAAAATCTGCTCTTTGAGCAAAATGAGTTACACCATGTACGAAGCAAAAACATTCTCAATTCCAACCCTCAAAGGCATCAGCGTCCAAACAACCGAAGAACACCTAAAGCTCTATCAGGGCTACGTAAAACACGCAAACTTGATTCTCGAGCACATTGCAGAGCTTGTGCGAGATTCAGAAAAAAACGCCTATGAACTCGGAGAGCTGCAGCGCCGATTCAGTTTCGAATGGGGCGGCATGCGAAACCATGAAGTGTACTTTTCCCTCTTTGAAGGAGGCCCGGCACCGCTCACTGTTGGAAGCACGCTACAGCAGGCAATCATTACACAATGGGCATCTGTTGAAGCATGGATTGCCCGGTTTCAGGCCATTGCGCTTACGCGCGGCGTTGGCTGGGCAATGCTCTACTACGATCCGGTAAGCAATAGCCTGGTGAACGCTTGGGTTGATGAGCAGCACCTTGGCCAGCTTGCTGGGTGCCGTATTATTCTCGCACTCGATATGTGGGAGCACTCATTCGTTTCCGACTACCAGCCGTCGGGCAAAAAGCAGTACGTGCTCGACTTCTTCGAGAACCTGAACTGGACGGTTGCGGAAAAATTATTTTCAGAAGCAACGCAATAAACACAAAACGCTCCAAGAATTTCTTGGAGCGTTTTGTGTTTGCAATGGATACTACAGAACCGTAATACCCATTTCCCCTAACAGGGTTCTAACTCGCGTTACTCCTTTCGAGAGTGACGCTTTTTTATATCCAAGTTTTCGCGCAAGCGAGATGAGGTTTATTTTTCCCATCGTCCATTGGCGATGCACTTGGAAATGTTTTTTCGTGAGCATAAGCTTTGCAGTTGTTTACTGGTAAAAGCGACCTTTTACTTTGTTCTTACTTTGGAGCTTAGCCGAATAGCCATGTGTTTACCTGCGAACAGGTACCTGATTGCGCGTATTCTTTTTTACGAAACAAAGAACATGATGCCGTACCTCTCTCTGTGTCCGCTCTCAGACAAATACAAAGACAGAAACAGCACTGCTTACAGTATGGCTTTTCATTAGTTTGTTGCAACAACTTTTTCCACAGGCGTTCGTTTAAGAAACAATACGGAAAAAATTGCAAGATATACCAGTGCAACGTAGACCCAAGAAAACGGCGGTACGGTAACATTGGGCACCGTTGCTGCAATCGACAATAGCGCAACTAATATTTTTCCTACCAGTGACAAGATCGTTCCAATAATCATTCCCAGGAATGGAGTAATTGCCGTAATGAAAATAACCGCGATACCCAAGAGTGTTATAACCGGCACGAAAAATGATGCGACGAAATTCGCCGGAATGGTAAGCAGTGAAATCGATCCGGAAAAGTATGCGATGAACGGCAGCATGAAAACCGAAACCGTTACCGCAAGCGTTACTGCCTCCCGAATCGGCAGCCGCCAAAACATTTTCGGCAATCGTGCAAAGAGCGGCTCGGCTTTCGGCACCACTACAATCATGCACAGCGTTGCAAGGAACGAGAGCTGAAACCCTGGATCATAGAGCAAAAGAAACGGATTCCACAGCAGCAACGCTACGAAGGTAATGCCAAGCGCGCGAAGCGCCTCGTACTGCCTGCCGGTTACCTGTCCCAACAACACAATCAATGCCATCAGGCCCGCCCTTATTGCAGAAATACCCGCACCAGAGAGAAGCACCAGTGAAACAACAGCTAAACAAAGAAGTACGGTACGAACATAAAAAGGCGCCCGGCGAAGCAAAAGCCCAAGAAAAGTAATTAATAGCGTAACGTTGTATCCGGAGAGCACCAACAAATGAAGCGTTCCGGTATTTTGGAAAATGCTGGTAACTGATTCTGGAATCGTGCTTCTGTCTCCTAACACCATGCCGGAAGTAATGCTATCAATAGGAAACGAAACTGAACGCCCAAGCAAATCGCCGGTTTTCTGATTCAGCGCGGTAAAAAAGCGCCGCACACTCGGCTTTCCTTCTGCAAGAATGGAAATTTCTCGTGCGTTTTGGATGAATGAGACGCCGCGCGATTCCAAATAGAGCGGATAATTGAATATCCTTCCCGTGTCGGTAATGAAAGGCTCGGGAAGCTCAACTGCTCCGGTTGATACAATTCGGTCTCCGGGCAAAACGCCCACTTTTTCAAAACTGCGAATCAAAATTTTCGTGTTGCTTTCCGGAATTTTTCCGTACACCAGCGTTCCGGTTTCGCGTTCATCGATGCTCGTTACCACTGCCTCAACCGGCGATTCAGGAAATGAAACATGCTTGAAGCGGGCTAACCCTAACTCCATCCGCACTGCTCCAATAAAAAACAGCACCGTGCCTAAAACAACCAGAACTCCAACTCGGATATGTTTGGCAATAAAAAATGCGCTCGCAACGAGCGCACCAAGCATTCCGACTAGAAGATAGGAAGCGCCATTACTTCCCCCGACAGCAATTCCCACCGAAAAAGCAAGAAGAAAGCCTACTACCTGCATGCACGTATTGTATCAAATAGGTATAACTATTTTACTAATCGTTTTTGCATATACCGGATTGTTTAATTGGACAAATTGGCATTTTATGATATAATGAAAAAAATAAAAATAGTGAGAACTCGTTCCCTACTCTCGTCCATTCACAATCAATATCTGCATTTTCTTTGGAAAAAATCTAAAAAAAGAAAAGTAACCGTAGCAGGAAATGAAATTACATATGTAAGGTTATTTCGATGGTTATTAGTTGGAGGTTCAGAATCAAAAACAACATTCGTTGATGCGATGCGCCTTGTTCATATACCAACAAAGACTGCGATGATCTTCGTTGCAGATAGTAAACAATCGAGAAAATTCTTACGCTATACACTTTTGCACGAATACATGGAGTGTTGTTATGCCCTAGGCGGGAAAAATTACCTTGAAGAACAAAAACCAATTCTAGAGAAGATTTTTGTCTCCCTTGAAAAACAGGTTCCTCATCTTATGAATGCTTTAAAAAAAGCAAACTGCACACCAGATCACTTATTTGCATTGATTCATGAAACAAATCTTGCATTGAAAGAAATGGCGAAAGAAGAATTTGAAATTTTCATTGCGGACATAATTAAAAATCGATTGTGAAAGAACTAATATTGCGGTATTAGTTCTTTTTTATTTACGCAAAACTTAAGATAGAATTTCCTAGAGCAACGACCCAAGCGTATAATCTTGCACCAACGCAGTTTCTTCGGCTTTTGAAAAAACTTTTTTATACTTTGCCCCCTTTGCTCCTTTTACGCGCTTTTCGCATGCTGCCCAGGTTTTATCAACATGCACTTTCCCGTTCACCAGCGATACATATGAATACGCTGGTCCAGTATTCGCCTTTGATTTTTTCGTTTTTGGCTTTACCGTCGTACCCTCTTCTTCTAGAAAGAGTTGATAATCTTTCATTTTTCCTGAAAAAAGATTCTGTTTTTTGCCAAGCGCTGCCGCAACCGCCAATTCATCGCAGCGTTCATTATAAAGTTCGCCGCTGTGTCCCGATACTTTTTTTATTGCCAGCCGGTCGCCATATGAATTGAGGAGCTTCAATAATTTCTCCCACAAATCTTTATTTTCTACTTTTGTTTTCGTGCTAGTTATCCAGCCGTTTTTTGCCCAACCATAGACCCATGAATTTAGCCCGTTTACGACATACGCAGAATCAGAATAAACACTAATCGACCCCTTCCATTCAGCACATCCCTCGTCTTTCAGCACTTCAAGCACCGCCTGAAGTTCCATTTGATTATTAGTCGCCTTCTTTACTCCGCCGGCAATTTCCATCACGTCGTCTCCGGCCAAAATAACCGCTGCCCATCCTCCTGGCCCCGGGTTTCCGCGCGATGCTCCATCGGTATAAATAATCAGTTCTTTTTTCATTTTAATGCTATTGATCATACTATAACAGATAAAAAGTGAGTACTAGTTTAAGAAAAACTTAATGAGCGTAGCCTCAATTTTTACAAGAGCATCCCGCAGACGGGTAGTCGAGGGCTAGCAAAAAATTCACGAGAATTTTATTGCGTGCTCTTTAAAAATTAGAGGCAAGCAAATGAAACTAATAAACAACAATATCCTCAATCCGCAGCCTGACGCCGTTGCCGTAGTACCCCTGCACGCGATCAAGAGTGCCTATTAAATCTATCTTCTTCCCCACCTCTAGTGGTTCGCCATAACTATCAACGCTCGTGAAGAAAGAAATGGCAGTAGCTTTATTTCCTTCACTGTCCGTAACCTGAATCTCCAAATGCTCTTTTCCTTTTCCAAACTGCTTAATGGCGGCAACGGAAATTTTTTCAAACATGAATTGTGGCTTTTCATTTCCCACGCCAAACGGAGAACATGCCTCGATAATGTTCCAGTATTTTAAATGAACCACGGCAAGCGTTGCCGGGTACGGTGCAGAGAGTGGCGCTTTTGCTTGAAGCGCGCCTTCAGCATGTTCGTTTAGCTTATCTTCCAAAAAATGAATTGCTTCACTGCTTACACTAAACCCTCCTGCAGCTGCATGTCCGCCAAAATGCAAAAAGTGTTCAGTAGTTTTTTGCATAAGAATGGAAACATTATGCGCTCCGCTTGATCGGCAGGAACCTCTAATTTCTTCGCCGCCGTTCTTTCCCCACACAAACACTGTTTTCCCATGCGCTTCCTGCAGTTTTGCTGCCACCAGCCCGAGTATCGGCGGATGCCACTCAATATCCCCTACCACAATGATATCTTTGAGTTCCCGATCTTTTAATTTCTGCTCTGCTTCGCGCATCGTAGTTGCCACCAGCGTTTTGCGCTGATTATTAATTTCAGAAAGGTGCCTAACTAATTCCTGCGCTTCGTCAGGATTATTCGTTGCCAAAAGTCGGTAGGCATGAAGCGGAGAATCCATGCGCGAAGCGGCATTGAGCCGTGGCGCCACCATAAAGGTAAGGTCGTCTTCTGAAAGAGTTAATTGGTCGATCTTCAAACTTCGCAGGAGCGCCCGAAGTCCGATTCGCTTTGTCTTTCGCATCACCACCAAGCCATACTTTGCAAGCACGCGGTTTTCATCCGTAAGACTCACCATGTCAGAGAGCGTTGCGAACCCTGCCATGTCGAGAAGCCACTTTTCCCAGTCGCGAGGAATTGAAAAATGTTCGCCATACTTTTGTATGAACGCCCGCACGAAATGAAACGCAACGCCAGCCCCGCAAGCGCACTTGTTCGAGTAGTCACCGTTTTCAGGGTGTATTACTGCAAACGCTTTAGGAAATCCGCCAGCATCAAGCGGAAGCGGCGTGTGGTGGTCAGTAATGATGCAATCGATTCCGAGCGTTTGTGCGTAGGCAACTTCCGCATGCGCGGTAATGCCAAGGTCAACCGTAATAATGAGCTTCACTCCTTTTTTTGCGAGTTCGTCGATTCCCTGCTCTTTCAAGCCGTAACCTTCATCGTGCCGATCGGGAATGTAAATATGAAAATCCTTGTAGTC
Organism: uncultured Candidatus Saccharibacteria bacterium; assembly: GCA_964573395.1. Lineage (GTDB taxonomy): Bacteria > Patescibacteriota > Minisyncoccia > Phycocordibacterales > UBA9973 > DATIBQ01. Next base: position 15,687 of record CAZNJI010000004.1, on the reverse strand, counting down.
GATTTTATTGAACAAATCAGTCAGAATGACTGCCGCCGGAATACCGTCGCAGTCGTAATCGGCATATATACCGATAGGCTCATTGGCCTCGATTGCCGAAAAAAGCCGCAGTACCGCTTGCTCTATCCCCTCAAATAAAAAAGGGTTGGCAAGCTCGTACCGAGGTTTTAAGAACAATTCACTGTGGTCGAGCGGAATTCCTCTGTCAGAAAGTATCTTCGCCATCAATTCTTCCGGCGAAGCAATGAGATGTTGCATAGGTGTGATTGTAACATAGAGATTTTTGCTTTTAATTTTGGATATTCCCTGTTAGGCAAGATAAAAAGCTATGGTTTTATCCATAGCTTTAATCTTACCTTTCGAGCAATACAGCGAAGAGAATGAGCGCCACACCTATTAGTATGAGAATAAATGAACGCCTCCTGATTCTTTTGCGCCACTCGGTTATTATTGGGTCTTCCTTATCAAAGAAAGCCCATTTGTTCTGATTATTCATACCATAGCAATTTCAGCGAATAGTATTCTTTTTATGGTTTTATGCAAATTTTGAATATTGTCTAAACTTTTAAATAATTACTTGCAAATAAAACCTCTATGCCTAATATAGGCAGCAATGGGTCTAGCGTCGAATCGAAAGAAGTGGCGGCGGAACATTATATGAAAAAGTCGCACTAATCCTAGTGCGACTTTGTTTGTTTTAAAATGGTAGATTGTCAGGAGGATCATTGTACTCCTCTTTTGGAAATGGAAGTTCAAGCTGTATGCATTCAGGTGTTGAGACTGAATACAAAGAACCTGGGAAGCAGTTTTTTGTCACATGAAGCATTGCATCCCAAAATTCCCATCGTTCAAACTTCATGAGAAACGTAAATACGTCTCCTGATCTTCCGCACCCAAAGCATTTAAATCCCCATCCAGGAATGTATTTGTTGAAGAAAAACTTCATTGAGGGAGTTCGGTCATTATGGAACGGGCAGCGGCATTTATAAACTGTTCCTGCTTTATTCGCTGATACCACATTTGGTATGCGTGCTCTAACCACGGAAAGTAAAATGTACTTTGTTTTATATCTCGTAAGGTCAATCCACCGGGTAGACCATCGTTTCAGCATGATATGTATATTTTCCATCACCTTATCACGACACTCTAAGAGCGCAAGTTATTTCTTTTTCGCCTGTCTGCCGAGTACGAACTTTTGCGAAGGGCTTATCGTTTTATCGGTTCGGTGAGTGCATCCCATCCAGCAGCATGGTCGGCGCTTTCCTTCTAGAAGCTCAGCAATCGCCCGTTTTATATGCTCTTTTCTTGTTTCCATTTTTTTAACGGAGATTGTCCAGCAAATCCACTCATTGCGAGCCAACGGCGTTAAGCTCTCCCATGCGGCAAGCGCTTTAGGTGCGGCTACGAGCGCCTTCTGCAAATCGGCTGGCAGTGCATGCGCTACCCCGCTAGAAATAGTGGCCATATAAATTTATTGTATCAAATCCTGCCCTGTAGCGACCAAGACTGTTAATGCTATGATAAAAGACAATGAACGACACCGTATTTGGAAAAATAATCCGCGGAGAAATTCCGGCAACGAAAGTGTACGAAGACGAAACATGTCTAGCTTTTTTGGACATTAATCCGGTAAGCAAGGGTCACACGCTTCTGATTCCGAAAGAACACGTAGTGTGGTTTCAGGATGCCTCTGATGAACTTATCTCTTACCTCTTCGTGCAGGCAAAAAAAATTGCGAAAGCGATGAAAGACGCGCTCTCGTGCGATTACGTGCAGGTGGTAGTAGAAGGAAAAGACGTTCCCCACTTTCACATTCATCTCATTCCTTCCTGGTTTGAAAAGAAAGTAGTGCACTGGGAGCATGTTGCCTACTCCGATGGAGAAAAAGAAGTTTTCGCAGAAAAAATAAAAGAAGGGTTGAAATAAAAAAGGGCGATGGATAGACATCCTGCCCTTTTGGCGCGCAAGGGCGCCTCGTACCCTATGAAAACTTTTAGTACTCTAACATACCTATTTTGCATAAAGAAACCCCGATAGAAATCGGGGTCGGTTAAATGTAATATCTTTTTCTAAAAAACCCAAGTGAAATCCTGCTAGAAAGCAGGGTCGTACCCAGATTTCAACTCTTTTGAAACTAGGCACTAGATTACATTATTTAATAAATTTGTCAAGAGAAACAAAAGAGTGCTTGGCATACGGCCAAACACCCAGCATTTCCATTGAATTTCTATCAAAGATATTTATACCAGACGATTTTTGCTATGACAAGTAAAAAAGAGTCGGGATTTCGACTCTTTTATTGGTTTTCCCCACAAAGCCTTTGATGGCAAAGCCGCATTACGTTAACATCAAGGGGTTTTTCTGGTTCTGTTCTATTATTTAAAGCAATTCTACTCCTGGAATAGTGCCGTTGGCAAGATAGTCGATCGTTGCGCCGCCGCCGGTGGAAACGAAAATGTTTTTCTTTTTCGCAAATGCCTTGCCAAGCACCGTCACCGTGTCTCCCCCGCCAACGACTACCGTTACTTTTGATTTCGCTAAAAGTTTTCCAAGCTCGATAGTTGCTTTTACAAAGCCTTTTTCGTACCAGCCAAGAGGCCCGTTCCACACAATAAGCTTTGCTTTCTCTATGTACGGCTTCAAAAGCGCAATACTCTGCGGGCCAATGTCGACAATAATATCTTCCGGCAGCACTTCGGCCGGGGTAACGACGGCAGACTGCTTATTTCGTAAGACAACAACATCTATCGGCAGTAACACGTTCGGGGTTTTCAGATACTGTTTGATTTGGGCATCATAGCCAGATTCAACCACCGACTTCCCTACTTCAAAACCAGCGACTTTATAAAAATTATTTAAAAGCGCTCCGCCAAGCACAATTTTGTCCGAAGTTTTCAAGAAGCGATTGATCAGTGGAATTTTGGTTGAAAATTTCGCTCCGCCTAAAATGAACACGAACGGCTTTGCCGGTTTCTGCACCACGGCACTGAGCGCATGTACCTCTGCCTCGAGCTGGAACCCAGCGTACGCCGGAAGCAGTTTTGCAACACCGGCAATTGATGCATGCATGCGGTGCGAAACCGAGAAAGCATCGTTGACATAATACTCGGCAAGGGAGGCAAGTTGTTTTGCAAACACGCCCGTGTTTTTCTCTTCGCCGGAATACCGACGGATATTTTCAAGCAGGACAATTGATCCAGGTTTGAGGGACGAAATCTTTTTCTGCAGTTCCGGAGAACCAATGTCATTTTTCAAAAATGTTATTGGTGTTTTCTTTGCCAGATACCTTGCAGCTGGCGCAAGCGATTGCGTTCCGTCGGAACCAATATGACTGATAAGGATTTGTACTGCTTTTTGCTTTTTTAAATACTGAATTGTTTTCCATGCCGCATCAATGCGGTAGGTGTCGCGTATTTTTGAACCGTTCATTGGGACATTGAAGTCTACCCGGACTAAGACCCGAGTGCCTCGTAACTGCTGTATGTCTTGTATGCTCTTCATAGGGAATCTACCGCGGCAAGCAATTTTCCAAACGCTCCTTTATCGAGGCTCGTACGGCCAACAAGAAGCCCCTTCACGCTTCCATCAGTAATGAAAGATGGAGCGTTTTTTTCATCAACCGATCCGCCATAGAGCATCATGATTTTAGAGGCAATAGAAGCGCCCAATAAATCAGCGAGCACTTTTCGGATAAAGATAACCATTTCGGTCGATTCTGCCGGCGTTGCCTGCCGAACTGCATCTTTCCCAATTGCCCAGACGGGTTCATAGGCGACAATCACCTGTGCCGCCTTCTGCTTTGGTATTACTTCAAACACCGCCTCGAGCTGATCTCGAACTCCCGAAAGATGCCATCCTTCCGGATCTCGTTCGCGCTCACCAACGCACACAACGGGCCTTATTCCAGCTGAAAGAGCGGCGGCTGCCTTCTTTCCAACCATTTCATTCGTTTCTCCTAAGCCTCGGCGCTCTGAATGGCCAACAATCACATAGGTTGCTCCTACGCTCTTGAGCATTCCCGGAGCAACAGAGCCCGTAAATGCACCCGATCGTTCAAAAAAAACATCTTGGGCGCCAATGAATACTTCTTTCCGTTTGTGTTTTAACACCGAAGACAAAAAAGGGGTAGGCGGGCAGTACACCACGCTTGTCTTCTTTAATTTTGCCGCTTGCGTCACGACGCCTTTGGCTAGAGTAACTGCTTTTGGCAGGGTTTCAGGGTTCATTTTCCAGTTCCCGACGATCAAGTATTCTCGCATAAGCCATTAGTATAGCATGCTAAAAAACCTTTATTCCTCAAGCTCTTCCCACGAAATGATTTGGTATTTGTCGGAAGCGAGCGGAAAGTTCGGTGGTGGAGAATAGAGCAGGTTCGTATCATAGGTAATGATTCGGTTAGTGTATCCGGTTCCGTCGGTATACGCGAACCCGTAGCGCTGGTTTGAACCGAGCGTACCGAACAGGTTAATGGTGTCGCGATCGTAGTAATTAGTACTGCTCAACTTACATGACGTTTCGTAGTAGTAGCGACCAACGCGTCCATTCTGGGCAATGAGCGCCGCATCAATGCGCAAATCATCTTCAGAAATGAGGCCGACATTGATGTTATTTTGAGCAATGAGCGCAATCACGTCTGAACCAGTGTAGTTCGTATACCGTAGATCGTTATTGATCGTAATGCTCTTTCTAGTATTCACGTTGTCGGGAAACCGTGCGGCGGCAATGGTTAAGCGCGCCACGTTAATCGTCCCCTCAACCCACAAATCATCTTCAGTAAAAATAAGACCATTAGAAGGAAAAGCATAATTGCCGAGCAGCGTTCTTGAGTTTATACTCCACGTTCCCCATCCGCTCTGGTCAGCCTCGTTGCTGCACCCCGACGGCGGAGAGCGAAGCGAATTTACTCGGTATAGATCGAACGTATCGTTCGTTTTTAAAATAATTTGGTACCCGAGTGCCCCCGATGCGCCGAAGTAGCGCCCGCTTGCCTGCGCTTGCGCTTTAATGGTCGCCAAATCGTTCGTGATGCCGGCAAAGTCCACCGCGGGAATTGGAAAATCTCTCCCCGCTCGAAACACGTCATTTCTGGTTTGCTCGTTTGCAGGCGGAGCCTCGGCCGGTCGGTATGAATCATTAACATTCCCTGTAGTACTTAAGTGAGTATGCACGCCAAACTCGCTATTGCCGGTATGATCGGGGTCGTTATAGCTTGATTTCGCGCTCGTTACCAAATTATAGGCGAGGCCGTCAAACCGGATGCCTCCGTTTGAATGAATCGGTCCGTATACGGTCGTTCCTTCACCAAAGCGCAGTTCGCTATTTCCGAGTACTGAATATTTTGCTAAAGAAGGAATCGCCAATTGCACCTGAATTGTTCGATCTGCTACCGGTTCTGTGGTTACCACTCCGTGGGATTTAATTCGTACCAGCGTTGAACCAACCGCCGGAGGCGTAATGGTAATAGTATACGTTCCAAGTACTTCTCCATTCTTATCTTCAAAATCAAACGTGTAGGGGCCGGGTTCGCCAAAACCAAGCTGAAAATCGTTTTGATAATGCGCCAAAAACCAGCGAGTATATTCAATTCCTGCTTCGGCAATCTGCAACGACTGTTCGCGATGGAGCACCCGCCGGGCAAGCTGTGAACTGGTAATACCCCAACTCACAAATGAGGCAATGGCAGTCATGGCAATGCCGGCAAAAACTAACACACCGATAAGGAGAAAGCCATGTTGTTTTTGAGCTGCGCGCATAGTGGTGGATTAGAGTTGTTGTTTTAAGTTTCTCACAGCAATAAGCGTTGTTACAACCGTTGGCGGCGGAGACATGTGTAGATCAGCATCAATGTGAATAGTAACTCGAATAAGCCGAATGGTCGTAATGTCGCCAGTACCTGCAGTTACTTCCCCGGTCGATCCGCCGGTATGCGAACTATCGTAGTAATTAAAAATTGGTACGTTTCCGAGTGCGGTATTTCTGACATTCGTCATGAGCGTAGTGGTTACTTTATTGGTGTCATTGTAGGTAAGCGGATTTCCGGTAGGTGGCGTTACCTCTTTTATGAGCGACGTTCCCGAAAGATAGTACCGTACCCGATCGACAAGCGTATCGTTGTTAATGTCACTGTAAAAAATAAAATCATTCGTATTTGCCGTATCAATCGGGTACGCGCCGGAATTCGGTTGGCCCGCCGAGCGAATTTCTTGCGCCATCGGCCGAAGCAGGCGTTGCGCTCTATCGGCTGTCCCGAATGCGCTATCAAAATAGCGGTTGAAAGAAAAAACGTCGCCCGAGAGTTTTGCAATTCCTACCCCAACTGTGCCAATAATAAAAATCGCAATGAGGAGTTCCATGAGCGTAACTCCAGAAGAGCCACGTCTATGACGGAATGAGAGAAAATGAAACACTACCATCGCCATTTATTGTAACGGTTTTCACTTCCGTTGCATATCCTGATTTTGATGCCGTGACCGTATAGGTGTCGTTCAAGAGATTTCCAAAGTCGGCCTGACCTGGTGGCAAACAGCCGGAAGTGTACGTAAAAGAAATATCGGAAACGGTTGGCGTTACCGAAGTATCATCGGTTGAGAGAAAGAGTTTCAGGCGCAGATATTGCGAATCGTCATGCAGCGCATCAATGTCGGAAAGTGAGGTGCTGTAATACGTAGCATTCGTGCCGTCTGGCCCGAGAAATGTCCATATTGTTTCAGGAAGATTTTCATTGCTCGTGGCAACCTGAAATCGAATAGGCGTTGCGCCGGCAGAGGCCGGCTGACTGGTCGGGAACCATGAGAGCTGATGAAATGTTGCTGGAGCGCCAAGGTCAAATATAGAGGTAACCAATTCGCCGCTTAGGTTATAGACACCGGCGGTCTGAGAAAGAGCAAGCTCTCCTGGAATCGTTGCGTAATTGATTCCACCATCAGTTGAGTAAAATTCATCCGTATCTGCATACAAATCTTGCCCTCCGCCGCCCGACCAATCGGTTTGCGTTATTGAACCAATACTCGTGGCCTTCGTTTCAGTGTACGACCCTCCCTCTACTAGAACAGTAGCGTTTGCAAGCGGCAGACCGGTAGCCGCATCAACCACTGAGGCCACGAGCGTATTTGGCTCCGCAGGTTTGAGCGTAAAACTCACTGTTTGCGAAGATCCCGGAGGAACCGTTACCGGCTGAAGCGGATTGACTCCTGCAACGTCGTAGGTTGTTCCCGTCAGGGCGGCAGTATAGGTATCCCACTCAACGGTATCAAGCACCACTGAGCCAGTTGCATCGGTCGTGAAATCATAGATATGTTTAATAATGTCAGGAAGACCGATAAGTTTTGTTCCGGTGAGCGTACCAGCAATGTTTGCAATGGGAGCACATTGTGACGTTAAGGTGTTTATCTCGAGCATACTGAACGCATCAATTGAGAATGTCGCTTGAGTTACCGTGTTTGCCGAAACGGTTAAGTGCGGCTTTAATGGATTCGGATTTGCCGCGTCACCAAAAAGATAGGTTTGTTCGGTTGAGTAATCGTCTTTCGTCACGGTAATTTCATATCCTTCAACGGAAGGCGGTGCGTCAACAATGGTAAGTGCACCGGTTGCGTCCGTAACGTCAGTTATTGAAACAGCTGGCGAGAGCGTTGCGTTTTCAACGAGCACAGTAGCGCCAGTTATTGGCAAACCGTTTGCATCAATTGCTCGAAGTACGAGCGCCCCATTGCCATTTTCAGTTTCCAGGCTCTTTGGCGCTACAAAACTTGTATACGCGACCGCAGTTTCTTGTTTGCAGGTGGTGCATGCGACATACACCTCAATTAGCTTGTTATCTGCTGGAGACAAATCGTTCGGAGATCCGCCGAGCGTGCCGTCAATAGGGTGATCGACGTTTCGAATGGTGGTGGTAACCGTAAAGCTCATATTGTTTCTTGTTAGTGTTTGAACCGGATCAACCACCCCGGACGGAATACCTCCAACGGTTCCTACGTCATAGTACTGCAAATTTCGAATCAGCTCGAACTGTTCGTTTGCCAGCTGGGTTGCCACCGTTCGGGTGCGAATGGAAGCAGACACTTCAACAACTTTCGCATAGAGTTGGTAAATAGCAAGCGAAAACGTAACAAAAAAAGCAGTGGCAACCAGTGATTCAATCAAGGTCATACCTGATTGTTTCCGTGCTCCCATGTTATTTAATTGCATCCATCACCGAGTACATCGGGGTGAGCATTGAAATGGCAAAAAATCCGACCGCAGCTCCGATAAAAATCATGAGTACTGGCTCGATAATTGTTGAGAGATTTTTTGTTTTTGATTCAACCTCTCCTTCGTAAAACAAGGCAATATCAAGCAGCATGCTCCCAAGCTTTCCCGTCTCTTCCCCTACTTCAACCATCTCGCCCACCATAATAGGGTAATACTTTGTCTTTTCCTGGAACACGCGCGATATCGGCTCTCCTTTCTGCACCACCGTCAGCACTTCATCGAGTATCTCCTTGTAGTAATGATTCTGCACCACTTCTTTCGTAATAGTAATTGAGCGGCTGATATCAACCCCTGAAGCAAGGAGCGACGAGAGCGTTCTGGTGGTGCGAGCCGCATTCATTTCTTTCGTAATCGTCTTAATAATCGGCAGATGTAGTACCAGAAAATCAATCATTCTATTCGTCCGTTCGAATTTTGTCGCAGCCCATCCGGCAGCGACGATGCCAATGAGAACGCCGAAGACGAGAATTGGATGCCCGGAAATCGAATCAGAAAGCCAGATAACGAATTTGGTCGACTGCGGAAGCTCAACCCCGAGCTCTTTAAACGTTTTGGTGAGCGTTGGGATAACGTAAATGAACATTAAGATTGCAATCAAAATGATGGCGCCGACGATAATTGCCGGGTACATGAGCGCGCTTTTAATTTTTTTGGTCAGCGCATAGCTCTTTTCCAAATTCTGCCCAACCTCCATGAGCGCTTCCGGCAAACCTCCCGATTCTTCCCCAGCGCGGACCATCGCAATAAAGAGCGTTGAGAATACGCGCGGATATTTCGCCAAACCATCAGAAAAAGTGCTTCCTTTATCAATCGTTTCTAAAAGCGAGGTGATAATTTTTTTAAAATACTGATTTTGAGTTTGCTTTTCAATAACCTGAAGCGCACGATACAGCGATAGGCCGGCCTTTAACATCCCTGCCATGTTCTTCGTGAATACGATTTTTTCTGAAAGCTTCACTCGATTCAAGAATGGAATCGAAATATTCATTCCGCCACCAACTTCAGTTAGAAGAATAGGAGTTTTTCCTTCCGACTCGAGCATCTTAATTGCCTCCTGTTTATCGGGAGCCGAAATGGTTCCTGCCGCCAGAGTTCCGTTCGCTGCTTTTGCCTTATAAGAGAATTTCATCCCGTTAGTAATAGGAAGCGCATGAGTGCACTCCACGAGGAGCGCTTCCGTTCTTGCCTATTGTTTCGTTATCTTTATCAACTTTCGACTGTTCCATTTATCTTAAATGACACCGTTAACAGTTTTGATTACTAACGGGATTCATTGTCTATAAATTGTATCATGGAGAAAATTAATCTCTCTATTTGCAATAGTATGTTGCAAGCCTCACGCAGGCGGATGGGTCGAGATACAACGAGTACAGAATTGTTTTTCCGAGAGCCTCGCGCAGCCAGTGTAAGGCGAGCGAAGCAATTTTCCACGAGGAAAAATAATTCAAACGAGTTTTATTTTCCTATCCTTTATACATTCACCACTGAGCCTTTTACTCAGAAATCACGCGGAGGACTTCTTCGGTCGAAGTGTTTCCCTGTACTGCTTGAAAGATACCATCCTCAATCATCGTCATCATTCCCTCTACTTTTGCCTGCTTTTCAACTTCGTCTGCCGAACCGCCCTTCAGAATAATTTCTTTAATGGCAGGCGTAATCTTTATTGCTTCATGAATACCCACGCGCCCCTTGTAGCCATCTTCACTCTCTTCGCTTTTTTTCGGACGATAAAATGGAATCGTTTTCCAGGTCGCTTTCTTCTCGACAATATTTTCATTTTTCAAAAATTCCAGCATCCGATCCATGTCGATGATGCGCTCGAGCGCCGTCCGTTCGGCATCGCTTAAGAAGTACTGCTCCTTTGTTTGCGTCAACCGGCGCACCAAGCGCTGAGCGACAATTACCTTAGCGGTTGAAACAATCAAGAACGGCTCAACTCCCATATCAACCAAGCGCGGAATCGCTCCGGCGGCAGAATTGGTGTGAATCGTCGAGAGCACCAAGTGGCCGGTCAACGCGGCGTTGACCGCCAAACTTGCCGTCTCGCCGTCTCGGATCTCTCCAACCATGATAATATTCGGGTCTTGTCGTAGAAGCGCACGGAGCCCGTTTGCAAATGTCATGCCAATTTCGCTCTTCACCTGTGTTTGGTTAATGCGCGGCATCTGATACTCGATCGGATCTTCAATAGTTGAAATATTCACCTCTGGCGTATTCAAAATATCGAGCATTGTATAGAGCGTAGTGGTTTTTCCAGAACCAGTTGGCCCCGATGCCAGAATAATGCCCGAGTGTTGGCGCATGCCTTCGTGAATTCGCTCAAGCGAGTCTCCGTGGAACCCTAACCCTTCAAGCGTAAAGCCGTGCGAAGATTCGCGCAGAATACGAATCACCGTTTTTTCTCCAAAATAGGTTGGCAAGGTCGAAACGCGGAATGATACTTTTTGGTCATCCATCACCGTTTTGAATCGTCCATCCTGTGGCAAGCGCTTTTCATCGAGCTTCAAGTTCGAAAGCACTTTGATGCGAGCAGTAATCGCCGGCGCAGCATCTTTAGGCAGCACCATCGCATCGTGCAAAATTCCGTCAATGCGGTAACGGACAATTAATTCCGTCTCCTGCGCTTCGATGTGAATGTCCGATGCGTTTTGAATAATGGCATGCGAAATAAGCGTGTCGACAATTTTTACCACCGGCAAATCTTCGGCCATCTGCTTCAGGTCGTTCGCATTTACACTTCCCTCTTCGTCGTCGGAGAGCTTCATCAGGGTTGCCGCTTCTTTTTGAATAATCGAATCGAATTCTGCCTTCAGGCTTTTCTTGTATTGCAACAAAAGCGCTCTTACTGAATCGGTGTCGGTAAGCCGCGGCAGAATGCGGAGTCCGGTCTTTTTTTTGACGAAATCAATAGCCGGAAGATTGTCGATATCAAGCATGCCGATCTCTAAATCGTTTCCCGATTTTTTGTACGCTACCACATTGTACTTTCGAGCAATCGGCTCCGGAATCAGCGAGAGCACTTCATGGCTTACTTTTTCTTTCTGCAAATTCACGAAGGGAATACCAAGCACGTACGCCTGCAATTTCCGGAGTTCCGGTTCTTTTATTTTCCCTTCTGAAAGCAATAAATCGGCAAGTGTTCTGCCTGTTTTTTCTTTCTCTTTTTCAAGACTGGTTAAATCTTTTTCGGAAACCAAATTTGCATCCCGAAGGATGTTTACGAGTTTTCTCTCATCGAGTATCATTGCAATACTATTGTAACAAAAAACCCGCGTTGCTGCGGGTTTTTTTCTATAAAAAACTTAAAAGCTCCTAACATTGCGCATCAGGATGGATGTTTATTTGCGTGCCCGAGAACGGAACACTGCCAAGCCACGCATCCACTGCACAGGTGCGCGCTATCGGGAAAATACTGCGCGTGCGCTGTTCATGTTCGGCACCGTATTCGCCTGCAGGAATAACGACATCGCAAAATTCAGGCAAACGCGACGTTCCTTGCCATTCAACCTGCACTCTTGCTGTTACCCCTCCCGAAGGAGCAGGCTGACCCAGATCAGCGCGGCAAACGAGCGCGTACTGATCTTGATCGACAGCGCCCGGATACGAACTACGCGCGCTAACAGTACGAACCTCCCAGAGCGGGATCGGAGAGTACTGCGGGCAAAGCACAACATGTCCTTCAGTGTCTCCGCATAGGCGATTCTTTTCATTTGAAATAAGCTCGGTTGAACCAAGCGTTAAAAGCGAATATACATCGCCTGTTACATTCGTACGCACGCGATACTGATCATCGGCATTTGCCGGCGTTCCTCCAATTTGCAGTACGCCAGTCGTTGCAGGGGTACCGCCTTTCAAGCTGCCGCGAAAGAACGTGCGCTGATCGAACTGCGCATGCTTGGTTGCCGTAAAGGTATTCACTGAAAGTCCGCCTTCTTTTACCTGAGCTCCATCGCTCGTTGTAATTGGCGCATACAGATTACCAGCCGGAGGCGTTCCTGCCGGATCAGACCATGCTGCATGGAGATAGCTTAGTCCTACCGACAGCGTAAGACCGAGGATAAGAGTGAAAATAAGTGAAATGGTTTGTTTTTTCATAATAATTATATTTCCTGAATGGTTATAGGAACAGGCGCGGTGTAGTTATGCTGATAACTCTGCCCATTGAATCTGAGCGTCTTGTTTCCAGGTGAAGCATCCTTCAAATACAGATATCGTAACTGGCTCACCTTACCTCGTTTACGTCTCTTTCCGTTATGTTCCAAACAGGTAAATGCGTAGTTTGTGGCACCATTTAACGTAAGAGGGACTGGGGTAGTATAGTTTTTTGTACCCTGAGGAATGGTAATAGTAATACCGTTGTTATACGGTGCAAGATTTGAAACTTGGTAGCCAGACGGGAAATTTGATACGAGATTTCTGCCATAACACGTATTATTCCAATTATTACCCCCTGTTGTTTTATCATCAACGCAGTATGCAAATTGTATCGTGAGCGGTTCAGTGGTTACCCTATCAAGGCTAATTTGCAAACGTCCATCTCCTTGGTGATAATCAACCGCCTGCGGCCACGCATGCCAGGTACGGGTATTCAAACAGGTGTACGAAATTTTTCCGGAAACAACATGGTTTGCTGGAACCGGCGGCGGTGCAGGGTCATCAGGGCAAAAAATAATATTCCCATCGTTATCGGCGCAGAGCGTTTTTAATTCCTCATTCGGCGCAATGATTTGTTCAGAATAGAGCCCCGCGTCATTTACATACGCCTTGCCTTGGACCGAGAAATCAACTACCGAACTCGCGTCCCCCACCGAGAGCGTTGACTCGAACGGCTCGAGACTAGCAAGATCATTCGGATCCCAATAGAACGGTGCGCCGAGCATGAAATTTCCAATGAAAACAGTATTTTCAAACGCCGCAGCTGCTTTCGCAATAAACGCGCCAACCGAAAGGCCCCCACCGGAAAGTGGCGGAGCACCAGCGCCTTTAATTTGCCCAACTCCGGCAATATTTGGACCAACATGGATTGGAAAAGCGGTGTTGTTGTTCGGCGCAACAGTACCAGCTGGCGGATTAGTAAACGGCGCAGCAGAAAGAGTACTTGCTGCAAAAAAAGCAGTACTGAGTATAAATAATTGGATAATGCGTGTGTTCATGATTTAACAAGAATAACTGCTGGTAATGGTTCCTGATCCATTAATTTGTACTGCGTACGCTCGTTCCCCCATTGCTCCGCTGTAGCGCAAACGATACCATTTCAAATTTCCGGCGAGCGGTACGGTGAGTGCGCTATCTGTATATAATCGCGCTCCCGACTGCGGTAAGGTAGCGCTACTATCGGTATACAAGTAACGGCTTGCACCAATTAAATCAGAGCAAGCAAATGTTGCATTTTCGGCAGTAGCGAGACTTCCCACGATTGAAACAGTCTGCTGATATGCACCTGCGGTGCAAAATACGATGTTCCCCGAACCGTCATTACAGAGCGGTCGCGGTGTTGCATCGTTATGTGCCAGCGTTCCTGAACCCAAATACTCTTTCGTATGTACCTCTCCTGTTACGATCGTATCTGAATTAACAATAACCGCAGTCGGCGTGTCTCCCGGGTATCCTCCTTGGACGGTTCCTTTAAAGGTCGCATTCTGCTGCAACTGCGCGTTGCCACGGGCCACAAATTCATTTACTGATAGCCCGCCCGTCTTTATTTGATTGGAAAGGCTGGTATCAATTGGCGCATCGGTGTTTGCTGGATAGGGAGCTGCCGGGTTAGTGTACGCAAACGATCCAACTCCGAACGCAACAAGCGTAAGAAGAGTGATGAGGAAAATATTTTTTTTGAAAAATGAGAATTGTTTCATAGGTTTACTCTGCTTGTTCAAGCGCTTCAAGTTCCTGTAATCGCTCTGCTTGAGTTTTCTGTACTGGCTTTGAATTCTTCTCGAGCTGTTCCACTTCAAGGGTCCGTTCAGCAGGAGTAGCGGTTACCGGAGTTGAAATCTCAGAGAGCCCTCGAAGCACGTCTTCCGGAGTTTCTGGAGTTTTTCTTTTGTCATAGAAAAAGAAGTACCAGATTACAGCTACAACAACGAAAAGGCCAATGAAAATCCCTATAGCTTTTTTATATGAGCGCTTTGGTTCCTGTGCTTGAATGCCAAGCTGTGGAAGCGGCTGGCGTTGATTAGTGGTTTCCATACTAGTGTTTAAAACTCAATGTACTTAATAATTCTCTTATTCTGCTCATTATCATCATCTGGATCGTACGTTGCCGGATCAGTTGGATTAGTCCAGCATCCCGGATCAAGCGCATCAACTAGCGTGTCTTCAGGGTCGGCGTTATCAATACCATCCGAACACTGTGGACCACCATTTCCCTCTGGGTCATCTGGATCATCCGGCCCCCCTGGACATCCTTCATCTACCTGGCCGTTGCCGTTATTATCAATACCATCACACGGCTCGCTTCCGCCACAGTTTTCATCTACCTGGCCGTCCCCATCATCATCAATGCCGTTATTACAAACCTCTCCACTCGTATTTGTCTCGTCGTCATCAGTCCAGTCATAACTTGCAGCATTCGCCGCATTTCCATCGGTGTGGCATCCTGGATCGGCTTCATCAACGAGCGTATCCTCAGTATCTGCATTATCAATATTATCGCTACACTGCGTTATTGGCGGTGGCGGAAGTGTTGCATAAGAGAAATTAACCCAGCCGATTACCTCGGACCCCCAGGCAAAGCCAGTTATTTTATTATCAACAGTTATGTTTACGCCCCCTTCCGGTGGCCAGTTGCTAGCTACCGCAGTGCTTGGAATGCCAAGCGCAATAAATCCATCCCATCCACCAGTTCGGGCAAGCCAAGTAGCGTATTCAAGCGCAAGCGGTGTGGTACTGTTTGCCGGATTCGTAGCAGAGGTAACTTCTGCAGAGGTAAAGACACCGTTACAGGTTGCAGGGTTCCGTGCCGCTGAGCAAGCACGCGCCCAGCCCTTCATTTTATAGGGGCCGCCAGCTGGTACGCCCCATTCCACCATTGCGCCGCACTGGCTAAACCCTGCCGGGCATCCAGCGACAGAGCCGGCATCAAACGAAATCCAGCCGATGTTCGAACTCCAGGCGTAGCCTGACATCGTGCCTGGAACCGTACCTAAAATTTTTACGCCGTAGCCAGAAGTAGGGTTTCCAACGCATGTTGCCGGATCGTTTGGTGTTGTACAGTTATTAAGCTTAATCCAGCCGATGTTCGAACTCCAGGCGTAACCACCAACATTGTCGGTTGTTGCTGCCTCAGCACGGAAAGAAGCAGCCGAAAAAAGAAAAAGAAAGGCGAGGAGAGAAAAAAAGAAAAACAGCCCAGTTTGTTTTTGCAGTTTCATTTGTCTTACTAGTATATAGCGCCTTGCCGAGAGAGCACAAGGAAAAAGAGTGTGAGTATCGCAC
>CAZNJI010000003.1:90036-94098 GCA_964573395.1 uncultured Candidatus Saccharibacteria bacterium | reverse complement strand
GTGGACCTAAGGAGATTCGAACTCCTGACCTTCGCTTTGCAAAAGCGCTGCTCTACCAACTGAGCTATAGGCCCGCATATAAAACGTTCTTTATTCTACGAGAAAACCGGTAAAATGCAACTTGACTCGTTCATTTCGACCGTGATACATTACCAATCCTGTTCTTTAACGAAATTTTCCCGTTCATTCCTTACGGAATGGACAGGAGAGGCGAAAGTGCAGAATGGCAATGTGTCAGGTATACGTTTTATTCTTACAAATAAGTTAGATAAAGCGTCTGAGACATTACGCGTCGCGAGCTAAGGCAGCTGTTGGTGGTTTCCTAACCGGTTGGAAATTCCAGCACTGTCTTTAGCCCGCATTAACTGCTGTTACTTTTTTACACCTCATAATTTCGCCCTACTCCTGAAAACGGAGTCGATTCTAAGGCCCCCGCATGTGCTGGGGCTTTTTTTATTTCAATACCGCAGGTATTGCTATAATAAAGCGATGCATCGCGAAAAAAGAAAGCGGTCTCTCTTGAAGGCTATTACGTATCGAATTCTGAGCATTGTCATTGATTCAACCATCGCGTACCTGATTACCCAAAGCGCAACGCAAACATTCTTGCTCGTGCTCGTTTCCAATGTCGTGAGCATCGTGATGTACTTTATGCATGAACGGGCATGGAATCGGGTTGACTGGGGAACGAGAATTCCATAATCCTTTTATGCTACACTAGCTTTCATGAAGCAGTCTTTCAGCAGATTTATCCCCGCCATTCTTCTGAGCATCACTGTTGCCGTAGCGGGGTTTTTTATTGCCGGGCTGATCGCCAAAGGAGTCGACAATCGCCAACGGACGCAGCTTGAGATTCATGCAAAAAATGCCGCGCTCTTGGTGAATCCTGCCGACATTAAATCTCTTTCCGGCACGACGCTTGATCTTGAGAATTCGGCATACCAGCGGATTAAGAATGCGCTCACGTTGTTCCGCGAGAATAATCCGGACATTCGTTTCGTCTACCTGATGGGATACCGAAGCGACATTCAGAAGCTGTTCTTCTACGTTGATTCAGAACCGCCAACGTCGGAGGACTATTCGCCGCCAGGCCAAGTATTCGACGAAACGACCGAATCTGAAATCAAGGGCTACTTTAACGCCGTGCCATATACGGACGGCCCAAGCGCCGACCGGTGGGGCGAGTGGATTACCGGCTATGCGCCGATCCGCGATGGAAATACCGGAGAACTCGTTGCCGAACTTGGCATCGACATCGCCACCCGCGTCTGGCATGAGCAAATCAATTTCATCCGCTTCATGATAACGGTCATCGGCATCCTGTTGGCGGTACTGGCATTTTCTCTCTCTGCAAAATTTCGCCAGGCGAAAGATTCGGTGCACCGGTTGGAAACCGCTAACCAGAAGCTCAAGTTGGAAGAAGCGCATCTCATGAAGACGCAGGAGCTTGCCCAGGTGGGAAGATTCATCGTGTACATTCCTGAGCAAACCGTGTTAATCGATGCGCTCTTTGCGCCGCTCTTCCAGCTGCAGTCTGACCAGAAAATCGCCGTGGCCGATTTCTTGGCGAAAGTCCATCCGGACGATCTGGATTCATTCGTTCATTTTGTGGAAGAAATGAAAACGAAGAGCGAGAATTACCACTCGTTCGACTGCCGCATTACGACCGGTGACAATCAGTACCGCGTGTATCACATTTACGGAAACGTCGAGCGGTCTGAAACCGGCACGGCAATCCGTTTTGCCGGCATTATTCAGGACGTTACCGACATTGCTTCTCCGGAAAAATAATCTCTCTATGAAATCAGAAAAAATTTACATGTACGGAAGGCACGCGCTCGTGGAAGCGCTCGCTCATGCGCCGGAGGCATTAAAGAAAGTTTTTCTTGCCGACGCAGTGGAACAAGAAATACGAACCCTGCTACAACAGAAGAATATTCCCGTTGCTCCGCTCAAAGGCGAAGCGCCGCGCCAGGTAGCAGAAGAAGCTGCGCACCAAGGCATCATTGCGCTCATTGATACTGCCGTTCTCGTAAAAGAATTTGAAGACTTTCTCGGTTCTCTTTCAGTACATAACCACACTTCAGTGGTGCTCTTGGATGAGCTGCAAGATCCCCATAACGTCGGGGCAATTATCCGTTCTGCCGCCGCGCTTGGTGCGAGTGCCATTTTAATGCCGGAACATAACCAGGCGCCGATTACCGGAGCGGTCATTAAAGCTTCCGTCGGTATGGCATTCCGCATCCCGCTGGTGCGAATTGGAAACGTGAACCAGAGCCTGCGAACGCTGAAAGACAAAGGGTTTTGGATTTATGGGCTTGCCATGGGCGGCACGACGGAACTTGGAGCGGAAAATTTTGACGCGCCGGCCGTATTCATCATCGGCAACGAAGGGGAAGGGATTCGGCAGAAAACGCTCGAGCTCTGCGATATTAAGCTTTCCATTCCCATGCATCCGCGCGCTGAATCGCTTAATGCCGCGGTGTCAGCCGCCATCGTCCTGTATGCGTGGAGCAAGAAGCATCCTGAAGCCTTAAAATGATATACTGGGGTCATCATGCGATACGATCCCGAGCAAATTACCTATTTTGCCGAAACTGATTTTCGGAATCAGAAAACAAAATTTGGCATTAAGGCAAAAGATAGAGCTCGCCACATGTACGTCATCGGAAAAACCGGTGTCGGTAAATCAACGCTTTTAGAGAATATGGCCGTGCAGGACGTGGCGAATGGCAATGGGGTCGGCATTCTTGATCCGCACGGCAGTTTCGCCGACAAAATTCTCGAATACATTCCGCAGCACCGCATTACAGACGTCATCTACTTCGCGCCGTTTGATACCGAGTATCCGATTTCATTCAACATTCTTGAAGACGTCGGCGCCGACAAGCGCCATTTCGTCGTTTCGGGGCTCATGAGCACCTTCAAGAAAATCTGGGTTGATGCCTGGAGCGCCCGCATGGAATACATTTTGAACAACATCCTCTTTGCGCTCTTGGAGTATCCCGGGGCGACGCTCTTGGGGGTGAACCGGATGCTTGCCGATAAAGAGTATCGAAAAAAAGTTGTTGAAAACGTAACCGACCCTGGCGTTAAAACATTCTGGCTTGATGAATTTGCCAAATACGGCGATCGCTACATGCAAGAGGCGGGCGCGGCGATTCAAAACAAGATCGGGCAATTTTCAGCGAATCCGCTGATTCGAAACATGATCGGACAGCCGAAGTCGAGCTTTGATTTTCGCCGGGCGATGGACGAGGGAAAGATCATCGTCATGAACCTTTCAAAAGGAAAAATAGGCGAGCAGAACACGAGCCTGCTCGGGAGCATGCTGATTACCAAAATCTATCTCTCGGCAATGTCGCGCGCCGACGTGCACCCGACGAAACTTGCGGAACTTCCGAATTTTTACTTTTACGTCGATGAATTCCAATCGTTTGCGAACGAAACGTTCGCGAACATTCTGGCAGAGGCCCGGAAGTACAAGCTGAACCTGACGATTGCGCACCAGTACGTAGCGCAAATGGAAGAGCAGGTGCGCGATGCCGTATTCGGCAACGTCGGAACGACCATCAGTTTCCGCGTCGGTCCGCTTGACGCGGAACTCCTCGAGAAGGTGTTCTCATCGGAATTTACCGCAAACGACCTCGTCAGCCTTGGCATGGCGCAGATATACCTGACGCTCATGATTGACGGCATGGGGTCAAAACCATTTTCTGCGACAACGCTTCCGCCGATCCCGTTTCCTGAAATTTCATACAAAGACGACGTCATCGAGTATTCCCGCAAGACATATGCCGCATCGAAGGAGAGCGTTCAAAACAGCATTGAAGAATTTTATGTAAAAGAGGAAACGCCGCCAGAACCGAAAAAGCCGTACGTTCCTCGCGATCGGCAATCGTTTAGCCAAGGCGGCGAACAGCGCGGGAATTTCCAATCAAACCAACAACCGCCATTGCGGCCGAATAATGGCTTTACTCCTCGCCCAAAGCCAACTCGTTCGTTTGAGCCGCGAGCGGAACGACCGGAAACCCATCAGCCGTTTAGAAACGCATTTCAAAC
>CAZNJI010000003.1:84573-89936 GCA_964573395.1 uncultured Candidatus Saccharibacteria bacterium | reverse complement strand
ACTGTTGAAAGCAGCTTCGGCGAATGGATCGAACTGCATAATGACGGAACGGATGCCGTCTCTCTTTCGGGATGGAAGCTCTATGAAGCGGGAGGAGAAACCGTACTTTTCTCTCTTTCGAAAGAAATTCCCGGAGGGGGCTACTTGGTTATTGAGCGGACGACGCCGAGCGTTCCCGATCCGTTGCCGGGAATTTCCGATGAAGCAGGATCCTTTGGCGGATCAGGGCTTGCCAATACCGGCGAAGACATGCTGCTGCAGAATGCGAGCGGAGAAATAATCGATACGCTTTCGTTTGCCTCAGGCTGGCCCGCAGGGAACGCTGAAACGAAAGAAACGATGCAGTTCTCTGAAGGATCATGGAAAACAGCCGCTCCGACCCCCGGAAGCGAAAATGCTGCCGCTCATGAAAATGATGCTTCTTCAGAAAATGACGATGCGGAAACAATCGTTACCCGGTCTTCTTCAGGAAGTTCGAAAAAGAAAGAGGAAACACTAGTACTGAAAGAACCGCGCGTTATCATAAGCCACCCGTCTTATTTCGTTGCGGGGATTCCCGAGACCATGCAGGCAACCGTTGAAATTCCGGGCGGAACAACACAGGTCGGCTATTTTATCTGGAGCTCGGGAGACGGATATGCGGAAGAATCCAAGGAGCTGCAGCCATTTCTGTACAGTTTCAAATATCCGGGGAAATATACGGTGACGCTGGCATACTTCAAGAATGAAAAACAGGAAGAGCCGATAGCTACCGGGCAATTTACGGCCAACGTCGTTCTTGCGGGGATAGAACTCTCGCAGCCTGATGCGCAAACGGTCGTTCTTGCCAATAAGGGGAAGCAGACGGTAGAGCTGCGGAACTGGAAACTTGCCTCGGGAAATAATTCTTTCGTTTTTCCGCGGTATACGCTTTTAAACGCCGGGAGCACCATTCATGTTCCCGCATCTCGCCTCGGCATGCATATTTTTACCGCAGAGCCGATCCTTATGGATTCTGAAGGAAACATGGCTGCCGTGGTAAAACCTAAAACCGTCGTAAGCAGCGCGGTAAAAAGGGTCGAAACAAGCGCAAACCGTCCGGCCGTTCTTTCCGTAGAAAGCGCCGCAGAACCTGCTCCTGAACTTTCGGCTTTGGCAGTGCTCGAAGAAGATGCGGCGAAAAAGAGCCAATCATTTTGGCTCTATCTTGGGTTCGGCGCGCTCATACTTGCCGCCTTCGGTCTTTTCCTGCTTTTGGAGAAAATTAATCCTCGTCGGAATCAGTAGCTTCTTCGGTTGGATTGATAGGGTTTCCGTCTTCGTCCACCGCTTCACCTTCTACTTCGCCGTTAACCGTAGCATCCGTTTCAATTTCTGCTTCTGCATCGAATGGAACGAGCGCATCACTGACTGCTTCTGACTCTTCCGTTCCAAGAATTTCTTCTTCAAGCTCATCGAGCTCTTGCTGGATGATCTTGTCTTCTTCTTTTGCAACCGTTGCAATTGCTGCATCGACTGCCGCGGTAAGCGTGTTTTCTTCGGTTCCTTCCGTGCTCATGACGGACTCAAGCGCGCTTTTCTCCGCTTTCAGCGATTCTTCAAGCTTTGCGGTAACTTTCAATGCCGCTTCAGGCTGTTCAACGGAGAGGGTAGAAATTTCAGTTGCCAATTCGGTTGCATGGTTCGAAAGGGCCTTCTGAACGACCGCCTGTTTTTCTTTGGTAAGCGTTTGCGTCTCAGCCAAAAGCCTAATTTCCTTGAATCGGTTTTCAATGCGCTGCTGCTGCCATGCAACTTTTTCTTCAGAAGTGTCGCTCACCAGCAACCCTTTTATTTCTTCGTTGACGTTGAGCTTGAATGCATAGAGCGGATCGCCGGGAAGGGAACTGTTCGCAACTGCTGAAACGGATCCGCCAATGAGTATGAGAAACATAAAAGATGAGAATACGATGCGAAACCCGTGATTGAGGCCGCGTTCAAAAAGGCTCTGCGGTTCGAGCTTCGGATTTTCGCTGACGTAGCGCGCCAGCTTGCCGCGCAAGCTGGCTATCTCGGCGTCATGCAAAGTTATTTTTTTCAGCGTATGTAATTTAGCAAGTTTATGTTCCATGTTTTTCTTCGTAGAGTCGTTTCAATTTTTGGATGATTCGGTGAATGTGAACCGTCATCGCGTTTGCCGTTTTGCCGAACTGTTCAGCTATTTCCTCGATTGGGCGTTCTTCCATGTACCGGAGCAGAATGATTTGGCTGTCTTTGGGGTTGAGTTCTCGGATGAGGCCGGTAAGCACTGACAGGTCGTTTTCCTTGAGGTGATGCTCCATCTCGTCGTTTCCCGGTTCGAAGCCGTCATCAAGCAGGCCGTCGAGAGAGAGTGCTTTCTTTTTTTTATAAAAATCGATAACTGCGTTTCGGGCGCTGCGATATAAAAAAGCTTCCGGATTTTCAAGCTCTCTGCCCCTGGCAAGATACTGCCAGGTATGCATGAAGACTTCCTGGGTAATGTCGAGGGCCTGCTGGCGCTCTCGCAGCTGGAAGTACACAAACCGGAAAATAGGGCTACGATAAGCTTCAAAAAGCTCAAAAAAAAGTCTCTCTAAATCCGGGCTGGGAATCTGGTCGGGAGTATGGGTGTTCATTGAACGAATCTATTATTGAGACGAGCGGGAAACCCCTTTATTACAAAGCGCTTCCCGGCGCCCTGACAGTATACCGTAGTGGTACTATTTGGGCGACTGATGGCTTTCATTAAGCAGGCGGATACGGCAGGCTCTGCCCCGAGGTATCGTTCTTTTTGCTATACTCCGCTCTATGAACACTGAAGCAGGGAAACGGATCGTCGTCGTCGGAGGCGGATTTGCCGGAATTGAAGCAGCTCGAAAGCTTGCAAGACTTGTTCCCCAAGCTCAAATTACCCTTGTTTCAGACAAGACCTACTTCGAATACTATCCGGCGCTGTATAAGGTAGTTACCGGTGCACTGCCGACCGAAGTCTCCATACCGCTGTGGATGATGTTCGATACGACGCCCGTGAACGTCATCGAAGACAGAATCATCGATTTTCTGCCTGCCGAAAACCAGGTAAGAGGGGCGAGCGGGTCTGAATACGGTTACGATTACCTGGTCGTTGCGCTCGGAAGCCAGACGAACTATTTCGGCATCCCCGGGCTTGATGCGCTTTCGTACAATTTCAGATCGGTGCATGAAGCAATCCGCTTGAAGCGCCACTTATATACGCTCTTTTCCGACTGCGCGGCTCATCCCGCAGATCAGACGAAATTGCTCACGGTGGTAATCGTCGGCGGCGGGCCCTCAGGGGTCGAGCTTGCTGGAAATATCGGAAGCTATCTGCGGGGCCTTGCCAGAGCGCGGCATATTGATCCAAAACTCATTACTATTGATTTGATTGAAGCGGCGCCGAGAATTTTGCCCACTTTGCCGGAAGCGGCGTCGAAGAGGGCCGCCAAGCGGCTCGCACGCCTTGGGGTGAACGTGCTTGCAGGACAAACGCTGATGCAGGAAGATCTTGAATCGATTACGCTGAAAAGCGGCGCGATGAAAACGAAAACGGTGATTTGGACTGCGGGAATGAAAATAAACGACGCGTTCAAGAACATTCCAAACGCCGCGCTCAATGAAAAGAAGAGAATTGTCGTGGATGATTCCCTGGCGCTTCCGAACCACCAGAACATTTTCGTCATCGGCGACGGGGCGGGAACGCCGCATGCAGGGCTGGCGCAGACGGCAATCCATAACGCTCGCTATGTTGCCGAAACTATTTCAAAAAAAATTGAAGGAAAAAAAATAAAACCGTATGAGCCGAAGCGAACCGCGTTCGTGGTACCGATCGGCAATTGGTGGGCAATTTTTGCATGGAAGGGCATTCGTCTCTACGGAATCATTCCGGCTCTTCTGCGGCAGGCGATTGACCTGCGCTACTATTTTTCTTTGCTTTCACTGAATCGCTTCTGGTACGTGCTTCGATCGGGGAAAAAATACCGCAACGACCCCGATTACTGCCCGCCTGAAGCGACAAGATTATGAAGAAAGAACATCATCAATCAAAAGGCCGAACTGGTTCATGGCAGAGCGTTGCACCGTGGTACGACGAGTATCTTGAGACAAACCCTGATTCGTATCAGGCAAAAGTCATAGCTCCCAACCTGCTTCGGATGCTTTCGCTCCAAAAAGGAGAAGCAGTGCTTGATCTTGCCTCTGGGCAAGGGTATTTTTCTCGCCTGTTTGCTGAAGCCGGCGCAACGGTAACGGGAATAGACATTTCTGAAGAGCTGATTGTTCGCGCCAAGGAAAAAGGAGGAAGTATACGGTATGCTATTGCGCCATCGCACGATACCGGCTTGAAGAAAGAATCTTTTGAAACTATCGTAACCGTACTTGCATTTGAAAACATAAAAAATATTGATGAAACCGTTTTCGAAATGAAGCGAGTGCTGAAGAAACAGGGCCGCGCCGTCATTGTGCTCTTGCATCCTACCTTTCGCATTCCGCAGCACTCTGATTGGGGAGTCGACCAGAAGAAGCAGGTGCAGTATCGAAAAGTCGAGAAATATCTTTCTGAAGTGGCAATCGAGATCATGCAGAACCCGTTTAGAGGAGGGGAAGAGAAAACTGTTACGTTCCATCGTTCGCTCCAGTGGTACATGAAAATCTTCAAGAAGCACGGTTTCGCCATAACCGGAATGGAAGAGTGGATTTCGCACAAAAAATCGCAAATAGGCTCTAAGAAAGAACTCGAAGATAGGGCCCGAAAGGAATTTCCGATGTTTTTGGCTTTGGAACTAAAAAAGATTTAAGACTCGTCGATCTTTTTCAATGCCAGCGGTATTTTTTTGAAATCACTCATCAATTCTTCGCGCATGCCACCGTTGTATAAAGCGGCGGCGGGGTGATAGAGCGGAAGGAAATGATTTGTGTTGATTCCGGGAATTTTTTTAATGAGCAGTTTTCCATGAATCTGTGAAATTTTCTCCGTCGAGAAAAAGTGGTTCATTGAATGCCTTCCCAAAAAGACAATCAACTTTGGTTTAATGAAATTGAGCTCTTCATGGAGCCAGTCTTTGCAGGCATCTTTTTCTTCAGGTAATGGGTCGCGGTTATTCGGCGGGCGGTACTTAACGATGTTGGTAATGTAGACATCTTCTCGCTTCATTGAAATGCTCTCGAGCATTTCGTTTAAGAATTTTCCGGCAGCGCCGACAAAAGGTTTTCCTTCAAGGTCTTCATTTTTTCCGGGAGCCTCGCCGATAAAAACAACTTCTGCGTGCGGATTGCCATTCCCAAAAACCGGCTGGGTCGCGGTAGCTTTAAGCTCGCAGGCATTCTGTTCTGCCCAGCGGGAATGGATTTCCGAGAGTGTTTTCTCCATA
>CAZNJI010000003.1:0-84473 GCA_964573395.1 uncultured Candidatus Saccharibacteria bacterium | reverse complement strand
GCAGGCATTCTGTTCTGCCCAGCGGGAATGGATTTCCGAGAGTGTTTTCTCCATAGCTAAAACTATGGTAGCATGTGGCCATGTTTGGATTAAAGAACTTATTGATGAAAAAGATGCTCAAGAATCAGCTGAAGGGCATGCCTGAAAAGGAGCAAGAGCAGATTATTGCGGTTGTTACTGAACACCCAGAATTCTTCAAAAAGATTGGCGAAGAGATACAAGCGCGAATGAAGCAGGGGAAGAACCAAATGGCGGCAACCATGGAAGTAATGCGCGAGCATCAAGCCGAGCTTCAGAAATTGATGCAGAATAAAAAGTAATTTGTTTTTGTTATTTTTCGGAGCACCAATAATTTTCTCGTGAAAATTTTATCCGCTCGGCTCACCCGCCTGCGCGAGGCTCCAAAAAACAACAAAAACAAATAAGCAAATCAAATTATGAGCTTAAAGATTGGAATTGTAGGATTGCCGAACGTCGGAAAGTCGACGCTTTTTAATGCGCTTACCAAAAAGGGCGTGCCGGCAGAAAATTACCCGTTCTGCACGATCGACCCGTCGGTCGGCATCGTTCCGGTGCCCGACGAGCGCTTGCAAAAGCTCTCCGAATTTTCAAAATCAAACAATACCATTCCGGCAGCAATCGAATTCGTTGATATCGCCGGCTTGGTGGAAGGGGCGTCGAAAGGGGAAGGGCTTGGAAATAAGTTCCTCACGAACATTCGCGAGGTAGACGCGATTCTGCACATGGTTCGCACTTTTGAAGACAACTCGGTGATTCACGTTGCAAATAAGGTTGATCCAGAAAAAGACATCGGCGTCATTAATCTTGAGCTCATACTCGCCGATTTTGAAACGGTCTCGAAAAGAATCGGAAATATAGAGCGGGAAGTAAAGCGCGGCGAAAAAGAAGCAGTTGCGGAAGAGGTAATTTTAAAGAAAGTGGAAGCAGTACTTGAAGCGGGAAAAATGGCAACTGACGCTGCGCTCTCTGAAGAAGAAAAACTTGTTATCAAATCTTTGAATCTGCTCACCTTGAAGCCAATGCTCTATGCGCTCAATGTTTCAGAGGCAACAAGTAACGTAGATATACAGCTACCTGGATTGTCCGTGAAAATCGACCCAGTATTTGAAAAGGGATTTGACGAGATGATTCAAAAAAGCTATGAACTGCTGGATCTTGAAACGTACTTCACGACCGGCATTGATGAAACGCGCGCGTGGACAATAAAAAAGGGAAGCACCGCGCCGGTTGCCGGCATGGCAATTCATACCGATTTCAAAGAAAAGTTCATCCGCGCTGAAGTGGTGTTCTGGAAAGATCTACTTGATGCGGGCTCGTATGCAGAAGCCCGTGCAAAAGGGAAAGTGCGGACGGAAGGAAAAGAATACATCGTCAAAGATGGCGACGTAATTGAGTTTAAAATATAAAAACACGAGAATGAATTTCATTCTCGTGTTTTGTTTAACCCAGATATTTTTTTAAACTGAGTATTTTGTACTCCCTGAGTCTTTTGATTGCCCTGTCTTTGATCTGTCGAACCCTTTCAGGACAATAACCCATACGAGCTCCAATATCTCCGAGGCTCATCGGATGTTCTATGCCAATGCCGAAAAAACAATACAACACTTCCTGTTCTTTTTGGGATAATTTCCGGATGTAGCGTGCAAGTTCTACGCGGAGTGATTCATGATGAACCAGCTCTCTATCGGCTTGTTCGGCATTCTCATTTTCAATGATATCAAGAAACGTGCTTTCGCTGTCTTCCTGAATCGTGTTATCAATGCTGGTGTGCCGATGGGATTCATAATGACGCAACCCTTTCTCTACTTCCTTCTCGGAAATTCCCAGCGCTTCGGCCAGCTCTTCTACGGAAGGTTCTCGTTCGTGTTCATGTAAAAGGCGCAGGGATTCTTTCTTGATGCGCGCCGTGAGTCCCACCTTATTTTGGGGAAGGCGAACAATCCGAGAATGCTCACCGAGTGCTTGCAGAATGCTTTGCCTAATCCACCACACTGCATACGAAATGAATTTAAAGCCGCGCGTTTCGTCGAAATGTTGGGCAGCTTTAATCAACCCAAGGTTTCCTTCGTTGACGAGATCGGGGAGCGAGAGACCTTGGTATTGGTACTGCTTGGCAACCGATACTACGAAGCGAAGGTTTGCTTCTACGAGGACATGAAGAGATTGTTGGCATCCCTTTTTGATGCGGATAGCAAGGCGCACCTCTTCTTTCGGAGATAATAGTTTTGTTCGTTGAATTTCTTGGAGATACTTTTCAATAACGTAGGATTCGCGGTTCGTAATGGAGCGTTCAATTTTAATCTGTCTCATAGTAAAGAATTTTTTCTTTACTGTAGCGTGTTTTGTTGTAATTGACAAGTACTTAATAAGATGCTATAATGGTACTAACAAAATAAATTAGTTATGAATATAATTCGTTCTTTAAAAGAAGCTAATTCGAAAACGGTAATTCCTATCTGGGTACATGTTGTGATGTCTCTTTCCTTGTTTCTTCCAATGCGCTTTGAGTGGCCGGTGGAAAAAATTACTTGGGAAATTATTTTCAGGATAGCGTTTGCGGTGTTTACAGTATTTTATACTGTCTGCATTTTAATTTTTGGAGACGGCAAATATAAAATGTCCTGGAAGGAGATGATACTTTCCTTCACCCTTTTTTTAAGTGCGGTGATTAAAGTATCGATATAAGAAATAAAACTGGTTAGCTTAATGCTGGGCCAGTTTTTTTATTTTTTCTTCATCTGCTCGATCTCGTCAGAGAGTTCATGTAGGGTTTGCTGGATGTTATTCAGCAGGTCCAGTTTCTTTTGGATTTTTTTATCTTCCTTCGAATCTTTTTCCTGTTCTTCCTGAATCTCTTCGACATCTTCCTGAATCTCTTCGACATCTTCCTGAATCTCTTCAATGTCCTGCGTATTTTTATTGACCGTCATCTGGATGAAAATTGCCAAGTAAATCGCTTCAAGCGAAACGGCGGTGGTAAGCACTAAGAGCATGCGATCAAAGTCTGCGCCGAAAATCGGAAGAATGAATGCAACCAAAAAAAGAATGCTGTGAAAGATAATTGATTTCGTCGATCCGATCCATCGGGTTGCATTCTCTGCCTGATGTTCAATTTCTTTTCTTATCTTGGAGGTTTTTTTCATTCTTTAGGGTGTATCACATTTAAAGATTTTCCCAAAATGAAAAATGAGAAAAAACGCGCTACACTTGTTTACATGGAACAACACAAAAAGTTAAGCCCGCAGTTCTTCTTTCTTTCAATCGGCGTCCTGGTAAGCCTGATCGCCAGCGTTTCGGCATTCTTGAGCTTGGTATTCGAAACGCTCAACCATGCGTTTCCTGACGTGCTGACGAGTACGTACCAGTACGGGTACAATACCTACAACTTCGAAGGGATCCGCAGCGCACTCGCGCTCCTTATTATCGTCTTTCCGGTTTTTCTCGTGGTGACGAAATTTTGGCTCAAAGCTTCACGGCACGCGCTTTCGCACTGGGATGAGGTGCTTCGCCGCTGGGCGCTGTACTTAATCATTTTCCTTTCAAGCGTTACGATCGTGGTTGATTTGGTAACACTTGTTCGTTATTTCGTATCCGGAGAAATTACGACCCGCTTCTTGCTAAAAGTGGCAATTACCCTTGTCGTTTCCGCATTGGTTGGATGGCACTACGTTCGACAACTGAAGCGTTCACTTGGAAAAGGCGATCCGAAAAATACGTTCTTTTCCGTCATTGCGGCCGTGCTGGTGCTCGGCGCCATTATCTATAGTTTTTCAGTCATCGGCAGCCCAACGTCTCAGCGCAATTTACGGCTTGATCAGCGCCGCGTGGAAGATCTGCAATCGATCCAGTGGCAGGTCATCAGCTATTGGCAGCAGAAAGAAATGCTTCCCGAAACCCTTGAAGCGTTCAATAATCCGATCTCTAGCTTCATGGTGCCGCGTGATCCGGAATTCGAGAAGGGAAGAGTATATGAGTATCAAAAGCTCGGTGACAGAGCATTCGAACTCTGTGCAACCTTTACGTTGCCGATGCCGGCAGGCTGGCAGGAATTTGGCGGAAGCGGCATTTATCCGATGCGCGACATTGCCATTTCATCAGAGCCGGCAGTCTATCGCGGCGGCGGAATGAGTGAAAATTGGGATCACCAGGAAGGGCGCACCTGTTACCAGCGCGAGATAGATCCGGAACTCTATCCGCCATATCCAAAACCGGTTCGATAAGAATAAACCCCGCATGTTGTGCGGGGTTTATGATTTAAACGGTAATTCTGATTTGCAGTTTTGAATAGTCGATTCTCATCAGTTTTGCTATTTCTTCCTTTTTTTGCTTTACCTTTTTAAAAGATTTTTTAAATTTTTCTGATTTGAAGTCAATCTGACTTGCAGGCGTTACGATTATCTTTTTCGGTTCTCTATTATTCATTTCGATTAGTTTTTCTCATTAAAACACGTGAAAACGCAAGTTGCAATATTAGCCTTATGGAGTACTATTAATTTCTATGAAAGCCAAAAAGGCAGCTCAGTACGACCACCTGAAAATCGAGAAAAAGTGGCAGAAGGAATGGGAGAAGAAAAAGCTCTACCAAGTAAAAGACCAAGTAAAGGGGAAGCAAAATTATTATACGCTCGTTGAATTTACGTATCCATCCGGAAACCTGCATGTCGGCCATTGGTACGCGTTCGCGGTACCTGATATTTTTGCACGCTTCAAGCGGATGCAAGGGTTTAACGTGCTCTATCCGATGGGGTTTGATGCGTTTGGGTTGCCGGCAGAAAATGCGGCAATTAAACAAGGAGCCGATCCCAAAAAATGGACCTATGCCCAAATGAAAAAAATGCGAACGCAATTTCATTCGATGGGGGCATGTTTTGATTGGAATCGAGAAGTTGTTTCGTGCGATCCTGATTATTACCGCTGGACGCAGTGGATGTTCAATCAATTTTTCAAAAACGATTTAGTGTACCGAGATAGTACCCAGGTAAATTGGTGCCCGAAAGATAAAACAATTCTTGCGAATGAGCAGGTGCTAGACGGAAAGTGCGAGCGATGCGGCAGTACAGTGGAACAGCGCAATCAAGAACAGTGGATGCTTCGAATTACCAAATACGCTGACCGCTTAATTGATGATCTCGATCGCCTTCATTGGCCTGAAGAAATTAAAGCATCACAGCGAAACTGGATTGGGAGAAGCGAAGGAAGCGAAATCGTCTTTAAGCTTTCAACTCATGACACAGTAACAGTGTTTACCACTAGGGCTGATACGCTGTTTGGGGTTACGTATATCGTCCTTGCTCCTGAGCATCCTTTGGTTGAATCACTGCTTACTTCTGCTCAAAATGCCGAAGAGGTGAAAAAATATATTCAAGAAACCAAACATAAGTCCGAACTAGACCGACAGCAGGCAAAGAAAAAAACAGGCGTTGCGCTTCAAGGTATAACGGCAATCAATCCGGCCAACGGCGAAACGGTACCGGTGTGGATTGCTGATTATGTGTTGGCACAGTATGGAACAGGGGCGGTTATGGGTGTCCCGCATCATGATGAACGAGATCATGAATTTGCCACTGTGTATGAATTGCCGATCGTAAACCGTCCCCTGGTTGATAAACAGGCGATTACGGCGCAAGTAAAAGGAAAAATGGTAAAAACGTATCGGCTCCGAGATTGGGGAATTAGCCGGCAGCGGTACTGGGGAACGCCGATTCCAATTGTCTATGACCCGAACGGTATTGCACACCCGGTTCCTGATGAACATCTGCCATGGCTTCTGCCAAAAGACATCGATCATACTCCTGACGGCACTGCGCCGCTAGCGCGAAGCAGAGAGCTTTTAAAGCGAACTGAAAAAATTTTCGGCAAAGGATGGAAGCCTGAAGTAGAGACTATGGATACCTTCGTCGATTCATCGTGGTATTTCTATCGGTATCTTGATTCAAAAAATAAAAAAACTTTTGCCGAGATGAAAAAGATGGATTCTTGGATGCCTATTAGCCTGTATATGGGCGGAGCAGAGCACACGACCATGCACGTTCTGTACTCTCGATTTTGGGTAAAAGCATTGCAGGATTTGAAGTTAGTGAAGGATACTGAGGCGTACGAAATTCGGCGAAATAGAGGGCTTATTTTAGGGCCAGACGGTAATAAAATGAGCAAGTCGAAAGGAAATGTCATTGATCCTGATGAAATCGTCAAGCGACTAGGGGCCGATACCGTGCGCATGTACCTTGCGTTCATGGGACCGTATGGGGTAACTATCAATTATCCGTGGGATCCGAATGGAGTTATCGGAATCCGCCGTTTCCTTGAACGCGTATGGAGGCTGCAGCTGAAAGTTTCAAAATCAAAAAAGGTTACTCCGCTTCTGCATAAAACAATCAAAAAGGTTGGCGAAGACATTCTAGAGTTTAAATTCAATACGGCGATTTCTCAGATGATGATTCTTTTAAATGCGTGGGAGAAAGATGAAGCAGTATCTTCAAAAGAATATAAGATGCTTCTCCAGCTTCTTGCGCCGTTTGCGCCGCACGTTGCCGAAGAGCTATGGAAACTGATAGGGGAAAAGAAAAGCATCCATCTTTCATCCTGGCCAAAATATGATTCCGCGCTTGCCGCAGACGATACGGTAACGATTGGAGTGCAGGTAAACGGAAAAATTCGAGCGGAGCTTCAAATTGCTTTAACTGCTTCAAAAGAAGAAACGGAAAAAGCCGCACTCGCTCTTCCGAAGATTAAAGATTTTTTAAAGGGCGAAACGGTTAAGAAAGTAATCGTCGTTCCGGGAAGAATCGTCAATATCGTTCTGTAGGATAAGGAATTCACATTCGAGCCTAAATCGGCTACACTAACCTATTATGACCAACCCCGTTGCGAAACGATTTTATAACGCTTCTTTTTCCATTTTATTGCTCACGGTTGCCTTACTTCCTCTTATTTTTCTTCCGGCATCAATAGGCGGATTTGCCGGAATTAAATATGCCATTTTGTATGTCGGAACGCTCCTTTCGGTAACTGCCTGGATTATCAGCCAGTTTGTCGAAGGAACGATGCAGTTTCCGCGCAACCGCGCCCTTCTTGGGCTTTTTGTCTTCGCGCTCCTCTCGTTCACTGCAAGTCTTTTTTCTCCTAATACCTGGGTTTCACTCTGGGGAAATATTTTCAACTTTGATTCATTCGCAACCATTGGCGTTCTTGTGTTGTTTGCCTTTCTTGTTTCAATTTTCGCGCGCGAACAGCGCAGGCTGGTAAAACTGTTTCTGACGACATTCTTCGTCTCAATCGGAGTTATCCTGTTGCAGATTATTTTCTTCCTTCTGCGGAACTCAACTGACTTCTCCGGACTTTTTGGTCACGTGGCAACGCAGGGAACGCTGGTTGGCACGTGGGTTGATTTTGCTTACTATGCAACGCTCACGTTCATTTTGGCACTTCTGATGATTGAAGTGCTTGCGCCAAAAGGGATCTTCAAAACCCTTTCCGTGTTTGGGGCCATCGTATCCGTCATTGCGCTCGTATTTTTGAACTTCAGCACCGCCTGGCTCTTCGTGGTTATCTCGTCGCTCTTGGTTTTTGTGTATAAATCTTCCGTCGAGCGCGCCATTCATAACAAGCTCAATCCAAACGCGGAAGATGCAGTCATTCCCGAAACCCGCTTCCCGGGCATTGCGTTCGTATCTCTTTTGATCGGGGCATTTTTCATATTAACCGGGCCTTCAGTGGGGGCATCGATATCCCGCACCATTGGCTTGTCGTTTTCGGATATCAGGCCGTCTTTTTCGGCTACCATGGCGATTGCGCGCCCGGCGCTTGCACAAAACCCGATCTTTGGCGCCGGACCTGTTCGGTTCATAGAGCAGTGGGAGCTGTATAAACCGGTAAGCATCAACAACACTATTCTGTGGAATACGCCGTTTGAAAACGGGCACAGTACCATGAGCACGCTCTTGGTAACGCACGGCATCTTGCCGGTTCTTGTTCTGTTGGCGACGTTCGTATTGGTATTATTGCTCGGATTCAGATTGTTTAACTCGCAGTACCCGGATCGCTTCAGCCGATTCATTGCGGTAACCTCGCTTTTCATGCTGGTGCTTTTCACTTCGTTCCTATTCTTCGGCAACCCAAGCATTATTCTTATCGTGTTTGGATTCATGCTCATCGGGCTTCTGATCGGCGTATCGGTTATGGTGGGGAAGACACCGCTTTTGAGTTTCCAATACTTAAAAGATCCGCGCTCGAGTTTTTTCATCATTTTACTGTTGGTAATTACTTCGCTCGGCACGCTCTCGGCGGCATATCTCGTTTCAACGCGATTTTTGGGAATTGCCGCGTATAATCGGGCGCTTCGGTCCCAGACTCCCGACCAGGCAATTGCGCGGTCAGCTCGAGCGCTCGCGTTCTCCCAGAGCGATATCTATTGGCGAACGCTTTCGGGGCTGTATTTAAATAAGGTAAGAAATGCCACCGAAGAAGATCGCGTGAACGTACAAACGTATTTCACCCAAGCTGAAAATGCTGCGCAAGCCGCCATCCGATTCGATGGGGCAAACTCGCTGAACTGGGCAACGCTGGGAGAAGTGTACCAAGTTGCCGTTGCCGCAAAAACCGAAGGCGCCGTGCAAATCGCTCGAGATGCACTGAACCGGGCCGCATCATCTTCTCCGACGAATCCGTCTCGCCAAGTTTCGCTTGCAAGCTTTGCCATTAGCCAGGTCGATATCTCTGCCGCAGAAGGGTACCTTGATAAGGCGATCGAATTAAAACCGGATTATCTTGATGCGTACGTTATCAAGGCGCAAATTAGACAATCGCAAAATGACACGGATGCCGCGCGCGACATTTTGAGAACGTATACCACTCGGTTTCCGTTTTCAGACAGAGGCTTCTTTGTGCTCGGAACGTTCGAGCTTAATTTGAAGAATTATGCGGCGGCGCTTGAAGCATTCGGCCGGGCTCGGTCGGTAAATCCGCAGAACGTAGAGGCGCACTTGCGCTACATCAGCATTCTGATTGCGCAGGGAAATCGGACTCAGGCAATCAGCGAGCTCGAGTCTCTGAAGGTTCGCTTCCCGAATCTCGGCGGGATTGATGCCCAAATCAGGCAGCTGCAAAACGGAACAGCTCCGAATAGCGAAGAGACGCCCGAGGAGTAATAACTAGTGTATGGTTTCGAAACTGCTCGGTCTCCTCAATAGGGAAATAAAAACAATGAACCAAGGAGCGCTCTTACTGGCGCTCTTTTCCCTAGCATCGCAGCTGCTGGGGTTGGTTCGAGATCGAACCCTTGCGCACTTATACGGCCCATCGGTAACGCTCGATGTCTACTATGCCGCTTTCCGCATTCCTGATTTCCTGTACAACTCCTTTGCTTCGCTGGTTTCGGTTACTGCATTGTTGCCGCTGTTGGTAAAATATCTGGGATCTCATAAAGATTCAAAGCATGATCTGCGCGATTTTTCAGAAAGCCTCTTCACTGTCTTTGTGGGCGCCATGGTGCTCATCTGCGGGCTGGCAGCGCTCTTCATGAACCAGCTCTCGTTTGCGGTCGTGCCTGGGTTTACTCCTGCCCAGCGGGAGCTTTTCGTCATTCTTTCGAGGATCCTCCTCCTTTCACCGATTTTCCTCGGGCTCTCCAATCTGTTCGGCGCATTTTCGCAGGTGCAAAAGAAATTCTACGTCTTTGCGCTCGCGCCGATTATTTACAACGCGTTTATTTTAATTGGGCTCTTTTTCTTCCGCCCATCGCTTGGCATTACCGGCGTTGTGGTTGGGGTAGTGCTCGGCGCGTTCATGCACATGGCCATCCAGCTGCCGACCTTGCTTCAAATTGCGACCCTGCCGCATCTCACGCTGCGCATCCAGTGGGCATTCATTAAAAAGGTTGTATTCGTATCATTGCCAAGAACGCTCTCGCTGGCGCTTTCAAATGTAACCCTCCTTATCATGGGGTCGCTGGCGTCGCTTCTTGCGGCTGGTTCGATTTCCATTTTTAATTTCTCATACAACATCCAAACCACTCCGTTCTACATTATCGGAATATCGTATGCCGTGGCGGCGTTTCCGGTGCTCTCTCGCTTTTTCCAAGAAGAGCGGTTTGCGGAATTCTCGGAAATCATCCATAAGGCGGCGAAAAACATTTTCTTCTTTTCCATTCCGCTCTCGCTTCTGTTTATCGTGCTCCGCGCGCAAATCGTCCGGGTGCTCTTGGGGTCGGGAATGTTCTCATGGTCCGACACGCGCCTCGTTGCGGCATCGCTTGCCCTGTTTTCGCTTTCCATTACCGCCCAGAGCATGGTGCTTCTTTTAGTGCGCGGATTTTACGCGATGGGAAATACGAAGATTCCGCTGAAGATTAATTCGATTACCGTTCTTATCACTACGCTGATAGCCGGAATCCTGGTATGGCTCCATCAGAGTTTTCCTGGCGTTGAACTTTTCTTAAGTTCGCTTCTGCGTCTTGATGGCATTTCTGGAACGGCCGTCATTATGCTGCCGCTTGCGTTTTCCATCGGGCAAATTATCAACGCGCTTCTCCTGTGGTTCAAATTCCATAAAACGGGGAATAGGCTGCCAGTTCCGAAACTGTTCGGACGTATTCTGTTCCATATCATCGCTGCGGCGATTCTAGGAGCCACAATCACCTACGGCATTCTGAATCTGCTTGCCGATGCGGTTCGAAACGATACGCTCGTTGGCATTCTTTTGCAGGGAACAATTGCCGGAGCTTTTGGTGCGGCGGCATACTTGGCGGTCATTAGGCTTCTCGATCATGAAGAGCTTCGTTCGATGGTCGAAGTGGTTACGTCCCGCTTCTGGAAAAAGAAGCCGGTTGCGCCTGAACAGCCGGAAGTTTAAAAGCTCGCTTGAAATACCTTTTTCGAGAGCCTCTTTAAAAATCTTTTTAAGAATTTATATTTTGTAAGGCCGTTTTTCAAAAATAACCATTCTTATGATATAGTTTCGCAATCGCATGGATTCTAACCATATTCGCAACTTCAGCATCATAGCTCACACCCCGAACGAAAAAATTTTGTCGAATGCACAGAATTTTTCAGACGGGGCGAGACATGATATCTTCCTGTAATATCACTTCGTATGAACCATAGTCATATTCGCAACTTCAGCATCATAGCCCACATCGATCACGGAAAGAGTACGCTTGCAGATCGGCTCTTGGAGGTAACGGGCACGATCGAAGCCCGCAAGATGCGGGATCAGGTGCTCGATTCGATGGAGCTTGAGCGGGAACGCGGCATTACCATTAAAATGCAGCCGGTACGGATGCAGTACCAGCATCATGGCGCTATTCATACGCTGAACTTGATTGATACCCCGGGGCACATCGATTTTTCGTACGAAGTATCGCGGGCGCTTAAAGCGGTAGAAGGATCGCTTCTGTTGGTAGACGCAACGCAGGGCGTGCAGGCACAAACGCTCACCACGCTTGCCATGGCGCAGGAGTCCGGGCTAATTATCATTCCTGTCATTACGAAAGTCGATTCGCCGCTTGCGCGAGTAGAAGAAACAATGCTTGAATTGGCACAGCTTCTTTCGTGCGACCCTGATTCGGTGCTGGCTGTTTCTGGCAGAACGGGCGATGGGGTAGCAGAACTGCTGCAGGCAATTATCGAGCGCATTCCGCCGCCGAAAATCTCTGATGCCGGAAAAATCCCGCAGGGCCTTATTTTCGATTTTAGCTATTCAAACCATAAAGGAATCAGCGTTTTCATTCGGCTGTTTCA
This sequence comes from uncultured Candidatus Saccharibacteria bacterium, assembly GCA_964573395.1. Taxonomy (GTDB): domain Bacteria; phylum Patescibacteriota; class Minisyncoccia; order Phycocordibacterales; family UBA9973; genus DATIBQ01. The sequence goes on along the minus strand of CAZNJI010000003.1, from coordinate 72,717 downwards.
GGGAAGCATTAAAAAAGGAGACGAGCTTGTTTTTACCGCGACAAAACAGCGGTTTGTGGTCATGGAAGTAGGGGTGTTTACGCCCGAGGCGACTCCGACCGATGAGCTTCAGGCGGGGACCATCGGGTACGTGGTAACCGGCATTAAGCAGCCGGGCATTGCGGCCGTTGGAGATACGATTACCAGCTTTAAAAACCCGCTTCCGGCACTCTCTGGCTATGCTCAGCCTCGCCCCGTGGTCTGGGCATCGATTTATCCTGAAAGCCAAGACCAGTTCGATGATTTGAAACTTGCGCTCGGAAAGCTGCGGCTGACCGATTCGGCGTTTTCATATGAAGAAGAAGTTTCCGGGGCGCTCGGCCGAGGCTATCGTGTTGGTTTCCTGGGAATGCTGCATCTTGAAATCTTAACCGAACGGCTTCGCAGAGAATTTTCTTTGGAACTGATTGTTACGCTTCCGTCGATTACGTACGAGGTAAAACTCCGAAACGGCAAAGACGTAACCGTATACTCTCCGCACCTTTTCCCGAATGACGGAGACGTGCTCTCGGTTCGTGAGCCGTGGGTAAAAGCTTCGATTATCGTGCCGCTTCCGCAAGTTGGAGCCTTAATGCCGTTTTTGTACGACCACGAAGCCGAGGTGGGCGAGGTGCTGAATTTCTCTCACGACCGTTCTTCCATTTCTTGCATGATCCCGCTTCGCGAGATGATGCGGAACTTTTTCGATGAATTGAAAAGCCTTACTTCCGGGTATGGCTCGGTATCATATGACATTGCCGAAATGCGCCCGGCAGACGTAACGAAGATGGAAATTTTGGTGGGAGATGAAGAGATTCCGGCATTTACGCGTGTGATATCCCGCCGCAGAATTCAGGAAGAAGCTGAACGGTTTGTGGATAAATTAGAAGCATTGCTTCCGCGCCAGCAGGTGGTGATGAAAATCCAGGCAAAGGCGCTCAGTCGAATCGTTTCTTCGCGGACGCTCAAGGCATTCCGAAAGGACGTAACCGGGTACCTCTATGGCGGCGATATTACCCGAAAGATGAAGCTGCTTGAAAAACAGAAAAAAGGAAAGAAAAAGATGCGAGAGCACGCCAGCGTGAACATTCCGCATGAAGTCTTCATTAAAGTAATGAGGCAGGGAGAATAGGGGTTTAGTAGCGGAATGTCGGCATGTACAAAAGGAGCATGCTGACGATAATTAGCACACACAAAACCGCCCAAGCGATTTTTACCGCTTTTCTATTCTTATGCGAAAACATGGTACATTTATTATAGCATACATGTCCCAATTCCTGCGATCCAATCTAAAAAACAAAAAAAGAGGGCCGTCTCCCGTTCTGCTTGCCGTACTTCTCATCGGGTTCCTTCTCTTGCTTTCGTCTGTTATTTCTTTAGTGAGAAAGCAGGTTGGCATTCGAAAATCAATTCAAGTCATGAAGCTGGAGCAGGCAGCCTTGGTGAAAAAGCAGGAAAATCTTTCTGAAACGATCAAATATTTAAAAACGGACGATGGCAAAGAGCAGATTTTGCGAGACAAATACCGCTTGGTAAAGCCGGGAGAGGGCCTGGTGGTTATCGTCGATCCGATCGAGCAGGAAGGGTCGGAAGAAAAGAAAACAAAAACGCTTTTCGGAGAATTTTTTGACGCTTTTCAGCGTATTTTTGATAGATAATCGGTATGCTATAATCAGCTTCTATGAAACCAGTTACTATCTACAGCACCCCCGTTTGCCACTTCTGCAACATGGCAAAAGCCTTCTTTCAAGAGAAGGGTATTGCCTATACCGAATTCAACGTTGCCGCTGATGCTGAAAAGAGGAGGGAGATGATTGATCTCACTGGACAGCTCGGCGTGCCGGTTATACGCGTTGGAGACAACATTGTAGTTGGATTCCGCGAGGAAGTCGTTGCGGACATGCTCGGCATTCGCGCTTAATCTTTTCGGAGATATTTTCAGAAATATTCTCAACTGCTCTCGTAGTTAAATGGATATAACTGCCCCGTCCTAAGGGGTAATTGTAGGTTCGATTCCTACCGAGGGCACAAAAAAAGACTCTTTGTGAAATACAAAGAGTCTTGGAAAATTGATCATAAAAATTTTTCTTCTCCCGATCGCAAGTCGATTTCGCATATTCCTCCGTTCGGGAACAAATGAGTTATGGCAAAATCCTTTTTCAAAATTTTTTCATACGCGAAAAATCTTGCTATTGAGCAGAAGTTCAGCTTACTGACAATGATAAGCAAATCCATTCCGGTGCGTTCAATCAGCGCTAAGCCTTCGTGGTCAAAATCTGCTATGTCATCATCATCCAGATATTTTGTTTGGAGGTAGGATACTCCCAACTCGTCTGCGATTTTCCGAGCAACGTTTGAAAGGTAAGGGTTCATGCCGCAGATAATTCGTATGCTTGCCCCGAACTCCGTGCTGGCGGAAATGATTTTTTGAAGGCTGTGTATAGCTTGGTAATGAACGATGAGTATTTTCTTCATTTTCTAATTTTTCATCAAATTACAACAAAAAGTATCATTTGTCAAAATAGATGGCATTTTCATTGAAAATAACCCTTTTTCTGCTAAAATGGCTCCATGGATCCTGAGCTTGATAAGCGATTACGGAATATTGAGTATTCGCTCAAAGAAAACCGCGAGCTGTTAAGAAAGATCCGCCGGGTACAAAGAAATGCAGGCTTATTTCGGCTTTTTTATTGGCTGATAATCATCGGCATAACGTTTGGGGCATTTTATTACCTTCAGCCGTATATAAAGCAAGTTCAGTCGATTTATACCGGCTATAATGACGCACTGAAAATAAATACTCCCGAATTTACTCATTTTCAGGATTTGATAAACCAAATAAAAGGAGAATAGCAAACATTGCTCGGGTAACCATGTTGCTCGAGCGGCATTCGGAAAAAACAACAATATGATATATTCTTGTTTTGTTCCTCACTTGCTCGGGTAGCTCAGTTGGTAGAGCGCTCCCCTGAAGAGGGATAGGTCACCAGTTCGACCCTGGTCCCGAGCACATAGAAGAAAATCAAAAATCCGCCAATTGGGCGGATTTTTGATTAGAGCGTTTTCACTTTCAGCGTCGTATGGCGGTATTTGTCGAGTTTCGGGAGCTTGATCATCAGCATGCCGTTCTTGCAGATTGCTTCCGCGCCGTCGATTTCAACCTCAACCGGCAAGTTTACCGTTCTTGCAAAAGTGCCCCAATAAAGTTCGCGCATCAAATAGCCGTCTTGCGAAATGGTTCTATTTTCTTCGCGCTTTCCTTTAATGGTAACCGAGTCTCGGGTGATGTTTATGGCAAGGTTGTCAGGAGAAACGCCGGCGACGATGGTTTGAATGACGATATCGTTTGGCGTTTGGTACACGTCAACGCCAAGCTCGATTGCCGTTTCAACTGGTGCAGTTTGCTCTACCTCCTTTTCTTTTTTACTCGTCGGTACAGGGGGAGTATGGTGTTTTTCTTCGCGCCGTATTTCAACGTCTTCGTAGTCGTCGGCATCGTCAAAGCCCAAGTTTCCGGCAAGCCGTTCGAAGAAAGATCTTTTTTTATTGGCTGGTTTCATCATCATATCTGTGTAGGAACGCTGCTAATCGGCTTAATGCGGCGCAATTTTTCGAGCGTCAGTACTATTATAACAGCTGCAACCCATAAATACCCGTACACTGGCAAAATTTCTCTCAGATTAAGCACGTTATTTACTACTGGTACTTTCATTATAAAAAAGTTGAAAGTGGCGTGCAAGAATGTTGCCATGCCTAAACCGAATAATCCGAAAAACCATCCAGTGTAGCGGGGTGCAAGGCCGATAACGATTCCTACGAAACCGCTCGTTATGCCATGCAGGAGTGTTGCACCGAAAAACCGTAGCGATGAATTCTGCAATCCGAACGCGATGTTCCCCAAGAATTCAGGCCGGGTAGCGTAGGCAAGGTTTTCAAGCGCGGCAAACCCGAGCGCTGAGGTAATCATGTAAATTGCCGGATCAATTACTTCATCGTTAAACTTGCTTTTCAGTGCAATGAAGTAGACCGGCAGGAACTTGATTACTTCTTCAATCAGCGCAAGCCAAATAAGGCGCACTTTTTCATCGGCTATGATGGAATAAATGAATTTCTGCAGCGCAATCGTAATGGGAATACCGGCTGCGCCAAGCGTAAAACATAGTACGAGGAGCCCGGTTGGTTCCGGCCGCGTTCGATCGCGGCGAAGCCAGAAAAAGAGCCAAATAAAAGAGGGGAGGAGCCCTGTAATAATTGCAAAAACAATGTGGTGTGTTCCTACTCCACTGGCCATTGTTCAATCATAACAAACTCGCGCTTGTTCGGCAGAGGAAGTAATTCCCAAATAGCTTCCGTAACGAACGGCATGAACGGATGTAGGAGTTTCAAGTTTCCTGCGAGGAGCTCTAAAAGCAACTTTTGGCGCGATAGCTTAGCTTTTTCATCGGTTCCGGAAAGAATTTGCTTGCTCTCTTCAATCAGTACGTCGGCAAGCGTCGTCCAAACATACTGGTATATTTTTTCTGAGGCTACATGAAGCCGGAATTGTTCTATGTCATCCGTAATGCTTTTTGCCTCGCTTTTCCAGGCATCAAAAATTGCTTGGTCAGTATCCTTAAGCGGAGCAGAAAGCGAATCCGTGCCGGTGTTGGCAAAAATGAATCGGGTAATATTCCAAAGTTTGTTCGCAAAATGCTTGTAACCCTTAATTTTGTCTTCCGAGATCTTGCTATCGGTTCCAGGGGCAGTTCCCACCACGAGCGCCATGCGCCCGGCATCAGCGCCGTATTTTTGGGCAATATCGAGCGGGTCAATGCCATTTCCCAGACTTTTTGACATCTTTTGCCCCTTACCGTCCCTAACGGTACCGTGGAGGTATACCGTTTTAAAGGGGATAGCATCAAGCGCGTACTCTGTCATCAAAATCATGCGGGCAACCCAGAAAAAGAGGATTTCATAGCCTGTTTCAAGTACATCTGTTGGATGGTACATTTCTAAATCTTTAGTTTCTTCTGGCCAGCCAAGTGTTGAAAATGTCCATAGTCCGGAAGAAAACCAGGTATCAAGCGTATCTTCATCTTGCTTCCAGTCATCTCCCCCTGGCGCTTCTGTGCCTACAACTATTTCATCTCCTCGGTACCACACTGGTATTCGATGCCCGTACCAAATCTGCCGGCTGATGCACCAGTCGCGCAAATTATCGATCCAATGGAAATAAGTTTTATTGAAATAGTCGGGAACGATAACAATCTGTCCGTTCGAAACAGGCTTCCGCATCAGGTCTTTCAGCGTTTTTCCGCGCCCTGGAACTTCCTTGTTAACATTAATGAACCACTGCAATTTAATTTGCGGTTCAATAATGCCGCCAGTTCGCTCTGCAGTGGCAATGTTGTGCGTATAATCTTCGGTTTTTTCGAGCAATCCTTTCTCTTCCAGGCGAGCAACAATTTTTTCTCGCGCATCGGCAATCTTCATGCCGGCAAAGTCTCCGGCTACGGACAGCAGTTTTCCATATTCATCAATAATTTGTTCTTTATCTAAATTGTGCCGTTCGGCGATTTCAAAATCAGCAACAGAATGCCATGGCGTAATGGTCATCACGCCGGTGCCGAATTCCATGTCGATCGATTCGTCTTTGATAACCGTTGCCGTAATCGGGCCGTTAATCCATTCAAGTTCTAACTGCTGCCCATGAGTATATTCCTTGTACCGTGCATCATCGGGATGCATAACTACATACTTGTCGCCAAACTTCGTTTCTGGACGAGCGGTGCCGATGGTAAACGGGCCGTACTTTAAATAGTAGAATTTTGTTTTTTCTTCCTTGTACACGATTTCGTCGTCTGAAATGGTTGTTTGGCCTTTCGGGTCCCAGTTCACGATTCGGTGTCCACGGTAAATAAGGCCGTCGTCGTACATTTTTTTAAACATCGTGCGCACCGCTTTTGAGCGTGCCTCATCGAGCGTAAATGCCTCACGCGACCAATCGCACGATGCGCCCATAACACGAATTTGCGAAGCAATGGTGTCATGGCTTTCTGCGGCAAACTGCTCAATTCGTTTTAGCAGTTCTTCACGGCCAAGGTCGTGGCGCGATTTTCCTTCTTCCTTCTGAATTTTCTTTTCAACCACCGATTGTGTTGCAATGGCCGCATGATCGGTTCCTGGAATCCACAGTGTTTTAAACCCACGCATGCGCTTGTAGCGAATAAGAATATCCTGCACCGTAAGCATAAGCGCGTGGCCCATATGCAGCACACCGGTAACATTCGGCGGCGGCATGATGATAGAGTAGGGCTCTGCGTCCTTTGGGATAGCTCCTTTTTCAATCAGCGTATCAGGATTAAAAAACCCTGATTTTTCCCATGCACTGTAGAGCCGGCTTTCTTCGTCAGCCGGATTATAAGGTTTTAAGAGCTTATCGGGTAATTTTTCCGATTCCATCGAAAAAATATACCATTTTTAGGCTGTTTTAGGGAGGACTATTGACTTATGATAAAAACATAGTAAAATAACAAAAAAATAATGAAAAATGGGTACAAATCAATCACTCGAGAATCTGCTCTCTGCAAAACCGGAAAATATTCTTCAGCAACTCTTTCTCTTCAACTCAAAGATTCATTCCGCAGGTAAAGATGAAATATTGGCTATCTTCTTCACTCTGAAAGGTGCCGAGAGGATGGTTGATGTAAAGAGTACGGCCTGGCAACAGATTTATGATTTGCAGCAATCATGCAGGGCAAGGATGAGAGCGATCGTGGCTAAGGCAGAAGCAAATTTAGAGCCCACACTAGTAAAAAGTTTGAAAATCCTTTTTAAGGAAACAGCACAGGTACTTTTCTAAAAACTTAAATTCCCATCCGCTTTCAAAATATTGGAAGCGGTTTTTTTATTCTTCTCGTGCAGCAGTTGGTAGTAAAGCGTCATGCCGATCATGACCGAGTTGTCGGTAGTGAGATCTTTGGTAGGAAATAAAAGGGTAACCTGCGGGTACTGCTCCTTTATAGCCCTCGTGAGTTCAGCTCGAAGCCATTCGTTATTCGCTACGCCGCCGCCGACCAGAAGCGTTTGCACATTGAACTCTTCGATTGCTTTGGCGGTTTTTGAAACAAGTACTTCAACTGCCGCTTCTTCGAATTCCTGCGCGATCGATTTCTTGTCATTTTCAGAAAGTTCTTTTTTTTGGGTTGCGTAGAGTACGGCTGTTTTCAAGCCAGAGAAGGAAAAATCATAATCTCCTGAGTGAAGCATAGGGCGGGGAAGCTCGATAAATTTTTCTAAATTTTGTTCGCGCGATTCTTTTGCAAAAGCGGAAATCTTTGGTCCACCTGGATACGGAAGCCCTAAAATCCGTGCAACCTTGTCGAACGCCTCGCCAACGGCATCATCTCGTGTTTGGCCGATTTTTTTGTATTGAAGCGGTTCGTCGCTTACAACCAATTCTGTATGCCCGCCAGAAACTAACAGTGCAAGCACAGGGTAGCTAAGCTCGTGGAGCGAAAATTTATTTTCGTTTTTTTGCTGGAATACAGCAGAAACGACATGCCCTTCCATGTGATTGATCGGGAAAAGGGGAATGTCCCACACGGTGCTTAATGCTTTGGCGGCGTTGATGCCAACCCACAGCGCCGGTTCAAGGCCGGGGCCAGAAGTAACCGCAATGTAGTCTACTCCGGCAGGTTTCTGGTATTGCGAGAAAAAAGGAAGAAAGTGCTCTTTCAGGGTTGTTTCTTTTTCGTTTAAAAATTCGAGTTGTTCTTTTAAGTCTGGAAGATCTGCATTGCCTTCAATAAGCATGCCTGATTCCGAAAGAGCTTCTTTGAGAAGCAGAACGAATTTTTCAGCATGTGCGCGCTTCGCAAGCGCCGGAAACACTCCGCCATACTGGGCATGGAGCTCAATTTGGCTTGCGAGCGCATTTCCAAGTACGGTTATTGTATGCTCGTTGCCTTCAAGTACCGAAACAGCGGTTTCGTCGCAGCTTGTTTCTATCGACAATATTTTCATGAATAAGTTTTTATAGCATATGGAAGGTTTTTTAACACTACTTGCCCCGCCGTGCCCAGTAGTCATTCAGTGTACTTTTTTGGGTACGAAGCACAAGCGCATTTGGCGAAATACTTTCGTTCTGGGTACCAATAGAATTGCTATTTTCAAAAGTTATGGTACCTTGAGAAAAAATTATTATCTTATGCTCATTAAAAGAAAAGACTTAGAACATCTTTTAGCAGATATAAAAGATGCAGAACGGAACTATGCTCGCGTAACCTTGAAGTACAAACACATCTGTATTTTCGGCCCTTCAGGCTCAGGAAAAACCACCCTTGTCAGGACAGGTCAAAAAAGCATTGTAAACGTCTTGCCAAATGTATTTTCCTTTGCTGTTTCCGGTACAACCAGGAAATTGCGCGCGAATGAAGTTCATGGAACAGATTATTTTCATTTTCCAACCGTAACGGATTTCGAGATGGAAGATTACATCGAAACAAATCCGTACACAGGAAACAATAACCTGTACGGTACGCTTGCCTCAGAAGTCGAGCGTATTGCCATTACAGAAAAAAAGAAAATGGCCTTGGATCTCGATGCAAATGGCGGAAAAAGGGTTAAAGAAATTTTTGGCGACAATGTGCTATTGGTTAACTTAAACACTTCTCTTCCGGTTCTTCGGCGGCGGCTCGAAAAGCGGTTGTGGGAATCAAATCGAAGCCAGGAAGAAATAGAAGCAGAAATCAACAAACGGCTTCATACTGCCGAAAAAGAACATTTACTGGTTAAACAAGGTTTTGTTAAGCCGGACGTAATCATTCCCTACGATGACATGCCGGTTGAACGGGCCGTTCAACGCATTCTATCGGAAGCAGTATTCCGCAAAAAAACTTTTGTGTATTAAAAAATCAAGCCCCCTCTTTGAGGGGGCTCTTTTTTAAAGAGGAAACGTAATTTCATTCTTTCGCAAGGCTTCTTTCCATAATGTTTTTAATGCATTGTCTGTGCCGCTGTTGATGATGGCGTCGAGATTTTTCCATATCTCGCTGTCTTTATTTTTCAACTGTCGGTGTATGCCCTCATGGGTAGTTTCTAAATCTCCCGGAAGAGATAAGACTTTCGCATATTGTTTACTCGCCTTCTGTAGTTCTTCGGCTGTTGATTCATTGTTATAAATAAGCCACTGTACCAAAGAATAAAAGTACTCACTCCGTAACATTGCTGCTGAGTCAGGTGTTCCTTTCATGATGAAGATCGGTTTGCACTAATCATAGCCCATTTTCTGTGAGTAGGGTGGGGATATTTAAGGTTCTATTGCCAAATATGAGGTAAGTGGTAAGGTAATTCAAAACCTTAAACTTTTTGTTATGGCTTATAATGCACGACTTGTCGACACGGAAAACTTCGAGATTAGAGAGCTTATTTTTGAGGGAGACGATATGCCGTCTGAAGAGATATTAAAACGAATTAGTTCAGACCTTGAAGATATCACATATGCTGACTACATTGTCTTTTCTAACTATAAGTACCTACCCAACGGAAAGGGCTTCTCGCTTAAAAAACTTGAAACCGCAAGTTGGAGCGGAATATATGTCTCTCTTTGTTTGTTCTTCGAAAAAAAATTCCCTGGAACAAAAATTTATTATTCTTAAGTAAGCTAATGTGACTGTTTGAAGAAATTCATTCAGTCGCTTTTTGTTTCCAATTCTGGCTGTGTGACCCTACGGGGAATCGAACCCCGATTAACGGCTTGAAAAGCCGGCGTCCTAACCGTTAGACGATAGGGCCAGTGCGAAAGATTGTACCAGTAAATTGGTAAAAATCAATTTTTTTGAAAAAATATCAAAATACGCTAGGATAGCAGGACGAGCGAGCGATTAGCTCAGATGGTTAGAGCGCAGCATTGACATTGCTGAGGTCACAGGTTCGATTCCTGTATCGCTCACAGACGCAAGACGGCTGAGGCGATAGCATGCAAACTGCTTTGCATGCGTACGGAATCGAAAGGAGTTTCGTTATCGAGTCATCGAGGTCGAAACACACCTGGCTACGTGATAGCCGATTCCTGTATCGCTCACAGAATAAAAAACTGCAGCCGGTTGGCTGCAGGGAGGTTCACAAAAGACTTTTTAAAAGAGATGCTACCAATAGTATGGTACCAACCAGAACAGGTATATAAAAAAATAATACGGTTGGTAGGAAAAGAGGGGAATTAGCGACACGCCTCTTTTTCTTTAACTTGGGTAAATCCTTTGCTTCTTTATGGTCTATTTGTGGAGTATTAAGCTTTAAGGGAATAACAATTGCTTCCATACAGAGTTTTTTAAAAGATGAATTTTGCTTCACTATAAATAATATCTTCTGTTTGTCAAGAGAGCATAAAAAACCCGTACGGAATGTACGGGTAGATCATTGGATATTGGCTAGCGGGGGATAAGGAACAAAAACCACGCTACAAATGAGCGAAAAGGGTTACGGAACATGGGGACGGCAATGTTTTGCTTCTCAGAATCTTTCTTTGCTCCATCTTTGGTGAAAGAGAAATAAGCTTTTGTGCCATCAGTGGTTGACTGATAGATAAAGCGCTCTTTTCCTCGCTTCTTTTTGAGTGATACAAAAAGAAACAGTTCGCCGTTGATGTTTTTAGTGGCAGGAAAATTCTGACGTAGATCCATACTTAAGGTTTAAATGTAAAAAACAAAACATGCAAGTTAACAATTCTTCTATAAGTGTAGAAAAAGCACCGTGAAAGTCAAGCGCTGATGTGCATAATACTCGTTTAAATTGACAAAGATTTTTTTGAGGAATACAGTTTAGGAAAATGACTGATTATGAATCCAAGTTCCTTACACTTTTCTTTTCAGAAACTCTTGCTTTGCGCCGAGTACGTTTTCATTGCCGTTTTTGCCCCTTGCCTCTTGATTTTCGGAATCATTCCGATACGGAACAATCTTGAAGTTCTGGTGAGCGTCTTTCTGTTGGTAGTCGTCATAAGTGCGATTCGCATCGTAATCGTAAAAAGATGGAAGCTAACCGATGTTTTTCCTAACAACAAGCAGGTTGATGCATTTTTCACTTCCTACATCGGAACCATAGCGGCATTCCTGGTGGCAATGTTCTTCTTCACGACCGGATCGCTTACTTTTCTGCAGCATACCGTTATGGGCTCCATTCTGCAGGTTTTTCTCTACCAGGGATATCTTTTGCGGTTGGGGAAAGAAATCTTTAGAAGTTCGGCATTGAACTACGGAGTGAACACCGTTGTATTTACCGGTATGCACAGTTTTTATCCGCTTGATGCGGTTTCAATTGTTTTAATTTTTCTAAGCGGAATCTTTTTCAATTTTCTGTATTGGAAATTCAGAGACTTTACTCTCGTATCCATTGTCCATGTTATCCTAAACGGCAGCGCAATCTTTTTTCTGGAAACATTTCATTATTGAAAAAAACGGAGCCTCATAACGGCTCCGTTTCCACTTCTGCGGAGATGGTGAGAATCTCACTGCTCGTACTTCGAAAAACTCAGTACTATGCTTTGGAACCAGGCGGTTCCAATACCTCCACCACGGGAAAACTCCCGTTTTCCCGACCCCTTTCCCGTTCGAATCTCCCGCAGTTCTTCACTACGTTCAAACCGCGGGGATCGTGGGTTAAGTACCAGGGTGGTGAGGCACCATAAGGTTATTCAGCAGATCTTTGGAGATTGAAATGGGGTATGTAGGTCGGGTTTATTTTCCTAGACTTTCTCCATAAAATCAGTAATATCCAAGTCAGATAGACACATTCATAAACCAAAAACACAAAGGAGGCCAAATCATGTACATCCCATACGTCGGCATCACCGACTTCATGACTTTTGAGCAGGTCCAACGTATGCTCGCGGTGTTCAAGACGAACCTTGGAGCAGAACAGAACCGTCGGCTTCATGTCGGCGTGATGATGAGCTACAAGACGCTTCATGGTCTTGAGACCAAATGGACGAAAGCGTTCCCTTCCAAGGAGACGATCGCTGACATCTTCGGCTCGGACGAGACGATGAACTGCCTGCACTATGCGGACTACGATGCGATCGATGTTTTCCAAAGTCTCGGTCGCGCGATCAAGTTCGGAGGCATCGGTATCAACGCTCTGCAACTCGACATGGTCTGGCCAGATCCAGGACACGTCGCCGGTGTGGTTCACGCCTCGCGCAAGCAGCTGGAGGTCATTCTCCAAGTCGGCAAGAATGCAATTGAGCAAGCCAACAACGATCCGCAAGAAGTCGTCGAACGGCTTCGGGGTTACGAAGGTGTCGCTCAGCACGTCCTTCTCGACAAGAGCATGGGGCGAGGACTCGGCATGGATGCTGTGGGACTCATTCCGTTCGCTCGAGCGATCAAGGAAGCGTTTCCCAATCTCGGGATCGTCGCGGCTGGCGGACTCGGACCTGAAAGCATCGGGCTCGTCGAGCCTCTGTATCGGGAGTTTCCCGACATCTCGATTGATGCTCAAGGCAAGCTTCGGCCGAGCGGAAGTGCTCTCGACCAGATCGACTGGGGTATGGCCGAGACGTATCTCGTCAAGGCATTGCAGTTGCTGAAATGATGCAACAAAACCCGTCCTGTGGTACTAACCACGGGACGGGATTTTTTATTATAATAAAAGTAATGAATAGCCTTAAGAAAAAAGTAAAAGAATATCTTGAAGAAAGAGGTTGGGACAATCTTCACCCTGCGGATATAGCAAAATCTCTCGTTATTGAAAGTGCAGAGCTTCTTGAGATCTTCCAGTGGGACAATACTCGCAATAAGAAAAAAGTTGATGCAGAGCAATTAGAAAAAATAAAGAAAGAGTTGGCAGATATTCTTATCTACTGTTTAGATATGGGTGTCATACTCGATTTGGATCTCCAAAAGATTCTTGAAGAAAAATTGAAAAAAGTAAAAGAAAAATACCCAGTCGAATTGTTTTCTAAGGAAAACGCTAGGAAAGCTACTACCAAAAAGCTTTACTCGGAAATTAAACAAACGTACCGTAAACAAGGAAAAAACTAACTGGGTCGCCCCACATACATAGGGTTGTAGGTTATGCCGATACTAAGTTCTCTTGGCGGAGGAAGAGAGATTCGAACTCTCGAGAACCTTTCGGCTCTACCGCTTTTCGAGAGCGGCCCATTCAACCACTCTGGCATTCCTCCGAATATTATTTACCGCCGCGCTTGAACCACAGATACAAGTCTTCGATGGCTTTGACGGCATCGCCTGCGGCGATATTGTTCTGATGATACAGCCCGTCGGTACAGTCCCCAGCAGCCCAGAGCCCCGGAACGTTCGTTCGCTGATTTTTCGGATCAACGACAACCCGATTGAGTTCATCGCGCTCGGCAAGCCCTGCAATAAGTTCGGTGTTGGGCAACTGGCCGATTTCAACAAAAACAGCCCCCACCGGAAGGGTAATAACGTCATCGGTTCCTTTTATTTTGTACGAAATGCTTTCAACAAACTGCGAACCTTGCACCGATACTAATTCGACATTTTTAACAGCAGACACCTTCTCATTTTTCAGCACCATGTCGACGGTAATCTGGTCGGCACGAAAATTTTCGCTTCGGTGCAATAGGGTAACATGCTCGGCATATTGGGCAAGCTGTGCTGCTGCTTCAAATCCGGCATTGCCGCCGCCGATGACTGCGACCGGCTGTCCGGCAAAAAGCGGGCCATCGCAGGTTGCGCAGTACATAATTCCTTTGTTGTCGTATTCGGCTGCTCCCGGAATATCAAGCTTCTTGTGGCGGCTGCCGGTTGCAACCAATACCGTAGCTCCTGCTGCGGTTTCGCCGTTTGAAAGCGTTACCACGAATTGATCGGGCTTCTCTATTTTTTCTACCCGCTTGCCGATTAGCAGCGTCAGGAAGCCATTCTCGCCGGCATACGCTTTAATGTGCTCGTGCAGGCTTTTTGCCAGATCAGTACCCGAGATTTCTTTGGTGCCGATCCAGTTATAAATGGTTTCAGACACGTTTGATTGCCCGCCGATTTCCTCTGCGACAAGAAGCGTTTTCAATTGTTTTCGGGCGGCATACACGGCAGCTGCACAGGCTGCTGGGCCGCCTCCGATAATGATTAAATCGTACGTCATGGTGCCAAATTATAGCACGTAAACAAAAAGCGCAGTTTTGATGCTGCGCTTTTTGTTATTTCTTATTTCTTCGGAGGAATGCCGGAATAGCGCCCCAGTCAGGATCATCTTCGTCGTCAACATCTTCAAGCGGTTTTGGTTCAACTTTTTGCACCATCGGCTGTATTGCTTCCTTTCGCTCAGCTTCGCGCGGTTCGGTTCGCGGAACCGGCTGCGGCATCGCGTTGCCCTGGAAGAGCGTTGCTTTCTTTGAAATGTCGCTTGGAAAACCGGTTGCGATAACCGTAATCTTGAGTTCGCCTTTTTTAATGCGGTCGTCGATGATGGTTCCAATAATGACCCGAGCGTCTTTGTCGATCGATTCGGTAATGACCTTTGCGGCATCTTGGAATTCCGCCATGGTAAGGTCGTCGTTCGAGCTGATGGCAAAGAGGACGCCTTTTGCGCCGTTAATAGAGATGTCGAGAAGGGGAGAGTTAATTGCCTGCAGGGCTGCTTTTTCTGCGCGCCCGTCGCCGCCTGCCGCGCCAACGCCCATCAGCGCCGTTCCTGCGTCGGTAAGTACGCTCTTCATGTCGGCGAAGTCGACGTTAATGAGACCCGGGGAAGCGATGAGGTCAGAGATGCCTTCAACAGCCTGGCGAAGGATTTCGTCGCATTTCGCAAACGCGTCTTTGAAGCTCATGTCCTTTCCGGCAATCGCGAGGAGGCGGTCGTTTGGAATGACGATAATCGCATCAACTTCTTTCTCGAGCTCGTCGATGCCGGCCTCAGCAATGCGCATGCGCTGATTGCCTTCAAAGAAGAACGGTTTGGTAACGACTGAAACGGTAAGAATACCGAGTTCTTTCGCCGCGCGCGCAACGATTGGGGCCGCGCCGGTTCCGGTTCCGCCGCCCATGCCGCAGGCAATGAATATCATGTCGGCGCCCTTGAGCGCGTCTTGGATCTCGGCTTTGGTTTCTTCAGCAGCACGTTTGCCGATATCCGGATTCATGCCGGCACCAAGACCTTTGGTGAGGTTCTTTCCAAGGTGGATTTTCTTTTCTGCTTGGCTTTTATGAAGGTCCTGCACGTCGGTGTTCATGACAATGAACTCCACACTCCGAACTTTCGAATTGATCATGTGGTTGACTGCATTTGCTCCCGAGCCGCCAACACCGACAACTTTTATTCGCGCCGCAGTTTCTATATCTGGGTTGATTTTAGGCATATTTCACTCTCTCTAATGAGTATAGGGCTATCATAGCAGAAAGGCTTGAAAAGGGAATAGAAACACCGATTCTATTGACAATATGGAGTTTTATTTCTTTGTTTGTGACTGTAAAGAACTTACGGAATCAGTTGTTTGAAAAATTGCTTCAAGCTCGCGAGAATGCCACCCATTGAAGTATTCAGCTTGCCGCCTTCTTCATAGTTATCGCTATTAATGCGGTAGTGCGTGCAGCCATACGCTACCAAAAAGCGCTGATCGGAAATGGGCGCTTTGATTCCCGGCATGTCAACGTACCCGTGCTTTGCCGGAATGCGGAGCATTGCTTTCGCAACGCTTTCAACGAGCTGCAGCTGGCTTCCGCCGCCGATGATGATGGCACCGGCTGGAAGCAAACCGCTGCGCCCGATTTTTTTAAAATATTTGTCAACGAGTTCGAAAATGTCCGAGAGGCGCGCTTCGATGATTTCGTCGAGTTTCTTTTTCGGATAGTTCTGGAATTGCACGGCGCCAATTTTTACGTTTTCAGCTTCTTCCGGGCTGATGCGAAGCCCAAGCCCGATGTCTTTGGTAATGTCGAGCGAGCCGATGCCGAATACGTGCAGCGAAGTAAGGGTGTTATTTTCATACACGGCAACCGAAACCGTTTCCGTTCCGATGTCGATGATGGCGCATCCGAAATTGCGCTGCAAATCGGTTAAGAGTACGTGGTTCGTTGCAATCGGAGTGGCAATAATTTGCTCAACAACCACGCCAGCCGCTTGCATTGCTTCCAGCAGATCATCGAGGTGCTGGCTGAAGCTCGTAATGAAGAGCACTTTCGTTTCGATTTTTGTTCCTTGAATTCCTTCGGGCCGGCCTGGAATTTCTTTGCCGTCGATCTTAAATGAAATAGGATAGGCGTGGAGGATGGTTCTGTTTTTCAAATCCAAATCGCGCTCCGCTTCGGTCATCGCTTTTTCGATATCAAGGGAAGTAATCACTCCGTCGGCGCGGGTAACGATGGCGCTTCCGCTTGCGTACACCGACGAAAGCCCGATGCCGCCGAGTGATACACAGGCGCGTCGAATGCGAAGCCCAGAATTTTTTTCTGCTTCCCGCACGGCACGTTCAATGGAAATTGCCGCTTCTTCCTTATTCACGATGTAGCCATGTCGCATGCCGCGCGTTTCAGAGATGCCGGTACCGAGCACGGTTAAAGCGCCGGATGTTTTGTCTCGTTCTGAAACAATCACCCTGGTGGTGCTGGTTCCCATGTCTATACCTACGGCGATTTTTTGCATCGTTTATGTGAAGCGGCGCAAGAAACTTGCTTCTGCTTTTTCCATTTTACTACCGTGGGCGTAACCTTTCAAATGGAGCATGGAGTGAATAATCAAGAAAAGTAAGAATTTTTCGTAGGTTTGGTCGTGCTGCTTCGCATCGCGCCGAATTTGAGAGAGGCAAGCGTAGATTTCGCCGCTCTTTTTTTCGAGCGGGAATGAGAGTACGTTCGGAATGTAATCTTTTTTTCGATGTACTTTATTTAAATTTTTAATGCTGCGTGGCGAAGAGAAAACAATGGTTACTTCGTAATGCTTTCCTAAAATCGCATCGCGCAACTGCACAAAAGGCAAGCGGGGGAGCTTGCCTTTTGTTTCTCGAATTGCTACGACACCACGTTGTTCGAAGCGTTCCATGAAATCTTTACATTTTGCCAAGTTTCTTGAGCCGTTCGACTTCTTTTCGGCGCGCGATTCTTCGCAGTGCCATCGTTTTTAAAGAGAGCGATGATGGCGCGCGCTGGCTGTATCGCTTTCCTTTTACTTTCGGGATGATGCCGGCTTCCTGCATCTTGCGCGAAAATCGGCGAATGAGGCTCGTTGGATTTTCGGTGCCGGTTTTTTTCATTTCTACATTGATAATTGGCATGAGCCGAAATCGTACCACATGATTTGTGCTGGCGCAAATTACCTAAGATATGATTTGCCCGGAACTATTTTTTGAGAGTATGCATAAAAATCTCGTGATTTTTTGCTCAGCCTCGGCTACCCGCCTGCGGAGCCTCTCAAAAAACAGTTCTGGCTTCTCAGTCAAACGAACGCAGAAATTTTCTTTTGGGAACCTCGCGCAGTCGGTGTAAGACGAGCGGAGTAATTTTTCACGAGAAAAAATATGCGTGTTTCCAAAAGAAAAGTTTCAAGAGAGTGGTTATATGACCCGATCAGGGTTGCCTTCAATGTTCGGCCGATACGGCAAGAGGGAAAGTTCGGCAACCAGTCGTTCGTAGTGTCCGGTGTCGCTTTCGAAAAACGATCGTCCGGCTTTTACCAAGAAGATAAGCGTCACGTAGGCGGCGCCGGGGCGGCTGCGTTTCGAGCTCACATGGAACGCTTCAAGCGGTTTGCAGGCGGCTATCACCGATTCGACGGCGTTTTCGCGATCGTGTTCCGGCGTGCGGATGCTTACCTTGAACATGGTGCCAAACGGCGGATAGCCGAGCGCTCGCGCCACTTCTTTTTCTTCTTCAACGTATTTTCCCAATTCTTTCTTTTCGAGCGCCTTCAAAAATGATTGCGTGGGATTCTTGGTTACGAGGATGATCCGGTCGGTGGTAATTTCATCAAGCTGGTACAGAAGGCGCAGCGTTCGCTCTCCGGCGCCGAGCGTCATTTTGCTTAGCAGTCGGTCGAAGTGGGGAATAATTGAGAAATCGGTCTCCCGCAGGAATGAAAACGCCCGGTCGGTGCCGATAATAACTGCTCCCCGTGGCGCATTCTCAAGCGCCCGCTTAATGTCTTCATCAGTTTCCCGTTCTCCCTCAATCAGAAGCGTCGGGAGCGAGAGGTTCAGATTTTTTATCGCTTCGAAAAGTCCTTCACTACCGCTTTCTCTTGCCTCGATATCCCAGCTGCCGCAGTTGGCGCAGGTATAGGTGCTTGGCTCTTGATTGCCGCACTCTGGGCAAAGGAACGCGCGTTCCTTTTTTCCGTCCGACCCGGTAACACTGCGAAGCACGAGCGATGCGGCGCAGTGGCGGCACTTGATGACCATTTTGCAGGTTCGGCAGACGGAGTATGGGGCGATCCCTTTCCGCTCCGCGTAGACGAACACTTTCTTTTGGGTGACATCCGTATGGCGGAGCAGTTCGACTATTTCCTGGCTGATGTTCTCGAACGTGCGTTTTGAAGTATCGAGGATGTGCAGTTTCGTTGGAAGGTAGCTGCGCGGAAACAAGCTGCGCGGATTTTTTTCTTCTTCCCATACATATCGGAACGGAATCACTCTGTCGCCGAGTACCAACTTTTTGTTCCGTGCTGCAACGATGGTTCGATAGAATTCCTGATAATCGACCGGAACACTGCCGTGGGAGAGGTAGCCGACATGAGAGAGATTATCAAGAATCGTGATCGGCGTTTCAAGCCATGGAATCATCGCATAGTGGGGAGTTGCAAAGAGGATGAACGCTCCTTCCCGCTGAAACAGCTCGCGGTAGATTTTTTTCTGTTCGGTTTTGGTAACGTCGCTATGTAAAACGAATGAACGCTTCTCAATTCCTTTTGCAAGAATTGCTCGCCACTCTTCTACCTGGCCGATGGTCGGCGCAATGAAGAGCACCGATTGATGCCCTGCGAGGGCATCGCGAATAAGCATTCGGTAGTCATCCGCGCGCATGGCGCTGTCTCCTTGGACAAACAGCGGCGCCTGGTGCTTCGATTCGGCGCTCGATTCTTTTGTCAGATATTGCCGCTGTTCAAGGGTTGCACTCACGAGTATTTCTCCTAATAGCGCGCCAAGCGGAATAAAGGAACGCCGCGCTACTTTTTTGGCAGCGGTAAGGAATATTCGGTCGATACTGCTCGGCCCGATAATTTGGCTGATTTTCTTCAGCGAAAAAGCCGACGATTTGACATCAAGCTTGGCATCCGAGAGCGATCTCGACTCGATTGCCACGCCGGTAATCTGCCGAGACTGGAGCGGAATCTGCACCAAGAATCCTTCAGGTACCGGATCGTGGGAGTAGTAGGTAAGGGTATCGAACGGAATACCTTTCTGAATCGGAATGACAGAGATAACCTGCATGTGTCTAGTGTACGGTTAACTGCAAAAACTTGAAAGCAAGGTTGAAACTTTCGGCCCGAACCGTATACTTTGGACACATGTTTCAATTGCCGTGGCACAAAAAAATCGGCATAGACTTGGGAACTGCCAACTGCCTCGTCTATGCTTCCGGAAAGGGGATTATCTTGAACGAGCCGTCGATCGTTGCCGTTTCGCGCGAGACGAATCGCATTTTGGCGATCGGCGGCGAAGCGAAGGATATGGTCGGAAAAACTCCCGATACGGTCATCGTCTACCGGCCGATGCAAGACGGCGTCATTGCGGACTACCGCGTGACGGAGGCAATGCTCCGCCATTTCATTAACAAGGCGCTCGGAAAATTCCACTGGTTCAAGCCGGATGTATTGGTCTCCGTTCCTGCCGGTATCACTTCAACCGAGCGCCGCGCGGTGGTTGAGGCAACCATTCGCGCCGGAGCAAAAAGCGCGGTAATCGTGAAAGAGCCGATTCTTGCGGCAATCGGCGCAGGGATTCCGATCAATCAATCCCGTGGATTCATGATCGTCGACATTGGCGGTGGCACCACCGACGTGGCCGTGATTTCGCTCGGCGGCATCGTTGCCTGCACTTCGGTAAAGTGCGCGGGGAACAAAATCGATCAGGCAATCGTCGATTACCTGCGGCGGACGCACGGGCTTTCAATCGGAGACAAAACGGCAGAAGAACTGAAAATTTCCCATGCATCGGCCATGCCGGTAGTAAAAGATGAAAAACAGCAGGTGAAAGGGCGCGATCTGATTGAAGGGCTTCCGAAAACGGTGCAAGTAACGACGAACGAACTCGCCCGCGCCATCGATGCGGAACTGAAGCAAATGGTAAAAGCGATTAAGCACGTGCTGCAGCAAACTCCTCCCGAGCTCGCCTCTGACATTATCGATCATGGAATCATCATGACGGGCGGCACGAGCCAGCTGCGCAACCTGACCCAGCTGATCGAACAGCAAACCGGCGTTCGGGTCCGCCTGGCAGACGAAGCGCTGTACTGCGTTGCGAAAGGAACCGGTATTGCGCTTGAGCACCTGGATGCGTATAAGCGCTCGATGCTTTCGAAAAAATAACATGCACACCGCCATCACCCAACATCCGCATAACAAAGTGTTCATCTTTAAGGGGGGCCTTGCAAGCGGCGGAGAGCTTTCTGAATTGCTCGAAAGCCATGACTTTGAAACCTACCTGCTCACTGAACCGAAGCTTTCCCTGGAACATGCGCATTCGCTCGTTTCGCTCAATAGCGAACGGCGCGATCGGCCATACTATATTATTGCAAGCTTCGGCGTGATGACCCCGGAAGCGCACCAGGCGCTCTTAAAAACGCTTGAAGAGCCGGGCGAAGAGATACGCTTCTGCCTCATTACGCCATGGCCGCTTCTGTTGCCGGAAACGATACGCTCAAGGGCGCTCCTATTTATGAATGGCGAAGAAGGCGCTCAGTCCGGCAAAAAAGATTTCACTTCTCTTCCGGAGGCAGCGCAACTTGCTCATATTAAGGAGGCATTCGCGGGGGAAGGAGAAATCGAAGCCCGAAAGTATGAAGCGCTGACGCTCCTTGACCAATACGAACGATTATTGAAAGAAAAGAATGCAAAAGACGGAGAGCAGCTTCGCTTCTTGTATGAAGCAAAAAAATGGCTGACAGAGGGCAACCTTTCTCCGAAGCAGGTCATGGAATATGTCGTTACCGCGCTTCGGCCGTAACCCTGTGTTATACTCGCCCCATGCATTCATTTGGAAATTTTCAGTCTGAGGTGAAGCGAATTGAAGAATGGCTTCAGAAGGAGTACCAGCAGCTCCATACCGGCCGCGCGGCGCCGGCGCTCCTTGACCACGTGCAGGTCGAGTCATACGGATCGTTCATGCCCATTAAGAACGTTTCCTCAATCGCCATCGAAGACCCCCGAACGCTTCGCGTTGCTCCGTGGGATAAGAATCTCATTAAGGAAGTCGAGCGGGCGCTCCATGCATCGCAGCTGGGATTTTCAATCGCGGTGGATGACCAGGGAATCAGGGTAATCGTGCCGCAGCTCACTACCGAGCGCCGCGCGCAGCTGGTGAAGGTAGCGAAAGAACGCTTGGAAGACGCGCGCATCCAGCTTCGGCAAATTCGCGAAAACGAGCTGGCTCGAATCAAGGACGGCGGGCTTCCTGAAGACGCTCTCTTTAAAGCAAAAGACGATCTGCAGAAGCTTGTCGACGGCGGAAACGGAAATCTTGAAAAAATGTTTGAAAGAAAAGAGGAAGAAATTCTGAACTAGCGATGACGGCCATTATTTTTATTGCAGTGCTTTTAATCACGGTGCTCGTTCATGAATGGGGGCATTACTTTGCCGCGCGGCGCTCCGGCATGAAGGTTGATGAATTCGGTTTCGGCATTCCGCCGAAGGTTGCGAGCTGGAAGGGAAAGGAAACCACCTTTTCATTGAACGCGCTGCCGATCGGCGGGTTCGTGAAGATTGCGGGAGAAAACACCATCGAACCGCGAACCGACGTTGCTCCTGAGCGGCTCTTTTTAAATCGCCCTCGGTACCAACAGGCGCTGGTGCTGGTGGCGGGCGTGGTTTGCAATTTTCTGCTCGGCTGGATCCTGCTTTCAGCCGCATTCATGATCGGCGTGCCGCAAGTAGTACCTGAAGGCACGCCGGAAGTTATCAGCGTTCTGCCGAAATCTCCGGCTGAAGATGCGGGAATCCGGTTGCACGATCGCATCATTGAAATTCGCTCTGCCGGTACGGTGATAGAAAATCCGCACACCGAAGATATCCGTTCGCTGCTGCAAAATTCCGAAACGCAAAGCAAAATTCAGCTGACCGTAGAACGGGAAGGAAAACTGGAACTCATTCCCATCATTCCGGCCATAGATTCGGAAAACGGCACTCGTTCCATTGGCATTGCGGCTGAACCGATAGCGGTCATAACACTCTCTCCGTTCAAGGCGATGTGGGTTGGGTTGAAGGAATCCGTGCTCATTACGAAAAGCGTTGTTGTTGCTTTTGGAAACTTGATTGCAACGCTGGTGCAGGGAAAGGGCGGGCTTGAGGCGTTCATCGGTCCGGTGGGGCTTGCCGGGGCGGTTTCAGAGGCGGCAAGCGTCGGCATCAGCTACTTCCTCTCATTCGTAGCGCTCATATCGCTTAACTTGGCCGTGTTGAACCTGATTCCGTTTCCGGCGCTCGATGGCGGCCGGCTCCTTATTCTTGGCCTTGAAGCGGTTACCCGAAGGAAATTTAGCCAGGAAGTTGTCGGCATCATCCACATCATCGGATTCATGCTCCTGATTGCACTCATGATCGCGCTTACTATCCAAGACATCAAGCGGATTGGCTAGGGGATATGTTGACTTTTCTTGCAAGCATGATACTATCAACTTATACAAATTAACCAAAACACACATGCCTTCAGTCAATTTCAAACCGAAACAAGTCACCAAGCGTCTGCTTTCAGAGCTGCAAGATCGTGCGCACGACATTATCGTCAACCGGTATGGTCTTGGCGATGGAGAACCGAAAACGCTTGAGGCGATTGGGAAGAAATACGGCATCACTCGAGAACGCGTACGGCAGATTGAAAACGCGGCTTTGAACGCTATTCGAAAAAGCGAGGCGTTTAAGAGCGAACACAAAACGTTCCAAGAACTCAAAAGCGTCATTGATTCGCTCGGCGTGATGGTGCACGAAGAGGAGCTTTTAACCGCGCTTTCAAAAGACAAGTCAGTGCAGAACCACATTCATTTCTACTTGGTGCTCGGCGATGAATTCAAAAAACTGAAGGAAGACCCTCATTTCAAATCCCGCTGGACGATTGACGAAGAAATTTCTGAAATGATCCACGAAGCGCTGCATGCTATTTATCAGAACATATCAGACCGAGAACTTTTGGCGGAAAACGACCTGATTAGCCGATTCATAGAGGAACTTTCCAACGTTTCCGAGCAGTATAAAAACGAAGAAATCGCCCGACGCTGGCTTTCCATTTCAAAGCGCATCGCAAAGAATCCGCTCGGCGAATGGGGCCCTGCCGACTCGCAGAACGTAAAGACGCGCGGCATCAAAGACTACGCGTACCTTATCATGAAAAAGCACGGCTCTCCGATGCACTTCCGAGAAGTTGCAAAAGCGATCAGCGATACGTTCAACAAAAAGACGCACGTTGCAACCTGCCACAACGAACTCATTAAAGATCCTCGTTTCGTTCTGGTCGGCCGCGGCTACTACGCGCTCGCTGAATGGGGATACAAGCCAGGCGTGGTGCGAGACGTCATTCGCGAAATCCTGGAAAAAGAGGGGCCGCTGACGAAAGAAGAAATCATTGATCGCGTGCTGAAAGAGCGCTTCTTAAAGCGGAACACCATCATCGTCAATCTGCAGAACGCAAAATATTTCAAAAAGAGCGATGAGGGCAAATATAGCCCGGCATAAGTATGGCTGACGAAAAGGCGCCGCAACCAAGTGGAATCTTCGGGGGTCATGACCCGATCGTCATCATTGTTGTCGTTCTTCTTGCGCTCACGCTTCTGGCAAATTTGTTTCCTTCTCAAGACACGGCAGGAACAAGCACGCAAAGTAATAATGCGAAAGACACAGTGACGGAAACGCCCGCACCGAGCGAGTGTGGCCTTGCTGTTTTTGCGCCGAAAGGTTTGCAGGTTATTACCACTACCGTGCCAGTTTCCGGCACGGTCGGCGCATGTCAATGGCTTCCGGTAAACGGCGTTGCGCTCTATGCACAAGTGATTGACTCAGCGGGAAAGCCGTTAAGTGACCTTCGGCCGATTCCGGCAGGAGAGAGGGTTGCGGGCGTTTCGGGAAGCACGCCGGACGGCATCCAAGAATTCAATGCGGTCATTAACCTTTCAATGCTTCCGACCACCAAAACGGGCTTTGTCGTCTTAACGCATCCTGATCTTGCCCGCACGCCGCCAAAGACGGTTCGCATTCCGATTCAGTTTAAAAAGTAAGCTCGCTCGTCTGGTATACTACTAGCTATGCAAGAATTTTCTTCAGGATTCGGCAGTTTCCTGAACCAAATCGCCATTTTTATCGCCGTACCGGTGCTGGTCGTTATTGCATGGAATTTGTGGGTGAGCTACATTAATACGCTTTTTCTCAACGGCATTAAATGGGTTCTGCTTGAAATAAAGCCGCCCAAAGATGTTTTTAAATCACCAGTTGCCATGGAGCTGATGCTCAATGCGCTCTATCAAACGGGAGGCACGGGAAATTTTTTTGACAAATACTGGAAAGGAAACCTTCGCAACTACTTTTCCCTGGAAATCGTTTCAGTCGAGGGGAAGATCCGCTTTTTCATCCGGACAAATGCGAAATTCCAGAAAATAATCGAGACGCAAATTTACGCGCAATATCCGCAGGCAGAAGTGAAAGAAGTGCCCGATTACACGCTGCAAGTTCCGGAATTTACGAAGCATGCCGACTTAAGTTTGTGGGGATGCCGATTCGTTCTCACGAAGGAAGATGCGTACCCCATAAAGACGTATGTTGACTACGGCCTTGATAGAGCGGTCGGTTCTCTTGAAGAAGAGGAACGCATCGATCCGATTACTCCAACACTTGAATACATGGGCTCCATCGGCGCGGGAGAGCAGGTGTGGTTCCAAATCATTGTTCGCGCCGATACCAGCCGGTTCACGGTAAAGAACGACAAAGGAGAAGAAGAATCAGGCAAATCATGGAAAGACAGCGCACGCGCGCTCATTAAAAAGCTTCGAAAAGAAATGACCACTCAGAAGGACGGCGATGTAACGACCACGGTTCGCGAGACAAGGGGGCAAAGCGCCATAATCGAATCGATCGAGAGGAATTTGAACAAATTCGGCTTCGATGCCGGCATTCGGGCGATTTATTTGGCGAAGAAGGAAAATTTTAATGCAGACATGATCGCAGGATTGACTGGTGCCGTTCGCCAGTACAACTCAAGCGAATTGAACGGATTCAAGCCGGAAGGACCGACGGCGTTTGATTTTCCCTGGCAGGATCTGTTGGGTAATAGAATCATAGAAAAGAAAGCAAAGCTTCTTTCAGCGTATAAAAAAAGATATTTCTTTTATCGGCCGTTTGATTTTTTTGACATTAAAAGCTACTTTACTTCTCCGGGGAGGAACGGGGAGAAGCCGTTTATTCTAACGACCGAAGAGCTTGCGACGATGTACCATCTTCCAGGGCGGGTTGCAGAAACGCCAACCTTTACTCGCATCGAGGCAAAGAAGGCGGAACCTCCTGCGAATCTACCCATTTAATTATCGTGGAACCTTTGTCTTTTTCAGATTCATATAGCGGGCGTACGAGGCAGTGGGGAAAGATGCTCATCGGAGCACTAGTTGCTCTTTTCGCGCTCTTTTTTTATTTTCTTTCGCTCAATCGTCCGCCGGAGGCTTTTCCGCGCCCGTACCAACTCACCATCGAATTGGGGCAGGGGCTTTTCTCAATTTCGAATGAACTGACGGCTGACGGCGCGGTGCGTTCCGAACGGCTGTTCGAATTCTGGATGCTCTTGTTGGGAAGCGACCGAAGCATCAGCGAAGGGCTTTATTATTTCGAAAAGCCGGCAAGCGCTTTTGAGCTCGCGCTTCGGATTTCCGGCAAGCAGTTTGGCATTGAAAAGAAGAAGGTTACCTTTCCGGAAGGTTTTACTTTTCGCGACATGGCGGTGCGGCTCGGCGCTACGTTCCCTGAATTTGATACGAAGTTATTCCTTGAACTTGCGGCTCCGTACGAAGGGTATCTCTTTCCCGATACGTATTCGTTCTTCCCGAACGCAAAGCCTGATCTGGTCGTTACAACCCTCCGCAACAACTTTGTCCGCCGGACTGAAAAGCTAAAACTAGATCAGGACACTTCGGGAAGAACTATGGAGGAAATTATTACTATGGCCTCAATCGTCGAACGGGAAGCGAACGGGCCGGAAGATCGCGCCGTAATCGCCGGAATCCTCTGGAAGCGGTTTGATATGGGAACGCTGCTGCAAGTTGATGCGCCGTTTTCCGTATTGCTCGGAAAATCGAGCGCGGAATTAACGAAAGCTGATTTGGCTCTCGAGAGCCCGTTTAACACGTATAGAAACAAGGGGCTTCCCCCGAAGCCGATTGCAAACCCGGGCCTTGCCGCAATTGAAGCGACTATACACCCAACTGATTCGCCGTACCTCTTTTATCTTCATGATAAAGAAGGTACTATTCACTATGCCCGCACGTACGCTGAACATCTAGAAAACATTCGGCGTTACCTAAAATCGCGAAGCTAACCATCATGCTTAATCAACCACTTGCATTCGTCGACGTTGAAACAACCGGTATCAACCCGGAGCTATATGAAATCATAGAGCTTGGCGCAGTTATTGCGCGATTCCAAAATGGTACACTTGAAGTCGTTGATAAGGTTGATTTGAAGGTAAAGCCAGAACACATTGAAACAGCCGACCCACAATCGCTTCGAGTAAACGGCTATGATGAATCGGCATGGCTCTTTGCATACAGCCTGGATGAGGCGATGAAAGTGTTTGCGCAAAAAACCGAAGGCGCAGTGATGATTGCGCATAATGTGTCATTCGATTCTGCGTTCATCGACGGAGCGTTTCGAAAAACCGGCGTTCCAAATGGTATGCACTACCACCGGCTTGATACCATTTCCATTGCGTTCGCAAAGCTCTATGACCAAGGAGACATCAACAAGTTTTCTCTACGCGCGCTCTGCGAGTATTTCGGCATTGAAAACAGTAAAGCGCATACTGCATTCTCTGATGCATACGCAACGTACGAACTCTTCAAAAAACTGATGAATTTGAAATAACATACTCAGCATTTTATTTTATGCTAGTATCTCTTCGTGAAAAATAACGGCCAAAAAGTATTCGTAGGGATTTCAGGCGGGGTAGACTCGTCTGTTGCCGCATATCTCCTGAAAAAAGAAGGGTATGAAGTCCATGGGGTGTTCATTAAAACCTGGGCACCTGATTGGCTGCCCTGCACCTGGGTAGACGAGAAGCGCGATGCGATGCGGGTGTGTGCTGCACTTAGTATCCCATTTCATTTTCTTGATTGCGAAGAAGAATATAAAAAAGAAGTTGCTGAATACATGATTGAAGAATACAGAGCCGGGCGCACTCCGAATCCTGATGTGCTCTGCAACAAGGTAATTAAATTCGGATCCTTTTTAAGATTCGCACTTGAAAAAGGGGCAGATTTTATCGCTACTGGCCACTATGCACGCGTAACGCATGGCGAGAAAGCAATACTTGAAAGCGGAGTAGATGCGGCGAAAGACCAGTCGTATTTTCTCTGGATGTTGAGCCAAGAGCAGCTCTCTCTCGCGCTGTTTCCGATTGGGCATTTGAAAAAATCTTCAGTGCGTAATATTGCAGCGCGGGCAGGATTGTTCACATCTCAAAAAAAAGACAGCCAGGGTATTTGCTTTTTAGGAGACGTCGACATGAAAGAGTTCCTTGGTCACTACATCAAGCAAAAGCCAGGAAAAGTTCTTAATCAGAGCAAAGAAGCCATTGGAGTACATACCGGTGCGTGGTTCTACACCATTGGAGAGCGTCACGGGTTTACGATTACGACAGGCGATCGATCGGTGCCATATTTTGTTACCCATAAAGATGTCGAAAAAAATACCATTACTGTTTCAAAAGATTCGCCGGAAACATTTACCCGTGAACCATTGGCGCTCGTGCTCAAAACGAGCAATTGGATTCTGACGCCTGAAAAAGCAAAAACATACAAAGCACAAATTCGGTATCATGCGCCGAAGGTTGCGTGTACCGTATCAGACTCCGTCATTCATTTTAAATCTCATCCCGGTGCGGTTACTGCCGGGCAGTCGGTGGTGCTCTATGACGGCGACACCTGTATCGGCGGCGGAGTAATCGCGTAAGTGGTGTATACTTTTATCATATGGAAACACTGACCAGTCATAGCGAAGTCTTTATCAGCATCTTTATTGCCATGATCCTTGGCATGGTTATCGGGCTCGAGCGATTCTTCGCGCACAAGACTGCCGGCATGCGGACGTATGCGCTCATCTCCATGGGGTCAGCACTCTTTGCAACCATTTCCCAGCTGGTCGTCTCTTCGTTTGCAGCGTATGATTTTGACCCAATGCGAACGGCGGCTCAAGTGGTTGCCGCAGCAGGGTTCTTAGGCGCAGGAGCAATTTTGCACCGAGAGGGCCGGGTAACGGGCATCACGACGGCAAGCGGGCTGTGGGTTGCTTCTGCTATTGGGCTTGCCTGCGGGTTTGGATTGTACAGCGTAGCGATTGCCGCAACCTTCTTTACGCTCTTCATCTTCATCGTCTTATGGCTCATTGAGCGGAAAATCAGCAACTTGCCGATCCGCCGGACCGATGATTCCGATCCGCTCTAGAAACATACGTAATTTTTTATGACCAGTACTGAACTCCGAAAACGATTTTTAGATTTTTTTGAGAAACGAGGGCATACAGTGCTTCCGAGCGCTTCGCTTATTCCAAAGGATGACCCATCCGTTCTTTTTACGACTGCCGGCATGCAGCAATTCAAGCCTTACTACACTGGCCAGAAAAACGCGGAAGCTGATTTTGGTGCTCAGAATGTAGCAACCGTGCAAAAATGCGTTCGAACGGGCGACATCGAAGAGGTTGGTGATGACACGCACCTGACGTTTTTTGAAATGCTCGGCAATTTTTCCTTTGGCGGCTACTGGAAAAAAGAAGCAATTACCTATGCCTATGAATTCATTACGAAAGAGCTTGGCCTTGCAATCGATTACGTATCTATTTTTAAAGATGATGAAAGCGGCATTCCGGCAGATGAAGAATCGCGCGCCATTTGGCAGAGCATCGATTCGAATCTCGTTATCAGGGAACATAACAAAGAAGATAATTTCTGGGGTCCGACGGGAGACGAGGGGCCATGCGGACCGACAACTGAAATTTACATCGATGGCGTTGAGGTATGGAACATCGTTTTCAACGAGTACTACAAAACAAAAGACGGAACGTTTATACCGCTTGAGACAAAAGGTATTGATACCGGTATGGGCCTTGAGCGTTTGTTGGTACAAGCAGTAGGTGTCTCAAATGTGTACGAAACAGATCTATTTAGTTCAGTAATAGATTTAATAAAGGAAAATTCCAAGAACTTTAACGAACATTCAGCGAGAATTATTGCTGACCATATTCGCACATGTCTTCTCCTTTTGGGTGATGGTGTTACTCCTTCAAATAAAGATAGAGGATACATTTTACGGAGACTTATTCGTCGGGCAGTGCGCTATTCAGATATTCTTGGTTTAAATTTTGGAGGTACAGAAACAACCTTGCGATTTATTGCCCGATTATTTATTCGTGTTTACAAGGATACTTATAAGGAAGTAGAAACGAAACTTGAAACATATCTTGCGGCAGAAGAATCAAAATTCCGATTAACTCTACAACAGGGACTGAAAGAATTTGAAAAGGGCACTGATCCGTTCATTCTTGCCACTACCTACGGTTTTCCGATTGAACTGACTGAGGAATTAGCCAAAGAAAAAGGCATCGCAATTAATCGAGAAAAATTTGAAACGGAAATGAAAGCACACCAGGATGCGTCTCGCACCGGAGCGGAACAGAAATTCAAAGGAGGGCTTGCAAATACGAGCGAACAGACCACAAAGCTTCATACGGCACACCACTTGCTCTTGGCGGCACTCCAGCGAGTGCTCGGAAAAGACGTGAAGCAGCGGGGAAGTAATATTACTGAAGAACGCTTGCGGTTAGATTTCTCGTTCGACAGAAAAATGACTGATGAAGAAAAATCTGCTGTTGAAAAGCTGGTTAATGAATGGATTGTGGCTGACTATAATGTTGTAAAGCGAGAAATGCCTTTGGCGGAAGCTGAAAAAATCGGAGCAGAGATGGAATTCGGCGCAAAATATCCGGAAATCGTAAGTGTTTATTTTATTTGTCCTTCGGCTGATGGAGAGGGTAGCGCCATTAGCGCTGAATTCTGCGGCGGGCCGCACGTTGAGCGCACGGGCATTCTTGGAACGTTTAAAATTCTGAAAGAGGAGGCATCTTCGCAGGGAATTCGGCGCATCAAAGCAGTTCTGCAGTAATAAAAAAGTTTAAAAATTTCTCCATACGAATTCAGGCTGATATACTAATTGGATGGGAATTTTTTCTCGCGCAAAAAAAGGCGAGCGGGTAGTTGCACTGTTTGACGTTAGCTCCGGAAGCGTTGGCGGCGCGCACGCAATGCTGCATCGAGGATTCGACAAGGCAAAAAAACCAAGCATCCTGGCTGCTCACCGAGTAAATTTGCAGTTCAAGGAAGATCTCAATATCAAGCGCTTCATCACCGAAACTGTCGTGGCACTTGAACGTGTTGCGGCGGAGCTGGGAAAAGCCGACACGCACCGCCCCGATTACGTGCAATTCGTTCTTTCATCTCCCTGGTATGTCTCGCAGACGAGAACCATTGTCCAGCGGAAAGATGCGCCTTTCGTGTTTACCGAGCGCCTTTTGAACGAAATGATTGAGCGAGAAATTTCGCATATCATTGAACACGAGCTTGAGAAATTTGGCCCGTTCGGAAAAGACGGGAAAATCATCGAACGGCAAATTTCCCAGGTACGGCTCAACGGGTACGCTTCAAGCAACCCCTTCGGAAAACAGGCTACCGAAGTCGAGCTTACTGTAACCGTAACCTTTGCGCCAAACCTCATTCTGACGCGGCTTCGCGATGCCGTGGGAAAGCATTATCACATTGAGTCGTTCGGTTTTACTACGGCTGCATACACGGCATTTGTGGCATTCCGCGACTTCATCGAACCATTGAAAGAGCTTACCATTATCGACGTCGGCGAAGAGGTTACCGATGTTGCCTTCATAAAAAACGGCGTGTTCCTCTACCAGCATTCGTTTCCGATTGGAACCTACGGCCTCATTCGAACACTGATGGCCGATGGAACCAAAACGCTAGCCGAAGCCGAGTCGCTCCTTGCTGCATTTCGAAATAAACATTTAACTGCTACCGCGAAAAATCGGATTAACATTGCGCTTCAGACATTTATTGCGTCGTGGCAGATTGGATTGCAGGGAGTAGTGCAAACGGGGCACTTTGGTTTTGCGCTTCCAGAAGATATGCTGATAGTAACCGATCCGCGCTACGAAATCATTTTCCAGAATTCGATCGAGCAGGATCCGGTGCTTGGCTACTTGATGCCGGCAATAACACCGAAGGTCAGGTTTTTCGACGAGCAGCTAGTTGAATCTTTAGGCCAGAATTTCGGCAGCGATGTGCCGCTCGTCATAGGTTCGCTTTTCTTAGAACGGCAATGGTAAGAATATGAAATTATACGACGCAATAATCAAAGAGCGGGAAAAGAAAGGAAAGAAGCTTAATGCGGTAGTAGAGCATGAGCCTGTCCGTCACGACTCACCCCAAACCCATCCGCCACGCCGGCACCGTTTTCGAACACTCTTCGGTATTGCCATTGCCGTGCTTGCGGCCGGAGGATTCTTCTTTCTTGGCATTCTTTACTCGCGCGCAACGGTAACTATTACGCCGCGGAAAGTTGCCGTTACGTTGGATGATTCGCTCATTACTGTGCCGCATGAGCAAGTTGCTCCGAATGAGCCGCTTCATTTTCAGGCAATGGTGCTTAAGGGCGACGTTTCAAGGGAAATTATCGGCGATAAGCTGGTTGAATCGTACGTAAAAGCGAGCGGCCGGGTTGCATTTTTCAATGAATATTCTTCAAAGCCGCTCGTCATTAAAAAAGGAACGACGATTCAGGCGGCAACTGGAAAGCGCTACGTTACCGCCGCGGATATTACGATTCCAGGATTTAAAACAGAGGCAGGCACCCGGATTGCGGGGACGTCGAATCCGGTACAGGTAACTGCGGCTGCAGTCGGAAGCGACTACAACGTAGAGGGAACAACGTTTACCGTCGTGGGCTATACCGGCGACCGAAAGACGAAAGTGTACGCTCGTTCGAGCGGATCGATCACGGGAGGCGAAAGCGGCATGGTACATACCGTAACGGAGGATAATAAAGAGCAGATTATCGACGTCTTGCAGCAGCTGCTTACCGAAAAACTGAAGCGCCAGGCGCGGGCTCAGATTCCAAAAGGATTCATCAGTTTCCCCGATCTGCAGTTTGTCGTATTCGATACCGCTTCGGTAAATTTGAAAAACCCGAGCATTAAGTTTCCGGTAACGCTTTCAGGCACGCTGGTGTTGTATCTATTTCCGGAAGAGCCGCTGGCTACTGCGGTAGCGGGTGAAGCGCTGCAAAATAACCCAGGCATCGAGAAAGGGGGAACATATAGAATTCCCGATTTTGCCGCATTAGTGGTTGAGCCGGTGAGCCTGCTGCCGCTTGAAACGGCTACTATTCCACAAGAGCTCACCATTAAGATTTCGGGAACCGGAACGCTGGTTGGTTCTGTAGACGAAGAAAAGGTGAAGGCGGCAGTTGTTGGAAAGCCGTTCAGATCGTTCGATGAAGCGATGAAAGCCTTCCCGAGTGTTCTTGAGGCAATGTACCGAAAAATCCCATTTTGGACTCCGTATTTCCCATCAAAAACCGAATCGATTAAAATAATCGTCCGGTAGTGTTACTAATGAATTTAAAATGCCCTTGAATCCTGGTGCCAGATACGAACCGGCGAGCATGAGCGTTCTTGCAAAGAAAACCGAATCTGTTCGAAGCGAAGCAAGTTATGAGGGTTAGCGAATGCAAGCCTCGTGAGTATGCATCAGGGTGAGGGGCAGAGGCTTTTTACTTACTTTTTTCCGGCAAAAAAGTAAGAAGATTTGGATTACGTTTGACATAATTCAAAATATTTCTTATTATTAAAGCCTACAAAGCTCATGGGGGCAGAAGCAGAGAAGACAGTAAAAGGTATCATCCAAGAAGCATTGCCAAGCACGCTCTTCCGCGTACAGCTGGAAGACGGCAGTGTTATTCTGGCCTATCTTGCCGGGAAGATGCGCCTCCACCGAATCAAGGTTTTAGTGGGCGATTCTGTCGAATTGGTAGCCGATCCGTACGGGGGAAAAGGCCGTATTGTCAAAAGAAATTAAATCGTGTATAATTCCCCAGCTTTTGAAAGAGCGCTTTTTTATTCCCCGATTCTATATTTATGAAAGTAAGAGCAACGGTAAAAAAAATGTGTGACAAATGCAAAATGGTTAAGCGCGGCAACCATCTTTTTGTCATATGTTCGAATCCGAAGCATAAGCAGAAACAGTAAATAGTATGCGTATTTCAGGTATCACCATCCCAAACGACAAGCGTCTCGAGTTTGCACTCACGAGCGTGTATGGCGTTGGGTATTCGACTGCTCGGTCAGTTCTCAAAGAGGTTAAGGTTGATTTCGGCAAGAAAGCAAAGGACCTCTCAATCGACGAGGAAAATGCGATTCGGAAAGCAATCGAGGAAATGAAGATCGAAGGAAATCTTAAGCGCGAAATTTCTGCAAATATTAAGCGATTAAAAGATATTAAAGCGTATCGTGGCGTCCGGCACATGCGCCGCCTGCCAGTGAAAGGTCAGCGAACGAAGACTAATTCCCGTACTGTTCGCGGAAACGTTCGAGCAACCATGGGCAGCGGTCGCCGTAAGGAAACAAAGACATAATCTATAACATATGGGTAAGAAACGAATTGCAACTCAAGAAGGTCAGTTGGTAGATGCGGATAAGCGCACTCGCGCTACGTCGCGCCTGCCAAAGAAGAAAATTACTACGGCACAGCTTGCGGTGGAAGCGACTTTTAACAATACAAAGGCGATTGTGTCAGACACAAAAGGAAACGTCCTGTTCTGGTCTTCAAGCGGCAGTCTTGGATTTAAAGGAGCGAAGAAGGGCACGCCGTTTGCCGCTTCAAAAGTTGGAGAAATCTTAGCTGAAAAGGCAACGACCGCCGGCATCAAAGAAGTGCATGCAGTGGTGAAAGGGGTGGGAAGCGGCCGCGAACCGCTCGTTCGAGCATTCGTAGCTACCGGTATCGACCTTTTATCCATTAAAGACAAAACTCCGGTTCCGCATAATGGCCCGAAGCCGAAAAAGCCGCGACGAGTATAGCCTATGAAAAACAAACCACAGTATAAAATTTGCCGCCGTCTCGGGGCGCCGATATATGAAAAATGCCAAACGCAGAAATTCGTCCAATCTGAAGGGCGGAAGGCTCGTTCGTCTGGAAAACGGGCAAAAGCTCCTTCAGACTACGGCGCGCAGCTTCTTGAAAAACAGAAAGTGCGCTTTACGTACGGCATTTCGGAGCGCCAGCTTTCAAATTACGTGAAAGAAGCGACGCAAGTGAAAGGCATGCCAGTGGTGGAAAAACTTTACGAACTTCTTGAATCTCGCCTTGATAACGTTGCCTACCGGCTCGGATTCGGGAATACCCGCCGGTTCACCCGACAGATGGTTTCCCATGGCCACCTGACGGTGAACGGCAAGAAAATTACCGTACCGAGTTATCAGGTTCGCCCGGGAGACGTTGTTGCGGTTCGCGATGGTAGCCGAACGTCTGCAATGTTTACTGATTTTGAAAAGAAGGTACAGAGCTACACTTGGCCTTCATGGCTCACCCTTGAACCTGCACAGCTCAAGGCGACGGTGAAAGAAAAGGCGAAGCATGATGATCAGTTCCTCAAGCTTGATACCGTGCTTGAGTTTTATAGCCGATAGGAGAGAAGGTATTGATATTTTTAATAATTAATTGTATTATATAGGACTATGAGCGAGCACAACATCATTCTACCATCCAAGCCAAAAGCGATACTTGAAGAGAAATTCAAAGGCATCTATGAGATCGACGGCCTCTACCCAGGATACGGCTATACGCTGGCAAATTCACTTCGACGAATCATTCTCTCATCTTTGCAGGGTTCTGCGGTTACTGCTGTAAAAATCGACGGCGTCAGCCATGAATTTTCAACGATTGACGGAGTAAAAGAAGACGTCATTACCATTTTACTGCATTTAAAAAACATTCGTTTTGCCGTCGTCGGAGACGAACCGGTTAAAGTTACTCTTGAAGTGAAGGGTCCGAAAATCATTACTGCGGCAGACCTCAAAACTTCCGGACAGGTTGAAGTGGTTAATACCGACCAGTACATTTGCGAAATCACCAGTAAGGCGGCGCTCTCAATGGAGCTTACGATCGAAAAAGGCCGCGGGTTCGTGACGCGCGAACAGCACCAAAAAGAGAAAGCTGAGATCGGCACCATTTTTACCGATGCGATTTTTTCTCCGATCCGCCGCGTGAGCTACGATGTTGAGGACATGCGCGTAGGGGACAAAACCAACTATAACCGCATCCGCCTCGTTATTGAAACTGACGGTACGATTGCTCCGCGCGAAGCGCTCGAACAATCGGTGAAAACCATGATTGAACAGCTTGCTGCGGTCGTTGAAGTTGATAGCGGCAAGGTTATTGCCGACATACAGGCAGAACTTGGCGCGCAGGCGGCTCCAGAAACGACTCCGGAAGCGGAGGCGGCATCTGAAGAATCATCTGCCGACATTACCGACGTGCTCAAAACGCGCATCGATTCGCTTGGCCTTTCAACTCGAACGCTCAACGCGCTTTCTGCGGCAAACATTCGAACCGTCGGCGGCGTTGCGCGAAAGCACGTTGACGATCTTTTGGAAATCGAAGGCATCGGAGAGAAGGGAATTCAAGAAATAAAGAAAGTGCTTGCCGCTTTCAATCTTACGCTCAAGGATTAATCGGGTTTTATTGTACTGACATGAGACATCACGACGCAAACAGAAAATTTGGACGATCAAAAAATCAGCGCAGCGCTCTTATGAAAGGGCTGGTTGAGTCGCTTATTAAAAACGAGCGTATTACGACCACTGAAGCGAAGGCAAAAGAGCTTCGTCCGAAGATAGAAAAAATGGTAACGAAGGCGAAGAATCCAACGCTTGCCACCCGGCGCCTGTTGTTGAAGTCGCTCTACAATCACGAAACGGCAGTAAAGAAACTTGTCGATTCCATCGCGCCGCGTTACAGCGAGCGCAAAGGCGGCTACACGCGCATCGTGAAGCTTACCCCTCGCCAGGGAGATGCGAGCAAAATGGCCGTTATTGAATTCGTTTAATTATTTTGATACCATCACAAGCACTGAATTATGAATTACACCGTAGACGCAACTGGAAAAACAATCGGCCGCCTCGCCACTGACGTGGCAGCGAAGCTCATGGGAAAGGGGCAGGCTACCTTTGTGCGCAATCGCGTATCAGGAAATACGGTTGCAGTAACGAATGCAAGCAAGCTCAAAATCGCGGCGCCGAAACTGCTTGAAAAAAAATACGTGCGCTATTCCGGGTACCCGGGCGGGCAGAAAGTTGAAACGCTTGCGGCGGTCATTACCAAAAAAGGGTACAGCGAAGTGATCCGGAAAGCGGTAAAAGGCATGCTTCCCGACAATAAGCTTAAAAACGAAATGATGAAGCAGCTCATCGTTACTGAGTAATAGATATATGGTAGAACGGAAAAAGAAAAATTATACTGAAGCAGTAGGACGCAGAAAAACGGCAACGGCCCGCGTTCGGCTCTCTGCAAGCGCAAAGAGCAGTTACGACATTAACGGAAAAGATCTCGCATCGTACTTTCCGACCGCACAGCTCCAAAAGGTAGTAACCGATGCGTTTACCACCGTTGAGGCGAAGCACTACGAAGTGTCTGTCCGCGTGAACGGCGGAGGCATCCAGAGCCAGGCAGAGGCAATCCGCCACGGCATTGCCCGCGTACTCGTTGCCGAAGATGAAGAGTCGAAAACGAAACTGAAGCGTGCGGGATTCCTGAAGCGCGATCCGCGAGTGAAAGAGCGCCGCAAGTTCGGTCTCAAAAAAGCTCGAAAGTCGCCACAGTGGAGCAAGCGATAAAAAAGTCCAGAAGGGCTTTTTTGTTTTCCAAAACAATGTATAATCCATCGAAAATCGTGGAACATACACCGAAGCCAATACTTAACTTTGATTTTACGAAACCTGCAAAACAAATAGAAGTCTTCGATTATTGCAATGAATGTAAAAGCGAGCCAAACACCTTTTTTGTCCCTGAATTTGATAAAAAGAGCCCGCGGCTTGAGTGGTGCGCATGTTGCAGAAGGCTGACGTTCCATCAAAGATTAACTGAAAGAAAAAATATTGAGCCATAACCGGCTCTTTTTTTATTGTGAAAAATAAGTATACTCAATCGTACCTGTCCCGTTAGGAGCATAGGGTAAAACGGGATAAATAAAAAGTCGATTTATAACACTAAATTTGCATACAACAGATATAGTTTGTGTGCTCTCTAATGGGATGGAAGATGAGAATAGAGATGATGTTGCATTCGAACCGAGCGATGAAGAGGGGGCGGCATTTGGTTCGGATAACAAGCTAAAATCACTTCGTGAAGAATTAAAGGCACTTAAAAAAGAGCGCCAGGAGTACTTAGACGGCTGGCAGCGATCTCGAGCCGATTATGCAAACTTGCAAAAGCAAATTGAAGAAGTAAAAATCCGCGCTAAAACGATTGCCGAAGAATCACTTTTCGATGACCTCATTCCCGTTCTTGACAGTTTTTACTTCGCCTTCAATAATAAAGAGACATGGGAGGCCGTCGACCAGAACTGGAGACTCGGCGTTGAATACATCCACGGACAGCTGAAAGGAATTTTAGAGTCACGAGGCCTTTCATCATTTGTAGACATAGGGAAACCATTCGATCCGAATCGGCACGAAGCGGTAGCTGAAACACAAACAGATAATCCTGACCTTGATGGAATGATAGCCACGGTGCTGAAGCCCGGGTATCTCTACCGTAATTCAGTACTTCGTCCTGCAACGGTTTCTGTCTATAAATTGAAATCAGAATAACTTATCACTTTTTAACATTACAGAACTATGTCAAAAATCATTGGAATTGACCTTGGAACCACAAACTCGGCTGTTGCCATCATTGAAGGCGGCCAGCCAAAAATAATCGAGAACAGCGAAGGGAATCGAACGACCCCTTCCATTGTTGCTGCCGCAAAAAATGGCGATCGCCTGGTAGGGCTTTTAGCAAAACGGCAAGCAGTGACGAATCCGCAAAACACCATTTACGGCATCAAGCGCTTCATGGGGCATAACTTCGATGATCCGGAAGTGCAGCGGATGATCAAAACCGCTCCGTTTCAAGTTTCTCGCGGCACTGACGGCGGCGCGCTGGTAAAGCTTGGCGACAAAGAGTATCGCCCTGAAGAAATTTCAGCGATGATCCTGCAAAAAATCAAAGCGGACGTTGAAGCGAAGATCGGAGAAAAAATAACGGAAGCGATCATTACCGTGCCGGCATACTTTAACGATGCCCAGCGTAAAGCAACCAAGGATGCCGGAGCGATTGCCGGGCTCGACGTGAAGCGAATCATCAACGAACCAACCGCGGCAGCGCTTGCGTACGGCTTTAATACCCGTAAGAACGAACAGATTGTTGTGTTCGATTTCGGCGGCGGAACGCTCGACGTTTCCGTGCTTGAAGTAAGCGACGACGTGGTTGAAGTAAAAGCAACCGACGGAGACGTGTTCCTGGGAGGCCGCGATATCGACATGAAGCTCATGAGTTGGATCGCAGAAGAGTTCAAGAAGGAAAGCGGCATCGACGTAACGAAAGACCCGCTCGCACTGCAGCGCCTTGATGAAGCGGCAGAAAAGGCGAAAATCGAACTCTCAACTGCGGTTGAAACCGAAATTAACATTCCGTTCATTACCTCCGACGCATCAGGGCCGCGCCACTTGCTCTTGAAAATGACGCGCGCAAAGCTTGAAGAGCTTGCCGATGAATTCATTAAGCGCGCGCTTGAAATTACGAAACGAACGATCGAAGCGTCTCCGTTCAAGATCGCCGACATCGACCAGGTGATTCTAGTGGGAGGCCAGACGCGCATGCCGAAGCTCGTTGAGGAAGTGAAAACATTTTTCGGCAAAGAGCCGAATCGTTCCATCAACCCGGATGAGGTGGTCGCGCTTGGGGCGGCAGTCCAGGGCGGCGTGCTGCAGGGAGACGTTCGCGACGTGTTGCTCCTTGACGTCATTCCGCTCTCTCTGGGCATTGAAACGCTCGGGGGCGTTGCAACGCACTTGATTGAGCGCAATACCACCGTTCCAACGTCGAAGTCGCAGGTATTTTCAACTGCTGCCGATAATCAGACATCGGTGCAAATCCACGTGGTGCAGGGCGAGCGCCCGATGGCAACGGATAATAAATCGCTCGGGCAATTCGTGCTCGACGGCATTGCGCCGGCGCCGCGCGGCATGCCGCAAGTTGAGGTAACGTTCGACGTTGATGCGAACGGCATCCTAAACGTAAAGGCAAAAGACAAGGCAACCGGCAAAGAACAATCGATTCGCATCGAAGCAAGCTCAGGGCTCACGCCGGAGGACATCGAACGCATGAAGAAAGATGCGGACACGCACGCCGAAGAAGACAAGAAGAAGAAAGATCTTGTTGATGCGCGCAATACAGCGGATATGAACATTTTTGCCGCGGAGAAGGCGCTGACTGAACATAAAGATGCGATTACCGAAGAAATCAAAACTGCCGTTGAAGGAAAAATTACTGAACTGAAAGCTGTGAAAGACGGAAACGACCTGGAAGCAATAAAAACCAAAACAGCCGAGCTTTCAACCGAAATGCAAAAGATTGGCGAGCATATTGCTAAACAGGGAAGCCAGACTCCTCCGGCTGATGCTGAACCAAAAGAAGCTGAAGTGAAAGAAGAGCCGGAAGAGCCAAAAGAATAATGTGCTAATATGACCATATGAATAAAAAAC
Source organism: uncultured Candidatus Saccharibacteria bacterium (assembly GCA_964573395.1). Taxonomy (GTDB): domain Bacteria; phylum Patescibacteriota; class Minisyncoccia; order Phycocordibacterales; family UBA9973; genus DATIBQ01. The sequence goes on along the minus strand of CAZNJI010000003.1, from coordinate 32,493 downwards.
GAAAAATTGCAGCCAAGAAAAAGAGCAAGCGGGCAGGGAAAACCGTATCGATGCGACATCGATAACAGCAAAAAAGAGCCGAATATTCGGCTCTTTTTTGATTGAAAAAATCGTACTTTTCAGTATAATGCGTGCATATGGGGAAGGACTACTATGAAATTTTAGGAGTGAGCAAAGGCGCCTCGAAAGAAGAGATTAAGAAGGCGTTTCGAAAACTCGCGCACCAGTACCATCCCGACAAGCAAGGCGGAGATGCTTCTAAATTCAAAGAAGTAAACGAGGCATACCAAGTGCTCTCAGATGATGCGAAACGCTCGCAGTACGACAGTTTCGGCGCGAATTACGGCCAGGGCCAGGGTGGTTTTGGCAGCGGGCAGGGATTTGGCGGGTTCGATTTTTCCGGCTTCCAGCAGGATGGTGGCTTCGGCGTAGATCTGGGCGACATTTTCGGGGAATTTTTCGGCGGCGGATCACGCAGCCGTGCTACGCGCGGCAGAGACTTGCAGGTTGACGTATCGCTTTCTTTTAAAGAGGCGGTCTTCGGCGCTGAAAAGACGGTTGAACTCAAGCGCACTGCAACGTGCAAAACTTGCGACGGATCAGGCGCAAAACCAGGCACAAAACTGAAAACCTGTTCGAAATGTAACGGGCACGGAACCATTCGCGACATGCAGCGAACGTTCCTTGGCTCGATTGCAACAACGCGAACCTGCGACAATTGCGCGGGGGCTGGCAAAATTCCGGAAACGCCATGCGAAACTTGTAAGGGGGCAGGCGTAACGAAAGATTCTAACAAGGTAACGATCGTCATTCCCGCAGGCGTTCAAGACGGCGAAATGCTCCGCTTGGGCGGCATGGGCGAGGCAGTAAAAGGAGGCAAAACAGGCGATCTGTACCTGCGCATAACCGTAGCGAAACATGGAAGCATCTATCGCGACGGATCAAAATTAGTAACGACGCTCGACATTAAGCTTACCGATGCGCTCCTGGGCGCTCAGTATGCGGTTGAAACGCTTGATGGCAGCGTTCCGGTTACCATTCCGGCAGGATCGAAAATCGGCAGCACGGTAACGCTGAAGAATTACGGCGTGCCAATGGGCCAGAAGCGCGGCGATTTTGTGATTAAGCTCAACATCAAGCTTCCGGAAAAACTTTCAAAGCGCGCGAAAGAAATCATCGAGCAGCTCAAGGCGGAAGGAATTTAACAGAGAATTTAACAATGGCATTCGATCAATCAAAGCGAATCAACCCACGCAGCTTGGAAACAGGTAACCAGCACTGGGCGCGCACCATTGCGGATGAGGTACTGAAGGCATTTCCAGACAAGGATGTGTACACTGCCGCAGCAGGCATTAGCCCGTCGGGAGTGGTGCACTTCGGGAATTTCCGTGACGTCATGACCTCTTTCGCCGTGTTGCAGGCGCTCAAAGAAAAGGGCAAGCAAACCCGATTTGTTTTTTCCTGGGATAATTTCGACCGCTTTCGAAAAGTGCCGGCTGGGGTGCCGGAATCGTTTAGCCAATACATCGGCATGCCGATTTCAAAGATTCCCGATCCGACGGGCAAGTACGCATCCTATGCCGAAAGTTTTCAAAAACCATTCGAAGAATCAATGCGAAAGCTTGGCATTGAACTTGAGTATAAAAACCAAACCGAGCTCTACGAGAGCGGCGCCTATGCTGAGAAGGTAATTCTGGCGATGCAAAAGCGCAAAGAGATCGGCGAAGTTATGTTTTCGCTTATGAGCGAAAAAGCGATCAAAGAAAAATGCCTCACGAAGGAATCTTTTGTTGAGAGTTATTTCCCAATCGCAATTTATTCGCGTTTTACTGGCAAAGATTTCACTGAAATCAGATCGTTTAACGGCGAATCGAAGGTAACCTATTACTGCAAAGAAACAAAGCAGGAAGAAACGATCGATTTAAAAACGGATTTTTGCTACAAGCTTCCGTGGAAAGTAGATTGGCCAATGCGCTGGATGCATGAAGAAGTGGTGTTCGAACCGGGCGGGCACGACCACGCTTCTCCAGGATCAAGCTTCGATGTTTCAAGCATCATCGCGAAAGAAATTTTTTCGAGCGAGCCGCCGGTATTTGTCGAGTATAAATTCGTCGGCATTGTGGGAATGGACGGCAAAATGTCCGGCTCGAAAGGCGGCGCTGTCTCGCCGGAGGACTTGCTGCAGATTTACGAAGCCCGGCTTTTAAAGTGGCTCTATCTTCGCAAGACGCCGGCACAGCCGTTTAACCTGGCATTTGACAGTGAAATTTATCGCCAGTATGAAGAGTACGATCTGGGGGTGAAAAAATTAGAGAATGGGGAATTGGATGCAATCGCGGCGGACTCTCTTGCCTGGTCGCTCTCAGAAAGCGAGAAGCACTATGGTCAACCAACGTCGTTCCGCCAGACAGTGGCCTTTGGACAGATTATGCAATGGGATGCATCGAAGATGCTGATGCTCTTTGAGAGCGCAGGTGCGGCTGTAGATAGCCAGGCACTGAAGAATCGCATTCCAAAAGCGAAGAATTGGCTCGACATATACAATACAGAAGAAAAAATTTCTATTCGCACTGAGCCAAATACTGCATATTACGAAAAAATGACTGAAGAAGGAAAGGGGTATGTAGCTACGCTTCTTACTGCAATCGAAAAGAACGAATTGATTGAAGAAAATCTTGAGCAGTTTATATACGATATTGCCAAAGATGAATCGCTCGATCAGAAAGAGAACGCAGTTCGCCAGCGCGCTTTCTTTAAAGATTTGTACAACCTGCTTATTTCAAAAGACACCGGTCCGCGGCTCTCAACATTTATTGTGGCACTCGGGTTTAAGAAAGTGCGAGAGTTGCTCAAAATATAAAAAATAACTGATTAGTCCAGAACTTGTTATATTTGACAAAATCTATTAATATAGTATTATATACGCACAAAAATGGTTCATTATGGATATGAAAAAAGCTTGGTACGATTTTAATCACACCAAGAATCCAAAGTACACATTCTTTCTGCCAATGATCATTATTCTCTTCATCTGTATTGCCGTCTTTGTCGTTCTGAAAAAACAGCGGGATAAGGCAATGCAGCACCAGGAAGTGAGCAAAGCTTCGCCTAAAACAGCGAAGCTTTTTGATTTGTCAATTCAATCTTTATAAATTGACAAAAAACCCTTATAGGATAGTATTATTTCAAAATTTACAGTAAACTATCGTTCTTATGACAGAAATTAAATCAAACCCCGACATGTTAATGAAAAAGTACTGCAGTGAAGCAGTACAGACACAATTGGCCGATGTAACGACTCCGCATGGCTGGACACTACAAAAAGCCATTCAGTCTGGCATTGATAATCCAGACTCAAGTATTGGTGTCTATGCAGGCGATCCTGAATCGTATACTATGCTTGCTCCTCTTTTTGACCCGGTGATTAAGGATTATCACCACTACGACATGGCCGGCCACAGAAGCGATTTTTCGCTCATTGGTCTTTCTATTGAAAACTTGGATCCAGAAGGGAGTTATGTTGTATCAACCCGTATCCGGGTTGGGCGTAATTTTGCAAAATATGCGTTTCCTTCTGCCATATCAGCGGCAGATCGGGCAGCTATGGAGTCTGAAATTATTGCAGCACTACAGCAGCTTCCTGGATCGCTCAAGGGAGAATATTTTCCGCTTGACGGCATGAGCGAAGAAATGCGGCAAAAACTGGTTGCAGACCATTTCTTATTCAAGCAGGGAGACCGTTTTTTAGAAAGTGTTGGCGTAAACCGCGACTGGCCGAAGAATCGCGGAATTTTCTTTTCAGATGATAAGAGGTTCCTGGTATGGATTTCAGAAGAAGACAGTATGCGTATTATTAGCATGCAGCAGGGTGCCGACATTGCTGAAGTATTCATGCGGTTGGCAACTGCACTCGATTTCATCAATGAAAAAATTCACTTTGCTTTTGATGATATCCGCGGATACCACACCACTTGTCCAACCAATTTAGGAACAGCAATGCGTGCTTCGGTACACATTAAGATTCCAAAACTTTCGGCGAGTGAAAACTTCAAAGCAATATGCGGAACGCTTGGGCTATCGATCCGAGGCGTACACGGAGAGCACTCGGAATCTTCCGATGGCATCTACGACATTTCGAATAAGCGCCGCCTTGGGGTAACCGAACGTGAGATTTACGAACAGCTTTATCATGGAGTAAAAAAACTCATAGAGCTCGAGAAATCATTGAATAATTAAGCGAAATTAACCCACCCCCTATATAGGGGTGGGTTTTAATTACAAAAGAGGGGAACTAAATACTCTCTACGAAGAATTTTCAAATTGTGAGGGAATGTGGTCAGAATTGGAACCAGATATTGACGGATCTCAGAGAGATGGTATTGTAAGGAAAATTTAAAAAATGAAAAGTACTTCCACTACCTACAATCCGCAAAATCACTACCAAGACATTGGTATCTGCACCGTTAAAAGTATAAAGCGCAAGAAGCGAAAGGAAGCTCTTAGACAATACTGGCAAGGAGAAAACTTTACTAAATATGTTCTTCCGCTTATATCCGACAAAGAGATAGCTGCTGAAACTCTTAAACAAAAAGAGTTACAGTGTGGAACTACCTTTTATACTCACCAGGCTGAGAGATCAAAAGGTGAATATATTTCATCAGTAGGACACTACAATCACTCAAAGTATGATAAGCAACTTATGTCTGATCTAAACATCTCTACTACCGACCCAACCCAGATTGCTGAAAGAATTTTACAATTGACTAAGAAACAAATGTCAGGAGAAAAAGGCGTACTGACAAATGCAAACACTACTTTAGTTGGATATGTTTCAGTTGAAGTAAAGATTAACGAAGAAAAAACTGATACTACTATTTATCCTGTTATCATAGGGTGGCTGGGTAGCCAATACGGAAATCGCTGGGGTATTGATTGCCAAATTGGTGTTCCGTGGACAAATGGTTTGCGCATTTTACAAAATGTTTCTTAGTACAAAAAATTATCCAAAGACCTGAATATTTCGGGTCTTTTTTCTTTTCCAGAATCTGTGACCCCAAGACTTGGATTTCCGAAATAGTGGGGTACCAACTAGCGTTGAAAAGCAGTATACATGAAATGAGAGGACTATTGCCAAATTCAGGATAAATGGTAGTGTAAGCAAAATAATCAATCACTAAACTAGTTCTTTATGAATAGAAAAACAAACATAAACCTTTTAGAAAGCCTCCCTGATTGGGTAGAGCACTGTGGCAACATTAGTGAAGAAATACGTCTCAAAAGTTTCTACGACCTATTCCGCTCAACCAAAGATAACGAAAAATGGAATGCATATATTAGTTTTTCGTGTGAATGTGGTTGTGGAAGAGAGATGAAGATACACTATTTCGGCTTCCATTACATTTTCCCGAACAAAGAATACGATCGTGTTATTGGTTTCGACCAAAAGAAAGAAAACATCAGGGAACGTGAAGCAAACCAGGTTGATGTTGCCCACATAAGCAACGGGGTGGACAATTTCAAAAAGATGACTGGCTACCTTGAAGGGGTACAAAAAGCGATGGAATTCAAAAAGAATTTTTATGCAGACGTACTGTTTCGGGTAGAGTTTCTTTTGGAAAATCACATACCGGATATCACGCTCCTCGTTGAAGAAAACAAGGGTAACACGAAAGTCATTCTTCATGGAATCAAGGATTCGCTTCCTATTGTTCCTCTGGAAAGATCAGCCACTTCGATGAACGAACGGTTGGGTGTAGTGTTTGTCTGCGAGAAAGGCGACATGCTGGTTGCCCACGAAGTTCTTACCGAAGAACAGAGTATCTCTGTCGAAGCATTCAAGGCATCAAAGCTTTTTAACGACCTTACCGTATGGGTAAACACTGTGCTTCAAAGCAACAATTCAACTCTTTCAATCAAGGACATTGCGGTTACTGCTTTCAGAAAAGAGAAGGAATTGGAAAAGGCATAAGATTTAATCCGATCCCCGAATAAAGGGGATCTTTTTATTTAAATCTCCATTTATGGCTACCCAAAGGGTAGCCACGAGTTTAGTAGTAAACGAGAGCAAGAGTTTTGCTTTAGGTGACCCAATGTGGTCAGAATTGGAACCATTTATTTAAAAGTATTGGTTTGTATAGGAAAGTAATATATTGACATTTATGTATAATTATGCTATTATATAGCCATAGAGTTCCTTGAGAGAGTTTTAGTGGTTTCCAAAGGTCCAGATATAGGATTTCTGGTAACCACTAAAATCAACAAAATATGAAACCGATTGAATATTTCTCACTGTTCGAAGAAGCAAAAACCAATTTCGTTAAAGCTTCAAAGAAAAAAGATTTTCTCGGAAAAATGTCAGCCGCAAAGGACATGATGAAGGTTGGGCATCAAATCTTCCGTAACAACTGGCACACAGCAATGAAAAGCCTGTTTGTTACTGAATCCAACAAGAACAAGTTCCCTGAAGTACGGGAAATGTACACAACATGGGTTCCGCTGATAGATATCAGTGCGGAAGGACTGAAGCTGGCTAATATGTATTATGAGGGTTTCTACCAGCATTTCACTGAAGCGGTGGATATCCTTAACAGTGTTTCCGAAAGTGGAAAAACAGATGACCCTGAGCTGTCTGACCTGGTAACTGAAATGCACGAATCTATGCAAGAGCAATTCAAAATGCCTCTGAAAGGAATCGACTGTATCGTCCAGGGAATGTATGTACCGCTTTCAGTTATTGTGGGTATCGTAACAGAGTTTGCCCCTGACCATTTTCTGATGAAAGAAGAAAAAGTCACAATCAGCAAGAATTGATCAAAAGTTTTCATTGAAACAAAGCCGAACCGAAAGGAACGGCTTTTTTGTTTCCAATTTCCACTACAGTGTGTGACCGAATGTGGTCGGAATTGGAATCGAATATTGACGAATATTAAGGAAATGGTAGTGTAGGTAAAATCAAAAAACATGGAAACAGTACAGCAATTTATAGAGTTTATTGGCTCTAAGTACATTTTTAATGAGGAAAATTACCCGGTAATGAAAGATATGCCACCGGAGCAAAAAGCGATGTTTGCTTTAAATCACAGCGTTCTTCATATGCAAAAGTCTATCGGTAAAATTGCGGAAGTATGTGAAAGCTATGATCATACGGGCAAGTACACCTATATGAATAAAAGCCAGGTGGAAGAAGCAACCGTAAAGATGCTGGTAAATACATTAAAGCTTGCGCAGGAGCTTGGATTTACTGGAAAAGAACTGGCCGAAAGGGTTCCGCAGCTCATGAAGAGTAAATAAATTAAAAGAATTTTACTTAAAGCTTATCCGAAAGGATGGCTTTTTTATTTTGGTTCCAAACTCCCATTTGGTACCAAAAAATTACATTGTTAAAATAAGAATAAAAATCGTGTGACCCTACGGGGAATCGAACCCCGATTACCGGCTTGAGAAGCCGATGTCCTAACCGTTAGACGATAGGGCCTAAAACATTTGCTTTGGCAAATGTTCGGCCGAACATTTTTGGAAAAAATGTTTTAGGCCCTTAATTCACCAAGCAAGCACAACTATACTGAAAATTGGCCGATTTTTCAATTATTTTCCTGGTTTTGATTGCGGGGCAGAAAGGGGTACACTACAGGGGTATGCAACACAAAAAACTCATCATCAGCATTCTTATCGTCGCAGCCGCTTTTGCAGGAGGATGGCTGGTCCTCAAGAGCCGCCCAGCTCCTGAGGCAAACCCTAACGAGGAACTGCCGGCAGATCCGGTTACTGGTTTCGTTCCGCGCGAAATCCGCCGTGCCGATCTTTCAGAAAAAGGCACATACTACCATGTTGATGCATTTTATCCCGAAACCGAGAACAAGCGCGTTAACGACATTTTCATCTCTTTCATCAGCGAACAAGTGCGGCAGTTTCTTGAAGACACCGGCGTTGCAGTTATGACTGCAGAGCAGGCGCAGGAACTTGGCCTTTCGCCGGATCGCCAGTATTTCATTTCAATTGATTACACCAGTAATGTTTCAAGTATTGCGTATAATTACGTGTTTGAGATTTCGCTTGATACCGGCGGCGCGCATCCGAACCATTACAGCAAAACCTATTCGTTTAATGAAAACGGAGAAATCATTACGCTCTCTGACATATTCAAGGCGGGAGTTGATTACCTCACACCAGTTTCAAAAGTAGTACAAGCAGATTTGAAGAAGCGTGAATTTGCCGATGCGAACTGGATTAGCGAAGGCGCAGCGCCGATTGCAGACAACTACCAGAACTTCGTATTAAAAGATACCGGCATCGATTTTATTTTTGATCCGTACCAAGTTGCAGCCTATGCCGCCGGAACACAAACGGTAACCGTGCCGTATGCAAACCTTACGAGCGTGCTTCGGCCTGAATATATTCGCTAGCTATCGAGCGGATCGTCTTCAAGAGAAACGGTCTCCGGCAAAAGACCCGGAGAAGAGCCGGTAATGCGCACCACGTCTTTGTCCATTTTCTTCAGCTCTCTGCCTGAAGCGCTGTAGTGGTTTACCACCGTGCGCAGGCTGTTGCCCAGGCGGTTGTGGTAATCTTCATACGATTTTAAATGCCGCCCCAGCTCATCGACGCGAGTTCGAATCTCTTTCGCTGATTCTTCAATCTGCAGCGCTTTTAAGCCCTGTAGCACCGTTTGCAGATAGGCGAGGAAGGAGGTAGGAGAAACGATAATAACGCGGTATTTGCCGGCTGCCCGCTGGATAAGGTTTTCGGTATCTTCTTTCAGTGCGCCGATTTTATTTACCAGCAAGTCGTAGTAAATCGCCTCGTGCGGAATGAACATGAACGCAAAATCCATCGTACCTTCTTCAGGTTTTATGTACTGGGCGGTTTCAACAATGCGCTCTTTTAAATTGGCAACGAAAAGCTTCTCAAGCCGCTCGCGTTCAACCGGATTTTTCTCTTCGAACAGCCGATTGTAATTTTCAAGCGAGAATTTCGAATCAACCGGAATGATTTTTTCTTTCACGAAAATAACCGCATCAACGATCGAGCCGTCTTTAAAAGCGTACTGCATCTGGTAGCTTGATGGGGGAAGCACGTTTTTTAGAAGCGTCTCTAGGTAGTATTCACCCAAAATGCCGCGCTGTTTTGGGTTCTTTAAAATATCCTGCAACTGAGCAAGTTCTTCGGTAAACGACACTACCTGCTTGTTCGTTTCATCAAGGCGGGTGAGTCGTTCGGTAATGTCGGCGATAACCCGGTTCGATTCGCGGGATTGAAACTGCAGCGATTCGCGCAGGCTTTTTTCAGAATCGCCGAGTTTTTGGTCGACGGTGCGCTGCAGTTCATGAAGCTGCTGCATTAAAAGCTGCATTCCTTGGTTTTGTTCCTGGTTTGCCGGCGGAGTGCTCGGTTTTCGGCGGGCCACGAAAATAAGGAACATAACGAATGCGCCCGCCAAAATTCCGATGGTAATATACAGACTTTCCATCTGCTTATTGTAGCATTTTGGGTTTTGCTATTTTACGTACTGCTCGAGCGTGTAAATCCAATCGGTTTCGTCGCTTGGGCTCTGGCGCTTCTGTTCCAAAAGCCAGGTGAGATAGCCCTTGTCGGTTGCGGCAACTTCGGCAATCGTCTTTCCTTTATGTTTCCCGAAATCGAAATGCCTGAACGCGAACGGACGCGCGCTGATCTCGATCATTTTTTTAATCGTTTCTGCTTCAGAAAGCCTCCACGTTTCTTTTGCCTGCTCAAGCTCCCATTCGAACACTTTTTCAAGTACGAGCACGTCTGCCATGGCATCGTGGGCCGGCACGTCGAGTTCAATATCGAGCGCATAGCGCAAATATTGGAGCTTATGCATTGGAAATTTTCCTTCGCCGTCAAGCTCGCGAATTACTTTGAAGGTGCAGAGTTTGTTCGTTATAGAAATTCCATCATTTTTAAGCATCTGCGCGTCGAAGTCGGCATTGTGGGCAACGATAACGGTATCTTCATCCTCGAACAGCGATTTTAATTCCTCGTACCGCGGGCTTTCCTGGAACAGTGGCTTGTCTGCCACTTTCTTGTTCGTGATGTGGTGGATCATCGAGCATTCGATCGGAATCGGCATGGGGGGTTTGAACAGTTCGTTGATGATCGGTTCCGGGCTGCCGCGTTCCTTTACCGCCAGCTGGCAGAGATTGTCGGTTTTTGCATTTCCGGTCGTTTCGGTGTCGAAAAATACTATGCGCATGGGCGTAGTGTAGCATGCTATACTTAAACAGTATGCCTCTCCAGAATGATGTTCGAGAAAGCTTGCAGGCTGCCATGAAAGAGCGCGACCAGACGAAAATGGACACGCTTCGGGCCATTCTTTCGGCTGCAACGAACGAGGCAGTAGCTTTGGGAAAAACGCCGCAAGACCCGCTTGAAGATGGCGTGCTGCAAGCGGTTATTAAGCGGCTCATTAAACAAAGAAAGGATGCCATCGAGCAGTACCAGGCAGGCGGCAGGGCAGAACTTGCAGCGCAGGAGGAGGCGCAGGTTGTCATTCTTGAAACATTTTTGCCGCCGCAGATGGATGAGGAATCCATCCGAGAAATTGCCGTGAAAAAGCAAACTGAACTTGGCTTAGGAGACAAATCAAAAGCAGGCATCCTGGTTGGGGCGGTTATGAAGGAAATTGCTGGCCGGGCGGACGGTGCGGTCGTTAAAAAAATAGTAGAAAGCTTATTTGCATAAACATATGGGAATTTTAATCAGATGGTTCGTTACAACGCTTGCAGTCTTCGCGCTGCCGTACATCGTTTCGGGAATCACGATTGCTGAGAACAGCATTTTAACCGCGGTTATCGTTGCGGCGTGCTTGGTGTTCATTCATTTGGTCGTGAAGCCGATTGTCGGCATTCTGACTTTGCCGCTCAACATCATTACGCTTGGCCTTTTTTCGGTGCTCCTAAACGGGCTCTTTTTCTGGTTTGTTGCTTCCATTATTAGTGGCATTGAAGTTGCAAGCTTTACCGCGGCAATCATTGGCGCATTCATTATTTCGATTATCAACTGGATCGTCGGAAAATTCGCCGATTAGCATGAAGGAGCGGTTTATCATTGTTACCCACGACGGAACGTTCCACGCTGATGACGTATTTGCTGCGGCCACGCTAACGCTGGCGCATCCGGATGAAGAAATAGAAATTGTTCGTTCCCGAAACGAGCAGGATTTTTCGATTGCAGACATTCTGGTTGATGTCGGCGGCGAATACGACCCAGAGCGGCTGCGGTTCGACCATCACCAGCCAGGCGGGGCAGGGGTGCGGGAAAACGGCATTCCGTATGCCTCTTTCGGGCTGGTATGGAAGCATTACGGCGAAATACTTGCCGGCTCGATCGAAAATGCTCAGTTGATAGATGAAAAGTTAGTACAAGGAATAGACGGCCACGATAACGGGGTAGTGCAATCCGTTCCTGACAAGGGGGTGTACCCGTATACCATCGGCGAGATGCTTGCGCTGTTTCGGCCTGCATGGAATGAAGAGCGGACGAACGATGAGGCGTTTCTTGATGCGGTGAATATTGCCATTACCGTTTTAACGAGAATGATTCTGCATACCAAGAGCTACGCGGAATCGGCGAGCTTCATTCGGCAAGCATACGATCACGCGCCGGGAACCAAGCGAATCATAGAATTGCCGCAGGAGTATCCAGGCTGGAGAGATGTGCTCACGCAGTACCCAGAGCCTCTGTTCGTTGTGTACCAAAGAGAAGATGGCAACTGGACGGTAAAAGCAGTTCCTATTGACCCGCTCCAGTTTAAGCTTCGGCTCCCATTTCCCGAAAGCTGGGCAGGGCTTCGCGACGAAGCACTCCAAGAAGCATCGGGTATTCCTGATGCCGTATTCTGTCACAATGGTCGTTTTACTGCCGTTGCGAAAACGAAAGCAGGAGCCGTTCGGCTTGCCGAACAGGCAATTGCCACGTAAATTGAATTTCTATGGCATTTCTTGATGAAATTACAATTGAGGTAAAAGGAGGAAGCGGCGGTGACGGGGTGGTGCGCTGGCGGCGCGAGAAGTTCATTGCAAAAGGCGGCCCTGCGGGAGGAAACGGCGGCCGCGGCGGAGACATATTCGTTCGGGCCATCCGAAGCTTGCGCGTGCTCGACCAGTATCGCCATAAAAAAGAATACGCTGCTGAAAACGGTGAACCAGGTGGCAGCCGAAGTTTGCATGGAAAGAGCGGAGAGGATCTCTATCTTGAATTTCCCATCGGCTCTGCTGTCACTAATACGGAAACCGGAAAAGTAATTGAGCTTTTAAAAGAAGGGCAGGTTGAAAAAGTGGTTTCCGGCGGCGCGGGCGGTTACGGAAACGAACATTTCAAAAGTTCAACGAATCAGTCTCCTGAAGAAGCAACCCTTGGAAAGCCAGGCGAAACGGCAACGCTGCACATTGAAGTATCGCTCATTGCGGATGTTGGCTTCATAGGGTTTCCAAACGCCGGCAAGTCGAGCCTGTTAAATGCGCTTACCAATGCAACTGCGAAAGTGGGAGATTATCCCTTCACTACGCTTGATCCAAACTTGGGCGACATGTACGGGTTTATTCTAGCCGACATTCCGGGGCTTATTGAAGGCGCAAGCGAAGGAAAAGGATTGGGGCATAAATTTTTAAAACATATCCGAAAAACGGAAGTACTTGCACACCTGGTTTCCTTTGAAAACCAGAACATGTTGAAAGCATACGAAACAGTGCGGGAAGAGCTCGGAAAGTTCGATCAAAAACTTTTGGAAAAGGAAGAGGTGATTTTGCTTACGAAAACAGATACGGTTCCAGAAGAAGTTGCGGCGACTCAGATAAAGAAGTTTCAAAAATTGGGAAAACCGGTATTTGCGATTACACTTTTTGATGACGAAAACCTAAAAGCATTCAGAGACGAACTTGTAAGGATTTTGAAAAGTAAGTAATAAAAAAACCGGTAAAAATACCGGTTACTTTTTTGTGTTTAACAAGCTTAACCTAAGGCGGCTACTGTTAAATCGACAATAATGTGGGGCAAGTTTCCTTCAGCCTGGAATTTGAGATCTTCAATCGGCATGCCGGTCCTGGACGCTTCTTCGTTGGCAATGAAATTAATAATTTCATTCCTTTTTTGCGCCATTGTCTCTTCGATCTTTTCGTCGCTGTCGTTAATGCCATACCTGAAAATCTTTCTTTTGAATTCATTTTCAAGCACGCGGGCATAAATTGCCACTTGTCTTCCTTCTGCGTTTGATACAAACGAAGAGGTTGCGAATATGTTCCTGTAAACGGCTGAAATTCCACAACGGATAATTTTGTCTTCGATCCTTTCGTCAGAAAGGTCTAAGGAATTGAGCATCGGTGACAGAATACTTTTGCATTGGCTTGCGTGGTAAGTTTTAATTAGTTGGATAACTTCGTCGTTCTTCTTGCCGGTAGTTTCAAGGCCGAATAGTTGTTTGATCAGCAGATTCCTGTGTGCTACCCGGACAGACTTGTTGTTCATCTCCTGGAGCTTTTTCTCCCGCTCTTCTGCTTCTTTACGGTTTTTTTCTTGCACAGCTTCGAGCTCTTTCTTTTCCTTATCAAGCTCCACTTTTTTCTTTGAAAGAAATTCTCTGGTACTAGGTGCGCCGGATTTGAAAACATCGGAAAGCTCGCCGTTCATGCCTTTTTCCACGAATAACACGCGGGTTACCTCTTTCAGTTCAGGAGATAAGCCATTATAAACCGTTTGAGAGGTCTTTTCAGACAGAAACTTCTCAACATCGAAGGTTTTTTCTTCTTGCATAAAACAATTTTTTATGGGTTTTGAAAATGAATGTTTTACAGTACACTACCAAAAAATGCCATTTTGTCAATAGGGCTAGTGCCATGCTAAAATAGAGCCATAAACCATATGGCAAAAACCTACTTTCCCGTAATCGGGCTTGAAATTCACGCGGAACTGAAGACCAATTCCAAGATGTTTTGCGGCTGCAAGAATGACCCTGACGAAACAAAGCCGAACGTGAACATTTGCCCCGTTTGCATGGCTCACCCGGGAACGCTTCCGGTGGCAAACAAGGCTGCCATTGAACACGTAATAAAAGTTGGCCTTGCGGTAGACGGCACCATTGCCGATTTCACCGAGTTTGACCGTAAAAATTACTTTTACCCTGACATTCCAAAAGGGTATCAGATTTCCCAATATAAATATCCAATCGTCAGCGGTGGAACGCTTCATGGCGTAGCGCTTACGCGCATCCATCTTGAAGAAGACACGGCAACTTCGAAGCACGATCGCGGAAATTTTTCGCTTGTTGACTACAACCGTGCAGGCGTGCCGCTGATGGAGCTGGTTACGGAGCCGATGATTAAGAGTGCTAAAGAAGCAGGGGATTTTGCCCGCGAATTGCAGCTCTTGCTTCGCACACTCGGCGTGTCCGAAGCGAACATGGAAAAAGGCGAGATGCGGGTAGAGGCGAACATTTCGCTTTCTGACAAGGAGGGGGAATTCGGCACCAAAGTTGAAGTAAAAAACCTTAACTCATTTCGAAGTGCCGAGCGGGCAATTACTTACGAACTTGCTCGGATGGAATCGCTCTACGAAGCAGGGCGAGCCGATGAAATCGTGCAGGAAACCCGCGGGTGGGATGAAACAAAGCAAAGCACATTCTCGCAGCGTTCAAAAGAAAGTGCGCACGATTACCGTTATTTTCCCGATCCCGACTTACCGAAATTGAAATTACATTCCGTTTTTTCCATTGAAACACTGAGAAGCAATCTTCCGGAATTGCCGAAAGCGAAGCGGGGGCGTTTCCGCGAAATCTACGGCATTAAAGACGAAGACATTGAGGTGTTCGTTTATGACGAGGAGCTTGCACGCTTTTTCGAAACGGTTGTGGCGGCGCTTGGCGGCGGGCAAAAAACAGCGACGGTTGTTTCCAACTACCTGACTTCAGATTTAGCAGGGCTGCGAAAGACAAAACCGGAGCTCGCACCTCCATCAGTAGAGAGTTTTACCGCTCTCATGAAAATGGTTGTTGAAGGAGAGCTTACTTCGCGCGGAGCGAAAGATTTGCTCGGTATCATTGCTACTGTTGGAGGCGATCCAAGAAAAATTGCAGAAGAAAAGGGCATGCTACAGGAGCATAACGAAGACGTGCTCAAGCCGCTTATTGAACAAGTGATAAAGGAGAACGAAAAAATCGCTGCGGATTACAAGGCAGGAAAAGAAGCGGCGCTCCAAGCGCTGGTTGGGCAAATTATGAAAGCGAGCAAGGGAAGCGCAAATCCTGCTGTTGCAGCCAAATTATTAAAAGAAATGATGTAATCCGTGTTACTGTATAAGCCATGTTGAAAAATTTTTTAGTGCTAATTATTGGAGCAGCTATCGGTTTTGGTGCACATGCCGCATTTGTAAAATCTGCACAGCCGATTGGTATGCATCGCATGCCCGACGGAACGCTTATGAGAAACGACGGCAATCCGATTGCACATCAGAACATGTCGATGGAGCAGATGATGGATCAAATGAACGAGACACTTGTTGGTAAAAAAGATAGCGAATTTGATGCGGCATTTCTTGAACAGATGATTGTGCACCACGAAGGGGCGGTAGAGATGGCAGAACTTGTGCTGACGAGCACAACCCGGGCAGAGCTCGTGGTACTGGCAAAAGCGATTATCAGTGCCCAAACCACTGAAATCGAGCAGATGCGAGCGTGGCAGCGGGCCTGGTTTGGAGTTGAGCCGATCTAATTTTTTTAGTATAATAACGGTAGGTTTTGGTTAATGATGAATAAAAAGCCCTGCAGCGTACATCGGCGGGGCTTTTTTAATTTGGTATACTTTGGGGATGAAAAAAGTACGAGTAGCAATTAACGGATTCGGTCGGATTGGCAGGGCATTTTTGAAGATCGCCTGGGAGCGGGATGAAATTGAGATTGTGGCAGTAAACGATCTTGGTTCCATTGAAAGCCTGGCATACCTCTTAAAGTACGACACTGTGTATAAAAAATGGAATCGCGAAGTTTCAACGGACGGATCGAATTTGATTATCGACGGAAAGAGAGTTGCGTTTATATCCGAAAAAGATACCACCAAATTGCCATGGAAAGAGCACGATATCGACGTAGTAGTTGAATCAACCGGCCTCTTTACGGCGTTCGATAAGGCGAAGTTCCATCTTGATCAAGGAGCAAAGAAAGTTGTCATTTCGGCTCCGGCCAAAGATAGTCAGCAGGGAAGCGATGGTAGCGCTGTAGAATCTATCAGAGGAGAGACAATCTTGCTGGGGGTGAATGAAAATAAATTCGGCACCTGTGACATTACTTCAAATGCATCGTGCACGACAAATGCGGCAAGCCCGCTTATTGCAATTTTGCATGAAGCGCTCGGAATCGAGAAAGCGATTTTAAATACGGTGCATGGCTACACGGCAAGCCAGGCCCTGGTTGACGGCCCGTCGAAGAAAGATCTTCGTGAAGGTCGCGCTGCTGCGCAAAATATTGTGCCAAGCTCAACCGGTGCGGCAATTGCCGTAACTAAGGCATTTCCCGAGCTTGAAGGGCTCTTTGACGGCATTTCCATCCGGGTGCCGGTAGTTGCGGGCTCTATCGTTGACATCACTTTCGTTGCAAAAAAAGAAACAACCGCTGAAGAGGTGAATGTTATTTTGTCGAAAGCAGCGCAAGATCCTCGCTGGCAGAATGTTTTTGCCGTTACGAATGAACCGCTGGTTTCAAGCGACATTTTGGGCGACCGCCATGCATCCATTGCCGACTTGGAAATGACCCGTGTTGTGGGAGGGAACTTGGTAAAGGTAATGGGCTGGTATGACAACGAAATGGGGTATACCTACACGCTCGTTGATCATGTTATTAAGACTGGTGCAACCATTTAACAATTTTATTGTTATAATCAAAGAATGAAATTTCTCGTCATTGCAATTCTTGCAATTGCGCTTGGGTTTGGGGCAACGCATATTACTATTTCAAAATGGAACGGGCAGGAAGCTGCGGTTGTTCCTCCTTCAAGCCAAGTAGTTACTGAACCGGCTCTTGATGTAGCGCCGGATCCGGAACCTGAAAACCTGCTTTTGCCGCCCGAAAACGGAAAAATTAATAATGCAGGCGTGAAGGTTTCGTTTTTTGGAACGACTCCCGAAAAGCAAATTATCGGATCGTTTGAATCGATTCTGCCGAACTTTCAGCTCATTACCGGAACACTGGTTGGTTCAGTTACGATTGATACCAATAGTGTTACCGCAACCGATGCAGGGGTTGTGGGGCTTTTAAAAGGCGCATCATTCTTAAATGTGGCAAAATTTCCAACGGCAAATTTTTCAGTCGTGAGCTGGAAAAAGGCAGCTGATGGAACTTTTACCGTCTCCGGAAAACTGGTTGTCCGTGGAATTACCAAAACTATTAGTTTTCCGGTAACCTACGAAAATCGAGCATATCGGGCCGACATCCCGGTAAACTTAAGCGATTACGGCGTGACAACTCCGCTTATCGAAAAACAAATGCAATTGCAGATTATCGTTCCGTTAGAGTAGATAGTCCGTTCGCACGCATTTTTAGAAGCACCCATAAAACACTCGTGTGTTTTTGATCCGCTCGGCTGCCCGCCTGCGCGAGGCTTCTAAAAATGCGTGCTCGCTTAAAAGACACTTTGCTCGTGATACAATTTAGAAGATGAAGATATACATCGGAGCGGACCATGCAGGATTTGAGCTAAAGGAAGGTTTAAAGCCCTATTTGGAAGAATTAGGTCACGAAGTCGTTGATAAGGGCGCGCATGCGCTTGATGCAAAAGATGATTATCCCGATTATATCGACCCGGTAGCGGCGGCGGTATCAACCGAACCGCTTAGTTTTGGAATCGTCATTGGAGGTTCGGGGCAGGGCGAAGCAATGGCGTCAAATAGAATAAAAGGAGTTCGAGCGGCAGTGTACTACGGAGGGAACGAAGAAATCATTAAACTTTCGCGCGAGCATAATAATGCAAACGTGCTCTCGCTTGGCGCGCGGTTTATGGACCTTGCGGAAGCGAAAAAGGCAGTGAAACTTTGGCTTGAAACGAAATTTTCCGAAGACGAGCGCCATATCCGTCGGCTCGCTCAATTTTAATACTATGACTGAAATCATTCCCGCAGTTCTTCCGGAGACATTTACCGAAATTGAAATAAAAGCTGCTCAAGTAGCGGGTTTGGCGCCGCTCATGCAAATCGACTTGGTAGATGGAAAATTCGCTCCGCATAAAACGTGGTGGTTCAACGGAAAAAATCTTGAACAACTTGAGGCAATCGAGCGCGAAGAACAGGGCTTACCCTTGTGGGATAAAATAAATTTTGAAATCGATGCGATGGTTGCCGACCCTCGAGCCGTGTTGCCAACCCTTATCATGCTTGGGCCAACTCGCATCATTTTCCATATCGAGAGTTTGCCGCAAGACGAATGGAAAACCTTTTTTGCTTCGATCGACCAATACTACAAAGAACAGATTGAATTCGGCATGGCGCTCAATACCACCACCGACCCAGAAACGCTTGTACCAATTCTTCCGCACATACGTTTTATTCAGTGCATGGGAATTGAACATGTTGGTTTTCAAGGGCAGCCGTTTGATGAGCGAGTACTTAAGCAAATAACACAAATAAAAACGTTTGCAGAAGAGCGACCAATTTCAGTTGATGGCGGCGTAACACTTGAAACGGCGCCCTTACTTATTGATGCAGGCGCAACGCGGCTTGTTGTCGGCAGTGCGCTCTTTGGAAGCAACGATATTCGCGGTACACTAGAATCGTTTAAAGCGATAAACTAACTGTTGAATGAAGAAGGGAGGATACAGCGTACGAGAACTTGAATTGATTGCGAATGACATTCGCGAGTCAATTATTTCGATGCTTGTTGAGGCGGGGAGCGGGCACACCGCTGGCCCACTTGGTATGGCAGACATTTTTACGGCGCTTTATTTTGACGTACTCCGGCATAAGCCGGAAGAGCCAAGTTGGCCGGAACGCGATCGGTTGGTGCTTTCAAACGGACACATTAATCCGGTGCTCTATGCAACCATGGCCCACGCCGGGTATTTTCCGGTAGAGGAATTAAAGACGCTTCGAAAATTCGGTTCACGGCTTCAGGGGCACCCGCACCGCGAATATCTGCCGATGCTTGAAACATCGTCGGGCCCGCTTGGTTCAGGACTCTCGCAAGCGGTGGGGATGGCCATTGCTGACCGGATGGATCAAGGGATTGCCAGCTCAAAATATTTTTACTGCCTCATGAGTGATGGAGAATTGCAAGAAGGGAACTCATGGGAGGCCATCATGCTTGCCGGAAAAGAAAAACTTCGCAATCTGATTGCAATCGTCGACCGCAATAATATCCAAATTGACGGCTATACCGAAAACATCATGCCACTTGAGCCGCTCTCGGTTAAATGGGAATCGTTTAACTGGCACGTGCAGGAAATTGACGGGCATAACATTGAAGCAATTATTGATGCAATTAATCAGGCAAAAGCAGTATTTGAAAAACCTTCAGTTATTATCGCACGTACGATTCCTGGGAAAGGAGTGCGAGAATTTGAACGGAAGTTCGAGTGGCACGGCAAACCGCCGAATAAAGAAGAAGCGGCTATAGCGCTCAATGAACTGCGCACGCTTGGCGGTAAAATAAAAAGTGAGCACAAATAATATGGAGCTAAAACCAGGCCAAACATGGAGGCACTATAAAGGTGGTATCTATAAAATCATTGCACTTGGGAGAAATTCTGAAACTGACGACCTCTACGATGTAGTAATATATGAGAATACTGCCGAGCCGAAAATATGGGTGCAATCGGTGCAGCGTTTTCTCAGTACGGAAGAGCGGGAAGGAAAAATAGTTCCTCGGTTTGAATTAATAACTAATGCGTAATATATGCAATATAACAAGCTAGTTCGCGACCATATTCCTAAAGTGCTCGATGAAAAAGGCATTCCAAACAAGTATCATATTGCTGATGCCATTGAATTCGAAGAAAAGCTTTTCCATAAGCTTCTTGAAGAAGCAAAAGAGGTGGTTGATGATAGGAACGTAGATGAGCTTGCTGACATCTATGAAATTTTAGATGCTATCAAAAAACTCAAAGGTTTTTCTGATGAAGAAATAGAGAAAGCACAGACAAAAAAACGAGAAGAGAAAGGCGGATTCGAAAAGCATGTTATTCTTGAAGAGTCATAAATGTTAGATGCGAATGCAAAACTGAACCAGAAAGTCTTCATGGACGACCCCGCACAGAAACGCTCACCGAATGCGCTCGCGTTTCCAACGGGGCAAGAAGTGGCGCCATTTAAAGCTTTACCAGTATGTTGAACCCTGAACTACGATTAAACCAAAAATTATTTATGGACGACGTTGAACAGGCGCCAATCCGCAAAGGGTTTGGAGAGGGGCTTGCGATTGCCGGAGAAGCGCGAAAAAATATCGTTGCGCTCTGTGCCGATCTTACCGAATCAACGCAAATGCATCTTTTCAAGCAAAAATTTCCCGAACGATTCGTTGAGATCGGCGTTGCAGAACAGAATTTGGTAACGGTTGCGTCAGGGATGGCGGCAATGGGGAAACTGCCATTTGTGAGCTCCTACGCGATGTTCAGCCCGGGAAGGAACTGGGAGCAGATTCGCACGACTATAGCGTATAACGATCAAAAAGTAATTGTCGTGGGAAGTCATGCGGGTATTTCTGTTGGCCCAGACGGGGGAACGCACCAGGCAATTGAAGACATTGCGCTCATGCGGATAATGCCGCGCATGGCGGTAGTTTCGCCTTGTGATGCGATCCAGGCCAAAAAGGCAACTTTGGCCTTGGGCGAAGGAAATACGGCTGCTTATTTGCGCTTAGCTCGAGAAAAAACCCCCATTATTACCACTGAAGAAACGCCGTTTGAAATTGGAAAAGGACAGATTTTTTACCGGCCAGACGGCGTTGCCCATGTTGCCATTATTGCAACCGGTTCGCTCGTGCATCAAGCGCTCTTAGCAGCACGCGACCTTGAAAAGAAAGGCATGAAGGCAATGGTGGTAAACATTCATACGATTAAGCCCCTTGATACTGAGCTCGTAAGCCAAGTAGCAAAAGAAGCTCGTGCAGTGGTAACCGTTGAAGAGCACCAGGTTGCCGGCGGGCTTGGAAGTGCCGTATCGGAATTTCTTTCTGAAACCATATCAACGCCTATTGCTTTCGTTGGCGTGCGAGACGAGTTCGGCCAATCGGGTACCATGAGCCAGCTGATCGAGCACTATAAACTTGGTCGCGAAGCAATCAAGCACGCAGTAGAAAAGGTGCTTTCTCAAAAAATAAAGTAATTAGTTTTGTGAGGATCCAACTACTCTTCGGTAGGTGACGAAAAGTTCATCTAATTTTCTGTCGAGTAGAATCGGGTTTCCTTTCAGTATTTTTGGATTTTCACCAATTTTTTTCAAAAGTTCCGTACACTCTTTTTCTAGCATTTCAATTTTTATGATTTCATCGGGACTATATGAATAGGCAGGTTTACCTTTTTTGATCTCTAGATATTCGCTTATTTTTTCGATGGCCGATCGCAAATCTTCAGCGCGAGGAAATTTTTCCAAGAGCGCTTTTTGGGTTTCTATTGATTCAGATTTATTTACTTCCAAGCTTTTATCAAGCAAAAATGCTTCTGAGTTTATGTTGAGCTCTTGATCTTCCGCTTTCTGATCAAATCCATATTTATATGGCAAAAGATCGCGTACTTTTTCATTTTTCTCAATTTCTGAGTCAATTACTTTTTCGAGCTCTTCTCTTTCATCTTCATTTTTAAAAAATGGATTTTCAATCGGCATATGTTAACTCAAAGTTTTTACCTGGTAATCTGCGGGCGCTTTGGCTAGATAGTCGTCAAGCTTTTCCTTGGAAAGCAATCCTTTCTGGGCGCCAACCTGTTGCACCACCGACATCGAGTTAACCGGCCCCCAGCGCATGGCTTCTTCAAGGCTTTTGCCCATCAAGAGCGCTACGGAAACAGTGGAAGCGAATGCATCACCGGCGCCGGTTCGGTCATACGGCTCGTGCGGGTACACTGGTATGAAGTAAAGATGCTCTCCGTTGGAGCCATAGGCGCCATTGATGCCGTCGGTAATCATCACTATCTTCGGTCCGAGCGCATGGAACTGCGCGGCAAGCGATTTAATGTCTTTTTCGTCCGTTTTCAGAATCCGCTGTGCTTCTTCAACGTTACAGAAGAAAATATGGGTATTTCGGTAGATGCGAGCAAGCGATTCAATGCTCATTTTCATCTGAAACGTTCCCGGCTGGAATACCAGTTTTGTTTCCGGGTGCACTTCTACGTAATCGGCAATTTCCTGGTGGTACTGTTCGGTGCCTTCTCCGAGCGAAGAAAGGTAAATCATTTTCGGTGCCGGCAAATCTTTTGGAAATGAAACAGGGAAGTGGGCATGTTTTACCAAAATGGTTCGCTCAACGCCGTACCAGAGCACGTAGTGGTAGTTCGTTGGCAGGCCTTTGTGAACGCCCATTAGGCTAATATCAACATTATTTTTTTGGAGCTCTTCCAGGCATCCTTTGCCTTGGTGGTCATCGCCTACATGGGCAAGGAGGGCAGAACTTAACCCGAGCCGAGCGGCAGCTACCGCAGCATTCGCGGAATTTCCAACTGCGCGCACTTCTTCCACTGATTCATAGGGAATCTTGTCGCCAAACGAGACGCAGAGCTCCTGGCGGCCGTGATCGATGCAGTCTTTCACTTCCGCTTCCTTCAGCTTGATAAACGCATCTGTTACCACATCGCCGATAGCCAGAAAATCTATGTTTTGCATGTGCTAAGTATAGCCTACTCAGTTAAGAAATAAACTCCATTGACAGTGTAGAAATTTACTATATAAACATATAAAACTTGAATTTTGAATAAAATATTTAAAGAATATTTAAAGAAAGCCGAGGATGACGTAAGAGAATATTTCGGGTCATCAATTTTACAGAAAAAGGTATTAATAAAAATTGTTGGAACAGATGGTTATATTCGTGAATTTCGAAGAATTATCACAAAAGTAAAATTTACCACTCTTTCAAAGTTTGGAGAAAGAATTTTTGAGGCAACTTTTTCTTTTGAAACTCATAATGAGCCGTATGAACCAAGATATTGTCTGTTTAAGTTGTTTCATTCGTCAGGCTATAGTCCGCGACCAATTATTTTTTATGTCCCTGATTTTGATTTTCCTCATGACTTTCTAAAAGGAGAGATAACTCTTCTCTAGCGCCCAACTTCTTTGAATGGGCGCTTTTTGTTATAATTCCCACCATGAAAACCCTTCGGGAATATGTGGCAGAGTTTGCGGAAGCAAGGCGGGCAATTGGACACTTTAATTTCTCTAATCTCGAAGGGCTCCACGCAATCGCGCGGGCGGCCAGGGAATTGAACCTGCCGGTTATTGTCGGCACCTCAGAAGGCGAACGCGATGCCATTGGTATCTATCAGGCAGTTGCGCTCGTAAAAAGCATTCGCGAAGAATATAACCAGCCAATTTTTCTTAATGCTGATCATCACTATTCCGTTGAAGGGGTGAAGGCGGCAATTGATGCTGGCTATGATTCAATTATTTTTGATGGTGCAAAGCTTTCACTTCCAGAAAACATTACCGTGGCAAAAGAGTGCGTAGCCTATGCGCGAAATTCAGGACGAGACATTCTCGTTGAGGTCGAGCTTGGTTACATCGGCCAAGGGTCAACGCTCCTTGATGGCATCCCTGAAGGCGTAACACTCGAGAATCTGACGACACCTGAAGATGCGAAGCGGCTTGTTGCGGAAACTGGCGCCGATATGCTTGCTCCGGCAGTAGGGAATATCCACGGCATGTTCAGAGGGGGCGCTGATCCGCGGCTTAATATTGAACACATACAAGCTATTAAAGAAGCAGCCGGCGTGCCGCTAGTGCTGCATGGCGGATCGGGAAACGATGCCGATTTTACTGCCGCAATCGAAGCGGGGATGGCAATTGTGCACATTAATACCGAACTTCGTACCACCTACACGCAGGCACTGAAGCTCTTTTTGCAGGAACACCCTGATGAAACCACTCCCTACAAATACGCAAAGGCTGCCGCTCTGGCAATGGAAAAAGTAGCAGCAGAGAAACTCAAAAAATTCGCACGATTATGAGCCTTGTTGATGATTTAAAACAACTAATTACCGGAGAGGTTCGCGATGATGACGCGACGCTTACCACTTATTCGCATGACGCCAGCTTGTTTGAAGTAAAACCGAAAGCTATCGTTTTTCCGAAGACAAAGGAAGAAGTAGAAAAACTTGTTTCATTTGTTGCTGCACGCAAAAAAGAAGATGCAACGCTCTCGCTTACGGCACGCGCTGCCGGAACCGACATGAGTGGCGGGCCGCTTAATGAATCGATTATCGTCGATTTCACCACATACTTGCACAACATTATTTCTGTTGATAAAGAAAAGGGAATTGTAGAGCCAGGCTGTTTTTACCGCGATTTTGAAAAAGAAACGAAAAGGTTAGATAGAATCATGCCAGCGTACACTGCTTCGAAGGAACTCTGCGCCATTGGCGGCATGGTAGCAAACAATTCAGGTGGTGAGAAAACCATTAAGTACGGCAAGGTAGAAAACTATGTCCGCCGCCAAAGGGCAGTTTTTTCAGACGGAAAAACCTATGAAGTAGTGCCGCTCACAAAATTCGAGCTCGACGCAAAAATGAAAGAAGAGACTTTCGAAGGACGCCTGTACAAGCAACTCTTTGAGCTAATTGACGCGCATTATGGTTCAATTCAAGATGCGCGGCCAAAAGTAAATAAAAACTCTGCTGGATATTATTTGTGGAATGTATGGAATCGCGAAACAGGCATATTTGATTTGAACAAACTCCTCGTGGGAAGCCAAGGGACACTTGCACTTACGACCGAAGTCGAGCTTGGGCTGGTGCCGATACCGAAACATTCGAAGATGGTAGTCATTTTCATGAATAATCTGTCGAAACTCGGGAAGCTGGTGGACGCAATCATGGAATTCAAGCCCGAAAGTTTGGAATCCTACGACGACTACAGCATGAAGCTGGCGATGAAATTCGCGTTCGACTTTTTCAAGCAGCTGGGAATATTCCCCGCGCTCAAGCTTGGCCTGCAGTTCATCCCCGACATGCTCACGGTGCTTACCGGCGGCGTACCGAAATTGATTTTGATGGTTGAAGTTACCGGAGACGATGAAGCAGAACTGCTCGAGCGCGCAACGAAAATTAAAAAAGCGATTGCACCATTCGGTTACCGATCACGGATCGCAAAATCCCGTTCGGAAGTTGAAAAGTATTGGAAGATTCGCCGCGAAAGCTTTAATTTGCTTCGCAAGCACGTGAAGGGCCGAAGAACCGCACCATTTATCGATGACATTATCGTTTCTCCGCACAACCTGCCAAATTTTTTGCCGGAAGTGCGGGCAGTGCTTGATCAGTACAAGCTGGTATACACCATTGCCGGGCATGCGGGAAACGGGAATTTCCACATCATTCCGCTCATGGATCTTGATAACCCGTTTTCAGCTGATACCATTTTGCAGATTTCGGACAAAATTTATACCTTGGTGAAAAAGTACAATGGCTCGACGACCGCCGAGCATAACGATGGTATCATTCGAACGCCGTACCTCTCGTATGTATACCCGCCTGAGATCCTTAACTTATTCAAGCAGGTGAAGGCGATTTTCGATCCGCAGGGGATTTTCAACCCAGGAAAGAAGGTGGGCGGCTCGAAAGAGTACATCCGAACGCACCTTATTTCTTCCGAAAAGAAAACAGCCCATAGTTCGTAGTATTTTTCTTGCCTTTTTAAGCGCTTTTTGTATAATAAGCACCTTATGACTATCACTCTCGAAGCAAAGAAGCGGGCGGCTGAAAAGCCGGAGGCAGTTCGAACCGGCGGCATGGTGCCAGCGGTGTATTACGGTTTTAAAAAGGAAACAACCTCCATCATGGTTCCCGCGGTTCAGTTCTCAAAGGTGTACAAGGAAGCGGGGGAAACAACCACGGTAACGCTCGATTTCGGCGACCAGAAGGTTTCAGCGCTCATTCACGACGTGCAGTTCGACCCGATTACCAACAATCCGATCCATGCGGATTTCCTGGTGGTCGACATGAACAAGGAAATCGAAGTGCCGGTACCGCTTGAATTCATCGGCATTTCCGAAGCGGAAAAAGGAGGCCTGGGAACGCTCATGAAAGTACTGCATGAAGTGCAGGTTCGCGCGCTTCCGGCAAACATGCCGCACAACATTGAAGTTGACATTTCAGCGCTGAAGACGCTTGAAGACCAGATTCACGTGCGAGATCTTACGGTAGGAGACAAGGTAACGATCGTAACGGGTGAAGACGAAGTTATTGCGCTTGTCGCTCCATTCGTGGAAGAAAAAGAGGAGGCTCCAGCCGCTATAGACCTTGACTCGATTGAAGTCGTAGGCAAGAAAGAAAAAGCCGAGGAGGAAGATCAGCCGACAGAATAAACTAGTTGTCAATGTAATAGTTCTGCTATACTAAGAGTCTTAGATGTATGTCGTTTAGGACTTTTTTTATCGTAAAAACTTTAATCATCGCACTTCTCATTGCTCCTTTTACTCCCTTTATTTTTCCGAATCAGCCCGTCGAAATAGAAGCACAACAACAAATTAACCCCGATTTAAGCCTCGAAGAGCGCGCAAAGCTCGAGGCAGAGCTGAAAGCGCTTGAAAAGGAAATTGCCGAAAAAGAGGCGATTCTGCGCGACCAGCAGCAGCAGACGGGAACCATCCAAAAAGACGTAAAGCTTTTGACCAGCCAAATCGAAGCGGCAAAATCAAAAATCAAATCAAAGCAGCTCACCATTCAAAAAATAAACGGTGAAATTAGCCAGAAAACCCGCGCGATCAACGATCTTTCAAGCGAGCTTGATCGCGAACGGGCTTCTCTTGAACAGCTGGTAAAAAAGACGCAGGAAATCGACGAAAAAGGCGCGCTCTACGTGATGCTTTCAAGCGATACCATTTCTGAATTCTACGAAGACCTTGACGACTTCCTCTCGATCAAGCGCTCGCTCCAAACGTCGGTAAACCGCATTAAGACAATTCGATCGAATACTGAAGATCAGAAAGAGGAACTGCAGGACAAACAAGGCCAAGAGGTAGATGCAAAAGCAGAACTCGAATCGCAGAAGAAGAAAGTAGAAGTATCAGAGGCTGAAAAGAAAAAGCTCCTTGCCATTAGCAAAGGGAAGGAAAGCGAATATCAGGCCATTCTTGCCGAACATCAGAAAAAAGCGGCCGCAATCAAGGCAAAACTCTTTACCTTTGCCGGAGGTGCAACGAAGGCAATTCCATTTGAAGAGGCGCTGAAGTATGCTACCGAAGCATCGGAAAAAACCGGGGTCCGGCCGGCATTCGTTTTGGCTATCCTTACGCAGGAATCTAATTTAGGTAAAAACGTTGGAACCTGTAATCGGGCTGGCGATCCACCATCAAAAGGTTGGCGCAATATCATGAAGCCAGAACGCGACCAGGCGCCATTCCAGCGTATTACGGCTGCGCTTGGTATGGATCCGGATACCACGCCGCTTTCTTGCCCGATTGCCGGCGGCGGTTGGGGCGGCGCAATGGGACCTGCGCAGTTTATTCCTTCAACCTGGGAGGGGGTTGCGGCAAAAGTAGCTTCCCTTGTCGGAGTTTCGGTTGCTAATCCGTGGCGTGCCCGCGATGCCATTTTCGCCTCATCGTATTACCTGGCGCTTCGCGGCGGAGCAGGGGGTAACGCGGCAAACGAGCGAAATGCCGCTTGCAGATACTACTCAGGGCGCATTTGCGACGGTAAAAAGCCGCCAAACAGCTTTTACGGCAATAACGTAGCAGCATTGGCTCGTACCATCCAAGCCGATATCGATTACTTGAACCAGTACGGTATTTCCCGCCGCTAAATCCAGCCGTAAAATTCATCCTTTGGAATTTTACGGCTGGATTGATTTTTTAACGTTCCCATGCTATAAAGAAGCACTTATGAAGAAGGAAATCCATCCAGAAAACTACCGGGAAGTGATTTTTCACGACAACTCCTCAGGAGCGCAGTTTTTGGTTGCGTCAACCGTTAAAACCGCTGAAACAGGGAAATTTGAAGGAAAAGAGTATCCGCTCTACCGGGTGGAAATCTCGAGTGCATCACACCCGTTCTTTACCGGAAACGAAAAGGTAATTGACACTGCCGGCCGCGTTGAACGCTTTAAGAAGCGCGCTTCAGCTGCCGCGAAAAAGCCGAAAGCAAAAGCAAAAAAGGAAGAATAACCAAAGAGCGCCGTTTGCTTCGTAATGAGAGCAAACGGCGTTTTTTGTTTTGCTCTCATTGCTATACTTAAGTTACATTCATGCTCGACATCGAATCATTAAAGAAAAACCCTCGAACCCAGTACTTGGTACAGGAATATGAACGCCTCCTAGAACAGACGGTGCAAGTTCGCGCGCTCACGGAATCTGACCCGAGCATGGCAGAGTTGGCGCAAGAAGAATTACAGTCATTGGAAAGCCAGAAAGACGCAATTGAAAAACAGCTAGAAGAGATTTTGGAAGTGGAAAAAGAAGAAGAGGAGTTTCCAAACGAAATTATTTTGGAAGTGCGCGCCGGAGCCGGCGGAGACGAAGCAAATATATTTGCGCACGAACTGCTTGAAATGTACGAACGTTTTGCTGATACCCGAAGATGGAGCTCTAAGCGCATTGATGACCTTACTATCGAAATGAAAGGCCTTGATGTGTACCGGTTGCTTCGCTATGAGACAGGGGTCCATCGCGTGCAGCGCGTGCCGGCAACCGAAAAGAACGGGCGCATTCACACTTCAACGGCTTCTGTTGCCATTTTGCCGATTAGAAAAAAGACAACGATTGAAATTAACCCGGCCGATCTTGAAATGGAATATTCCCGTTCTGGCGGCGCGGGTGGGCAGAACGTGAACAAGGTTGAAACAGCCGTGCGGCTTATTCACAAACCAACCGGTATTGACGTGCGCAGTACTGCAGAGCGAAGCCAGCTGGCAAACCGCGAACGGGCGCTTGCAATTCTGACCGCTAAATTGCAACAGCTCCACGAAGAGGAAGAGGCGAAGAAATATTCCGGAGATCGAAAAGCGCAGATTGGTACCGGAGACAGAAGCGAGAAAATTCGCACTTATAATTTCCCACAAGACAGAGTAACCGACCACCGCATTAAGCAGTCGTGGTCGAATATCGAAGGCGTGATGCTTGGAAAGATTGATAAAATTATTGACGCGCTTCAGAGCGGAGAGGTGGGAGATTCGGACGAGGAATAATTAACTCGCACTAGGCTCTTTCGGAACCCAGACCTACCCCGCCTTTCCTCAAGAGCTAGTGCTCGATACAAAAAGGGAATTGAAAAACTGCCAAAATCTGTTATAGTAAACCAGCTTTTAAAAGTGAATTGCGTGTATAGTTCAGTGGTAGAACGCTGTCCTGATAAGACAGAGGTCCATGGTTCGATTCCATGTACACGCACAAAAAAATCGCAAATTTAATAACAAACTTGCGATTACAATCATCACTCTTTAGCGAGGGAAAAACTTTGCAGTTCGGGGATCATGGTTGTACCCTTTTGGGGCATTATTCGTCCAACCTGGTACTTGCAGTTCTCCAGTTTTTAAGGTTAGAAGGAGTTTATCCGCTATCTCGCTGAAATCGTTATATGATTCCAGCACTTTATATTGAACTGGTATATCATCACGGCAATTAAAAAAAGCGAGAAAGATTTTTCCTTTTTTATAAAAATTAAATGATAAACAGTATTGGATATCTCTTCTGACAACTGCTATTTCTCTTTCATTTGCGATTGGCGATTTAACCTTGAATCCTGGAAATAATTTTGCCACTTCTTGTTCGGTTGGAGGGATCCCTGAATCAAAAAATTCAATGAACGCTGTATGTTTTTTCATAATCAGTTTTTTCTCAATTTACTATTTATTTACAAAAAGTCAATAGTAGGGTAGAGTAGGAGAGTTATGGCAACTCTGTATGTCGTTGCAACGCCGCTCGGGAATAAAGGAGACCTGAGCGATCGGGCAAAAGAAATTTTAAGTACCGCCAATTACGTGTTTGCGGAAGATACGCGCACCGTAAAGCAGCTCTTAAGCTTATATGGCATTCAAATGAAAGGGGCTGCGATTTCGTACCATGCACAGTCTTCTGCTGGTAAATCATCAAAAATAATTGAGCTTCTGAAAGAAGATATTGTTGCTGCATTGGTAACTGATGCGGGAACGCCTGCCATTTCAGATCCAGGAGCAGGGCTTATTGCACAGATTCGGGAACAGCTTCCAGAATGCCGTATGTTGCCGGTACCAGGGCCAAGCGCCATTACAACGCTTCTCTCCGTTGCGGGGCTTCCAAACCATCGCTTTGCCTTTTGGGGGTTCGTACCGCTTAAAAAGGGGCGAAAGACGTTCTTTGAAGCCTTGGCGCGCTCTGATATACCAGTGGTGTTTTATGAGTCTCCGCATCGCATTATAAAAACACTCGAATCGCTTGCGGAACTGATGCCGGATAAAAAAATGGTAGTAGGCCGAGAAATGACGAAATTTTTTGAAGAATATCCGGGCGGAACAATAGCAGAGCTCTATCGCTACTACAGTTCGAATCCTGGCAAAATAAAAGGGGAATTTAGCTGTGTAGTCTTTTAAAATTTGGTATAATGCTTTTCTATGAGACTGAAGACAAGACTCTTGATGATTACAGGAGCGGTTTTGGCGGTACTGCCGTATCTCGGATTTCCGATCCTCTGGAAGAGGGTGCTGATGACTTTAGGGGGTATCTTTATTATTATCATCGCGTTTCTTCTGCGCATGGGATTCAAGCAATTGCGCGCCCGATACAAGGCGCTCGAGGTTGCTGAAACCGCATCGGAATCGGAAGCAACGCTGGAACAGTGATGCATATGGCTAAAAAAATTGGAAAAATCGCCGGTTTATCGCTTGGCCTTCTTATCGGGGGAGTCGCCCTTTTTTTGGCTGGCATGTATGTCGGATTCGAAAATCGGCCGGCGTTTGCCAAGGTAATCGGCATCATCAATAAAGAGCCAACCGTTGCAACGGAGAGTAACGTTGACTTCGAGCCATTTTGGAAAGCGTGGAGTCTTATTAATGAAAAGTTTCCGGGAGCCGAAAAAATTAACGATCAAGAGCGGCTCTATGGAGCGATTTCCGGGCTTGTCGCGTCTTTGGGCGACCCGTACACCGTTTTTTTTCCTCCGGAAGAGAATAAGGAATTCAACGAACAGATTTCCGGAGAGTTCAGCGGGGTTGGTATTGAAATAGGAGAAAAGAACGGCGTGCTTACCGTTATCGCGCCCCTCAAAGATACGCCCGCATTTCGAGCGGGAGTCCAGGCAGGAGACCAAATAGCGAAAATCGATAGCGCTTTTACGGCAGACATGTCGATCGATGAAGCAATCAAGCTCATTCGCGGAGAGCCGGGAAGCCTGGTAACGCTCACTATTGTCCGGGAAGGGGCGCCGGAGCCGAAGGCATACACGATGAATCGAGAAAAAATCACCCTCCCAACGGTAGACACTGAATTCAGGCAGAAAGAAGGGGTATTCATTATCCACCTGTATAATTTCTCAGCCCAATCTCCATCACAGTTCAAGAAGGCATTGCAGGAATTTGCGGATTCTGGTTCAGCCAAACTCGTGCTTGACCTCCGGAATAATCCGGGTGGATACCTTGAAGCGGCCGTAAACATGGCAAGCTGGTTCCTGCCGGAAGGAAAAGTAGTGGTGAAGGAAATCGGCAAGAGCGAAACAGACGTTTCGTATCACAACAGCAAGGGCCCGGGGCTCTTTGCGGGAAAAATTAAGATGGTGGTGCTCGTAAACGGTGGCAGTGCATCGGCATCGGAAATTCTCGCCGGCGCGCTTAACGAGCAAGGTGCGGCAACGCTCATGGGGCAGAAAACCTTTGGAAAAGGATCGGTGCAGGAGCTCGTAAAACTTACCAAAGATACGTCGCTCAAGGTAACGGTGGCAAAATGGTACACCCCAAAAGGGATTTCCATTTCTGATCACGGTCTGACGCCGGACATTATCGTTGAGCAAAAAAGAACCGAGAACGATACAATCGACGAACAGCTTGAAGCAGCCGTTTCCCATTTAATCAAATAAAGTAATTTTATGAAAGTAATTCTTCTGCGTTCAATCGATAAAGTAGGGAAGAAGGACGAAGTGGTAACCGTCTCCGACGGCTATGCGCACAATGCGCTTTTCCCAAAAAAGTACGCCATTCCGGCAACGGCGCAGGCGCTTGAACAGCTGAAGCGGCGGCAAGCGGGAGTAGTGGCCGAGCAGGCACTGCAGCACCAATTGCTTGAGAAAGCATTCCGTGAAGTTGAAAATCATCCCATTGAAATCAAGGCTCGGGCAAGCGGCAACGGCAGCCTTTTCGCAAAAATTACAGCCAAAGAAATAGCGGCCGGCCTGTTAAAGA
>CAZNJI010000002.1:64930-98706 GCA_964573395.1 uncultured Candidatus Saccharibacteria bacterium | reverse complement strand
TAGTATATAGCGCCTTGCCGAGAGAGCACAAGGAAAAAGAGTGTGAGTATCGCACCTTTACGGGTTCAGCTGATATGGAACAGGTAGCGCGGTTCCGTTCTGGATAGTGTAAGTGTTTACGGGAGTCGCTTCCACCGAGCAATTGTATACATCCCCAACGATTCGATCGGTCGGCAAATTACTGAAGAGTACATGACTCATGCCGGCGAGCGCCGGAGTCTGTTGCTGCGTACCGTTGAACGCATATTTGATGACCAAATTTCTTCCGGTTACGTCGAACTTGCACTGGCTAAATCCACACACGAAGAAGTTACCACTGTTTTGATAATCAGTCTGGCTTCGATAAAACTCAAGCGTAACCGTCACGTGTTCTTGTCCGTCTTGAACCGTATAGCCGATTGGATCGCCGTTTGAATCAATGCACTGATAATGATTCTCAGCAGGAGTAAAAGTTTCATTCACCACTACGTATATCGGCTCCCAGAGCGCATCGGAGCAAAGAATAATCGTTCCATCCTGTTCGGCGCAGAGTTCCGTTTCGCTCTCTGTTGAAGCAAGCATGCCTGAACTAAGGCCGTAGAGAGATGATAATTTTCCATTTATATCGATGGTGGCTTTTTTGGGCTGCGGATCACCAGAAATGGTTCCACCGAATCGCAACATTGAAAAATGAGTGGTATTCGGAAAAAAACCAACGCCGCCTGGAACCGTACTTAAGAACAATCCGTTTAAGTGGCCGGTAAAAAAACTCTGCCCATCAAGCGAAGCATTCTGTTTGGCTACGAACGCGCCGACCGCAAGGCCTGAACTGTTTGTGGTATTTCCTTTCACCTGATCGGCGCCGACGTGAATTAAGGCTTCGGTATTGTTATTCGGAAATGCCGGATATACCGGCGGATACACGAATTGCGCTTGAAGCGTTTCCGCCAGAAAAAGAAGTGGTACTGTAATAAGGAATATGGATGCGTATGTTTTAAAAGTGGTATTCATGGTTAACATTGCTGACTTGGCGCCACCGGAATCGTGCTGTCGGCCGGGCGGATGCAAACGTTGCTAATAGTTGGTACGCCGCCCGTAGTTGGCCCATCCACCCCGTAAATTTTTGAACACACATTCGGGTTTCCATAATTAAGTGCAAACCAGGTATTCGTATATCCTTCGTTACTGTTTGGATTTGCATACACCGTTACGTTGCTTTGGTACTGCTGCCCACCTGCCGTCCATTGAATCGTTACCTGCTTATCTTGAGTATAGTGTTTATCTAAACATGCTTGAATGGTAAATGCATACCCTGTATTTGATGTACTGCCCGGTGGCAAGCCTACCCCAGACTGTCCGGTGTTGCTGCAGAAGGGACCCGGAACCGGACATGGAATTGGATCGCCGGAACTTGCACTATATCGTGACCACGCCTGAACACTTCCGGCAGCATAGACAACTTCACAGAGCACCAGTTTTCCGGCGGCATTTGCGCAAACCTTCCGCGAACTGTTATTGCTTAGATCCGTTCCTTCAAGAGAATTGGCAAATACGCTTCCGTCAACCATCGTTTTTACCCGGTCGACCGAATTATCGACATTGAACCCACCGATATTGACAGTTGAATTGGCAGTCGCAGGAGCGCCTCCTCGAACCATCCGAGCGGTCGTCCCCCCCAGAAATACCTGCTGGTCAAATTGCGCGTTCTGGTTTGCTAAAAAAGTTCCGACAGAGAGGCCGCCGTTTTTCACCTGATCGGCACCGACGTGAATCGGCACATCCTTATTACTCATTACCGGAGCACCTGTTGGCTCAGTGAAAAGCGCTGCATGCACATAACTAGCGCCGACAGCAAGCACGATGCCGGAAATAAGAATGAGTAGTTGTGGAATGATTTTATGCTTCATGATTATGGGCAAAAAATAAGTTTTCCATTCGCATCCGCGCAGAGCCGCTTTGGCTGGCTCTCGGCGTGCCGCAGATCATCTATTTGAAATCGGCCCGTCGTTTCAACGTCGCCCAAAATGCTCACTCCCACTTCGTTCGATGCGCCTCCGAAGTAGATGGTTGAGCTTGCTGCGTTCGATCCCCGCACTATTCCCTTAAACGTTGCCTTTTGGGCAAACTGAGCATTGCCGCGGGCAGTGAATGCGTTCACCGAAAGACCGCCGCCCTTTACCTGATTCGCTTCAGTCACGTTGATCGGAGGAGCAATGTTCCAATCAGCCGGATGGCCGACGGGCGGCGTAAAAGCAGAAACTCCCGCTCCAAAAAAAACAAACAATCCGAGCAGAAAGAGCAGAAGCCGTGCCTGTGTGTTTGAAGATAGCGGAGAAGAGAATTTCATAAGTAAGTTAAAATTTTACTCTGAGCGGCCAAGCGACTCAAGCATGTTGAGCTGTTCATCGCTAGTTGCGGTAACCGGCGCGGAACTTTCTTGGATTGCCTCAAGTTCAATCAGCCGATCTTCTACTGATTCAGAAACCGGACGTGATGAATATTTCAGTTCGCTTAACTGCTCGAGCGGCGTAACGCCTTTTTGTGTTTGGTTCCACCAATACCAACCCGCAAGTAGAAGTATGAGGATGAGCACCGCCCCTAGCACGAGCGGCATATGGTGATGCTTTGGCTTTGCTTCGGGCAAGCGCACTCCGGATGTTTGAGCTTGTACATTCGGTTCCATTACTTTTTGAGTATACCGCTTTTAAAAAGAGAAATTAAATTTCTTCGTAAATGAGCTCGCGCTTTCCGGCTGACGACACAGTTGCCGGCGCGGAAGCAGAGAATGATCCGGATGTGCCGGTTACGGTAATATTCGCCCAGGTCGTATTCGGCGTAACGCTTGCCGCCGGCAGGAAAACGGTAAGAATTGCCGTTCCGTACGAGCCGGCGCTAGAGCTGAGCGTGGAGGCATCAAACACTGCCGTGGTGCCGCTTGGAAATACCGGATTTGCTCCTACCGCAAAACTTGGCAGCGTTCTGCCGAGGGTTACCGTTCCGGTAAAGCCGCCGCTCGGGCTTACGCTAATTCTGAATTGCTGTTTTTTCCGCGGCAGCCCGGTAACGGGATCATTGGCCGCATCGACCAAGCGAGGATCCATCGGGGTAACACTGATGCCATAGCTGGTTGCGCAAATTGAAACCGATACCGGAGGGACGCTTGAAACGAGATTCGGCAGAACGGCGCCTGAACCGTTGGCCGCGCATTCGAGCGTATAATTCGCGCTTGCCGATGATGCAGGAATTCCCATGGAACTGTTCAATGTTACGTTGTTCCCTGACGGCAGAACGGATTGTGAAGCAGTGTTTCCTGAAGATTGCATCTTAATAGTGCACTGGCTTAGGTCGGTCGTACTCCAGCTGAACGCCGGAACTCGATTTCCTGGCGGCAGACAGCTGCTCGATGACGTAAAATTATTTACAGCAGAAGAAGAGACGACGGTTACTCGAGCCGTTGCTGTTTTCGTATTGCCGATTGAATCGCTACAGGTAACCGTGTAATCGGTGGTAACGGTCGGGCTTACCGTTACCGTTCCCGTCCGCGGCTTTGCCGATCCGGTTGAAAAGTTCGTTCCGGTGCACGATACGCCGTTGGAATTCCAGGTAAGGTTCGACGATTGCCCCGGGCTAATGGTCGGGCTGCTCGCCGTGAGCGTGACGAAGAACCCGCTATTAATCTTGGCGTAGAATTTCATCCAACCGAATACATCAGACCCCCACATCCAGTCTTGAATCGTATTATCAGAGCGAACATCGACCGCGCCCCAATCAATTCCGTCGGTTGCCACCTCGTCTGAAAGCGCCAGGTATCCGTCCCATCCCCCGAGAATCGATGCATCCTTGAGCGCTCCGCTGCAGCCTGAAACATAGACGCTGCAAGCTCGCGGCCATCCTTTCATTTGATGAAAACCAACTCCGTCTGTATGTTCCCAATCGATCCGGGTACCGCCAACGCATCCGGGGACATTTGCCGGACAACCGGTGTCATTGAAGGTAATCCATCCTACGTTCGGGCTCCACGCATATCCGCTTCCAGTGCCAGGCGCCACCGGCAGAAAGGAAATGCCATATGAAACGGGGCCGCAGCTGCCCAGTTCATCGCAATTATTCAAACTCACCCATCCCACGTTCGAACTCCAGATATGCCCCGTTATATTGTCTCCCGTTCCAGCCGAAGCACTCCGTATTCCATGCGAAAAAAAAGATACCAAAAAGCACAAAAATGTAAGCGTTACCCAAATAAACCTTGATTGCAGGAGGCTATGTGGCATTGTTGATTAACAGTATATCCTATGGTAGAATCATGGGGCAACAGTCCGAATCCCCTTCGGGCGTTTATTTTTAAAGAGTTACCCTATGCTAGATGTCAAAACACTAAAATCAGCAATTGAACAGCTTGAAGCGGAGCGGCGCATTCCGCGCGAAAAACTCCTTGATGCAATCGAGCAGTCGCTCGCGGCAGCGTATAAAAAAGAATACGGCAAAAAAGGGCAGATCATCCGATCGACTATCGATTTTGAACTCGGCACGGTCGCGTTCTACCAGGTAAAAATCGTTGTCGACGATTCGGTCGTTCGATTCGATGAAGAAGAAGCATCCGAAACGGATGAGCGAGAGCATTTTAACGAGGAAAAGCACATTCTCCTTGAAGATGCCCGCATTATTAAAAAGGATGCCGCAGTAAACGATGAAATCGTGTTTCCACTTGATGCAAAAGAGGATTTCGGGCGAATCGCGGCACAAACCGCAAAGCAGGTTATTATGCAGCGTATTCGAGAAGCAGAGCGAAGCTCTATTATGGATGAATTTGGCGGAAAAGAAGGAGACATTGTTTCTGGCTACATTCAAAAAGTCGATCGCGGCATCGTGTTTATTGATTTCAACCGCGCTTCAGGAGTACTACCGGCAAACGAACAGATTCCTGGAGAGCGCTACAGCCGCGGATCACGCATCCGAGCCTATTTGTATGCAGTAGAAGAAGGCCCGCGTGGTGTGACGCTCCGACTCTCTCGCACTCACCCTCGATTCCTGGAGCGCCTCTTTGCCTATGAATCTCCTGAGGTTTCTTCTGGCGTCGTTGAAATCAAAGCAATTGCCCGAGAACCAGGAAGTCGTTCAAAAATTGCCGTGTATACTGCCGACCAAAACATTGATCCAGTTGGATCATGCGTCGGCCAGAAAGGCGTCCGGGTCTCGACCGTCATGAATGAACTAGGTGGAGAAAAAATCGACATTATTGAATGGAGCGAAGACCCAGCTGAATTCGTTCGCAAGGCGCTCTCTCCGGCAAAAGTGCTTGATTTGGAACTTAATCCGGAAGAACGAAAAGCAACGATTGAAGTTACCCCTGACCAGCTCTCTCTTGCTATTGGAAAAGGCGGACAGAACGTTCGCCTGGCTGCAAAGCTCACCGGCTGGAAAATAGACATCAAGGGATCTGAGTCGGTTCTGAATGAAGAAAATGCTCCGGTAATCGAGGGAGAAAATTTCGTATCACTCTCTGATCTCAAGTCTGAAAAAACTGAAAGTGCGCCGACAGAAGAAGCCGCAGAGGATCCAACGGAAGTTCCAGCAGAATCCGAAACCACTTCAACAGAAGAGGATAAATAAATTCTTACACGAAGAGAGCCCCGCGCAGGCGGGTAGCCGAGCGGAGCAAAAATTCACGAGAATTTTATGCGTGCAATCTGAATGTAAGAATTTATGCAATCGTATATACTATTCATTTATTATCTAATTACTATTAAGCCATGAATTTATTGCACGAAATTACCGCA
Source organism: uncultured Candidatus Saccharibacteria bacterium (assembly GCA_964573395.1). Lineage (GTDB taxonomy): Bacteria > Patescibacteriota > Minisyncoccia > Phycocordibacterales > UBA9973 > DATIBQ01. The sequence goes on along the minus strand of CAZNJI010000002.1, from coordinate 92,950 downwards.
GGAAAAAATGTTCCCGATATCATCAATGTCATTATTGAGATTCCAAAGGGTTCTAAAAATAAGTACGAAATCGACAAAGAAACGGGGCTCATTACGCTCGATCGCGCCATGCACACGAGCCAAGATTATCCGTTCGATTACGGATTCATGCCGCAAAGCCATTGGGAAGATGGCGATCCGCTCGACGTGGTAGTACTTACGACCTACCCGCTCGCGCCGGGAATTTTAGTGAAAGTTCGGCCGATTGCGGTAATAAACATGATTGACGATGGCGATAGCGATGCGAAAATAATCGGCGTGCCGGAAAAAGATCCGCGCTTCGACGATGTCCGAGATCTTCCCGACATTAATAAGCACACCATCAAAGAAATTGAACACTTCTTCCTCACGTATAAAAAACTGCAACAGAAAGAAGTGGCCATTAACGGCATTGGCAGCGCTGATGCAGCAAAAGAAGCGGTGCTGCGATCGCAAAAGCTCTACGAAGAAAAATTCCAAAAGTAAGTTTCAAAAAAATCCCGAATCGGGATTTTTTTGAAATAAAAAAACCGCTCGAATTTAATGGTGGGAGCGGTAGTTTTCATATATGTCCACGGTTCGTCCTGGTAGACATTGGGATTTAATATATTCAGGAAAAAAATTTCTTTATCGCGTACACTCCAGTCACAAAGTAATGTGAGCAAGTCTGGAGCCGAATTAGAATTTCCAGAAGAAGCATATGGAAGATTTTTATAATGAACAAATTTTGTTTCAACTGTTGAATGTTCCGGCATGGAAACACTCAAAAATTGAGGAGACTGTTGTACAGCGCTTGGGTTAGTAGCGAGGGCGTCTCCATTTCCCCGATGCTCTTTATAGCCGCATCCAGCTAGTTTCGGTTTGAAGCCAAACGCTAAAGGTCATTCATTTGAGCAAACAAATCACCCAGAGAAGTAGTCGTAATTACCTGGCCGGCAATAGTGGTACTCACTGCGTAGTTATTCATAAAATCAATTTTCTCTATTATATCACTAATACATAGTATTGTCAAGTAAGTTTCCTCCCCTCTGATTCGTCTCTTGTTCTATACTAGTAAGGTTGGCTAGAGCCACGTAATTAATAAAAAAACCATGAAAATACTATTTAATATCATTGCCGCGCTTCTGCTTGTTCTCATGTTTGAAACAAGTACCTATGCGCAAACAAATGCTCAAGTCGATGTTCGGGCTCGGCTTGATGAACTAAAAAGTAACCTTCAGCTGAAGCGCGAGGGTGTAAAGACAAATGTGCAAACTAACATTGATGCGCGCCGAGCCGAGATGAAAGTTGATGTTAATGCCCGATCCGAGTCAAACAGTAACGGCGAAGAACGACGCGCTGAGGTACAGGCAAAAATCGAAGCGCGCCGAGCCGAATTACAGGCGGAAATCAAAGAAATTCGGCAAAAACAGGCCGGCGTCCGCAAAGGATACGTTGAGCGAAAGCTTCGCCAGGTAATAGTAGTGCTTACTGCGCATATCGAGCGAATTGAAAATGCCGCTGCCCGATTGAAAGCGCGCGGAAAAACAACTACTGAAGCGGAAGCAAGCATTGCTGATGCAAAGGCATCACTTCAGGTTTCAATTGAAAACCTTGATAAGCTTGGCGCAATGACCATTGAAGACAACAACAAGGAAACGATTGAAATAGCGCGTGAATACGCAAAGGCGGCAGAAGAATCGCTTAAAAAGACGCGCGCATCTCTCGTTGCCGCCATTACTAACTTAAAGAAGAACACGGACGCAGCCGTTGAAGCTAAGGCGGAAGTTGAAAGCTCAGCGAACGCAGAAGCGGCAAAAAATTAACTTATGGAACCGAACGGATTGAATGAAACAAAGCTAGAGCAAATGCCAAGCAGCATGCAAGGTGAGCAGCAGAACAAAAAGCCGCATACTGCAAAATCACTATTAATAGCCCTGCTTATTATCCTTGTCGCAGCAGGGCTTGGGTATTGGTATCTCAAAAAAAATCCTGCTGAAGTAATAAACAATGAGTATGACATGCAAAATGTCGGTGCAACACAATCAGACAATGCTTCAGAACTCGACCAAACCGAACAAGAACTCAACGAGCTCTATTTTGAAGGAGTAGTTGAAGGGTTATAAAAAAGTAACTCGGATTACTTTCCCGGCCGTTATGTGAAAAGAAATAATGGCTGGGTTTTTGTTTTAGGGTGAGTGTGTTAGACTGGGCAATCCAATGAAAAAAGACGATCAAAACGCATATACCGTAAAAGTAGAGGAGCTTCCAAAAAGCGAAGTGGAGCTTGTTGGCAGCATTCCGTGGGAGCAGTTTGCCGCTTTTGAAGCCGCGGCGCTTGCAAACCTAGGAAAGAACATCGAAGTAGATGGTTTCCGCAAGGGAAGCGTTCCTGAAAACATCCTCAAGAAGCAGGTTCCCGAACAACTTACGCTTGAAGAGATGGCCCAACTGGCGCTTGAAAAACATTATCCGGAAATGATTATTGAACATAAGATCGACGCGATCGGCCGGCCGAAGATTGCACTAACCAAGCTTGCGCGCGGAAATGACCTTGAATTTCGAATTCTCGTCTCTGTCATGCCAGCAATTACCCTGCCTGATTACAAAAAACTGGCGAAAGATGCTGCTCCGGTTGTCCCAGCGGAAGTAACCGACGAAGATGTACACAAAACCATCGAAGAATTGCGCCACATGCGCCTCCATCAGCATGACGACCACGCGTCAGAAGGCCCGCATGAGCATACTGAAGAAGAGCTTCCGGTTGTCGATGATGCCTTTGCGAAATCTTTTGGAAAATTCGAAACCGTAGCGGAGCTGAAAGATAAAATTAAGGAAAACCTGAAGCTCGAAAAAGAGCTCCAGGCAAAAGACAAGCGACGCGCCGCGCTCCTTGATGCAATTGCAAACGAAACAGCGCTTGAAGTGCCTGCATTATTCGTTCGCGCCGAGCTTGAAAAAATGATCGGGCAGCTTTCGTTTGAAATTGACCGCGCCGGCATGAAGTTTGATGAATATCTTGAAAAAGCCGGAAAAACCAAAGAACAGCTTGAAACGGAACTCACTCCTGATGCGGAGAAACGCGCAAAATTCCAACTGGTAATCGATAAAATTGCAGAAGCGGAAAAACTCATTCCTGATGAAGCAGCGGTTCAAACTGAAGCAGATCGCCTGCTCGCAACGTACCCGGGTGCCGATGAGGCCAGAACCAAAGCCTATGCCCACCTCGTGCTTACCAATGAAAAGGTAATGAAGTTTTTGGAGACGCTATAAGTATTTTTGCGTTTTATAAAAGAAGCGCTATAGTGGGTGCATACCGCATTTTCTGCTGAACTTTATTTCAGATGGCCTGTATTCCTTTTAACTTTATAACTTTTAACTTGAAAACTATTTTATGTTAATCCCAACCGTTATCCCGCTGTAAAATCGGCATCGAATGCGCAGCCGATTTACTACGGGACAAGACGTGGTAAAAACACGTTTGTTGGTCATTATCAGATAAATAAATGATATAAACCTATGCTAATTCCTACAGTTATTGAAAAATCACAGTTTGGGGAGCGTGCGTACGACATTTACTCTCGGTTGCTCCGCGAGCGAATTGTCTTTTTAAATGACGAGGTTAATGACCATACCGCGAACCTCGTTATTGCCCAGCTCCTTTTCCTTGCAAACGAAGACCCAAAAAAACCAATACACTTCTACATAAACAGTCCAGGAGGGTCTGTTTCAGCGGGCCTAGCCATTTATGACACCATGCAGTTTATTAAACCGCCCGTGCATACTTATTGCGTTGGCATGGCAGCCTCAATGGGTGCAGTCATTCTTCTTTCAGGAGAAAAAGGAAAACGGTTTGCGCTTCCTAATTCACGCGTAATGATTCATCAACCGTGGGGCGGCACGCACGGCCAGGCAAGTGATATTGAAATTCAGGCAAGAGAAATCCTCAAAACGAAGAAACTTCTCAATAACCTGATTGCAAAACACACCGGAAAGAAACTGGAGCAAGTTGAAAAGGAAACTGACCGAGATTTTTGGCTCTCTGCAGATGAAGCAAAAAAGTACGGCATTGTAGACGACGTAATTTCAAAGGCAGCAGCTGCCGATAAGTAACATGGAACTGCTCCTTTCAATTGGAGGCGCCATATTCGGCGGAGTCCTGTTGGGCTACTGGCTTCGCGTTCTTATTTCCCTCGGACAAAAGGGCTCAATTGAGCTTGAGACAAAGCGGCGCATCATGGAAGCGAAGGAGGAAGCTCAAGGCATTATTGAAGCTGCCACCAAAAAAGCCGAGGAGCGAGATGAAAAAATCGCGCAAACGGAGGACCGCCTGATAAAAAAAGAAGTGTCTCTCGACGAACAGCATGCGGAACTAGCAAAGCTTGAAACCGCCCTCAAAACGCGGGAATCGGCACTGGTTGAGCGCGAAGCTCGCGTGCAATCTGAAGAAGCGCTAGTGACCGAACGGCTTGAGACGGTAGGAAGATTAAGCGCTCATGAAGCGCGCGAAGCGCTCCTCGGCCGTATTGAATCTGAATATGCGGAAGACCTAGAGGTTCGCCGTTACAAGCTCAATGCGCTCCTCTCGGAAGACCTGCAAGCACGAGCGAGGGAAATTCTTGCAACCGCAATTCAACGCCTTGCCGTTTCAACGGCAACAGAACTTACTACCACCTCCGTTGCCATCCCCTCTGAAGAAATAAAAGGAAAAATTATCGGAAAAGAAGGACGGAACATTCGAACGTTTGAACGCACCGCCGGCGTTGAACTGATTGTTGATGATGCACCCGGATACATCATTATTTCTTCGTTCGATCCGGTCCGCCGCGCCGTTGCCGCAAGTGCGCTCACTGCTCTTATTAAAGATGGCAGAATCCAGCCGGCAAAAATTGAAGAACTCATTCAGAAGTCGCAAGCAGAAGCTAATGACATCATGAAGCAAAAAGGAGCCGATGCAGTATACGAATGCGGCATTTATAATTTCGATCCGCGGCTCGTTGCGGTCATCGGCCGGCTGCACTACCGAACGAGTTACGGCCAAAACGTATTGCAGCACTCCATCGAATGCGCCCATCTTGCCGGTATGCTTGCCGAGGAACTGGGAGCAGACGTGGGTATTGCAAAAGCAGGAGCGCTCATTCACGACATCGGCAAAGCGCTCGATCATGAAGTGCAAGGGTCGCACGTTGATATCGGCATGCGCATCCTGCGACGATTTAACACCGATGAAAGAATTATTACTGCCATGAAAAGCCACCACGATGACGTGCCGCATGAAAGTTTGGAAGCGGTTATCGTGCAAGTTGCCGACATGATTTCAGGATCTCGCCCCGGAGCACGTCGCGATACTGCAGAAAATTACATTAAGCGATTGCAAGAGCTTGAAAGCCTTGCTTCGCGATTCTCTGGCGTCGAACGCGCCTTTGCTCTTCAAGCAGGAAGAGAGGTGCGCATTTTCGTCACGCCTGAAAATGTCTCTGACACGGAAGCAAGAAATATGGCGCGAAAAATTGCGATTGAAATTGAGCACGAACTTCATTACCCTGGCGAAATAAAAGTTACCATCATTCGCGAAACGCGCATCATTGATTTTGCGCGATAAAAACTAAAAACTTAAGAATGAATTTAATACTTCCTTTAAGCTTTTCTTTCGCGGACTTCTTTCTTTGAGCGCTTTTTCCAATATGTCTTTTTGTCGCTCAAGCGTTTCATAGATCTTGCCGGCATGCTTTATGTCGATCGGCAAAGCATCTTCCTCAATCTTCATCTCAACAGGACGATTATCGTTTGCGGTTTTCTTTTCCAAATCTGCTGAAGCTTTTTCTAATTCTTCCTTGATGAGGGTAATTTTATTCTTAATTTCTGTCGGATCTTCAGGCACGGAAAGAAGCTCTGGAGCTACAACAGGTTTTGCCGTTCCTCCTTCGTCTTTTCCATAGAAATATTCATGGGTCTCCTTGCTCATTCCTTCCATGTTCATACGATAAAAGTATACCAAAAAACCGGTGAGTATTATTTTATTTACTACGGTTGTCGCGTATAATTGCCGTATGCTGCACAGATCAGAAAAGTTCACCTCTCCTACCGAAGAAGCACCTTGGCTCGGAACACAAATACAGGAACAATCCCAATCTGGCCATGAAACGCCGCGCTCAACCGAAGCTGTCGGGAAGGTAGTCTTAGAACAATACGCGCAAGCTGAAGCAAAAGAATTCCTCCACGAAACGCAGATTCTGCCGGATCATGAAGTAGAGCGTTTCACGCTTCATTTAAAACCAGAAGAGCATGATGAAAACATCGAGGCGCTCTTCGCGCTCGCGCTTGAAAAGGGTATTAAAAATGCGCTCGATGCCGCAGCGCAAACAAAAGATTCGCACTTGATTGATGACTTTCATCGCTTTCTCGTGCAATACCTTCATACCATCGGAGCAATTCCGGGGTTAAAAGAAAAATCAGCCCTCCATTCAGAATTAAGTCATTCCCTTTTTACCGTAACGCTTCCCGCAAGTTCTTCGGAGGCCGAACAGCAAAACTTCAAAACATTCATTCAGGCAATGAAGCAGTTTTACGTAACCATGCTTTCGCTTTCCGGCGATGCGTACTACACGCTTGAGCTCGCCGTACAAAATCATGGAAGAGACATTGCGCTCTACGCAGCAGTACCCCGAGATTCGGTTGAGCTTTTTGAAAAAACGGTACATGCGTTTTATCCGGGAGCTGCCATCGAAGCTGCTGTTAATGACTACAACATTTTCACTTCAAACGGAGCCATTAAAGCGTCGGTAGGTAGCTTGCAAGAGCCGGCAATTTTTCCATTGAACACTGATGCATCATTTGAGCATGACCCGCTCGTTGCCCTCATCGGATCGCTTTCCCAGCTTGCAGATGACCATGAAGGCGCTGCAATTCAATTCCTCATTTGTGCAGATACAGCAAACCACCAAAAAGTTTTTTCTGATGTCCTCTCGCGAGCACATGCGGAACCAGGTAAAACGGTAAAAGAGCTGTACCAAGAAGCAACTGAATCGGTGTTAGTAGGAACCGGCAAAACCCTGCTTTCTCTTTTTTCAAATCAGAAAGAAGCAGAAAACAAAGACAAGCCGCTTGATGAACAAGGAATCAAATTGGCGACTGAAAAAAGTAAAAGCCAGAGCATTGCGGCAGCAATCCGAATCATTGCAAGCAGCAGCACTGCCGACCGTGCCGAGAATATTCTTAGAACCATAAAAAGTTCTTTCAACCAATTCATGCTTCCCGGGTCAAATGCGATTACTTGGAATGACGTCCGCACTTCTCATGTATTTGATTTTTGTCGTACCTTTTCATTCCGCACTCGTACGCCATCTGAAGAGATGATTTTTTCAGTTGACGAACTCGCAACCCTCTTCCACTTCCCTGTCGGGCTCATTGCCGCACCAGAATTGAAAGAAGTTGCAGGGGCAACGGCGCCGGCTCCCGTTTCAATTCAAAATACCGGAGTGTATCTTGGCACCAATATTTACCGCGGACACACCACCGACGTATTCCTTGCTCCTGAAGATCGCATGCGCCACTGCTACGTGATCGGCCAAACCGGAACCGGTAAAACCACCATTCTTAAAAACATGGCGATTCAAGATGCGAAAAACGGAAACGGATTCTGCTTTATCGATCCGCACGGAACCGATCTGAACGACATTCTTGCCAACATCCCCCAAGATCGGCTGGAAGATGTTATCTACTTCGATCCGTCTCACACCGACCGGCCGATGGGGCTTAACATGCTCGAATATGATGAACGATTCCCGGAGCAAAAGACGTTCGTGGTGAACGAACTGCTCGCCATTTTCAACAAGCTCTTCGACATGAAGGTAGCCGGCGGCCCGGCTTTCGAACAATACTTTAGAAACTCAGCGCTCCTGGTGATGGAAGATCCGGCGTCAGGCTCAACGCTCCTTGAAATCGGCCGTGTGCTTGCCGACAAGGAATTCCGAGCGCTCAAACTTTCGCGCTGCAAAAATCCGATCATCAAGCAATTCTGGGAAAATGCCGAAAAAACGACCGGCGAACAATCGCTGGCGAACTTTGTCCCGTACATTACGAACAAATTCGACGTCTTCATCTCAAATGACATCATGCGGCCGGTTATTGCGCAGCAGCACTCGGTGCTTAATTTCCGAGAGATCATGGATAACAAAAAAATCCTTCTCGTGAACTTGTCGAAGGGGCGGCTCGGAGATATTAACTCGCACCTTATCGGGCTCGTGCTCGTTGGCAAGCTCACCATGGCGGCACTCTCTCGATCTGACGTGCTCGGCAAAGAAGCGGTGAACGATTTTTACCTCTACATTGACGAGTTCCAAAACATTACTACCGATTCAATTGCCACGATTCTCTCAGAAGCACGCAAGTATCGCCTCGGCCTTACGGTTGCCCACCAATTCATTGAACAGCTTCAGGAAAACATCAAAAATGCAGTATTCGGAAACGTTGGCAGTATGATTATCTACCGTGTTTCTCCTGAAAATGCCGTCGTATTCGAGCGACAACTCTCCCCCGTCTTTACTCCGGCCGACGTTTTGAAGCTGCAAAATTTCAACGCCTACGCAAAAATTCTGGTTGGCGGAGTACCGGAAAAACCATTCAACCTGAAGATCCCTCCTCCGCCGAAAGGCAATATAGAAATCGCCGAAAAAATGAAGGAGCTTTCATACCTTACCTACGGCCGGCCGCGAGCAGAAGTTGAAGCCGAAATCATGAATCGCTACCGATAGCCACTGCAGCCTCGAAAGAGGCTGTTTTGATATGGTATTATTCGGAATATGAAACACAACTATGAAATGCCAGGTGCGATCGAGCAGGATCAGGACGTTGAGACATACAACGAAGCAAAAATTGATTCGGAAATCTTAGAAGATCGGAGAAAACGGCAATTAGAGAAAGATCAGGAGGAATACGTCGTCGAAACACCAGAAGTCCATCGGGAAACCTTGCTGCAAGACATCCGGCAAAAGAAAGAGAAAGAAGGAGGCACTCTTGATAGCGTAATCAGCGAAGCGCTCCGAAAGAAACCTGACGGAGATGAAAAGCTCGATCCAAACGATATTTCGGTTGAAAAAGCGAAGAAGCACCAGAAAAGCTGGCTTCGAAGAACGTTTACGGCAGGACTCATGAGCTTGGGCCTCCTTGCGGCAAAGCAAGAAGCGAAGGCTGAAAATCTTACTGATTCAACGGGGAAAAAACAGCATAAAATCGAACGTGCCAAAGATACGTCAAAGGGAGATCTCAGTGTCTATACGGAATCAAAAACGAAAGAAGGCGGCGTTACTCCAACTGGAAAAAGCAACTCGTTTCTTGAAAACGACGACCAGCTTTCAGAAAAAGACCTGTTTAAAATGGCGGAAACATTCGGATTCAGAACCTCCGATAATCTTGCATTTCAAGAAGATCTCATCAATTACACCGTAAAACATTATCCTGAAATCATCAAAGAAATAAACGAAAAGTACGGCAGAACTGCACTCGGCGAACAGCTTGAAAAGGAAGGAAACCTCTCTCCTGCAGAAATCGATGTGCAAGGGCTTATTGACGGCAACCTTGGAGTACGAACGTGGGAGATAGCGAAAAAGGTAATGGAGAAAAAATTAACGGAAACAACATCCAAAAAACAGAAAACTCCTGAAGCAGAACCTCAGCCGAAAGGCGGATACGTTATTAACGTTCGAGGCGACATGAACGGCAAGGTCGGCGTGTATTATTTCTTTGAAAATGAAGCAGACTTTCTGAAAGCAACCGACAAAATCGGCGGGTTCTCTTCTCGAGAAGTTAAAGGGGATGGAACCGGCCAGGCAACATACGACATGAATGCCAGCGTATTTTTGGATAGATATGCAAAAGGAAATAAAAGGATTTTAGGGCAAGGCTGGCTGCGAGACACTGAGAGGCAGGATCAGTTCGTAAAGTTTAACCCGAAAACAACTGCGCATTTCTACGAAGGGCTCGCTCAAGGTAACTAAAGGAATAAAAATCCGCCTGGTTTCCCAGGCGGTTTTTTCTTTCATTATTTTTTTCTTCAGTTTTTTGCAGCGCAAATAAATTTTTACCGCAAAGACTAGAGTAACGATCATGCCGATGCCAGATGCACCAGCGAAAAGGTACGAACATGTTTCCATGGTTTCAAATTTATCGAAAATAGTAAACTATAAATCATATTTTGTCAAATTTGCACCAAAAAACCCTTACGGTATAATGGTTTCAGCCTTAAAGCGGAAACGCTTTGGCATTGACGTAATACTTTACCAGCTAGATTGAGGGGATATCCCCTCCTAAGCCATGAATAAGCAATCACTTGTTGAGCTCGTTCACAGCAAAGTCGGCGGTACGAAAGTACAGGCCGAAGAAGTGATCGAAAGCATTATTGATGAAATCACCCAAACCTTAAAAAAGGGCGGTGAAGTATCAATTGCAGGCCTCGGGATCTTCTCTGTGAAAGATCGCGCTGCTCGAATGGCGCGTAATCCAAAGACCGGTGCGCAGGTAAAAGTTGCCGCAACCCGTGTTCCGCGTTTCCGCCCTGCGAAAGCACTCAAAGACGCAGTTAAATAGTTTTCTGATCGGAAAATACCCTCTTTACGAGGGTGTTTTCTTTTCACTTGATAAATAAGGGGTTTTATTGTAGATTAACAGGAAAATTCATTCAATATGCAAAGAAAATTTCTTTTAATCGGTGCACCCGATGTTCGTATCAGTGAAGCTAAAAAGCTTCATGAAATAGGATTTGACCATACTGCCGTACATCATCTTGATAACAACGAAAGTTTGAATTTTGGAACCATCAAGAATGTTCTTGAAAAGAGAGATGTAACCGATGTTGTCTGCATCGAAACAAGAAACGGCAGTACTGGCCATTGGGCGCTCGAATTGCGTAAAACCAAAATCAAGAATCGGCAAGTTGTCATTCATGGGATCAATATTCCCCCGCATCCCCAAAGAGCGCTATCAAAAGGGATGGAACTAGTTAGAAAAATCAATTGTGTAAAAGAAATTTTTTCGAAGTGATGTGCTTCTCCCGCAGTCTTTTTCAAGGCTGCGGTTTTTTGTGCGGGATAATGGAATCGGCCACAAATTCCTTCACTATACCCAGGACTCGCAGCCCCGACTCGGCGACAAGCACTCGCGTTGCTCGTCTTGTATACCGTCTCCGTCTTTCTCTTCCCTTCCCCTGCTACAAAACAAAATCGCCCAACACGGTGTGTTGAGCTCATTTGTTTTTGTGCGGGATAAGGGAATCGAACCCTTCACCTCAGTTTGGAAAACTGATGTTTTACCGATAAACTAATCCCGCATTTTTTCATAGTAGGGGTATACATTCTCCTTATTTCAAAGCGCAAATCCGAGAGAGTATCGAGCTTATTTTCGGAGCAACCCCTATGGTAGCAGAAACCCTTATTTAAATAAAGCAGAAAGTCTGCTACGATGCTAGCACTATTTGCGGATATGGTTTAGTGGCAGAACAGATGCTTCCCAAGCATCGGGCGGGAGTCCGATTCTCCCTATCCGCACTGCATTACCACCACAACCCTGGTAGTCCCGCTGATTTCATGTGCGCACGCGTAATCGGGCCAAAATACCCCACAGACGGAGAAATGCCGCGCATTAATTGGTACCGAGCAACCGCGGCACGGGTCAGAGAGCCGAAAAAGTTTGTTTCACTACCAACAGAACCCGGACCGGTGGCTGAAACCTGGAAGCCGCTTGCATTAAGAATTCGCTGGAGCGCACGGACATCTTCCCCAACCATGCCAAGTTTCAAATTTCGTACTGGCAAGCCAAGCTGTACATCAATAGGAGCAGGTTGTTGTACTCGAGGGCGGCAGAAAGTCGTTCTTTCAGCGGTACAGTACACGACGCCCCCGCTCACTATTGATCTCGAAGATCCAGAACTATCCACCACTCCGAATAATCCGAACACGGAGAAATGGTCGGTGGTGCAAGTAATACTGTTTGCATTAGCATCCACTACGCAATCATCGAGTGCTTGCCACGCACCATCATGATAGCGATAGAGCGTAAGAGATGATTCATTTAAACCCTCAATATCTTCATCGGAATAAGATACGATAATTTCAATAGGCTGATCAAAGCTATCAATAGTTGTTGTTGAATTACTAAAAGCCTTAATATCGTAGATTCTGCCAAAAGAGGCATGGTAGCCGCTCGGGCTTCCAAGTGCGTCAATAACAGCTTCTCCGCCAAGAAGCTTAATTTGATATGTCGCATCTGCATCCGTAGCATCTGCCGGAACTGCAAGCGTCATTCCTCCTTCATCAAGCTCTACCGAGCCACCTGTATTAGAATCGATTTCTTCTGCCACATCCTCCTCTACCTGTGCCGATCCGGTACAGCCAGCGGTAGTAAAGCTATTATCAGAACCAGTTGCGAGGTTATCATTATCGTCTTCTGACTTCACGCGAAAGTGATACGTGGTGCAGGCAACTAAACCGGACACATTGACCGTATGGCTTGTAACGCGAGGAGATGTATCGGTTTCAGAAGTAGAAGAACCGTAATCACTCGTTAATCCATATTCGACGATGCTTGATGCGCTTTCACCAGTAGTCCAGGTTATTGCCGCAGAAGTGGTAGAAGAGTTAGCGGCAACCGAAGAAATAACAGGTGCGGTAGAATCTGAAGTTATCGGCTTATCGAAATGCACTGCCCAGTTATAGAGCGTGTTGCCATAGAGCGATTCAGTCGAGTCGGTATCGCGGAGATTCCCTCCGGCACTATTAACTTTTTGCGCTCCGGGCCATGTGAACGTATTGGTAGTGTATGCATACCGTATTCTCTGGTTACCTCCCGTAGGAGTAGTAGAGAGTGTTACCTTAACGGTATCTTCATCATGAATTTCTACGGAACTAATGGTTGCCGACGACGCATCGTCATAATATTCAAAACCATAATTAGTGCGTTCTATTACCAGAGTCGTATCAAATACAAGCTCTCCTTCTGGAACGTGAAAATCAACGTAAACCTCATTACCAACCCGCGTTGCTTGATCTGGCGAGAGTGGGCGCCAGGATTCCCCATCAATTAATACTTTTTTAAATACCTTACCGTAGTACTCTCCAAGCCATCGGTAGCTGGTGTTCACCAAATGAACATTATCATCATAGGTCAAAAAATATTTAGGCCCGATGAGAATAATGTCTCCGGGATGATTTTCAGATGCAGCCAACTGTCCAATCGGCACGCCGGCAGTTATTTTACTGTAACCAGACTGCGAACTGGTTTGATCGGTGAATAGTGGTATGTCTTCTTCCTGCCCGGTAATCGCTTTCAAATCGGTATTGTAGTCACTCTGCCATTCAACAAGATACGACTCGTATGTTTCCGCCGAAACATCATTTAACATATCTGTTTCACCGTGAATTACCGTTACACCAGCAATCTTTTCAGGAATTCCTAATTCAGCTGCTGCATTCTTAACATTTGTTGCCTTGGTTAAATTACCGTTGTAGGTTGCCGTCCCCTTTTTGATAACGCTATATGCCGAACCGCCTAAACCTCCAACGGTTACCGCAGACATGGTGTCTTCTAGGGGCGAAAGGTTCGTAAGGGTATTAGCAAGCGCACTACTCATCGTCTCTACGCTACTTTCTACCAACGGAACAAGCGAAGTGCCGCTCAGTTGCACATTCTCGTACGGCTGTTCCGTCGTAAGTGCAGGAGAACCCTGTGAACCAAGTGAGAGGCTCTGCCCAGTAGAAACAATGTGGTACAAAATTCTTTCGTTTTTTACCTGACTTGTGGCGCTACTCAATGCCGCCCCTCCTGTTGTAGGGCTCACATCCGTTACAGGGGTTACTTCGAACTTAATGTATTTCCCAAGATCATCTTCAGTGAGCGTGTATGTAGTACTGGTTGCACCTGAAATAGCGGTATATGTTCCACCGGCGGTATCTGAGCGCATCCATCGGTATGTTGATGCGCCTTCATCATCACCATTCGCATCACTATAGGTATAACTGCCAGTGAGCATCTCGCTTACGTTTGCATTCCCCGAAATAGCAACTGAATTAGCGACTGGTGCTTCCGGTTCGGAGACGGGAGGAACTGCTGAATCGGTAGCTGAGGGCGAACTTGTTCCTGCCGCATTAACAGCGCTCACCCGAAAATCGTAGCTCAGTCCATTCGTAAGGCCGGTGACTGTTGTTTCAGTTTCTGAAGAAGCGCCATCTGAAAAAGTAGACCAGGTAGTTGGTTCCGAACTGAGTTTGTACTCAATTACGTAATCGGTAACAGCAGAACCTCCGTCCGATTCTGGCGCTGTCCAAGTAAGGTTCACAACAGTATTACCTCCTGTTGCTTCCAAATTCGTAGGAGAATCCGGTATGATTACGAACGGGTACTCAAGACCATCTCCTGAATTATATAGTGCGCTTCGTTCATCACTGGTTAATAAACGCTGCCATATACTCACGGAATCAATAATGCCGTCGGAATAGCCCGTGGTTGTTATGGCACCAATTACGAACGCATTTGCTCCATCAACTGGTCGACCGGCTGTTGCTGCGGCAGAAACTGGCGTACCGTTATTAACTTGTATGTTTACCGTATGCGCATCCGCATCGTACCAGGCAACAACAAAATGCCAATTACCCGCTGGCACATTCGCACTGCTTACCGTAGAAGCAGTTCCTGAACTGCCGCCATATACAGCAAATCGCAAAATACTGCCGCTTGAATACAAAAGATATTCAGTGTTACTTTTTCCTATAATACCTCTTGTGCCGCTCAAGGTATCAAAATTAACCCAGGCTGAAATGGTGAAGTCATCGGCATCCGTCATACTTAAGGACGCATTGTCGGCAACCTCGATTCTCCCCTCTGTCCCGCTGCCGGTTGGAGCAAACCCATTGCTCATTTTCCCTTCGCCATACGGACCGGTCCCACTTGGCGTGAGATCATTATCCCCGTGCGAATCTACTCTAGTTCCAGATTCTTCATCAAGGGTCCAGTGGCTGATAAGGTCATCAGAAATTGCTGCAGCATGAGCGGTGTTCGGTGAAAAGAACGATGTAATACCGGCGCATAACATGAGACCAATAATCAATCCTGATATTGTCCGAACACTCTTCCTGTACCTATTACACAATATAGAATTAAAATGCATTATCGAAAATTATAACAGTAAAAACAGTAAAAAACGATAAGCACGAAAATTACAAGAGAGTTACTTACTCCATGTTGTGAAAGTACCTCATACTTCCGATTGAAAATTACATAAGGGCGTTTTAGTTACTCTCATGGTCGGGGTGCAGGGATTCGAACCCTGAGTCACCTGTTCCCAAAACAGGCATGTTAGCCGTTACACCACACCCCGACGATAAAAACAACGTTTTTAAACGCCCTTATGTAATTTTCAATCCCACACAGGCAGTTAAGCCGTTATTTACCCCGTCATAGGCGGGGCCGCATCCCGATATTACTTTCTAGTACGGAGCAGTCTAGCAGTAAGAGCCTTAAAATACAATGTAAAACCCTATAAATGTTCTAAAAACTCTATCGTTGGATCTTTCCCATCCTGTAGAGAAACAAGTAGTACTGAAATTGCATAGTTTTCCCCTACCTGTCTATGCATTAAACGGTAGTATTCAACAGAACGGTAGAATTTCTCTATTTTTCTATGGTGAAGGTTTTCAGCCGCTCGAATAAAGCCTCCCTTATCGGTTTTTACCTCAATAAAGTAATATTTGCCTTGCTTTTTTGCAACGATATCGATTTCACCAAACTTATTGGCGATATTGCGCTCAACTATGGAGAACCCCTGTTTCATGAGAAACGCTACGGCGATATCTTCTCCTATTTCACCGATTTTTTGCGTTTTTGAAGTAAAAATTTTCATTTTTATAAATTAGTTTCACGTGAAACTAGATTTTTATTATCATATTTTATAAAGGTTTTTTAGTAAAGACATTGTAAAAGACTGTCTGTTAACCACATTGCACACATCTTTTTCCACAGTTTTCAATAAAAGCCTTTATTAATAAGAATTATAGAACAATATTAGTCAAAATTGTCTAAGCGACAAACTTAAATAAAAAGACTTATGAAAAGACAGGATTTGGGCCTTTATTATTTACCAGGATTCTCGCCCTACGGTCGCGGGTGAGTTTCGATCCTTCGCTAAGCTCAGGATAACGAAACTCCTTTCGAATCCTGACGCAAGCAAAGCAGGTTGCTTGCTGTAGGTGCACAAATCTCACTACACTCGTTTTGTGCACCTACCAGGATTCGAACCCAGAATAACGGTTCCGAAGACCGCTGTGATATCCATTTCACCATAGGTGCATGAGCACACAGAAAATATAGCATAAAAATAAAGAATAAAAAGCTATTTTCGTTGCAAACACGAAAAATTATGGCTATAATTCCGAGCGTTACCAATTTAAGAGCGGGTATGGTTTAGTGGTAGAATGCGTCCTTGCCAAGGACGAGACAGGAGTTCGATTCTCCTTACCCGCACAGGAACGAGCAGGATGAAAGTGTAGTCTTTAGCTCAAATAGTTAAAAACCATGGAAAAACTTAATATAACGATTCCTCCATTCGTTTCACATGTAACCCACATGCTTCAGGAAGCTGGTTTTGAGGCTTTTTTGGTTGGCGGCTGCGTTCGAGACATGGTAATGGGGCAGGTGCCAAAAGACTGGGATATTGCAACAAATGCCCATCCGGAACAGATCCTAGCTGTTTTTGAGCATTTAAAGACGGTGAATGAAAACAAATTCGGCACTGTAACAGTTTTAAATATGGAGCCAATAGCTACCGAAGATAGGAGAGAGGTGCCTGATAAAAATAACCAAGTGCAAATTACTACCTACCGATCCGAAGGAAAATATAGCGATTTTAGGCATCCAGATAGTGTTTCTTATGAAACAGAGCTTGCAAAAGACCTGGAACGCCGAGACTTCACCATGAATGCCCTTGCTTATGATCCTCATAAAGGACATTTATTTGACCTTTATAAAGGACAAAAGGACATAAAGGACAAAATTATAAGGACAGTGGAAAGCTCCAAAGAGCGGTTCCAAGAAGATGCTTTGCGCATGCTTCGAGCAGTCCGGTTTAGCTGTACACTTGGTTTTAGTATTTCACATGAAACAATGGAGGCCATTGTTTCAGAAGGGGAGCTGCTTAAGAATGTTTCAAACGAGCGTATTCGAGATGAAATCATTAAAATAGTGGATTCAGATAATCCGGCCTTCGGAATTGGCCTTTTGCAGAAAACAGGCCTTTTGCAGTTTATTATTCCAGAACTCCTTGAAGGGGTAGGTTGCGAGCAGAAAGGGGCTCATATTTACGACGTATTTGAACACCTTCTCCATGCGCTTCAGCATGCCGCCGATAAAGGGTTTTCTACCGATGTCCGGCTAGCAGCACTTTTCCATGACATTGGCAAACCGGCCACCCGTCGATACGACCGATCTAAAGATAAATACACCTTTTTTGGCCATGAAGTAGTAGGGGCGCGAATGACAAAAAAAATACTGGAGAGGTTTAATTTTTCACGTGAAACGGTTACACGGGTAACACTTTTAGTGCGAAATCACATGTTTTTCTCTGACACCGAGCAAATTACGCTTTCGGCTGTTCGGCGTATTATTAGGAAAGTTGGCCCTGAAAATATTTGGCACCTCATGCAGGTGCGGGAGTGCGACCGGGTAGGGATGAAGAAGGCTGAAGCACCGTACCGGCTGCGGAAATACCACGCCATGATTGAAGAGGCGCTTCGCGACCCGATCTCGGTCAGCCAGCTCGCCATAGACGGCAACTATTTGATGGGGGAACTTGGCATGAAACCCGGCCCCCGCATGGGCTGGATTTTACATGCACTTCTTGAAGAAGTACTTGATGACCCGTCGCTTAATACGGTAGAGAAGCTTTCCGAGCACGCTAAAGACCTTGATGAGCAGGATGACGCAACACTTAAAGCATTAGGGGAGAAGGCTAAACATCAAAAAGATATTGCCGAACAACAAGAAGTGGAAAAATTGCATCAAAAGCACCAAGTGCAGACAAAGAGAAAATCGTAAGTATCTTTTTAATGTCGCCCGATCACCCCTTGTACAAGGGGTGATTTAGGGAGGAGAGTGAAGGAGCCGAAATAAAAAAACTCCGCGGCAAGCACGGAGTGAGGTAAGAGCTATACTGAACAATAGTAAATATTAGTAAAGGGCTCTTTTGACTTGAATCGTACGGTATCAATGAGATTGAAATTCGTAAGCGGCAAAAATCTCTTCAACCCATCACTTTTGGCAAGATACACTGCGCCATGGAACTGATGCTCTTTTGATTTTCGGAGCAGCTTTGAAAGGAGGCTTGAGAGCATGTTTCTCTGATCAACGCCCTCTTTTAAAGCCGCAGTTACCAGAAGAAAGTAGTCATCGAAAATGAGATCAGCCAAGTTTGCGTACATTTTTCTGAGCCCAGCGTGCAGCTTATATGAGGCATCAATTGGCTTTAGATACGTGTCTTTCACGATAAGCCCTGGAGAGTGGCCGATAATGTATCCTAAAATTTCATCGGTATTCGGCAGTACTGCCGCGTAAAGCAGATCAAGCGATGCACTATATAACAGCGGGTACTCTTTCAGGTAGGTAAAAGGAATATCGTTGAGAGAAGCATCTGATCTGTCGTAGTAAATTTGGCGCTGTATAGAAAGCTGAAAATCATATATTCGCACTACCTCGTTCGGGGAGATTCTTTTTATACGGAACATGTTTTATTTTTTTCTATACTAAACGTTTCTTCCTATAATGCAATGCCAACGAGTACAGGACAGCGGCCTACATCTTGATGTCCACCAAGACCGGACAATGGTCGGAGCCGAGCACTTCCGGGAGGATTTTGGCTGCCGTTACTTTTTTGGCAAGCCGATCGCTGACAAAAATATAATCGATCCGCCAGCCGATGTTCCGCTCGCGCGCCTTTGCGAAATGACTCCACCATGAATAGTGTCCGTTTCCTGTAGTGAACATGCGAAAGGTATCGGTAAATCCGGCATTCACAAGACGCTCAATTCCTTCGCGCTCTTCAGCGGTAAACCCTTTGTTGCCGACATTCTCTTTTGGGCGGGCCAAGTCGTCAGGAGTATGCGCCACGTTCAAATCGCCACAGAATATAACCGGCTTCTGTTTATCGAGCTCTTTTACATACGCAAGGAAAGCCGGATCCCATTGTTTATGACGCAGTGATAGGCGAGAGAGGTCGTCTTTGGCGTTCGGCGTATAAACCGTAACCACAAAAAAATTTTTATATTCAGCCGTTACAATGCGGCCCTCAGTTGCCGGATCGCCATATCCATCATCATTAATGCTAAACTTTTTCGTAATTTTTTCTGGGAACCCAAGCGCAACGGTGAGCGGTTTTTGTTTGGTAAAAATTGCCGTGCCGCTGTATCCTTTACGCACTGCCGAATTCCAGTATTCTTCATATTCCGGCAAGTCAACTTCGCTCTGGTGCTGTTCGGCCTTTGTTTCCTGCAGGCACACAATATCTGGCTGGTACTTCTCGATAAATGGAATGAATACGCCTTTTTTATGCACTGCCCGAATGCCGTTTACATTCCACGAGATAATTCGCATCTGTCCATTGTAGCAAAAGAAAAACCCCTTCCGGTGGAAGGGGCTGGTTTAATGATTAATGGACAATTATTTTTCTAAGGGTATCGACTTTATTCATTGAGTCGAGCCCATAAAGAACTAAGTCTCCTTTTTTCAATTTTTTGAGCGTTGAGTCTTTGCCAAGTGCGTTTTCGATATAACTATCGGCACCTCGTTTTCTGGTTTTTCGCAAGTAAATCCGGTCGTTCGCCGTGTCTAACTTGCTGACTCTTGCAACATCATAATGCAAAGGAGGGACGGAATTACTCGAGTAGCCGCCATTACAACTACTCAATGCGAAGCCAAGTACGATGGCACTTCCAAGCTTGAAAACTTTTTTCTTCATACAATCTCTAATTTTTAAAATGAACAATTTCGGACGGGCACTATAGCAAAAATATTTTCTTCGGTCAAAAAAGTATTTTGAAACAAAAAACTTCCCGTAAAAACGGGAAGTTCGTTATGAATGAAAACATCTACTGCAGCAGGGAAAAGTACTCTTTAAGTTCCTTTATATTTACTGTTGCTTTTTCTGCTTCAAACAGCCACTTTCTCTTTGGTTCAGATAATAGAATCTCCATCCGGAAAAGCTGTGGCTCTTCGCGCGGAATTACAGTAACCAGAGAAAAATCGATTTGTTTCGAAAAATAAAGAAACACTGAATCAGCACTACCTGAATCTTCAGCTTGAGAAACGTATTTCTTGATAATCGTATCTCCTGCTGTAGTGCTTGCCGAAGCTTCCATTGTCAGTATCCATTCATATGACTTATCCAAATTTGCTTTAGAAGCCAAAAATGAATCGACCGACATGGGTATAGCAAGTGCTAGATTCGGCAAAAGCATCATGAAGCCGTCTTTTGCAAAACCTTCATCTTTTAAACTGCTCTTTCGGCAGCTGGTTGGAAGCATAAGGCCGAAGCCTACCAGTAGCAGGGTAGCTACCAGATTTTTTGTTTTCATTTTTACGTTTTTTTAATGAACAAATGGCGTTATTTGCAGGATAAGCTTGTAAAATAACACCGATTACTGCGCTCGCTTTACCATTTTTAAACAAAATGTCAACTATCGCTTTGAATGGAATTTCTTATGCACCTCTCGGAGCTGTTTGTCGGTGATGTGAGTGTAGACCTGGGTGGTCGCAATGTTGGCGTGCCCGAGCATCATCTGTACTGAGCGAATATCGGCGCCGTTTGAAAGCAGATCAGTTGCAAACGAGTGACGCAGTACGTGCGGCGTTACCTTTTTGGAAATGCCAGCCTTAGTCGCATAGTGCT
Organism: uncultured Candidatus Saccharibacteria bacterium; assembly: GCA_964573395.1. Lineage (GTDB taxonomy): Bacteria > Patescibacteriota > Minisyncoccia > Phycocordibacterales > UBA9973 > DATIBQ01. The sequence goes on along the minus strand of CAZNJI010000002.1, from coordinate 72,033 downwards.
TTACGATTCGTTCAATCGAGCGGGGAGTAAGCCGGGTATTGTCTTTGCCGTTTTTTGCAACGTTAATGAAGAGCGCTTCTTCCATGTCTTTGCGCGCATCGAGGTATTTTTTAATGGCAGTCTTTGCATCAGGAGAGAGAAACACCACTCGAACCTTTTCTCCTTTTCCGCGAATTGAGAATTCGTCTTTCGATAAATCGAGATCGGCATTCAATGAACAGAGCTCAGAGAGACGAAGGCCAGTTGAAAAAAACAACTCCAAGATTGCCCGATCGCGCAGATCTTTCACCGCTTCTTTTCCGGGAGCATTCATGAGGCGAACAAGTTCATCGTGAGAAATTAAATCAAGATGCCGTGCGCCGGTTTTTGCTAGTTCGATCGCATCTGGCGTGAGCGCGCTAATGTTGCGCTTTCGCAGATACTTCAAGAAAGAGCGGAGCGCAATCATGTAGTAGTTCTGAGTATTCTTCTTCATCGTCGATCGCGATTGCCCTTTGACGAATACACCCGGCGCGCGGTTGAGCTTTAGTCGAAATTCCCGAATGGCAGATTCACTGATGTCTCCGATTGACTTCGCTCCCATTTCCTCGATGAATCGAGAAAGGTAGTGGTCATAATTTTGCACCGTGCGCAAACTTCGGCCTTTTTCAATCTCGATGTACTCAAGAAACTGCCGCTTTGCATCAAATAATTGCATAGTACAGAGTATACCGTGCAGAAAAAATTGTGCGACACAAGCAATTGACAAGGAGGCTTTTTAAGATACAGTGGAGAAAAACTACTTTTAGTAATGAATAAAAGCTCTATTTATGAACAACTATTAGACCTTCTGCTTCGAGTAAGGGATCCGGGAGTTTCCGAAGAAGAGCTCCGCCAGATCCAGCAGATACTTTCCTTGCTTGATACGGGAAATGTGAAAGAGTACTTAAACGAACATAAAGAAAAAGAAATAAAAAACATTATCGGCATGCGAAGTTATTTTTCCGACTATCCGAAACACTATGCCGTCATAGTCGGAGCCAGCAAAATTCCCTCGGATCAAATTCGGAAGATCGCAAAGGCGCAGGGTTTTCCAGAAAACAATCTCAAACTTTTTCTTGACTATGAAAAGCTTAAAAACGACTTCCCGTTTGCTGAGTGCAGACATCTAAACTGTATCGGCGCAATCATAGGAGCAGTGCCTCATAACGTAACCGGATCGAATGGGCATGCCTCGGCCGTTTCGGCGCTGGAACAGAGTTCAGCCATTACCATTACGAACGAACTAAAAATAACAAAAGAAGGTTTGAAAAAATCATTCGTTGATTTAGCCAAAAAGGTTCTTCGGAAGCATTCCCTTCGAAATCAAACAGGAAAGATATTTGTTCAAATGCCTTAAACGGCATTGCCGCAAGCCCTCTTGAAGAGGGCTTGCTTTTTTTTAGAAAGTGTATTACAATGCATATATGTTAACGTCAAAGAAGAAACAGGCGGTAATCAAGAAACACCAGATCCACGAGAAGGATACTGGTTCTCGTGATGTCCAAATTGCTGTCTTGTCTGAACAAATCGACAAACTCGCTGGCCACTTAAAGAAGCACAAGAAGGATAACCATTCCCGACGCGGCTTGATCAAGATGGTTGCAGATCGTCGAAGTCATCTCAAGAATCTTGAGAAGGAAAACAAGGGGCGCTACGAAAAAGCACTGAAAGCAGTAAAATCATAACGAATGAAAACATCCGAGAACCACTCGGATGTTTTCTTGCTATACTCTCTACTATGGCAGTTATTAAACAAAAAGATCAGCGGGTTGGCATTTTTATCGATACGCAGAACCTCTACCACTCAGCGAAGCATCTGTACAAGCGCAAAGTAAATTTTTCAAACGTCGTTCGCGATGCACTTGCCGGCAGAAAACTCATTAGAGCAATTGCTTATGTCATTACCACTGAAAACGAGGACGAAAAAGCCTTTTTGGATGCACTCAGCAAAAACGGGATAGAAACCAAAGCAAAAGACCTTCAGATTTTTTATGATGGCAGCAAGAAGGCAGACTGGGACATTGGCTTGGCAATCGATGCGGTAACCATGGCGCCAAAGCTCGATGCAATTATCATTGTTTCCGGAGACGGTGATTTCATTCCGCTCTGCGAATACCTTCGGTATCACCATGGCGTGCAAGTAGAAGTGGTTGGATTCGGGCAATCCTCTTCCTTGCGTCTGAAAGAAGCAGCGGACGATTATTTTGACCTTTCGCAAACGCCAAAAAAATATTTGCTTGGCTATTAATCTCCTATGGATCCTCTTACCCCTTCAGAAGAACAAAAAAAAGAGGGCGGAACACCAGCGGTAGAACCTGAACCTGCCCAAGAAACGCCGCTCGTTCATTCTTATAGCGACGACATGGCAAAAGCAATGCAAGCGACTGAAGCAGGCGCAGTGCAGGAGCTCCTCGCGATGGCTCGCGAAAAAGAGGAGACTTCCCTGAAAACGGAAAAAGAACGGAAAACAAGCTGGCTGTTTATCCTGGGAGCATTCCTGTGTTTTGCAGCTGCCGGTGCAGCGCTGTGGGTTTTATGGAATAGCTACCAGCGATCAATGCCAGTGCCAGTACAAAGGGAGCGGCAGGTTATTTTTTCCCAGCTCATGCTGGTGAATGCAGAAAGTACCGACATTCGAGAGGTCGTTTCGAATGCAAAGTCTCATGCCGACTTGCGAATTAATACTCCGTATACCATCGCCCTGATCGATGCTAACGGACTGCCGCTCGAGCCAGACGCGTTCATGGCATTCGCCGAAGGAAATCTTCCTGCAGATTTTTTGAGCGCGATTGATACGGTTCGGCTTGGCATCGTTGCAACCGGGAATACCGCTTCGCCGTTTATTCTATTACAGGGAAAAGAAGGGAGTTCTCTTACCCAAAAATTAAGCAACATCGAGCCGGTTCTCGTGCGCGCATTCTACCGAGCGCTCGGCATCGACATTCGCGACCAAGCCGAAATTTTTGACCAGCCGTTCGAAACGATATACGTAAACAATGTTCCGGTGCGGGCAGTAACCGGCACGGGAAATACGCCCGTTGCATTCTACGGATTTGCGGAAGCGCAGACCGCGATCATAACGACCGACAAAGACGCTTTCAATGCGGTCTATCTCGGCATTTTAGGACAGCAATAACAGCTTGTGCTTTTTAGTATCCGTGATACCATGTGGCGCATGAATACGACCCATTTCAAGGAAAAGTTAGAGAAAGAAAAAGAGCAGCTCGAAGAAGAACTCCGCGGCATTGCGCTTTTCAATACTGAAACCAAAACGTGGGAAGCAACTCCTGACCAGAGCATGATCGGCGAAATCGATGAGAACGATGCGGCAGACCGGTTCGAAGATTTTGAAAGCCGGAGCTCCATGGTGAAGACATTTCAAGAGCGCCTGACAGACATCAATGACGCCCTTGAAAAGATAACGGAAGGCACGTACGGAAAGTGCGAAGTCGATGGGGGAAAGATAGAAGAAGCGCGCCTTGAAGCGAACCCTGCAGCTCGAACCTGCAAGGAGCACATGAATCAATGAAAAAAATCCCCAAAAGGGGATTTTTTATTTTCCCAAGAAAGATTTTCGATTTGGTTATACAATAGAGAGTATCAGCTATGGAAAAAGCTCCGGCAGAATCAGGGTTCTCCAGGCTCTTTAGCGCTCAAATAAGCGGCATCACTCCGCAGGTCGTGAGCATTGAAACAGACCTTTCCCGCGGCCTCTTCCTCTTTTCCATTGTCGGATTGCCAGATAAGGCAGTCGAAGAAGCTCGCGACAGAGTGATGAGCGCGCTCAAGCATTCGCTCGGAATAAGCCCGAAGACGAAGAATCAAAAAGTGATCGTTTCGCTTTCTCCAGCCGAGCTGAAAAAAGAAGGTGCCTACTTCGATTTAGGAATTGCGCTTGGCTACTTGCTTGCAGCAAAAGATATCTCTTTTGATCCGGCAGGAAAAATCTTTATTGGAGAGTTATCGCTCAACGGAGAAATTCGGCCGGTTCGCGGCATACTGCCCATCATCGAAACGATGCGCCGATTGGGATTTACGAAAATTTTTATCCCAGCCGGAAACAGTGAAGAAGGGAAGCTCATTGAAAACATTTCCGTCATCCCGGTTTCTACCTTGCAAGAAGTGGTGAATCACCTTGCCGGCACGCACAGCATATCGCCGCTGATTCCGAAGAAAATTACCGAACGCACAGTAACGACAACCGCGGATTTTGCCGAAGTGTCCGGGCAAACGCAGGCAAAGCGAGCGCTTTTGATTGCAGCGGCAGGCGGGCACAACGTTGCGCTCTACGGCCCGCCCGGAACCGGCAAAACGATGCTCGCCCGAGCATTCACGAGCATCTTGCCGTCTCTTTCTCCGGAGGAATACATTGAAACGGCAATGATCTATTCGAGCCTTGGCTTTCTCGACGAACTTGAGAAAACGCATGTCCCGTTTCGGACGCCGCACCATACCACTTCCCATGTAGCCATCGTCGGCGGGGGAACGGCGCTTCGGCCAGGCGAAGTAACGCTCGCGCACCGGGGCGTGCTGTATCTCGATGAATTCCCTGAATTTGATCGGCGCGTCATTGAAGCGCTCCGCGAGCCGCTCGAAGACAAGCAAGTAACCATATCGCGCGCCAAAGGAAGCGCGAAGTACCCTTCGAATTTTATTCTCCTGGCAGCCATGAATCCCTGCCCGTGCGGATACCGCGGCTCAAACCAAAAAACCTGCAGCTGCAGCGCCCAAGATCTGCTTCGGTACAAGAAAAAACTCTCAGGCCCCATCATCGACAGGATCGACCTCTGGGTTCCGGTGGGGCACATCGAGTATAAAGCGCTTCACGAACATCGAACCGGCGGAGAAAGCGCACTCCTTCGCCGTACCGTTGAAACAGCAAGGAAGAAACAGCGCTCACGCGGGAGCGGAAACTTAAATGCCGCACTTGGCACCAAAGAATTACGCGAACTTGCCGCGCTTGCCCCGGCGGTGCAAGAAATGCTTGAGCTCTATGCCAAGCGATTGGAACTTTCTCCGCGATCGTACCTGCGGGTTATCAAGGTAGCCAGAACCATTGCCGACCTGGAAGAAAAAGGACACATAGAAGAAGGACACCTACTCGAAGCGCTCCAGTATCGCCCGAAGTTCGAGCTCTAGCTTCCGCTTGCATGAATCTGAAAAAGGAATAGGATAAAGAAAAAATTCTTTATGAGAAAAACTTTATTGGTTGTTTTCGATTCAGAAAACCCCGACAAACTTATCGCATCAAGAAATGCGATAAGAAAGTATCTTGAAAACTACGATGTTGCAATCAAAGAGAGAATTATTCCATATGGCGGGAATGATAAACCGGTAACCGAAGCGGCAGTAAAAGCTTCAGCATATGCGCGAATGAAAACCTTGCGATCTGAAATGCAGTTCGAGCACCAGAAAACAGCGTTTGATTATGCCGCTTATGTTGTTTTGCAGAAAGGGCAGTCAATTGAAGCAACCACTGGCGAACTTCTTTGCGTTGCACTTTTGTATTTTTTTAAAGACCCTCCGTATTTGGAAACAGGAGATCGAGTTCCGCTTGCGCGGTCAGTGATAAACGACATTCAGGCAGGAAAAGATCCGTATGAAAGCCTTCGTTTGCATTACGGGAATAAAATTGCAGATAAGAAAGCAAGTTTGTACGAACTGCTCACAAAGAGAACAGAGGTTGATTGGTACGAAAAACCGCTCAGCTGCTGCTTGGAGAAAAGCCCCTTGCGCCATTATTTCGATCTGAAAAAAGTAACAATTTCGTAGCGTAAAAAAATCCGCCTTTTGTTAAAAGCGGATTTTTAATTTGCAAACGGCTGTTTCGCATTTCGAACCTCAAAGTGCAGGTGCGGGCCGGTTGATTTTCCGGTATTTCCCGAAAGGGCAATCTGGTCGCCCTGGGAAACCTTCTCTCCAACCGAAACGAGATTTTTTGAATTGTGCGCGTAAAGCGTCTGGCTGCCGTTTGAGTGGGAAATAACGACATAGTTTCCGTAGCCGCCGTTCCATGCTCCATTCTTTACCGAGATAACCGTTCCTGCAGCCGCGGCATAGACGGGAGTACCAACTGGCACACCGATGTCGATTCCGTTGAATCCATGCAGTTTCTGAGTACGAGTTCCAGTTTTGAGCGGCACGGTATAGTAGCCGTTTGGATCTTTGAGTGCGCTCACTGATACCCGAGTTGCAAGCTTTTTAGCTCCAGTAGTAGCGGTAGGTTGGCTCTTCTTTGTCGATGTACCCGCAACTGCTTTTTCTTCCTTTTTCTCTATTACAATTTCTCCGTCAGGAATGATGATTTCAACCCCCTTTGCAAGCACCTGGCTTTCAAGGTCGTTGTAGCTGACGATATCGTCGATATCCGCTCCAAACTGCTTTGCAATGTTTACTACCCGCTCGCCCGACTGTTTTGTAACATATCGAACGCCAGAAATAGGCAGAATAACGAGCTGCTGCCCAACGGTGAGCTTGGCATCTTTCTTTAAATTATTAGCCCAGACAATAGTATTTTTTGAAATACCGAATGTTTTAGCGATTTCCTCAAGCGAGTCGCCAGACTGCACCACATACTGGGAAATAACTCCTCCCGGGATTGTGTCGTAGGAAACCCCTAATGGTCCGGTTTCAGCCACGAATGCGCCGCTTGCAAGAGTAATAGGATCAGCAGAAACTTGCGCTCCAGGCTTAAGGAGCGGCATGGTTTGCGAATTATAAGTAAGCTCTTCGGCGATTTTTTCGCCAATACTGAGCTTTTTTATGAGCTGCGCTTCAACTGAATGATAGTTGAAGGCTATGGTAGTGATGGCGAGCAAGGTAGGAAATGCCAGTCGTCCTGTATTGTTCCGCTTCAAACTGGGCGGTATCGAATCTTCTGATTGCATAAGAATACAAAGAGGAATGATACCAGAATTTGCCTGTTTTTATGGATAAGACATCGAAAAAACTACTCCGTCAATAGATTTTAACCGTTTCAGCCTTGGTTTTCAGTATATTGACTTTTAAGAAAAAATATGTTAAAATTTAAATAAGAAACAAAATTAACAAACACGTAAACTTATCGTTATGCATCCCGTTCT
>CAZNJI010000002.1:57230-64830 GCA_964573395.1 uncultured Candidatus Saccharibacteria bacterium | reverse complement strand
TAAATAAGAAACAAAATTAACAAACACGTAAACTTATCGTTATGCATCCCGTTCTTTTCATTATCCTGGTACTTATTGCTGTTGTACTTATTGGCAAACTTATCTGGCGCCAAGTGGAAAAAAGAGAGAAGAGAAAAGCTCAAAAAAAGGTTGACGAAAACATCGAAAAGCAGCTTGAGGATTATTTCAGCAAAATGAAGATTGAAACTCTTGCGAAACATTCTGATAAAGAAAGGATGGCACGAATTGCCTCTGCAAGGATTGAAGACTACATCAAGATGGCAGCCCATCCAAAAAAACTTTCAAATCTTTTCCAAAATCTCGGACTTTTTACTGCCACCAGAAATAGGTGGAGCACAAAAGAAATTGAGTTAGCGGCGCTCATTCAACAGTATACTCTTCGCAATATCGATGCACATGATATGCGGGTATACCAAAGTGAAGTGTGTACTGACCGGAAACAAGGTTTTACGGAACTCAATAAATCTTTCCTGACAAAAGTGCACGATGACCTGCTGATATGGTCACCATTAAACTAACAAACAGGCATAACTTTTAAAACTCTCTCCGGAGAGTTTTTTTATTTGCTACAATGGCGCAACATGGTCCCGTTAGAAGCCGCGGTCGCGGAGCGGGAAAATAGATATGGTTGAATATATTATTACTTCACTAAAGACCGAGCAGATCGCGATGACCGCGATCTGCTTCTAACGGGATGGATAATTTTCTCGAAGGATTAAACGATGCGCAAAAGCAGGCGGTGCTGGCTACTGAGGGCCCAGTACTTATTGTTGCCGGTGCTGGCGCCGGAAAAACAAAAACAGTAGTGCATCGCATCGCGCATATCATTTCCAAAGGCGTCGCGCCATCGCAAATTCTTGCTGTAACATTTACCAACAAAGCAGCAACCGAAATGCGCGAGCGGGTAGCCGAAATGATTGAAACCATTCCGTTTACAACCCGCGGCACCGAACTGCCATTCGTTTCAACTTTCCATTCGCTCGGCGTATTTTTGCTTCGAAAGTTCGGCGCATGGAACGGCACGGTAGCGCGTTTTAGTTTGCTCGATGATGGAGATTCGATGTCGCTCATTAAAGAAGCAATGAAGTATCACGCTGTTGATCCGAAGCAGTTCGAGCCGCGGGGCATTCGAAGTTTGATCAGCAAATCAGTCTCGCAATTTCTTATCCCTGATTCAATTGCGAACGAACCGAATCCGTACTACAAAATTGTTTCCCGCGTGTGGGCAAAATACGAATCGTTAAAACGCGAACAGAAAGCGCTTGATTTCGATGATCTACTCACGCACACTGTTGAGCTGTTGGAAAAAAATACCGAAGTGCTTTCCTGGTGCCACAACACCTGGAGCTATATTCATGTCGATGAATATCAAGACACGAACGAGCCGCAGTATCGTCTTGCCACGCTCCTGGCGAAGCAGTCGAAAAATTTGTGCGTCGTCGGCGACTCCGATCAAAGCATTTATTCATGGCGCGGCGCGAACATAAAAAATATTTTGGAATTTGAAAAAGATTATCCGGAAGCTACCGTCATTCTGCTGGAAGAAAATTACCGTTCCACGAAAACAATTATCGCAAGCGCAAATGAACTGATTAACAAAAATACCTATCGAAAACCAAAAAATCTTTTTACCTCGAATACTGATGGAGAAAAAATATCCCTCTACTGCGCGTACGACGAAGCGGATGAAGCTCGTTTCATCGTCGAACGAGTGGTGGAATTGCTTGATGGCGGATCCGTGAAACCGGAAGATATTGCCGTACTCTATCGCACCAATTTCCAATCACGCGTTTTGGAAGAAGCATTTTTAGACTCGCACATTCCGTACCAAGTTCTCGGCATCCGCTTTTTCGAACGGAAAGAAATTAAAGATGTCCTCTCTTATCTGCGCGCGGCATTAAACCCCGAGAGCCTCGTAGATGTGAAACGGATTATTAACACGCCGGTGCGGGGCATTGGCAAAACAACCGTTGCAAAAATATTTTCCGGTGAACGCGAAACGCTGCCGGCAAGAGCAAAAAAATTAGTCGATGATTTTTATGCATTGCTCCAAAAAATAAAAGTAACAGCAGAAACAAAAAAAGTTTCGGAGACCATTAAGTTCATCATTACCGAAAGCGGTTTTGAAAAGGCATATCAAGCCGAAGCAGACGGAACAGAGCATTTGGAAAACCTACAAGAACTTGTCAGCCTTTCTTTGAAGTATGACCATCTCGAACCAGTAGCAGGGGTAGAGAAATTAATTGAAGATGCGACACTGGCATCCGATCAAGACTCGCTTGAAATTGAAAAAGAGAAAGGTGCTCGCTCCGCCAAAGGCGGGGTGAAACTGATGACGGTGCATGCATCCAAAGGGCTTGAGTTCAAAATCGTTTTCGTTGCCGGGCTTGAACACGGACTCTTTCCGCATGAGCGCGACATCAAGCAAGTTGGCCCTGACGGCGAAGAAGAGCGGCGGCTCATGTACGTTGCCGTTACCCGCGCGCGTGAAAAACTTTTCTTAAGCTACGCATCGGTACGCACCATCTTCGGCATGCGCGACGTGCGACTGCCGAGTGAATTTCTGCTCGACATTCCTGAAGAGCTTATCACTCGGGAAACACGCGAAGGCGAAGGTGTGTATACTATCTTCATCTAAAAATGATCCGTGCCAAAAAACAATTCGGCCAGCACTTTTTGAAATCTGCGAGTGCGCTTTCAAAAATAATCGACGCCAGCGATCCCGTTGCGGATGACATCATTGTTGAAATCGGCCCTGGCCTGGGAGCGCTTACGGAAAAACTTCTGTTCTTTGCCGGAAAAGTAATTGCGATTGAAAAAGATCGAGACCTTATTCCACTCTTACAAGAAACATTTAAGAAAGAGATTGAAAATGGAAAACTCGATTTGATAGAGCAAGATGTGTTGGATTTTAATCCTGACGTCCTTTCGTTTTATAAAGAACATTCGTATAAGCTCGTCGCCAATATTCCGTACTACATTACCGGCGCAATCTTGGAAAAATTTCTCTCCGCACGACAACAACCTGAACAGATGGTTCTGTTGATGCAAAAAGAGGTTGCTGAGCGGGTAGTGGCTCGTAATAAAAAAGAGAGCATTCTTTCGCTTTCCGTAAAAGCATACGGAGTACCGAAAATAATCGCAAAGGTTCCAGCCGGAGCATTTGCGCCTGCACCAAAAGTCGACTCGGCAATCCTCCTCGTAGAAACTATTTCTCGGAATTTCTTTGCGTCTTTGGATGAACGCCTCTTTTTTGAGGTAATCAAGCAGGCATTCGGCCAAAAACGGAAAACCATCGGAAAAACATTGGCTGAAAAATACGGAAAAGAAATACTTTCAGTGCTCGATGAAGCAACCATATCCCGCTCTACTCGCCCTGAAGATCTCTCGATTTTAGATTGGAAAAAAATCTGCCAATTGCTTGCAAAGCAACTGAAAAAGTAGTGCTATACTGCTTACGTGATGAAGCAGCATCCGATACTCATTTTTATATCATGCCTTGCGGCCGGGTTCGTCTTTGTCTCGTCGGCGCATGCCGCGCTCAACCAATCGTTCGGTAGCAGCAACATTCTTTCCGTTCGTTTGCCGGGCATTACCTGTGCTGCACAGTACGGGCCAATGCTCTTGCTTCCGGCAAACATTGCTCCGCCTGGATTGTACGCAATTCGTTACGGGTTAAAAGCCCCAACCCCCGGAGGCCAGATTCTCGGGAATTACCGGCTCATTCCTGATTTTGGCACCTGCTACACCAATACCGCTCCGCCGGTTACCGTACCGGTATTCATGGTTGATCCGAAGAATTACGGCGTCTCACGATAATGGCTATTCAGGCTCCGAGCAAAACATTCATTAAAAATGCCTCAATCGTCGCTCTTATAGTTGCGGCATTTTTTGGTTTTCAAGTGTACTGGAAAAAATACCAACTGCAGCGGCAGGAAAAAGCACTTGCTGGAGAAACGGTTTCGACCGTTGTTGGAAAGGACTCGAACGAAAATGGCATTCCCGATTGGGAAGAGCGGCTCTGGGGGCTTGATCCGACCGTTTCGCTTACTGACGGCGTATCGAACAAAACCATTATTGAATCAAAGAAAAAACAGCTCGGCGTCAATGAAAAACCCGGGGAAGCGCTTACCGAAACCGAGCGCGCTTCGCGGGAACTGTTCGCTATCACTGTTGCGCTCAGCCAGAACGAGAATCTCGACTCAAGTGTGCTGGAAGAAGTAACCAAGAAAATGGGTGAAAGCGCCGATATTGAATTAACGGATGCGCTCACTATCAGCACGGTGAAAACTATTCCAACTACTAGAAAGAATCTAGAAACATATGCAGCCAAACTAAACACCGCAACAGCAAAATATGCCTCTAATACTGCGGAAATCAAAGTACTGCTCGACAGTGTTGAAAGCAGCGACGCTGCATCGCTTGGACGACTCATTCCTATAATTAATAACTACCGGGGATTAGCGAGCGAACTCATTACCATGCAGGTACCAATCGGGGTTGCAAGCGAGCATGTCGGCATTACAAACAGCTTAGATAAGGTTGCCCTGTCTCTTTCTCTCATTGCAGATGTAGAGAAGGATGCGTTGAAAGCTGCTGCAGGAGCAAGTTTATATCGAGCCGCAACGGTATCGCTTGATTTGTATACTAATTCTCTCCGCAATTTTTTTACGCGCTATAGTATAATTCAGCCATGAACTTAAAAGGTGCTTTTGCTATTTTTCTCCTCATCTTCTCTTTCTTTTCCGTTCGCCCGATTCCGGCTTCTGCCCAGAGCTCGTTCGGCGGGGGGCTGGTGGCCGCAACAGGAACCGCCGCAATTAGCTGCATAAACATTACTGGTGCGATTAGTAGTCTTTTTTCTTCTCTGAGAAATAAGGTTAGCATGGAGGTATCGGTTGCCGACAATAAAAATAATTCGAAAGAAAGCTGCGGAGACGCTATTGCATTCTCTCTTTCAAAACTTGCGCTGCAAAAAGTCACTGAATCAACGCTCAATTGGGTAAATAGCGGTTTTTCTGGAAACCCATTTTACGTGCAAGATCCATCTTCATATTTCAAGTCGATTGAATCAGAACAGGTAGGGCAGTATTTAAGGGTATTGCCTCAGAAAAACCCCCTGTTCGGAGAAATAATCAGGAATACCATTTTGGGTCAATTCACCGGAAAGGCAACCCCAGCAGCCTCTCTTCCAAACAATATTTTAGGGAATCAATTTAAAAATTATAACGAAGACTTCCGAAGCGGCGGATGGGACATGTGGTTTGCAAGCCTGGAAGACAATTACAACCCGGTTGGTGCTTATTTCGGTGCTTCGAACGAATTAGGAAGCAATATTGATAGAACCATTACTGAAGTAAAAGACGAACTAAACCAGGGAAGCGGTTTTCTCTCGCAAAAAAAATGTGTTGAGTATGCAGCCCCCACAACCGCAACAAACACTCTTGGTGGCGCTACTGGGCTTTCCGTTACTTGTACTAGCCCGGGAAATTGTACTACTACTGCCAATCCTTATGCCGCAAATGCTGATGCAAACCAGCAAAGGCAATGTATCCGCTGGCAAACGGTTACTCCCGGATCAATCATTGCCGAACAGTTGAAAATGACGACTACTTCCGTCATTAGACAGACCGAACTGGCAGACGAGGTAAATGAATCTCTGGCTTCTATTTTCAATGCAATTATTAACCAGCTCTTTAACAAGGGGCTAACGGCACTTCGCAGCCGTTCAAGCAGCGGAGGAACGTTTGATTTCGGCGGCCCTGGTGCAAACGTTATTTATGATAGCAGTGGCAACATTATCGGCCTCGATCAAGATAGTTTATATAGAAACAGTGCCGATAACGTCTTCAATAATGCGCAATTTAACATTCGAAACCCGCAGCATCTGCGCGCGGCATTGAAAACCCAGTACGATTTTCTGAATGCCAGTACCGATTCCTCTTTAGTGCTCGAGCGCATCCCGGCAAATCTTGGCTCGCTTGATTACTGTATTCCCGGACCGCATACTGGATGGGAAGGAGAAGTAAACCAGGGATATAGCTCAATTCAATCAGCATTTTCGCAGATGGATATGAGTAATGCCGGTTTCTTCGCCGGAAGTAATTCCGATTTAGTCTTTCCAGCATATGCTCTCGTTGATGCAACCATCAACGAACAAAGGCTTCTTCCTGGTTTTGAGTTTGAGGCATCGACTATCGGATCTCGAGAACAGGCGCGGCAAATGCTGGCCCAAAACTGGACCAGCTGGCTGCAGCAGTACATGGATTTTATCAATACGACTTTCACGAAAGAAAGAATTTTAAGCGCATTTGCGGCAACCGGCGCAGCGGCTGATCAGGGTTACATTCGCGGCATGATGACCGATGCCATGCGCGAAGCGCAAAATTTAAATAGCTACAGCAGTTCAATTATCGACATACAAGATGAGTACTCCCAAGCAAAGCGACAAACTGAAATGAACATTGCCGAACTTGAAGACATTAAGCGAGAAGTGATTCAAATCGTTACCACTGCCCGTAATCGGCACATTGCGCAAATGGCAGCTGCCGGTACGCCGGTGAACATGGCATGCCTCAATACCGCATACGACGTTACCGATACGCCGCTTGTAGGCCAAGCGCGCCGAGAAATGGATGCGCAAGACCAAATCGTCAATTATTCAGCTGCCGCAGGAACGGTATTTTATAGTAATCTGTAAAAAGCCATGAACGCAGTAAAGAAAATTTTCCTCATCCTCATATTAGTACTGCTTGCATTTGTCGTGTACCGATACGTTGTACTAAAGAAAAATCAAGAAGAGGGGAGTTCTACCCCAATAACTTTTAGAGATTTCTTCAATTTGGGAGATAAATCTTATCCCGGGAGCGAAGGGGGAGACGTTCCGATCATCCCTATTTTTGAAAATGAAGGCCTAGGAACTGGCGGAACAGCCGGAGGAGGTAATACAACCCCGGGAGGCGGAGGATCTAGCGGAAGCGGGGGTGAAGGAACAGGAACGCCGGGAACAGCTTCCGCTTTCGGTGACGCACCACCGTTTGAACCGGGCGGAAGTTTCGGAGCGGGAGGAAGTCTTGGAAGCGGGGGTGATTTTGGAGATGGTTCGCCGTTTGGAAATAACACTGGCAATACAGGGCAGAGCGGAAGCGGATCTTCTGGCGGCGGCCTTACAACCCCAACCGGCCCAATCTGTTCGGCAAAAGATACCGATATTGTCTTTACTGACGAAGAAAATGCCCGACTGCAAGTACTAGAAGCCAGATTCAATGCCATTGCACCAACACTGATTACCGACCAGGGGGTTGTGATTGAAAATGGCAACTACCAAACCTACAAATCGAAAAACGACAAAATCGTGGAGTATCGAAATTTTTGTTTTGAACGAGCGCCGCTTCTTGCCGATGCCGCACTCAAGCGCAGGCTCCCGACTCCGTACTGGTCAGACAGCACGCTGAATCGGGCAACGTTTGCAAGCGATGCGACCAGCGTACCAACGCGACCATCCGTTCCGAGAACTCCTGCCAGAAATTCCGGTACTGATGCATTCATTGAAAAACTCTTCCGCCTTAATATTTGGTAA
>CAZNJI010000002.1:32737-57130 GCA_964573395.1 uncultured Candidatus Saccharibacteria bacterium | reverse complement strand
AAATTCCGGTACTGATGCATTCATTGAAAAACTCTTCCGCCTTAATATTTGGTAACCCAGCCGTAAATTTAGAACAGATATGTACTATGTCTACGTTCTACAACATTTACCAACAAAAAAGATATATTTCGGCTACACAAATAATTTAAAAAGAAGACTAGAGGAACATAATGCTGGGGGAAATACCTCAACCAAACGGTCTAGTGGAGAATGGATTCTTGTGTACGCCGAAATATATCGATCAAAGTTAGACGCATTAAAAAGAGAGAAGTTGCTAAAACAGCACGGTTCTAATAAACGATGGCTAAAAAGCAGAATTACCCATAGTATGTTCTAAATTTACGGCTGGGTAGTGATATACTGATGAGGTGAACCTGTTTCAATCTCGGGCCCTTTTTAGGCATGGATCAATAGCAAAACTATTTTTTTCTCTTGGCATTGTTTCAATGCTTCTCTCGCTCGCCCTTCCAGGTTTAACGCCGGAACCGTTTGTTGCGCATGCGCAAGTTACGGTAAGCGCCGGACAAGATCAAACCCTGACGCTTCCCACTAGTGAAACAACGCTGCAAGGTTCTGCTAGTAATGGCACTAATAATGCCGTTGCTTACTTATGGATAAACGTAAGCACTGCCGGGCCGACAGGAATTCCGCCGGCAACCATTGTTTCACCTACCGCCGCCACAACCCGTGTAACCGGCTTGATTCAAGGGACATATATTTTTCAACTGCAGGCAACTGTTAATAATACTACCGGGCAGCCGGAAACAGGCACAGACACCGTTACTGTTACCGTAAACACTTCCCAAACAACCGGATCAGGGTCTTCCACTTCCATTAACTTAGACAACGACATAAACTACAACCAGTTTAAGCCAAGCTGCAGCGCCACTGGATTCCTTTCAGGGGGCGAGTTTTTGGGATGCATTTCCCATATCGTGTATTTTATTTTCTACAAAATTCCGGCAATCTTTGCCGGATTGATGGGAAAGATTTTCGATTTTTTCGTCGGATTCTCAATTGACAGTGGCTCTTATTCAGATAGAGACGGATCAAGCACAGGAATTGGGAGCACCATCCAGAAAGCTTGGCAAACAACGCGCGACATTGCAAACATCTTTTTCATCGTGCTGTTGCTCTATACCGCCATCGGAACGATTTTTAACATTGGGAGCATCAACTACAAAACACTCGTTCCGACCATCATTATGAATGCGCTCCTTATCAACTTCAGCCTCTTCTTTACGAAGGCAATGATCGATATTTCAAACATCGGCGCCCACATATTCTATAACCAGATTGTTGTCGAAAACCCCTTCACTAAAACACGTCAAGAAGGTACCGGAGGGTATACGCCAATTTCTGAAGGGATCGTCGCCGGATTCCAGCCGCAACGAATTATGTCAAGCGCGTTTGGGTACCTTACCGATTCATCGGTTGCCTATACTGTTTTAAAATCACTCCACGACCGCATGCAGAGCGCCGATATGGCTATTCAGCAAACAGCTATTGATGAGTACAACGAGATGAAAATAGGGGCACGGGATGATGCGTACGATTTTACGGGACTTTTTCGAATACGTAACAAAACTCTCATGCCGGATGTTGAAGAATTTCGAAATCCTGATTTCGACATACGAGCTCTTGCGCAAAAATTGATTGCAAACCGAGAAGAGATAACCGAAAACACCACCGAAACAAGCAGTTACGCGGGTAAATTCATCATCGTGAGCATCCTGGCAGGCGCGATTGCATTTACTACCGGGCTGTTGTTTTTCCGCATTGCGTTCATTTTCCTTGGGCGCGTTGTCGGGCTGTATGTTGCCATGATATTCTCGCCATTTGCCTTCTTAAGCAGAAACATTCCTTTTGCCAAAGGCATTGCGGCTATCGGCTGGGCCGCCTGGCTGAAGAACATGACCCAGTACATGATTATCGGCCCGCTCTTTATCTTTTTCCTCTATATTATTCACAAACTTCTCAGTTCAAGCTTCTACCAGGAAAATGTTGTCGTGCCAGGGGCAGGGTTCATCAGTACCGTCATTCAAGTGTGCATCCCGATGCTCATTATTTATACGCTTCTTTTGGAAGCAAAAAAATTGGCTCAAAAATACGGAGGTGAGTTTACCGATAAACTCTTTGGCTGGGGGCAGAAAGTAGCTGGGCTCGGAGTCGGCCTTGCAAGTGGCGGGGTAGCAATGGCAGGAACCAGGGGCTTGGCTTGGCTTGGCAGAACTGCCCAACGAGGTCGTTTAGGGGCAATGGCAGAAGCTGGCAAAACAAGTAGGAACTGGTTTACTAAAACCGCTGCTCGAGGAACATCTTCAGCATTGAATTGGACGCAAAAAACAAGCTGGGATCCGCGCAATACAATGGGCTTAAAAACACTTACCGAAAAAGCAGGATTTGATACTAAATTTGCAGATAAAAATCTCTCATATGTCGGACTGTCAACAAAAGACTTTAAGGGCGGATTTGAAGCACGAAAGAAAAAGCTAAAAGACGACAGGAAAAAAGAGTATGAAAGCATTAAGGCAAATACATCTAAAGAAACAGCTCAGAAATTCTGGGAAAACAAACTAGTAAAAAAATTTGAGAGAGAATATAAAAAGGATCTTAAGAAAAGAGGCTTTACAGGAGAAGATCTTAAGAAAAAACTAGCCTCCTCTGATAGCGATTATGTAGAACAATATAATAAATTTAAAGAAGATGCAGATAAAAAGTATGGAGAGGTAAAAGACGCAAAAACGCTTACCAAGGCTCTAAAACGCCAATATGTGGAAAATCTTGAGAAAGGGAAAACAAAACTGGAAACTGCGGGAGACACACTGGCAGGCGGCGCAATAGGCGGATACGCTGGAAATACTTTTGCCCAGGTCGGCACCGCAGTTGGAGTTCCTCTTTCACAGGTAGGCCTTGGTTTAAGCGGAGCTGGAGCAGGAGCAGCGCTTGCTTTTGAACAAACAAGAATGCAGCGCCTTGCAGATAAAGATTTTATTGATGAAATCAAAAAAACAAGAAAAAAAGAGGAAAAAGCCGAAGAAAAACTGGAAAAAATTAAAAGCACATTGGAGCAAATCCTAAAACATGCCCAAGATATGGATAACGAAATTCTAAAAAATTATCCAAAAGGGACAAAATTCGACGATCTGCATTATGAACAACAAGAAGAAGTGATAGCAGCGCGACGATCTCACTTAGAGGCAGAATTTGAACTAAAAAGCGATTTAGCAGATGCGCTAAAAGCAAAATATAACGCAGATAAAACAAATGAGGCGGCGAAAAAAGCTTACTTTGAGGCGGCGAAACAAAAGAGTAAAGCCAAAAACGATCTTGATGAAATGAAGGATATACTTGAAAAGAGAGACAAGGCTGAAGAAAATCTACAGAAAGTAAAGGATGGTGGTGATAAAGATAAAGGAAAGAAGGAAGAGAAAAAAGAGGAAGATAAAGAGAAAAAATAAAGAATATGGAAGAAGAAACAACAAATTTTGAAGAAGATTTTGAAGCCCTCCCCCAGGCGGTTCAGGAGTTTTTGTACAATCCTTCATTTGAAGAAAAAGTTAATTTAGTTGCAAAAGAGTTTGGTTTCGATGAAACTAAAGCTACTAAATTTTCTAATTTAATCAACTCGTACCTCACAGAATCAATTGATGAGGGTCAATTTCAAGAAAGCTTGAATGTTTTTGAGCTTCCTGCAGAGAAAAAAAATCTTCTCGCTGCAAAAATAACTGAATTATTCATATTGCCGCTACTGAAAACAGTTGAACTTTCAGAAATAGAAGATGAAAATGAATCTGAATTAGGTATAGAAGAAAAAAAACCAAATCAATTATTACAAACACTGCAAGAGCGCCTCTCAGCCCCACAACCCATTGCGCCAACCAAGCGAGAGCAGACACCGCCTTCGCAACCTCAAGCCGGAATCAAGAAGATCGACCCGTATCACGAACCGATAGAATAGGGTAGACTATACGCATGCGATTCAAAGTCCCGCAATTCATCGACATTGAAGATAAGATTTTCGGACCGCTTACCTTCAAGCAGTTCGTCTACCTTGCCGGAGGAACAGGCATTGCATACCTTGCGTTCAAACTCCTGCCATTTTTCTTCGGAGCACTCGTAGCCATTCCGGTTGCCGGACTTGCGCTCGCGCTT
Source organism: uncultured Candidatus Saccharibacteria bacterium (assembly GCA_964573395.1). Taxonomy (GTDB): domain Bacteria; phylum Patescibacteriota; class Minisyncoccia; order Phycocordibacterales; family UBA9973; genus DATIBQ01. The sequence goes on along the minus strand of CAZNJI010000002.1, from coordinate 52,975 downwards.
GCATTTTACCGAATAAACGAGAAGCCGTTCATTCATACCCTTGAAGCATTCGTGCGGTACCATAGCAAATCGAAGCTCTATTTGTGGCAGAAGCAAAAATCGGCTCCGAAAAAGACAGGGGAAGACAAGATCGTTACCAACCATGACCGCTCAACCCTCACTGAAAGTAAGCTAAAGACGCTTTCCTGGAGCTTAGACGTCATTGATACTAAAAAATAAGATGGCAATCAACGCACGACCAACTCAAGATTTTGTCCCCGTCGATGAAGTACGCGACGGTATTATTGTCATGAAAGACGGTTCTCTTTGCTCGGTGGTGCTTGTTTCATCCATCAACTTAAGCCTCAAATCGCTCGATGAACAGCAGGCAACGCTTATGCAGTTCCAGAATTTCCTCAATTCACTCGATTTTTCCGTTCAAATCTGCGTTCAATCGCGCCGCTACGACGTTCGGCCGTACATTCTGCAGCTTGAAGATAGGATGAAAAGCCAGCAAGAGCCTCTGTTGCGGGTACAGACGCGGGAATACATCGACTTCATCCGAACTTTCAACGAGCAGGTCAACATCATGCGAAAATCGTTTTACGTGATTGTGCCGTATACCCCGGCGGTACTCGATCAAAAAGGAGGCATTGCCGGATTCATTCCGTCATTCGGAAAAAAAACAGCCAATGAACCCTTGAAGAATTTTGAAGAACAGCGAAGCCAGCTTGAACAGCGCCTGGGCGTCATCGAGCAGGGGCTTTCTCGGCTTGGTGTCCGAAGCGTACAGCTTGGCACGCAGGAAATCATTGAACTTTTCTATCGAACGTTTAATCCGGGAGAAACAACCAGTGAAGCGAAGCTCCAATAAAACCTGTATACTGTACAGGCATGGGACTTTTCTCGAAAGGGGATAAGAAAAAATTCGAAAAAGAACTTCCAATTCTTCCGGGAGACATCTATTCATCAGCGGCGCTCGAGCTCCGCGACATTATTGCGCCTTCAGCGCTTGAAATTACCCCGAAATCAATCCACCTGGGCGACAAAATCGCCCGCACGTTCTTCGTTATTTCATATCCGCGCTATCTGACCGACAACTGGTTTACCCCGATCATCAATCTCGACAAAATATTCGACATTTCGATTTTCGTCCACCCGATTGAAACCTCCGAGCTTTTGCGTCATTTTCAAAAGAAAATTGCCGAAGTAGAAAGCCAAATTTCGATTCGGCAGCAGCGAGGGCTGGTGCGAGACCCAAAACTTGATACCGCATTCCAAGACCTTGAAGAGCTTCGCGACAACCTGACCCAGGCTCAGGAAAAAATGTTCGATATCGGGCTCTACATTACCATTTACGCGGACAATGAAACCGAGCTTTTTCGGGCCGAGAGCGAGATCAAGTCGATTCTTGAGGCGAAAATGGTCTACATCAAACCTTCGCTCTTCCAGCAGGAAGAAGGGTTTAAGACGGTTGCCCCCATGGGGCATGACTACCTGCAAGTAACGCAGAAGCTCAATTCCGAGCCGCTCTCGAGCCTTTTCCCGTTCGTGTCATTCGACCTCACGAGCGAAAGCGGCATTCTTTATGGCGTAAACCGCCACAATTCGAGCCTGGTTATTTTCGACCGCTTCTCGCTTGAAAACTACAATTCGATCATTTTCGCAAAGTCCGGTGCGGGAAAATCATATGCCACGAAACTTGAGATCATCCGCACGCTCATGTTCGATACCGATGTCATCGTCATTGACCCGGAACGGGAATATGAATATCTGGCCGAAGCGGTCGGCGGAAGGTATTTCAACATTTCGCTCTCTTCCGACCACCACATCAATCCATTCGATCTTCCGATTCCGCGAGAAGACGAATCCCCAGCAGACGTGCTCCGCTCGAACGTCATCAATTTGGTTGGATTATTCAGAATCATGCTCGGCGGGCTTTCACCGGAGGAAGATTCGATCATTGATCGGGCGATTACGGAAACCTACGCGCTCAAGGACATTACCGCCGATTCCGATTTCTCGAAGATCGAGCCGCCGCTCCTTTCCGATTTTGAAATGGTGCTCTCCGGTATGGAGGGAAGCGAATCGATTCTCCAGCGTCTAACGAAATTCACCCATGGGTCGTGGGCAAACTTCATCAACCAGCCGACAAACGTTGATATCAACAAGAAATTCGTCGTGTTTTCCGTTCGAGACATGGAAGACGACCTGAAGCCGGCAGCCATGTACATCGTTACTCACTTTATCTGGAATGCAGTCAGAAAGCAGCTGAAAAAGCGCTTATTAGTGGTTGACGAGGCGTGGTGGATGATGAAATCAGATGATACAGCCTCGTTTTTATACTCGATTGCAAAACGGGGAAGAAAATACTACCTGGGGCTCTGTACCATTACCCAAGACGTGGGCGACTTCATGAAAAGCCCGTATGGGGTGCCAATTGTAACTAACTCATCAATTCAAATTCTCTTGAAGCAATCACCAAGTTCAATGGATGTGCTCCAAAAAACCTTTAATTTAACCGATGAAGAAAAGTATCTCCTGCTTGAATCGGGGGTAGGAGAGGGTATTTTCTTTGCCGGGCTCAAACACGTTGCCATTAAAATTATTGCTTCTTATACTGAAGATCAAATTATCACTTCCGATCCATCCCAAGTACTCTCTATTCGCCGTGCGAAGCAGGAATTCCAGGAACAGAACGCTTAAAATGCTATACTACATTCCATAATGAAGAGATTTTCTCTCTTAGGGGTACTCATAGCGCTTTTCTTTGTAACCGTTACGAACGCCCAGACAGTAACCGTTGATGATTTTTCAATTGAAATCTCCCCTGAACTGCCTCGTCCGGGTGAACTTGTTACGGCAACCGTCCAAAGCTATGCGGTCGACATAGATGAGCTCATTATTACCTGGGTATATGGCGGCAAGCAGATTGCAAACGGAATCGGCGTTAAATCAGTAAATGTTCTGGCCGGTTCGGCAGGAGTAAATCAGACACTTGAGGCATCGGTTCGATTAAGCAACGGCCAGCTTATTAAAAAAAGCACCATCGTTGCGCCTTCAAATCTTACCGTGCTGTGGGAAGCGCCTGCTTCTTCAGCGCCACCGTTCTATAAAGGAAAAACGTTGGTGGCGCCAGAAAGCGTCGTGCGGGTAACTGCCTTTCCTGACAACGGAGCACTGGCGAAAAACTATTCCTATAACTGGAGGAAGAACGATTCGAATTTGGCTGCAAACTCCGGATACGGAAAAACAAGTTATCTGTACCGGAGCTCATATCTTTCGAATCAAGACAAGATTTCGGCAAGTATCGGACAGAGCGGCGGATCAACCGGAACAGGTTCAGCCATTATCGTATTCGAGCGCCCGACCGTGGCATTTTACAGAAAAATAAACGGTTTCATTGATTACGCGCGGAAAATCAGGGGAAGCTACGCAATGAATCGGGACGTTGAAACTTTTGTGGCCGAACCACTTCATTTTTCAGTAACAGCATCGGCAATAAATGAGCTTACCCTGCGCTGGTTTTTAGGAAACCAGGAAGCTACCGCCGGAGACCGCCCGAATGAGATTGTCTTAAATCGGAACAATTCCAGTGGAGACATAACGGTAAAAATCGATGGCAGGCATCCGACATACCTTCTGCAATACACTACCGATGACTTTAGATTGAATTTTTAATATGAAAAAAACACTATTTACCATTATCTTCTTTGCCGGAATCATTCTTTTAGGAAGTCCAGGGACGGCCAGAGCAGAGTATCAACTGAAAACTTTTGAAGTTCAACCGAAAACAAATTACGTGAATGTGTTTGGGGTAATCGTATTTGATTTTTTCGGTGTATCTGGCGCTCAAACGTCTGACTTCCTAATGAGATATACCATCGCACAAGATCAAGCATTCACTCAGGCAAAGAAAACAGAAGATGGCCCAATAACGTTAGAGCAAGAAACATTACGAGGAGCAGTTATAGGGAAAATAAGTTTTACAAAGCCTCTTACTCAATTATCTCCAAATACCACCTATTATGTGCAAGTTTCACTACTCTTTAAAGGAGTCGAAGTATTCAAAACGGATATAAAAAACATTCAGACAAAATCAGGGAATGATTTAAATGATATCGATCCGACAATAAGCGAATCTGTTTCAAAACGAGGATACAAACTCCTTGCCCCAATTGATAATTTCCCAACAGCCATTCCAAGCCCGGAACAGTGTAAAACAGATCCAACAATACAATTCTGCAACATTGGAGATTTCATTAACCTTCTCATAGAACTTGCTATTGCTATTGCAGCAGTAATGCTGGTGATCAAGCTTGTCATTAACGGGTATGTATACATGGTTTCCGATACTCCATTTAAAATGAACAATGCTAAGCAGAATATTATGGATTCAATCATTGGTATTCTTTTGGCGCTTACCGCTTATATGCTTTTGAATACGATCAACCCCCAACTAGTAAATAACAGCATCACCCTTGAAGAAGCTGTACTTGAAACGGGAGGAGATACTAATGATCCGACTGATTTTTCCGGTATTGATGGATATATAGGAACAGTTGGTATTTCCTGTCCAAAATCTGGATTGCAATCTTCAATCAGTTCAATTGCAGCCAGCTATCAGGGGAAGGTAACTTACCAAATGGGAGCAAAAAAAGGATCTCCTGCCGGAAGCGGTACGGTTGCCTATGACTGTTCTGGCTGGGTGAATACCGTTCTTCGATGTGCCGGATATGAACCTGGAAGAGACTTCATTAATAGCGGTACTTCAGGTATTTTTTCTGGAGCTGAAAAAGTAACTTCGATTAAAGTAACTGGGAACGTTGGATATGTAAACAATAAGGCATTAAACCCTGGAGATCTCATCGGCTGGCCAGATCCAGACGGAAATGGATTTAGCGGAAAATCAGGGCATGTGCTCATTTATGTTGGCAATGGAGAAATCATGGATTCACATGGACCAAAAGGTAAAATTGGCCAGGCAATAGGAAGAAGGAAGCTTGATACGTATCCTTTCTCAAAATATTCATCTGATATTCGAATCAAAAGAATCCCTAGATAATAGGTTTTATCTGCAATATAATTATTAACGTGCGAAAAATACTCTTAATTCTCTTACTTGTTATTCTTTTTGGCAGCGCAGGGCTGTACTTCTGGGCAAAAAGCAAGAATCCGAACGTCGGCCAGGATGGAACCACAGTCATTAAAACACTCTTTCCGATTGGAAGAGAGCAAGAACTGGATGTTGGATCAATCGAAGAACCTACTGGTACCGATGGCGTTTTTGTGCAAGGAAGCGACCTTACTCCATCTACTACGGAAGTGGCACGCCCAGTAAGCGTTGGCGCAATTGCTGGCTTTTTTGTAAATACTATTACTGCCAAAAACCAACCTCCAGTTGATACGGTGCGGTATGTAGGAAGAGACGATGGGTTCGTCTATGAAATGGATAACACAAACATCATTACCCAAATTTCAAACATAAAAATTCCCAACATTTACGAAGCGTTGTTTACGGAAGGGGGAAAAAGCGTCTTGCTCCGCTATTTGCGAGAAAACGGCGAGACGATCGCCACCTACTATGTTCCGATTCCAGAACCAGACAAAGAGGGGAAGCGGGTTCAAGCACAAGGAACGCCACTGGCAGATAATATCCTTTCAGTAACTGCTTTTAATGGTGGCAAGCAGATTGCAACGCTTCGAGATGAAGGCGGACAAAGCATCATTCGGACTTCAACCCCGAAAGGAACTGGTTCGCAAACATTTTTCTCATATCCGTTCAAAGACTGGCTCCTGCTTTCAGCTGAACAAACCTTATTCCTTCAAGCAAAAGCACATTCAACTTTTCAAGGAATGCTCATTCAGCTCCAAAGAGGGTCATATAGGAAAATCGCCTCCGGAATCAGCGGATTAACCGCATCAGTAAGCCCATCCGGGAATTTTGTGCTTATGTCCCAGTCTGAAGGAGGAAGTTTTAGCGCTTTCATCGTGAATCAAAAAACCGGAAAGCGGAACAATCTTTCTGTCCCCATTCTTCCTGAAAAATGCGCTTGGATCGAATCTGACAACCTGATTTGCGCAGTACCTCAAACGGTTCCATCAGGAAACTACCCTGAAAGCTGGTATTCGGGAGAAATACTGTTCGAGGATAAGCTCGTTCGGGTAGTAAGTACAACCGGCATTATTATTGAAATGAACATTTCGTTTCCATACGACGCAACGCAGTTACGGTACAGCACCGGAACAAAACTACTTTACTTTATTGACAAGCGATCTGGATTTCTCTTAAAAACCGAGGTTAAATAGCTTTTTTCTTATAGAGGCGCTTGAAGTAGATTTCTTGACCAATAGAGAAAAGGTTGGTGACAATCCAGTACAAAGATACCGCAGCGGCTAAATTTCGAGCAATAAATATAATAATGATCGGCAGAATGAATCTTGTTTGGATGCTCATACTTTTTGCAAACTGCCCCTGAAAACTATCAGGCGACCCTTGTTGCGAAGCGGTTGGTTTCGGCATCAAAAATGCTTGTACTGCCTGGGTAAGACCGGCAAGAATGGCGAGTATAAGAGAAGGTTTTGTGATATCAATGCTTCCGAAAAGCGTTTGTTTTATTCCTTCAGAGTGTACAAAAGAATATAGAAGTTCCGGTTCATTCAATCCGCTGATAAATACATAATACAGCGCAAAAAGAATTGGAAGTTGAATGAGGAGTAGGAGACATCCAGAAAAAGGATTTACCTTTTCCCGCTGGTAGAGCATGAACAGCTGCTGTGATTCTTCTTTTTTATCAAGTTTTTTCGCTTTTATTTCCTGGATTTTCGGCTCAAGCGCCCGCATTGCATATTGACCTTTTATAACGCGCTTACTGAGTGGAAAGAGAATGATTCGAACGAGAATAGTAAGGACTACCACTGCGAGCCCGAGGCTTTTTCCGGGCATCACGGACGCAATAATGACCAATGCATTTAAAAGAGGTTGGTAAATAATCGTATTCCACAGTGTTTTCATCGCTCAATTGTACGCAAAAGTTACGGATAATCAATCTTTGGGTCGTTTCCCGGGTGGCATCGCCCTATTCTTTTTACCGTTTTTACGAGTGCGGTTGGAAAAGGAAATTTTTCAAAGCAGATGCGAGCGTATTCAGAGCAGGTGGGGAAAAAAATACAACTCGGCTTTGGATAGAAGGGAATAAATCGAAAAATCCCTACGGAAGGGGAAAGGAAGAATCTATATACCCAAATTAAACCAAGTATAAGCTTGTTTAGGATCTTACCGATTAAATTCATGTGCTTTTCTAAAAAGTTCAAAAACGAAATCTCTTATTTCTTCATAAGAAAAGGAATACGCTAATTTTGAAACAAAAATAACTCCTTGTATAGAGGGCTGATCTTTCATAACCTCGGAAAGAGCTCGGTAAAACCTTCGTTTTGTTCTATTCCTAATTACGGCCTTTTTTTCGTGTTTTGAAGAAACAACTATGGAAAGTAAGGGTTTTTTTGACTTTCCGAACTTAAAAGTGCCTGATTTATTGTATACAGACCGCGGATTTGATTCGGTAAACCTTTTAAAAGAAGCCCGATTCATCCGTTCTGCTGCCGGAATCATATAAATGCTTTAATTAAACAGAGAGTTTAGCCCGTCCTTTACGGCGGCGGGAAGTAAGGACTTTTCGGCCATTTTTCGTGCTCGATCGGACCAAAAACCCATGGGTTTTCGCTCGTTTTTTCTTTTTCGGTTTATAAGTAAAAGACATAAGTCAACATACTATACTAAAAATTCCTGCTTTTGCAACAAAGCCTTTATTTTCTTGCAATCTCAATGCCGGTAAGAGATAATTCACACTATTCACAGGTTGTTAACAGTTTCCAGCTATAGCAGAGAGTTTGTATTATTAAAATATCCCATGAATACCTCGCCTGAAATGAACACTCTTTGGAGTTCATGTCTGCAAGACATCGAATCTCAAGTTTCCAAAGGAAACTTTACTACTTGGTTTAAAAATACCTCGATTTTAAGAGATGAAGATGGAGTAATCATCATCGGCGTTCCGAATGAATTCGTTAAAGAATGGCTGTTTAATAAGTACCATAAACTTATTCTAAAATCGATTGTCGACCGATTGAACCATGTTCGTTCAATTGAATTTGTTATTAGTAAATTTGAACCGAAAATTGAATCTGCCCCTGAAAAACAGGAGGAAAAAGATTCTCTTCCGCTTCAAGGGCTCTACATTAATAAAGATGATAATTTAAACCCTAAATATACATTTAATCAATTTATCGTCGGGCCATTCAATGAACTTGCTTACGCCGCCGCGCAGGCAATCATTACGCGCCCCCATCAAGCATATAATCCATTATTTATTTACGGCGGATCCGGCCTTGGAAAAACACATCTCATTCAGGCGGTGGGGAATGAAATAAAAAATAAATTTCCCGATAAAAAAGTCCTCTATACGACGCTTGAAAAATTTGCCAACGATTACATTAGCGCCGTACAAAACAATCGGGCAACGTCTTTCAGGGAAAAATACCGAAAATACGACTTTCTAATCATGGATGACATTCAATTCATCTCGACTAAAGAGAAGACCCAGGAAGAGCTTTTTCACCTGTTTAATACCCTTTACGAGCAGAATAAGAATATTATTTTTTCATCCGACAAGCACCCAAATCATATCGTCGGAATTGAAGATCGACTGAAAACCAGGTTTAACGCTGGGATGACTATTGATGTTCAGGAGCCTGACTTCGAATCGAGACTGGCGATTCTGAAGGAAAAAACTAATCAATTAAAGGTTGAAATTACTGATGAAGTGCTTTCATTCCTTGCTTCCTCAATTACCTCAAATATTCGAGAACTTGAAGGCGTGTTAAATATCATAACCATGCATGCTGAGTTGAAAAACAAAGTAATTGACGTATCTGAAGCGAAGCAATTGATAAAACATTCAGTAAAACCGAAGAAGAACGTATTAATTCAAGACGTCGTGAAGGCGATTGCGGAATATTACAATCTTGATGAGCAGATTATCTATGAAAAGACGAGACGTAAAGAAATAGTGAAGGCGCGACAAATGATTATGTTCATCCTCCGGGAAGATTTCAATGCCTCATATCCAACTATTGGGCAGAAACTCGGAGGAAAAGATCATACGACCGTTATTCACTCGTATGAAAAGATCAAGAAAGACCTACAGACGGATCCTGAATTAATGCGTGAATTAGATGATATTAGAGTGTTATTCAAATAAGGAAAACATGTTAATTACTTTAGGAAAAAAGATATGTGTTCAAAAAATATTTTTTATCTTTTTTAATTCACCTTCTTATTTCACTTCTCTTCAAAAGAATCTTCACAAGAAAATAATAAATATATCTATTCTTTTAAAAGTTATTTTTCATTTTCCACATATCCACAGCGCATATAAGTATTACTATGTAATGAGATAAAAATATATGAAACTATTCATTCAATCTGAAAAACTAAAAACAGCAACGCTTTTTTCTGAGCGAGTTACAGGAAAAAATCTCACCCTCCCCGTTCTTGGAGCGCTGCTTATTTCCGCGACCGGAAAAACATTAAAGATCCGAGCCACTAATTTAAGTTTAGGGATCGAATTTGAATTACCTGCAACAGTGGAAGAAGAAGGAGAAGTATTGGTAAAAGGGGACGTGTTGGCCGGAATTGTTAATAACCTGCCGTCTGATGAAAAAATTGAATTATCAACCGATAATAGTAATTTGACCATAAAAACAAAAAAGACCCGCCTGTTGGTAAAAAGCCTTCCTCGAGAAGATTTTCCAACGCTTCCGATAGTGCAAGGAGAAACGAAATTTTCTATTGATCCGCAATTATTAATTCAAGGCATACGTTCCGTATACTATTGTGCTGCAGTTTCAGACATTAAACCTGAGATCTCGGCACTTTATTTCTACACGGCGGATCAATACCTTGTTTTTGTCGCAACAGACTCTTTTCGCTTGGCGGAAAAAAAGGTAAAAGTGAAAAATATTCCGGAAATCACTCAATTATTGATTCCGTTTAAAAACATATCCGACATACTGAAGATTCTTGAATTGTTTTCAGGAGACATCCAAGTTTCTTTTACAAAGAACATCATTTCGTTCTCTGGAAACGGTATTTACCTTACTTCGCGCCTTGTAGACGGAGTTTTTCCCGATTATCGGCAGATTCTTCCGAAGGAATGGAAAAGCCAATGTATCGTCTTAAAACAAGAATTGATTAATACCTTAAGACTTTCCGGAGTTTTTTTGGATAAATTCCAACAAATCACCTTTTTTCTCAATCCTGCAGAAAAGAAGGTGTCTATCGCTTCGAAAAACAGCGACGTGGGAGAGAATGTGAGTGAAATTGATGCGGCCCTGAAAGGAGAGCAGATTGAAGTGAATATTAATTTGAGGTACTTTTTGGACGCATTCCAGTCGATTAACGGAGACAGTGTTTCACTAGAGTTTACCCAGCCGAACAGGCCGTTCGTGGTAAAAAGCGTTTCTGATCCTACTTTTACTTATTTACTCATGCCGTTAAATCGATAATATGAATGCTTTTCATACCATTCTAAAATCGATTCAAGACCGATTACAGCTCCAAAGTAATGATTATGGAGTTATCTCTCTTCTCCTATCGGAAGAACTTCATTTTCCTGTTGCGAAAACGGATATAAAGCTCAACAATACCATTCTTACTATTAACGTTCCGCCACTCGTTCACCCGGAAGTCTTTTTAAGAAAAAATAATATTTTACAGGCCTGTAAGCAAAGAAATATTCCAGTTACGGATATACAAGTGCTTATAAAGTAATCTCCTTCATTTGAGATTGCGCTGATGCGCTGAATTGATTCTGGTTCCACCAATGAACCACCGGAGGGTTCCATAATTTAAATTGAGGATCATTATCGGGGTTATTTGGTTTTGGACCAAGCGGATCGCTCTTATTTACCCAATACAGAATGGTTTGCACGAATGGTCTGGTTTCTTCAATCCTGTTTTCAGGAAGGGTATCGTTAGTGGCTGGCAACCCCGTGAGGGCGTCGATGTCTGTTGTATCGGTAATAAGCCACTGGCCTTTGAAAATAGGTTTCAATTCATCTTGGTTTTCGCTTGGTGTTGGTTTTTCAAATCCATTACTCGGGTATTTTGAAACGGCAAAGCGCATGAATTCGTTCCAGAGCGGTCCGGATATCGCTACACCTCCTTTTTTCATCGGTTTATTGTCGTTATTTCCAGACCAGACTCCAGTAACGATTGCAGGAGTGTATCCCATGACCCAGGCATCACGGTTATCGTTTGTTGTACCGGTTTTTGCCGCAATTTGAACTCCTTCAATATGGAGCGCTGAATTAGAACCGAAGGTTGGTGTTCTTGCAACGTTGTCGCTTAGAATGTCTGAAATCATGAGTGCGGTATTTCGATTCAAAACCTCTTCTCCGTCGCTTGGGGTGAATTGCTCTACGATTTCACCTTTTCTGTCTTTAATTTCCAAAATGCCAACCGTTTCATTTTTGATTCCTCCGGTTGCAAAGACGCCATACGCAGTAGTCATATCAAGGAGCGATACCTCTGCGCCTCCGAGCACCAAACTTAATCCGTACTGATTTGGGCCTTTCAGTGTTTTAATCCCCATTTTTCTGGCCGTATCAAGCGCGTCTTCCATACCAACAAGGTATAGCAGTTTTACGGATGGCACATTGATTGACTGAGCAAGCGCTGCTTTTAAAGAGAGTGGTCCCCGAAATTTATCATCAAAGTTTCCGGGATGATAGCAATCTTCTGCGGTTTTTCCGGGAAGGGGCTGGCTCGTAGCGGTACAAGAAGTTGAAAATTCCGTGGGGACGTCAAAGAGAATCGTTTCAGGAGTGTATCCTTTATTGAAAGAAGCGGCGTAGACGAACGGTTTGAATGACGAACCCGGCTGGCGGTTTGGAGCGGTTGCAACGTTAAATGCTCCATCAATCTCTTTGTCGAAATAATTGCGCGATCCGACCATAGCGAGTATTTCGCCGGTATTCGGGTTAAGGGAAACGAGCGCAGCGTTTGACGCATTAAGATTTTTTGCATTTTGCAGCGCATGTTTCTCAACAAATTCTTCCGCTTTCTTCTGGAGTTCGTAATCGATGGTTGTTTTTATTACGTATCCTCCTGAAATCATAGCGTCTTCTCCGTATTTTTCTTCGAGCATTTCTTGAATGTAAAAGACAAAATGGGGCGCCTTAATGCCGTTTGAAGCTGCGGTATCAAACGATACCGTCTCAAGCTTTGCCGCTTCGTACGCTTCACTGGTTATGTAGTCTTGCTCTTCCATTTTTTTCAGAACGAGGTTTTTCCGTTCATCCAATTCGTCCCTATTTTTTCCAAAAGGGGAATAGTAGCTTGGCCGCGGAAGCATTGCCGCCAGATAGGCCGATTCGGTTATAGTGAGCTCTTTTGCCGGTTTGTTGAAAAATGCTTTTGCCGCTTCTTCAACGCCGTATATCGTTCCGCCGAACGGAGCGTCGTTAAGATAGATTTGCAGGATCTGATCTTTCGTAAATTGCCGTTCAAGTTTAATAGCAAGAACCCATTCTTTAAATTTTCTTGTAACAGTCTTTTTATTATTTAAAAGAGTATTTTTAATTACCTGCTGGGTAATCGTCGATCCTCCTTGTGAAAAGCTTCCTTGGCTGAGATTTACCAGTATCATTCGAATGATCGAGGTCGGTCGAATTCCTTTATGGGTATAAAAATGCGCGTCTTCAACCGAAACAACGGCGTTTTTTACATTATCTCCCATTTCAGCGAGTGGAATTTCCGTTCTCCTGACGGATTGATGAATGTCGTAGAGCATGATTTCGCCTGTCCGATCGACGATTTTTGAAGAGTTCGCTATTTTCCGCGCTTGGAAAGTCGAAAGATCAGGCAACTTAATAGTAGTTGCCCATAAAAAAGTACCGCCAATGGCGATAAGAATTACTGAGGAAGCAATAAAAAAGCTTTTCAGAAAGAGTGGTTTCTTCATAAAGGCCATCATATCCGAAAAACTGTAAAAATAAAAGCAAAAATGATAGACTCAGCGGATGACACCAGACGATTCTGTTGTAGAGCTTCTGACGAAAGGCGTTGCTGAAACGTTTCCGAATAGGCAGTTTATTGAATCTCTTCTTCGTTCCGGCAGGCAGTTAACCGTGTATGCCGGATTTGATCCGACTGGGCCGGCGCTCCACCTGGGGCACGCCATCGGGCTAAGGAAATTGCGCCAATTCCAAGACTTGGGACACAAGGTTATTTTCCTCATCGGGGACTTTACGGCAATGATCGGCGATCCGACCGATAAGCTGGCCGCTCGAACCCAGCTGACAAAAGCTGAAGTCAAAAGGAATTTGAAGTCATACAAAAAGCAGGCGTCCCGGCTCATCCGCTTTTCGGGGAAAAATAAGGCTATAGTGAAATTCAATTCATCGTGGCTGAAAAAAATGAAATTCTCGGACGTTACTTCTCTGGCGTCGCTTATAACCGTCGACCAGCTCTTAAAGCGCGACATGTTTGAAAAGAGAACCCAGGAGGGAAAGCCGATTTTTCTGCATGAATTTCTTTACCCGCTGATGCAAGGGTACGACAGCGTTGCGATGAAAGTCGATGGAGAAATCGGGGGGAGCGATCAGATGTTTAACATGCTTGCCGGCCGGACGCTTGAACAGAAAATGCTACACAAGGAAAAATTCGTTCTAACCTTGAAGCTCCTTGAAGATTCGAGCGGCAAGAAGATGAGTAAGACTGAAGGAAACATGGTGACACTCGATGATGCTCCGGAAGAGATGTACGGAAAGGTTATGAGCTGGGCCGATAGTCTCGTTCCTGTTGCGCTTGAACTGTGCACCGATCTCTCGATGAGCCAGATAAAGGAACTTGTCGAAAAAACCCAACATCCGAAAGAATTGAAAATGCGATTGGCATTTGAAATAGTAAAAAGCGTGTGGGGGGTAGATATGGCGCGGCAAGGCGAACAGCACTTTGTTCAGCTATTCCAGAAAGGGGAAATGCCAGAAAATATTTCCAGCTTCCCAAAGGAAGCTATCACGCTTGAAGATTTCCTTATCAGAGAAAAATTCATAGCTTCAAAATCAGAATTGCGGCGGCTTGTATCGGGGGGCGGCTTGTATCAAATACATTCAAACCGAAGGTTGGAAGCTTCGGATCTTAAAGAGCCGCTTGTTGAGGGAACGTATAAGGTTGGAAAGAAAACGTTCTTCAAGATTATTTAAAGCCCGAATAGTTCATTCAGCTGTTTTGCCCAGATGCTCTGAAACCAGGTAACAATCAAAAAAGCCGGCACGAAAATAATCGTGAGCGGAATGAATAAAAGGAGTTTTCCCACATAGCCCAGTGCTTCTTCAAACTTCATCCCGTTAGCGATAGGAAGCGCCCGAATGCGCTCCAAGAGGAGCGCTTCCGTTCGCAGTTATCGTTTTATTATGCAACATAATCATCGACATGTTCATTACGTACCATGACACCGTTAACGGCCCTGATCACTAACGGGATTCATATAAAGAGATAGTAGTCATTTTTTTGGAAATGGCAAATAGCTTTAAAAAATAAAGGGTTTTATGGTAGTATGCCTATACAATGACGGTAGTGCTCACGGGGGGATCTGGTTTTATAGGAAGCGCATTGTCCCGCGCTCTCCTTGAAAAAGGACATACCGTAGTGGTGATTGATAAGAAATCGCCTGATTTTACCCACCAAAATCTTTATTTCATCCAGTGCGATCTGGAGGAGAACATGCTTCCGTTTAACGTGCTTGAGCGTACCGATGCAATCATCCATTTGGCGGGGCGAACCATTTTTGGAAAATGGACGGACAAAGTAAAGAACGAAATAGAAAAAAGCAGGATCGTTTCAACGAAGCATCTCGTGAAGAGCCTTGAAAAAACCGCCACGCGACCTTCTATTTTTATTTGCGCATCAGCAACAGGATACTATGGAGACAAGGGAGATGAAGACGTTGATGAACAATCATCTAAGGGCACAACTTTCTTAAGCCATGTTACAGAGAGATGGGAAGAGGAAGCCATGAAAGCGGAACAGTTCGGCTGCCGGGTAGTTCTTGTCCGCACTGCGCCGGTAATCGGCAGTTCGGGCTTCCTGAAGCCGCTCCTTCAGCTTGCGCGGCTCGGAATCGTTCTGCGCCTTGTCCGAAAAGATTTTTGGATGTCCTGGGTTCACATTGATGACGTGGTGAGAATCTATCTCTTTGCGCTTGAAACGAATACCTTGCAGGGAATAGTAAACGCCTCTTCGCCAATGCCGGTTAAAAGCAGCGACTTCATGAAGCTCTTCGCTCGAGCAACGCACCGAAGAGTGATTGGAGCGCTGCCGAAGTTTTTGAGTAAATTGCTCTACGGGGAATTTATCCATGAAATAGTACTCAGCCAGAAAGCGTATCCGCGCCGTCTGATCGATAAAGGCTTTGATTTCGAATACGTTAATATCGAAGGCGCGCTCCGCCAAGTTACCGACCATGCAAAAAAACAGGATTGATCTCGTAACGGAGGGATGGCAAGAGTATGAATTGCTTGATTCCGGAAATAATCGGAAGCTTGAGCGCTTCGGTTTGATACTGCTCGATCGGCCGGATCCGCAAGCGCTCTGGAAAAAAACCGAACAAGCGCTGTGGAGCGAAGCATCTGCGCAGTTTTCATGGGTGCAGAAAGGAGAGCGATGGATAGAAAAGAGTGGAATGCCAGAATCGTGGAATGTTTCCTGGGAAAGCATTACGCTTGAACTTTCATTGAAGCAATTTAAGCATGTGGGAATATTTCCCGAGCATGCCGTGCAGTGGAAGGAGCTTCAGTCGCTGATTAAAAAAAGCGATAAGAAAATCCGAGCGCTTAATCTGTTCGGATATACCGGCGCGGCAAGCCTTGCGGCAGCCCAGGCCGGGGCATCAATAACGCACGTTGACGCTTCAAAGCAAACCATTACTACTGTAAAAGAAAATATGATGCTTTCAAATCTTCCAAAAGATTCCATTCGGCTCATTTGCGAAGATGCGCTCAAATATGCGAGGCGGCTCGTCAGCAGGGGCGAGCAGTTCGAAGTCATTATGATGGATCCGCCGGCATTCGGCCGCGGCCCGAAAGGGGAGGTTTGGAAAATAGAAGAAAAACTTTCCGAATTGATCGCGCTTGTTCCAAAACTGATGTCTATGGAAGCTGAACTGGTTATTTTAAACGGCTATGCGGCCGGGTACTCAGCGCGATCATTCGGAGAACTGCTTGGGGATGCATGCAAAGACTTTAAGGGAAAAATTACGTATGGCGACATTGGTATCCGCCAGGCGAATTCCGACCGAATTCTGACGACCGGCATATATTCCAAATGGAATAAGTAGATGCTCCTGCATTGCCCGGCATGGTATACTCGTCGGGCTATTTTTATGAAAAAAGAACCATTTCCGCGAACATGTTTGAAAGTAAAACGAGGGCTCAACGGGCTCGGCTTGTTTACCACCGAGCCGATTAAGAAGGGAACGTTCATTATTGAATACACCGGAGAGCTTTTAACGGCGAAAGAAGCTGATGAGCGGGGCGGGCAGTACCTGTTTGAAATTAACAGCCGGTGGACCATTGATGGGAGCACGAGAAAAAATCTTGCGCGCTATATTAATCATTCCTGCCGGCCGAATTGCGAAAGCGATACGAACGATCGTAAGAAGCAAATTACGATCACGGCAATAAAGAACATTAAAGCCGGGGAAGAACTCACCTATGATTATGGAAAAGCATTTTGGAAAGATTACATCGAACCGAAAGGGTGCAGATGCACGAAGTGCACAGTGAAAAGTTGAAAGTTATAATGTGAATACATCTACTTCATAACTTTGCAAATAGTATGAACTTTATAACCATATTGGTATGGATGAAGTGCTGAAGAAAAAAAGAATAGAGGAGCTTTCAGAGGAAGAGCGATACGTAACTCAGGAGAAAGGAACTGAAGTGCCTTTCACCGGCAGGTATGTTGATGTCCACGATGATGGCGTATATCATTGTAAAGTCTGTGGCGCACCGCTCTTTGGTTCCGACCAGAAGTTCGATTCCGGCACTGGCTGGCCGTCGTATGATGCGCCGGTACATGCGCAAGCGCTCAAATACGTTGAGGATAATTCTCACGGCATGCGCCGCATCGAGGTGCAATGCAGGAATTGCGGAGCGCATTTAGGGCACGTGTTTGATGACGGGCCGAAAGAAACGACCGGAAAGCGGTTTTGCATTAATTCATGCAGTCTTGATTTTGAAGAGAAATAAAAAAACGCCCTCGAGGGCGTTTTTTTATTATGATCGATCTTCGTACTGGATCGAGGTAAAGTTCTTTATGAATTCATCTTCTTCATCTGACTCTTCCTCTTCGTATAAATTCAAACCTTCACCACTCACCGCATCTTCACCAGAATCATCTTCTTGGTCTTTTGCAAATGGATCTTCTAAATTTTCTTCATCCATTGGCAAACTGTAATCATCACCCATATTTTCTATAAAATATTATTTAACGAGTATGCATGTAGTTGTATCAGAAAGTTTTTTAGAGTGCAAGACCATTTTTCTACCGTGTGAATAACTTTTGTACCCGCAATTCCTCAAGCGCTGCTAATCCGATCGCCATAGCATCAATTTCATCGTCTAATTTCTTGCTTAAATCTTGTTTCAGCATCACTGCGACCATTTTTTGCACTCCTTGTTTTTTACTATTACCGATGCCGGTTGTTGAAAGTTTAATGAGCTGCGGGGAAAGTTCGATAATTTCAATTCCGGATTCAGCGGCAGTGCAAAGAATGACGCCGCGGGCTTCTGCTACTTTAATCGCGGTTTTTTTATTGAGCGAAAAGAAGAGTGTTTCAATTGCCAAGAGATTCGGCTTCCACGCTTCTATTATTTTTTGTAGTTCGATCCGAAGGTGGTGAAGCCGATCGGCATGCCTGTCTTTTGCGTTAGTTACGATGCAAGCCGAGTGAAGCAATGTTTTTTCGGCAGAAAAAATCGCCAGGCCGCAGCGATCGTATCCTGGATCAATGGCAAGAATAATGGCAGGAGAATTATTCTGCATTGGTATACACTGCGTTTACCTCTTCACTCTCTTCAAGCGCATCGACCAATTCGCCAAGTGCTTCAGCATCGGCATCACCGAGCGGAACGGTTAAATTCGGAATCCAGTTATCATCTTTTTTTGTGAACCCCCAGGTAACCGATCCGACTGCTCCCAAGTTTCCCCCGTGTTTTGAAAAACTGTGTTTAATTTCTGCCGATGCTTTATTCCGGTTGGAGGTTAAAGCTTCAACAATGATGCCTACTCCGCCCGGGCCGTACCCTTCGTACGTTACCGATTCAAGATCTTTCTGTTCGTTTGCCTTACTGATTGCTCGATCGATGTTATCGCTCGGCATGTTTTCAGACCGGGCTTTTTCAATTGCCGCTCGAAGACCGGGCGAATTTCTATCGCCGCCAGATTTTTTCGCTTCGTTTGCAATTAACAGCGCAAGCTTCGAAAACACTTTGCTTTTCTTTGCGTCGCTTGCCGCTTTTTTATGTTTGATTTGTTTCCACTTACTATGTCCTGCCATAAAAAAAGTCATTCGTAATTAGATAGTAGTGAGTAGGAATAAAAAAGTCAAAATAGGCAGCAGGATTGAGAAATAAGGAGTCCGCATAAAACTCTGCTGAGTTTTTGCTCAGGCCTCGCTTCGGCGCTCCGGAGCCTCCTTATTTTTCAATCCTGCTTAGTGCCTAAATACCCTTTTCCCTTTTGAGTAATTACTCGGCCGCGGGGAGTGCGTTCCAAAAAACCGATTTGAATTAAGTAGGGCTCAATAACGTCTTCAATCGTTCCTTCGTCTTCTCCGGTTGCTGCCGCCAAATTCTTAATGCCAACCGGTCCGCCGCCAAATTTTTTAGCTACTGCGTTTAGTATTGCTCGGTCATTTCCCGATAGGCCCATCTCGTCGAGTCCTAACAGATCGAATGCTTCTTTAATTGCGTCAGCGCTAATGTCTTTTTTATGAATTTGAGCATAATCGCGCACGCGGCGAAGGAGGTAGTTTGCAATCCGCGGTGTTGAACGGCTTCGTTCAGCAATATGGGCTAGGTACGCGTGATCGAGCTTGATGCCAAGAATATCGCTTGAGCGCTTTAAAATCGTACTAATTTCTTCTGGCGTATAAAACTCAAGCCGGAATGTGCCACCGGAAAAACGAGAGCGGAGCGGAGCAGAGAGCATGCCGAAGCGCGTTGTTGCACCAACAAGCGTAAACGGCGGTAGGTCGAGCGCAATCGTGCGCGCCGCCGGGCCTTTGCCGATCATAATGTCGAGCTTGCCGGTTTCCATGACGGGGTACAGCACCTCTTCGATCATTTTGTTCAATCGATGAATTTCGTCGATAAAGAGAATATCTCCCGGAGAAAGGTTCGTAAGGATTGCTGCCAGGTCGCCCACGCGCTCGATGGTCGGCCCCGAGGTTGTTTTTAAGTTCGCACCAGTCTCTTTTGCAATCACATGCGCAAGGGTGGTCTTTCCAAGTCCGGGCGGACCGTAAAAAAGAATGTGCTCCGGCATGTGGCCGCGCTCTTTTGCCGCTCGAATGAGGATTGAAAGGTTCTTTTTGATGTTTTCCTGGCCGACATAATCGTCAAAATTTCCCGGACGGAGCGTTGCGTCGGAGAATTGTTCGTCGCCAGCAGAAAATGAAGAGGAAGTGGGGATACTTGACATATAAATCTTTACGTGCTATAGTCTTTGCAAATAAAACTAACACAAGTTAGTTTACCTTAAGAAGGCTCTAATCTCTAAGCAGCCAGCCCATGTGGTTCTAGGGGTGTGGATAGGACGTTCTGGTTCCGACTGGGGCTATCCTACGATCATCCTTTACTTATATTTACTATTATTTATAAGGGCTGTTTAGAGATTAGAGCTTTTTTAAAATAGTTCATAAAAAATATGGGGAACAAGTTTAGCCTAAAACAGAATCCTAAAAAGGAAACAAGTGAAATTATAGTTGCTCTACTTTTTTGGTTAGCACATTTCACTCTTATCTATTTTTTATTCTGGAACAGATAAATATTTTAAGTCTCACTAGATTATAGGGAGACTTTTTTATTTAATCTTCCGTAATATCAACCACACTCATGACTTCAGGGAAGTCCGTGATTCCTTGGAGAATTTTTACTAACCCATCTTCTTTCATATCAAGAATTCCTTGCGCT
>CAZNJI010000002.1:29692-32637 GCA_964573395.1 uncultured Candidatus Saccharibacteria bacterium | reverse complement strand
TCCTTGGAGAATTTTTACTAACCCATCTTCTTTCATATCAAGAATTCCTTGCGCTTCAGATGCTTTTTTAATATCTCGTTCGGTTGGGCTCGACATAATAATCTTCTCAATATTTTCATCAGTTAGGATTGCTTCAAAGATTCCAACGCGGCCTTTGTACCCAGTGTTACTGCAGTGCTCACACCCCTTTGCGCTCCAGAGTTTTGCTATTTCTTTATTTCCGCCATGCTTACTTAAATCTTTTCCTTCTCGTGTCGCTTCTTCCCAAATGCGATCGATATGAGCTCTTTCTTCTGGAGTAATATCGCGTTCGTATTTACACTTCGAACAAAGCCGACGGCAGAGGCGTTGGCCGATCGAACACGAGAGCGCCGAGACTAAAATCTTCGGATTCACGTCTAGATCAATTAATCGCGGAATGACCCCGGAAGCGTTGTTGGTGTGGAGCGTCGAGAACACCAGGTGACCGGTAAGCGCAGATTCAACGCCGATTTTAGCAGTTTCTGGATCGCGAATTTCTCCGACCATAATCACATCAGGGTCTTGGCGTAGCGCGCTTCTGAGCCCTTCCAAGAAGTTGTAACCTTTCTTATGGTCGGTCTGTGTTTGTGTAATCCCTGGCAGGTGATATTCGATTGGGTCTTCAATTGTAATGATTTTTATTTCCGGGGTGTAGATTTTCTGCAGGAATGCGTAGAGCGTAGTTGTTTTTCCGCTTCCGGTCGGGCCGGTAAGGAGCACCATACCATTTGGTTTTTTAATCTCGCGCATAAAAATCTCGAACAGCTGCGGCGAGATGCCAAGATCATCAAGTTGCACCTGAATTGATTCCGGGTTCAGAATACGAAGCACAATCGATTCGCCGTACGCGCCGGGAATAAGGGAGGTTCGGTAGTTGATTTCATGCTCTCCCAAGAAGCTTGAGAAGCGGCCGTCTTGTGGATTTTCTTTAATGGTGAGTTTGAGCCCCGAGAGCAGCTTGATGCGGGAGTTAATCATTTCGTAGGTGTGAAAGTCGAACGTCATCAGCCCGTGAAGCACGCCATCGAGGCGGAACCGAAGCCGCACCGCTTCTTCTTGCGGCTCGATGTGGATGTCGGATGCGCCAAGCGCAATGCCGGCCCCCAGAATGGTTTCGAGCACGCGCGAAATGGCGCGCGTTTCTTTGCTGCTCAGCACTTCTCCAATCAGGCGAACTGCATCGTCGGTCGATGTAATCTCTTCGGTCATCTGCCGCAAAACATCTTGAGAGACATCAAGCCCGCCCGCCCGCGTATTGGTTGCAAATGAGAGGTCTTGGTAGCGGCTCCACACCTTTTCAATGCTTGCCCGGCTGGCCATAAAGAACGTTACCAGGTAGCCGCGGCCTTCAGCTAATGCTTTTGCTTTCAGGGCGTTGTCTGACACCGGCGAGCGAACGGCGAGCGAGAGCTTTTTACCAATGAGATTGAAAGGTCCGACTTCAAGCGAGCGAGCTTCGGGCTCGGTAATGATGCGAAGGGCGTCGTTATCGATTGGGGCGCCAGAGAGATCGATATAGGGGACATTAAACCTCGTTTCAGCGAGCATTTGAGCCAGATTTTCCTCTTCCTGGCGGCGAAGTTCTTCGAGTTTTTTATTCTGTTTTTCTTCGTCAAAGGCGAGTGGCATGAATTCCTAATTATAGCCTATTTTTAAGGCTTTTTCTTAGACCATAGAAGGGGATAGAAGGTAATATTGACAAAGCCTTTATAATATGCTATATTTACACCAAACCTACACACTATCGTCAACCATGATAG
Source organism: uncultured Candidatus Saccharibacteria bacterium (assembly GCA_964573395.1). Taxonomy (GTDB): domain Bacteria; phylum Patescibacteriota; class Minisyncoccia; order Phycocordibacterales; family UBA9973; genus DATIBQ01. The sequence goes on along the minus strand of CAZNJI010000002.1, from coordinate 30,856 downwards.
TGTATGTAAAAATTTTTTTCATCACCATAAAAACTTCTTTTTATGAAGAAATCGCTCTTTGTTATTACAGCAATAATTTTGATTTCTCTGAGCTCGCATGCCCAGGGAGTGCTTAAGGATCGGTATTATGGAACTTTTTCTGCTCAGGAAGTGGATGCGCTGGCTCAGGGCGGTGACCCTGCAATTGATGCCAAATTCAACGAACGAGCAAATACCACTGCCGATACCTGGAGGACCTGGCTGGAACAGCATGTGTACCAGAATACTGGAAAATCACTACTTGAAGTGCTGGATAACTCTGATGTTATCTCGCTCTCAGGCAGCGTACGAACCGTAGGGACTAATTTCAGTAGCTGGTTCAATCGCCAGGCGTACACCAATCTTGGTGAACAAGGTTTTCGGTATATTCCTACCGGCTGGGTTTATCTCAGTACTGCTTGCTTAAACATGACGAATAATATTGTTATGCCGCAGGCGCCGCCGATTAATCGGCAACCCGGAAGAGAACTGCAGCAACCATCCTATCAGTCTGATAATCAACCAACGTACAGTAACTATAATGTTCAGTACGCAGATTATCGGAACCCTGAACGGGTAGTAACTCGTGAAGTTATCCGTGAAGTCCCGGTAGATAATAGTCGCCAGGATCGGAGAGAATCACGACCTCGTGTCCATTGGACCGAGGGTGTGGCGAATGTTGGAACAGGCGTTGGAAGATTCCTTGGCGGCGTAGCTGCCACCCGAGTAGCTTTTGGCGGATTGAAAATCAACCAAAACATCAACACCTATAACTATCACGATGTTCGCGTGCGGGGGTATGTTCGGCAGATTAGCCCACTACCTGGAGGTCAAGGACCTTGGCAAACAGGGAATGGACCAATTGTCGGCCAGCTTACGCCTGGCGATTACTACAATGGTACTGGAACCGTGGTTCAGCCGCAGTATCCAACAACTTGGGGTACGTCAAATCAGCAAGGATCCGGGTATTCAAACGGATGGAGGCAAAGCTCAGGTGGTTTTGTAAGCGGGTTCTAGAATTATTGCGTTTTGAAAGGTGAAATTAAAAATTTCACCTTTCTATTGTTTAGTGTCTGAATAACCAATGCGGACATTAAACAGTAGTAGCGTCTGTCTCGGTGTAAATGCGCTTGAAAGACTGACATA
>CAZNJI010000002.1:0-29592 GCA_964573395.1 uncultured Candidatus Saccharibacteria bacterium | reverse complement strand
CATTAAACAGTAGTAGCGTCTGTCTCGGTGTAAATGCGCTTGAAAGACTGACATATTAAAAGATAGATTTACATACTGCTGGCATTAAAAGAATTGGAAGAAGATTATGAAAAAAATTATTATTTCACTTTTTGCACTCGCCGGAATGGTTCTCACCACTCCTGCGATGGTGCAAGCAAGTGGCCGATTTAATACTGACCCGTCTGATATTCCTACTATTACAGTAGCGAATTTTACGACGAATCCGTGTGATGTTGGTCCAGTTGACGGGTGCTGGAAGACCTCTGTGAACGCGAAGGCTGGAGATGTGATTGGTGTTCAAGTGTACTTCCACAACGCAACTACTATTTTAGCCGAAGATGCAACGCTTTCGATTCAGCCGAAAAATAGTTCACGAAGCACTACGCATACCTTTACCGGTGGCGTCGCAGCAACGACTATTGATCGCGCGGTCGGTTCAGCAACGGTTCGCCTTAGTACTGCTGAAACTCTCACTTTTATCCCTGGTTCAGTTCGAGCCGCTAAAAATGGGGAATATGGAGTTAAGACAGTTTCGAATGAAGGTTCGCTCTTCGCTAGTTCCGGGCTCTATATTGGAGACGTTTCTCCAGGATGGGATACCCAGGGAGCTGTAATGGCACTGTTCCGCGTTTCCGGTGATGGAGACGTAGAAGACGATGAGTGTGAAATCGATTCGTTCACTGCGGACGATTACTCGATCGACGAAGGAGATTCTACGAAACTCCGCTGGTCTACCACCAACTGTGATTACGTAAACATTTCGCATGTTGACGATAATCTCGATGAGGATGGTAGTGTTACCGTAAGTCCGGATTACGATACAACGTATACCCTTCGGGCATACCCGGGAGGCGAGAGTCGAACCCTTACCATTAAAGTAGATGATGAAGACATTGATGAAGACGATGAGTGTGAAATCGATGAATTCGACGCAGACGATACCCGCATCAAGCGGGGCGAGTCTACGAAACTTCGATGGAAGACGACCGGCATGGATGATGTAGACATCACTCCAGGCTATTCAAACCGATCAGACGACGGTTCAGTAACCGTTCGCCCTGACATAACCACAACCTATACCATTCGTGGATATGGAAATGGCTGTTCAGATTCTGATTCAGTAACCGTGTACGTTGATACTATTATCAACCCTGGCCCGATAAATGTTCGCCCGCAGGCAGTAACCAGCGGAGCAACCATTATTACGGCAAATACTGCAAAGCTAAATGGTATTGCAGTACCAAATGCTCCAGTAAACACTGCAGCATGGTTTGAGTGGGGAACCACACCAAACCTTGGAGGCACGACTGCTCCTCAGAATATCGGTGGTGTCGCATCAATTGCGTACAATCAAACCCTTTCAGGGCTTAGTTCGAACACGAATTATTTCTACCGTGCGGTAGTACAAAACCAAAACGGTATTGCTTATGGTGAAACCCTTCCATTTCGAACGGGTACCGCTGTAGTAGCAAAGCCAGGTTCGACGACTGTCGTAAGAAATACGACCGTTGCTCGAAGTACTGCTTCATTGCTCGAACTTCGAATTGAGAGCATCTATGATGAAATGTGCGCAGGCGGCGAAATTGAGTATGAGGTTATCTACAAAAATATCAGCCGAACCACGCTCGTTGATGCAGTGCTCCAGGTGAATCACCAGAAAGAGCTTGTATTCATTAATGCAACTCGTGGTGATTACTCAGCAAGTGAACGTGCTCTTACTGTTGGCATTGGCCGGCTTGAGCCGCAGGAAGAAGGGCGAGTTCGAATCCGCGGCCGCATCATTTCTGATGCACAGCTCGGTGAACTCGTGGTAACAACCGCAACGGTTGTATACACCAACCCAAGCTCCCGCGCTCAGGAAGATGCGATTGCATACTCGCTGACGACCATTACGGATGATTGTCCAAATGGTTTCGGTGCCAGTGCGCTCTTCGGAGGATCATTCCTTCCGGACACGCTTCTTGAATGGCTCATTCTTATTTTGATCATCCTTGCGCTTATCGTGCTCGGACGACAGCTTTATAAGAAAAACAGCTAAAACAAAAAACCGCCCTCTCGAGGGCGGTTTTTTGTTTGTCTGTGATAGAATCGGCCTATGCACGAACTATTCCGGCTTGAAGAAGCAGATCGCATTGCCGCTCTCATCTTACGGCAAGCAGAAGAACAAGGAGCATCGCTCATCCTTCTGTCTGGAGAATTGGGGGCCGGCAAGACGACGCTGGTGCAAGCAATCGGCGCGCTACTCGGAGTGAAAGAAAAAATCATCAGCCCGACTTTTGTCGTCATGAAGCGGTACCCTATCGAGTCTGTGCGCTTTGATTTTCTGGTGCACATGGATGCCTACCGCATTGAGCGCGAGGAAGAATTAGAACCGCTCCGGTTTGATAAAGTCATCCACGAACCAAGAACGCTCATCATTATTGAATGGCCGGAGCGAATTGAAAAAGCATTGAAGGAAAAACCATCTCTTTCTTTTTCGATTCAGCATCATGATGCCGATACCCGTAGTATTACCCAACCAAAAGCATGAAAAAGAAATCCGAACAAACCATCGTCTTGCTTGATGCGCATGCCATTATTCACCGTGCCTATCATGCGCTTCCCTCGTTTACCTCAGGCGACGGAACGCCGACCGGAGCGCTCTATGGGCTTACGACCATGCTCCTGCGGATTATTGCGGAATTCAAGCCTGACCACCTGGTTGCGGCATACGATCTGCCGAAGCCGACCTTTCGCCACCATGCTTACGAAGCCTACAAGGGGAAGCGGGTAAAAGCGGATGATGACTTAAAAACCCAGCTTGCATCCTCTCGGGAAGTATTTGAGGCATTCGGCGTGCCATGCCTTGATGCCGAAGGATTTGAAGCGGATGACGTTTTGGGAACCCTCTCTGACCGTCTGGCAAGACAAAAGAACCTGAACATCATCATTGCTTCGGGCGACATGGATACCCTGCAATTGGTGCAAGGCAAGAAGGTGCAAGTTTATACGCTTAAAAAAGGGCTCAACGATACCATTCTCTACGACGAAGACGCGGTTCGGGGGCGGTTCGGATTCGATCCGATTTTTCTGCGCGATTACAAAGGATTGCGGGGAGATCCGTCGGATAACATCGTCGGAGTTCCCGGAATCGGAGAGAAAACCGCAACGACGCTCATTACCACGTTCGGCTCGATTGAAGACATGTACCGGGCTCTTGAAAAAAACAGGGAGTCGTTTAAAAAGGCTGGAATTTCAGACCGCACCATCGACCTCTTGGAAAAACATAAGGAAGAAGCACTGTTCTCAAAAACGCTTGCAACCATCCGCCACGATGCACCGGTCTCATTCGAGCTTCCCGAAGAATCTTTCATGAACCATTTCTCGATCGAGAAGGCGCTGGCGCTCTGCGAGAAATTCGAATTTCGAAGCTTGATTCCGCGGATTAAAAATCTGGGCGGCACTGCCGTTGATTCTGAAAAAGAGGAAGCCGTGATACTCAGTTCTGACGATGAATCGCTCTTTAAAAAAGCGGGCATCGCACTGTGGGTGCTGTATTCCGACTACACCAATCCGACCCTTGATGACATTCTCTTGAAAACAAAACAAAAAACCTTGGTGCAGGCGTACGAGTGGATACTTGCCGAGCTGAAAAAGCGAGGGCTCCTTGAGGTCTTTACAAAGATTGAAGAGCCGATCATTCCGATTGTGGCCGAAATGGAAAACTGGGGAGTGCTGATCGACCGAGCATGCTTTCAGAAGCTCGCGAAAAAATACCAAGATGAAATTAAAGTGCTGGAGGAAAAAATTACCGCGCTTGCGGGAACCGCGTTCAATCTTAATTCTCCCAAACAGCTTTCCGAAGTGCTCTTCGACAAGCTGGGATTGAAATCGAAAGGGAAGCGAAAGGCGAGCGGCGCATTCACCACCAATGCCGAAACGCTTGAATCCCTTCGAGAAGAGCATGCAATCATTCCGCTTATTTTGGAATACCGGGAACTCAGCAAACTGCTCTCGACGTACATTCTCACTATTCCTGAAAAGGCAGGAAGCGATGATCGCCTTCATGCAAAGTTTCTACAGAACGGAACAACGACTGGTCGGTTTTCTTCAAATGAGCCGAATCTGCAAAATCTTCCAGCACGCGGAGAAACCGGCAAATCGATCCGCTATGGATTCATTGCGCCGAAAGGGTCGGTGCTGCTTTCCTGCGACTACGCCCAAATCGAGCTTCGGGTGCTTGCGACGCTTTCGGGAGACGAAAAGCTTATAAAGTCATTTGCCGACGGCGAAGATGTGCATGCATCAGTTGCTTCCTACGTATTCAAAGTGCCGAAAGAGCAGGTAACCAGCGACATGCGCCGCCAGGCAAAGGTTATTAACTTCGGCATTCTCTATGGCATGGGTGTTACGGCATTGCAAAAAAACCTTGGCGTCTCGCGGCCAGAGGCGCAACAGTTTTATGATAATTACTTCCGCACATTTCCGAAGGTTGCATCATACCTAGAATCAACAAAAGAATCTGCCCGCGCTTTCGGCTATACTCAAACCTACTTCGGCCGCCGCCGTTACTTTGCACAGATTAAATCACCGCTTCCGTACCTGCGCTCATTTGCCGAGCGGATGGCGGCAAATGCTCCCATCCAAGGAACGGCGGCAGATTTGATTAAGCTTGCCATCCAGTTCATTGATGCTGATTTAACAGCAGCCAGACTGAAAGAGAAGGTACACCTGACCATGCAGATCCATGACGAGTTGGTGTATGAAATCTCCGAAGATGTGCAGGATAAGGCTAGGAAGCTTATTGTTACGGCCATGGAAGAGGTTTTTGAGCGTTCGTTTATCCCAAAGAAACCGGCCGTACCCCTGGTCGTTTCTTCCTCTTTCGGCAAAACGCTCGGTGAGGTAAAGTAGTGGTATGCACACCTATCGGGGAGAGTCAAAAACGGTTCACGAGGTACTTGCCCGCTCCTACCTTTCGTTTTTCGTTTTCTGCACCATCGGCATTTTTTTCGATCTATTCTTTCCGCTCAACTTTTTCGTTCCGAGCTTATGGATTCCTGCGGTTTCGTGCTTGGTCGTCGGGCCGGCCATTATTGCCTGGGCGCAGTACAGTTCGCATCATTTTGCCAAAGATCTCTTGAAGGGAAAGAAACTGACTGTTGATTCGTTCATGAACGGCCCGTATCAATTCGTGCGCAATCCAACCCAGATTGGTTTGGTCATCCTGGTGCTTGGCTACTCGCTGATTACTTCTTCGGCAATGCTCTTTGCCGCAACGCTCATTGCGGTGCTCATTTCAAACTACTATTTCAGAACACATGAAAAAATTTTAGAAGACAAATATGGCGAGCCGTACAAGCAGTATAAAAAAGCGGTGCCGCTCATTATGTAACATGGTCTACCTCGTTACCGGAGAAGATAGCGTTGAGCGAAAAAAAATCATCGAGCGGTTTTTGGCTACTCAATCCTTTGGTCTATCAGAGATACTTCACCTTGATGATACAACCGGCGAATTGGAATCGATAAGAAGTTTTTCATTCAATCCGCTCTTCGGTTCCGCTCCGGCAGCAGTGTGGGCAAAGTATCTTATCGAATCGTATGCCGGTGATGAGCCGCTCTCCGAGATCCTGAATCCTCTTCTTGAATCGTCAACGATTTTTCTCTTTGAAGAGAGGGAAAATTCCGCTGCATTAAAAAAACTCGCAAAGCAATTGAACATTCGCCATGATGAAACGGTAAAAAAAGAAAAACCAAAATCGAGCGATGTTTTTGTCATTGCTAATGCTCTTGCCGGAAGCGATCGGAAACGGCTGTGGCTGACGTATCAAACGCTTTTAGCGGAACATGCGCCTGAGGCGGTGTTTGGGATCATGCTCTGGAAGGTGCGACAGCTGGCGTCAAAAGCAAACAACGGTCGGTACTTGAAGCTCTATCGGGCACTCCTTGCCGCGCAGGCGCAATCCAGAAAAACAAAAGTGCCGTTTGAATTTGCACTTGAAAAAGTACTCCTTACCGCGGAATTGTAAATAAAAAGAGCCCTCTGTGAGGACTCTATATATTGAATAATTAGATTAGAGAGATGAATAATGGTCTTTTCTGAGAGTAAAAAGACGCATGAGTGAATTTTAAAAGTACATCGTTGAAAGAACAATTGACGTAATAAATGGAAAGAAAGAACTTATGCCTTAGTCATAGTATAGCTTCTTTCTGGGAAATAAGGCAACTTAAGCTTGTGGATTTCTGCCTATTTTCATTATAAGCATGCCAAGGGCGAAGACGGAGAGCGACATCATTGGGATCGTTATGTAGCCGAAGGCGTAAATATAGCGCGTGAGGCAGCTGACGTTTCCGGTGCATACTTCAACTCCGCCTGAGGGGAATATATCAATGTAATTATGGAAAAGGGCGAATAAAAGGCCGAAGGTAGACAGCGTCAGCGCTTCACCAAGCAGATTTTTCTTCAGCCAGATGCCTCGGCTAAGGATAACGGCGCTTGAAATCATAAATACCCGCTGGTACCAGCACAGCATGCAGGGCTCGTAGAGGTAGGTATGCTCGAAAATGAGGCTTCCGCCAATGGAGCTTATGAACAGAAGGAAGGTAAGCAGCTGCGCGTTTTTTCTGATGAACGATACCCATGGCGCCTTCAGTGCCGCTGAAACCAGCATGATAACGAACACTATCTGAAACAGGATGGTGCTTGCAACGCTGAAGAAGGTGAAGGTATCCATACGCTACTGTGTTGTTGCGGCCGACGCATCAGGCGAGCACTGGGTTTTTGCCGCAAGCTCTTCGATCGAAAGTTCGCCGGTTTCGACGGAGCCGTCAGGGAATTTCCAAGTAGGATAGCTTTGGATGCCTTCGTCGGTGCAGATTTGGAGCATTTTCCGGTCTGACGTTTGGCACTCAATGTACGGAAGATTCTTTGCCGAATTGCCGAACATTGTTTTCTGGTTCTGGCAGTGCGGGCACCACCATGCGCCGTAGAACTTTGTGCCGGAGTCCGTAATGCATTGCGCGAACGCATCGTACTTACCTGGCTTATTGGATTGTTTGTAGAGAAAAGCGAATAAAGCGATGATGGCGAGCGCGATTAAAATTCCGATGATGATTTTCTTGGTCATGGTTCAATCCTACTCTAGCGGGTGCACTTTCTGCAAGTTCCAAAAAATTCAAGACTGTGGTCGGATACAGTCTTAAACTGCCGCGATTTTTTCGCCGCTTTTTTTGCAATGTCAGTAATGCAAAATTCAATCGACTCAATAGTCCCACAATTGTTACAAACAATGTGATGTTTGTGATTGTTCACTGCAAATTGATAGTAGGTACAATTCTTTAATGTTAATTCAGAAACAATGTGTGCGTCACGGAAAGCGGCGAGTGCTCGGTAAATAGTAACGGTATCACCCTTGCCACGAAGTTTTTTAACCAGTGCTTCTACTGAAAGCGGGGAAGTAATTTGAGACAACACAGTAAGAAGTTGTACTCGAATTGGCGTTACTTTAAATCCGCGTTCTCGAAGCAATGCTTCAACGTCTAGTTTTCTTGACACTTTCATAGCTGAGAGTATACTCAAATGCAATTAATTTGCAATTGAAATGAATGCATTTTACCGACACATTGAATTAATCCGCGGAGCTGTAGTTGGGTTGTTGCTCGTTTTTAGTTTTTTCATTATTAAAGAATCACTACATTCTCCACTGTTCCTTGGGCTGCTTTGCCTTCTTGGAATACTTGCAGTGTATCTTGCTAAGAAAACTGCCCACCATTTTCATGCACATCATACTCATGAAGGCGATTCGGCGATTGATACAATTCCGTTCACTATTCTTATTCTCGTTAATATATTCCATCCGGCAGTAGACGGATTCTCTTTATTTGAAACTGCAGAGGAACAAGGGCTCACCGCCGGGCTCATTTTTGCTGGGAGTATTGTATTGCATGAAATAGTACGCCAGGGTGCTCTTATTACGGCATTTCTAAGAATGGGAATGAAAAAAGTCTGGCTCGTGATTGCCACAGCGCTTTTAGGTATTTTCCTTGGAATTGGATTCGGATTTCTTGGATCTGAATTTTTACACGAATACGAATGGGTAGTTGAGGCGCTAACGTTTTTTGCCTATGTATTTATTATTTCTGAATTTTGGTATGCGAGCCATGATGAAAGAAAAAGCCAAAAATTATTACCTATATTGGTAGGTATTGTGGTAGGGGTACTACTTTCAGTTTTTGTAGTGGTGCATTGATATAATATAAATATGAAAAAAATATTTTCTATTTTATTAATAATTTTACTCGCATTCTTTATAGGTAAAAATATAGAGCTATCTAAAAGAATTAAAGTTTTAGAAACTTCTTGTGTAGAAAGAAATATTGATCCTAATGATCCGTTGGATATTCTTTAATATTCTGCAGGAATCTCACAACCTGGGAAACCCACGGTTTTCCCAATCCTTCCTCCACGGGGAAACAGCAGTTTCCCCGACCCCCTTCTGGTTCGAATCCTGCTAGACTAATCAATGTAACAAAAAATTCCTAGCAATAAGCTAAGAATTTTTTATTATGTGCGCCTAGCAGGATTCGAACCTGCGACCATCTCCTTAAAAGGGAGCTGCTCTACCGACTGAGCTATAGGCGCCTAAAACAATTTGCGTTGCAAATTGTTCGGCCGACCGTTTACACGGTTTAGGCATATGTCATTTGCAAAAACGCGCGGAAACTATACCATGCAAACACAATGAATACAATCCTTATTCTGCATGATATCAGAAGCGCGTACAATGTCGGATCGCTTTTTCGCACCGCCGATGCGGCAGCCATCGAAGGGATAATACTCTCTGGCTACACGCCGGCGCCAATCGACCGATTCGGAAAACCGAACAAAGAGATTGTAAAAACTGCGCTTGGGGCAGAGTTGGCAGTACCGTGGAAGCAGGTAAAACAGCTGTCTTCTTATTTGAAGAAACTGAAAAAAGACGGATTCTCTATTATTGCCATAGAGCAGTCGAAGATTTCGGTTTCGTATCGAAAGGTAAAAAAACAGAAAAAGATCGCTCTGATTTTGGGGAACGAAGTAACAGGGATCGGAAAGAACATTCTTGTCCACGCCGATATTATCGCTGAAATTCCCATGAGAGGAGAAAAGGAGTCCTTGAATGTTTCCGTTGCAGGAGGGATTGCGCTCTTTCAAATACTCGGCATCTAGCGGTTTCGCCAGTCGTTGATGTCGTAAATCTTTTTTGGGTCGCCAGGGTTCTGCGGGTCTTCGACGAATTGATTATATTTGTCTTCAGCGCGCTTCGGGCCTCCGGTTGCAAACCATACCAGCCAGAGGAAGACGAAGATGACAATAAACCATTTTAAATCGCTCATGCTCTAAGTATAAAGCGTTTGGTGCCGGTCGCAAAAATGCGCGCTTCGTCCGCCAATAATCAAGCGCTTGATGGTTCCGCTGCACCCTCTCTTTTTACACCGCGTGCCGGTGAGTCGGTAGGCTTGATGCGCGTGATGAAAAGAACCGTGTTTTCCATGAACATTCCGATAATCGCTCGTCGAGTCGCCGCCGAAATGTATTCCTTTTTGAAGCACTACTCGGATATTTTTGTAGAGCTTTTTCAGTACTGCAGCTGGAATTGCCTGCACGCGGGAAAGAGGGTGGATGCCAGAGAGCCAAAGCGCTTCGTCGGAGTAAATGTTCCCAACTCCGGCAATGATGCTTTGATCCATGAGCACCTGTTTTATTTTTCCATTCGGCCGTTTTAGGAGTTGGGCGGTAAATATTTTTCTCGTAAATGTTTTTTCAAGCGGCTCCGGCCCGATGTTTTTTAAGTGCTTTGTTTCATGTAGGGTATCCGCGTGCAGCAGGGTAATTTTGCCGAACTTGCGCAGATCGCTAAATGCTAAGTGTTTGTTGTTTGAAAAAGAAAAAACGACGCGCAGGTACTTATTGAACGGATCTCGAAGCGCGGTGTTCTTTTCTTTCTCATGCGGAATCCAGATATTTTGCTTTTTATCGTAGTCGTACATTCCGTACAGCAAATGCCCCGTCATTTTCATGTGAACGAGAATGACTGAATGATTTTTCAGGTGCACTAAGATATTCTTCGCTCTTCTGTCGATGGCAGTAATTTTTTGCCCCACTACCTGTTTTTTGAACGCGGCGAAGTATGCCCGATTTTTCAAGCTCTCGCTGTGGCGCTTGTCGTTTGAATTGAGGTCAGTCCAGACATCAGAAATAGTTAACCCAACAACGGTGGTACGAAGGCCAACGACGGTAGTTTGTACTTCGGGAAGCTCCGGCATGTTATTGTTTTCCCAGTAGTTTCAGCGCTTCTTTAATTTGGGTTTGAGCTGGCTTCGATTGATCGATTTGTCCCAGCACTTCATGAATCTTGTACTCTTTATAACCAAGCGCAACAAGTGCTTCGTAGGCGTCGTGGTTCACTGCTTCTTCTGTAGTTTCGATTGCAAAATGTTTCATTTTGTCGCGAAGCTCAAGCACTATTTTTTCTGCAGTTTTCTTTCCAATACCAGGAACAACCGAGAGTTCTTTACCTGTACCATTTCGAATAGTTCCAACCAGACGAGTGAGCGGGAAGGAGCTTAATATATGAAGACTAGTTCGAGGGCCGACTCCTGAAACTGAAATAAGCATCAAGAAAAGATCTTTTTCTGGTTTTGAAGAGAAACCGTACAGTTCATGAGCGTCGTCACGGATAACCAGGTGGGTAACAAAGGTAACAGGTTCGCCGACAATAAGAGAATCCTTGGTGTATTCAGGAATAGCTATGAAGTAGCCAATACTTCCAGTATCAATGGTAACTCCGCGGTCATCTTTGTCAGTAACGGTGCCTTTTATGAGGGCGATCATGGCTCTATCGTAGCAGAAAAGAGAAGGCTCCCAAATACTATTGCGATTTCTGGGTTCCCCTGGTATAGTGTGCCCGTTATGCCAATCACTAAATCAGCACGAAAGGCGCTTCGCCAAGCGGATCGCCGGAAAGCAGTAAATGACCGAACGACCAAATCAATGAAAGAGGCGGTAAAGAAGGTTGAAAAGCTTGTCCACTCAAAAAAACTTGATGATGCAAAGAAGGCCGTTGCCGTTGCTTACAGCGCAATCGACAAGGCGGCAAAGAAGGGGGTGATAAAAAAGAACACCGCTGGCCGCAAGAAAGCTCGTCTTTCTAAAATTACGAAAAATAAATAATAGCCTCAAAGAATCTCTCTTTTGCTGTCGGCATATTTTTCTGCTGAAAAATTGCCTGACTCTCGCGCCGCCGCGCTGCGAGACACACCAAAAGAGAGGTTCTTTTCTGCTATACTTTAAAAACTTTATAACTTTTAACTTTATAACTTACTCATGCTATATGAATTCTACGGCCTTGAGTGCCCACACTGCCAGGCGATGCGGAAAATCAGCGACAAGCTAATTGCTGATACCGGCGTGCATATTGAGCGAAAGGAAATTTGGCACAACAAAGAAAACATGAAGCTCATTAAAGAGTGCGATGCAAAAGACGAATGTGGCGGGGTACCGTTTTTCTATAATAGCGAAAACAAGCAATGGTTATGCGGGGAAGTTACTTATGATGAGCTTAAAGCATGGGCGGGGGTGAAATAAACTTGTCCTCTCGGCAGGAATCGAACCTGCATCACAACTTCCGCAAAGTTGCGTCCTATCCATTGAACGACGAGAGGAAAGGGGTGTGTTATCTAAAAACAATTAACTTAACGATTTTTAATTTACCACATCTCGCCCCGTTGGAAGCAGGGCGCACTCGGCGAACTGTTTTCCTGTGGGGTCCATTGAACGACGAGAGGATAGAAATTTAAAAACCGAGCCGGTCAAAAATCTGGGTACTGAGCGAGAGGGGGAATTCCGATTCAACGGCATGCTGTTTCAGGAATTCCCGCACGCTCTCGGTGGTTACGCCATCAAGCGGAATGACAAGTATCGGCAGAAAACCTTTTTTAACGGCAAGTAACAGCTTAGTCGTTTTGCTGCCTTCGTCAAGCCAGAACTTTTCAATGTCTGCGTAGGGAATGCGCGCCGCATCAATGGCAACTCCTTCCTTGGAAAGCGTAATGGTCACCTCTTTCGGATCTCGGAGCGCGAAGAAGATAACCGCCGCGCCGGCAATAATCGAAAAAATCCCGAAGAAGATGTTTCCGTAAAAGAAGGCGAAAATGGCAACCACCAGCGCAATGCCGCCAGCAGCCCAAATCCAGTCGGGGTGCCGGTCTTTCTTTTCAAACTCATGCGTTTTCCAGCTGATGGTTTCCATTACGCTTTTTTCTTGTCGATCTTATCGATGCCGAGTCCGCGGAAAATAAAGTACACCACTGCCGCCACGATCAGGAAATCTATGATGGAAGTGATGAAAGCGCCGTACTTGAGCGTTGCGTTGCTGAAGGTAAGCATTTTGTCGCTTAAGTTTACTTTTCCGAGCGCCAGGCCGACGAGCGGATTGATCACGTTATCGACAAGGGAAGTAACCGTTTTTGATACCGCGCCTCCCAAGATGAATCCAACTGCCAAGCCGACAATGCCTTGTTCCCGAATGAACGTTATGAACCCTAATTCTTTTTTTGTTGACTCTCGCTCTTGTTCCATGGATAAAGTATAACGCAGTTTGAAAACTCCGAACAATCAGTTTACAATTGGTGTCTTATGGATCAACAAACAACACCACCAATAACCCTGCAAAAAAAATCTTCATCAGTACTGCCGATCATCGGCATCATTATCGTCGCACTCGCGGCGCTGGCGTATGCCACCACCCGAAAGCCTGAAATGGATAACCAGATGCAGGCAACGCAAGAAACAGGAACCATGCTTGCAGATTCAACGGCAACTTATGCAGACGGCACGTATACCGCAACGGGAAACTATACTTCTCCAGGTGGCGCGGAAAGCATCGTCGTAACGCTGACGCTTGAAAACGACATTGTCGTGGCGGCAGAGGTGCAGAAAATGGCAACGCTCCCGACTTCAGTACTCATGCAAACGGACTTTGCGAACAACTTCAAGCAATACGTCATCGGAAAAAATATTGCCGATCTTGAACTCACCAAAGTATCCGGCTCATCGCTTACCCCGAAAGGATTCAATGACGCGGTTGCGAAGATTAAGTTTCAGGCAACGGCTCAAAGTTAGTCCTCTTCACCATGACCACGCTCTCTTTTGAAGCGATCGGTACTACGTGGCAAATTGATATTCACCATGACCTTCCTTCGAAAGAGGAAGCATTAGTTTTATCCCGAATTCAAGAGAGAATCGGTTTATTCGACCAAACCTATTCACGGTTCCGTCCGGATTCGCTTGTTTCCCAGATGGCGCGCGAAGGCGGTACGCACACGCTGCCCGATGATGCAGCACCCCTTTTTTCTTTGTATCGAACGTTCTACGAATTGACGAACGGAAAAGTAACGCCGCTTATCGGGCAGGTGTTGGTCGATGCGGGCTACGATGCAGCGTATTCTTTGAAAGAAGGAGTGCTCACCCAGCCGAAACCGTGGGACGAAGTGTTTACCTACCAGGCGCCGCAGCTGACGTTAAAAGAACCAGCACTGCTTGATTTCGGCGCTGCCGGAAAAGGGTATCTGGTTGACATTGTCGCTGATATACTAAGAACGAACGGGTTCACTGAGTTTTGCGTTGATGCGGGCGGAGACATATTCCACGAAACCGCCACAGGGAATTTATTGCGGATTGGGCTTGAGCATCCGGAAGATACCAATCAGGCAATCGGAATTGCTTCTCTTGGAAAGGGAAGCATCTGCGGATCGGCCGGCAACCGCCGAACCTGGGGAAAATTTCATCACATCATCGACCCTGAAGCGCTCTCTTCGCCCCAGCATATTCGCGCGCTGTGGGTAGCGGCACAGTCAGCGCTTGTTGCCGACGGGGTAGCGACAGCGCTCTTCTTCACTTCGCCAGAAACGTTGCAGCCGGCATTTTCATTTGAGTATGCCATTCTCAATAATGACTTTTCAGTAAATTCTTCACCTCATTTTCCCGCTGAATTTTTTATTTCATCATGAAAGCAATCGATCGTTTCCTAAACGGAATTACCATGTACAAGCTCGTGCTCTACGGGCTCGGCATTTTGGCATTTTTTGCAATCCTCTTAGGCTTTTTAGGAATACTTTCTTTTTCCGGAGTCTCGCTCCTTATTTCGGCTCTTCTTTTAGTGTTTGCAGCAGAAGGATGGAATCGTCTTTTCTCGTTCATATGGAAAGCACCCATAAACCGTGAATCTTCAGCAATTACTGGGCTTATTCTCTTTTTCCTGATTGTTCCCGCAGCAACTTTGGCGGACGGCGCGGTACTCATTGGTCTTGCGGGAATTGCGATGCTTTCTAAATATGTGCTTGCGCTTAAGAAGCGTCATCTTTTCAATCCAGCCGCTGTTGCTGCGGTAGTTTCTGGGTTTATTGGCCTTGGCAGCGTTACCTGGTGGATAGGAAGTGCAACACTTTTGCCGGCGACCGCCATACTTGGGTTTTTGATAGTGCGAAAACTTCGCCGATTTCATCTCTTTTTCAGTTTTTTTATCACCGCACTTATGGTGCTGGCAGTTTCAGCGCTTACACTCGGTCTTCCAGTTGATACGGTGATTTTGCAGGGAGTTGTTTCATGGCCGCTCATTTTCTTCGGCACGGTGATGCTGACTGAACCGTTCACCACGCCGCCAACACGAGCACTCCGCGTTATCTACGGCATGATTGTTGGAGGGCTTACGACGCTCCAGTTTCATGTCGGCCCCATGTATCCAACGCCAGAATTGGTGCTGTTGCTCGGGAATATTTTCTCCTACTTCGTCAGTTCGAAGTGCAAGCTTTTCCTTACCCTAAAATCAAAACAGCAAATCGCAAATGGCGTATATGAATTTTCTTTTTCATCGAACCAAAAGCTTCTGTTTCAGCCAGGACAGTTTCTTGAGTGGACGATGCCGCTTAACAATCCTGACAGTCGAGGAAACCGCCGGTACTTTACGATTGCCTCAGCGCCGACTGAAACCGAAATAAAGCTCGGCGTGCGCATCATGGAAAACGGCAGCGCGTTCAAGCGCGAACTTGTTTCGCTTGAACCAGGAAAACAGCTGGTGGCACACGGACTCTCTGGCGAATTCATCCTGCCGAAAGATAAGAATAAGAAACTGGTATTCATCGCGGGCGGCATTGGCATAACGCCGTTTCGCAGCATGATTCGATACTTGCTCGACTTGAAACAAAAGCGGGATATCGTGCTTTTCTATGCTTGTGCGCGACACGATGACTTTGCATACCGAGAGCTCTTTGACGAAGCTCGGGAAATTGGATTGAGGACGGTGTACCTCATTACCGATCCAAAAGAAGCGCCGGAGCACTGGAGCGGAAAAATGGGCTTCCTCACAGAAACGCTTCTGAAAGATGCGGTAGCAGATTACAGCAACAGGACATTCTACCTTTCTGGGCCGAATGCGATGGTAGAAAATTACAAAAAGCTTCTCTTGAAAACGGGCATTTCACGATCAAGCATTAAAACTGACTACTTCCCAGGGTTTTAAATCTTGTTTTCTCAGCTAGAATGTTATCCGCAAAACAAAAAACCCTTTCGAGGTTTTTTGTTTTGCGGAAGCGGTGAGAATCTCACATCGTCGTAGGCTCCTCTTTGAAAACCACTCGGTTTTCAATACTTTCCTCCGCGGGAAAACTCCCGTTTTCCCGACCCTTTTCCCAGTTCGAATCTCACCGAAAAATAAAATAACCCTGACGGGTTATTTTATTTGCGGAAGCGGTGAGATTCGAACTCACGGCCCCATTGCTGAGGCTCCTGTTTTCAAGACAGGTGCAATCGACCACTCTGCCACGCTTCCGTGTGGTAAAACCTTACGCTATTTAAGAGTTTTTTTCAAGCGTAGAAAATAGTATTTCATGCTATTGTGTGGTTGATGAAATTCCTAGGAATCGACTACGGCACCAAACGGATTGGCATTGCCATTTCCGACGAAGAAGGGTTTATTGCTTTTCCGAAGGGAATTCTCGAGAACACGAAAGAGAACGTCGAGAAACTGCTGGCACTCATTGCGGAAGAGTCAATCCAAGCCATCGTTATTGGGGAATCGGTTGCATCAAACGGCGCGCCAAACGTCGTGCTCGACCAGATCCAAAAG
This sequence comes from uncultured Candidatus Saccharibacteria bacterium, assembly GCA_964573395.1. GTDB lineage: Bacteria > Patescibacteriota > Minisyncoccia > Phycocordibacterales > UBA9973 > DATIBQ01. The sequence continues at coordinate 13,429 of CAZNJI010000002.1, read as the reverse complement.
TTCAAAGCGGCACTAACGCTGAAAACCGAGCTTCCGATTTTTTTCGAACGGGAAGATTTTTCTTCAGTAGAGGCGCATCGGTACCAAACGGCAAAAGGAGCACGGGATGATTCCGCGGCGGCAATCATTTTGCAGCGGTTTCTTGATAAAAAGAAAAAATAAGAGTACTCCAAATGTTGAATAAGCGTTGCACCTTGAGGTAAATCATGTCCGATGGGCCTAAAGAAATTTAGATAGTCCATTGCCGGTGCAACAGCATCGGCAATTTTGTTATATAGTAGTAGCTATATGGAAACAATTACCATTGATGATTTTAAAAAGATTGATGCTCGCATTGGAAAAGTGATCAGCGCCGAAGCGGTGCCAGATTCAGATAAACTTATTCGCTTTATGCTCGATTTCGGCGAGACAGAACCGCGCCAGATTCTTTCAGGAATCCGGGAGTGGTATCCGGAACCCGAACTGCTGGTGGGTAAAATGATGCTCTTTGTCATTAACCTTGAACCGCGAAGAATTCGCGGACTTGATTCGTTCGGCATGCTCATGGCAGTTGATGGCACTGATGGTACGCCAATTTTCTTGGTACCCGATGCAAATGTTGCTCCGGGTGCACGCGTTCGATAGGTTAACTGCGCATCTGTATCGTATACTAAGAGAGTAATGAAGCGCCTTTTTTATAATAAGTTATTTCCGACGCCGAGATATTTGTCGCTCTCTTCAGTCGGGCTCGATTTCTCTGATCGGTGGCTTCGGTTCGTTGAACTTTCAACTGCCGTTTCAGGGCTTCGCGTGCGCCGTTTCGGGGAAGAGAAGGTTCCGGAGGGCGCGGTGAAAGCTGGAAACATTGTTGATAGCGCCCGTTTCACTACCTTTCTCTCTGATATCCGAAAAAAACATAAACTCAGATACGTTCGGGTTGCACTTCCGGAAGAGCATGTGTACTCATTCATGATTACTATCGACGCAGTAAAGTCCTCTGAGATTAGGGGCCTTATTGAACTTCAACTGGAAGACAATATTCCGATTAAGGCGATTGAAGCAGTGTTTGATTTTGCCATCCTTGCCCAAGAGGGGAACCAGTATACGGTGTTGGTGATTGCCGCGGCGGAAAACATTGCCAATTCTTACTACAACACGTTTGCAGACGCAGGGCTCATTCCGGTTTCGTTCGAACTTGAGGGAGGAGCGATTGCCCGATCGGTCGTGCCGCATCAGAAAACGGGAAGCTACATGGTAGTTGACTTTGGAGAGACGAAAACTGGCATATCGATTATTTCGAACGAACTGCCCGTATTTACTTCCACGGTAGACATCGGGGGCGCTATCTTAACGCAGATGATAGCCAAAGAGCAGGGAATCTCGATAGAAGAAGCCGAAACGATGAAGAAAACCTACGGCCTTACTTCGGCAGAGGAAAACAAAAAACTCTTCTCCATTTTGGTGAACGGGCTTTCAACGCTCAAAGACGAAATCAACCGCCGCTACATTTACTGGCACACGAAGAAAGGGAAGGGCCCGTCATTCGGAGAAATCGAATCGGTGCTGTTGTGCGGCGGCGATGCGAATTTAAAAGGATTGCCGGATTATCTTTCGACCAGCTTGAAGCTTCCCGTCGCACTCGCCAATCCGTGGCAGAACATTTTTTCGCTTGATGAGGTCATTCCGAATCTGAGCTTCCAAGAGTCGATGAGTTATACCACTGCCATCGGGCTTGCGCTCGGAGACTACGACTATGATTAATCTGCTTCCCGACAATCAAAAGCGGCTCATTAAAAAAGTGCAGGTCTTCCGCGTGGCAATTGCCATGCTTGCGTTTCTCCTCTTTTTGGTTGCCGCATCGCTTTTGCTGATCCTGCCGACATTTGTTGCCGTGCGAAGCCAATACAAAGTTGCCGCTGATACCATTGCCGTCCTGGAGCGAGAAGGAAACGTTGCCAGCAGTGAAGAGGTAGCGGCGCTTGATCTGCGGATCAAAAAGCTTTCAGCGGTTTTCACCGCAGAGAAAAGCTTCTCAGTGCTCAATGCGCTTTCGCACGTGCAGAGCTTAAAACCTGCCGGCATTACCATTAACCGCGTATCGATGGACAAGCAGGGCGACAAGAAGGTCCAGTTTTTCGGCGTTTTTTCAAATCGGGCAGTGCTACAGCAATTCGTGGATAAACTCGGTGCCGATGCAAACGTAGCGGCGGTCAATAATCCCGTATCAAATTTCGTTAAGAACCAGAATGGCGATTTTCAGCTTACTGTTACGTTCAAAGAATAAGTATGGAAAAAGAATTTAAAAAACAGATACTCTATACGATACTGCTCGCGGCAGGAGTGATTGCCGCGTTCCTCGGAATACTCTGGGTGCGAGGAAATGTCGTGAAGGAGCGAACGGCGACGATTGGGCTTTTCAAGAAGCTTGCCTCCATTGAAATGAATAAAATCGCTTTCTTGGAAGAATCGAATCAATTTACCGCCTTAAAGGCAGACGTGGCTTCGATCGAGTCGCTGTTCTATGACTCAAAAACGATCCCTCTCTTTCTGTCAGAGCTGGAAGGGGATGCGCGGGCATTGGGAGCGGAATTTGAAATCGCAACCGTCAATATTGTTTCAAACAATGCGGCCACTGGTCCGTACGTAAGTGTTGAGTTCCGGGCAAAGGGAAGCTATGACAGAATGATTGCGCTTGCGGAAAAATTTGAAACGAAGCCATCGCGCATTATTTTTGAAAAATTCTATCTGATCGGTCCGGCGGCGGGAGCAGCACAATGGGAACTCTACGGAACGCTCCGTTTGGTAACTTTTAACCAATAACCTATGAAATTCCACCTTCCCTTAAAATCTCATAAGCCAAAAGTGCACAAACATGATCGATTCAATCCGCATCGATTTTGGCGCATCCTCCTCCTGAGCGCTTTTATTGTCTTCATTGCGGTATTTGCCTACTTCGCTTATTTTTACCTGCAAACGAATCAAATTCTGGAAACGCCGGTAACGCCGGAAGAAAGCGAAAATAGTGCAGCAATCCGCTCAATGAGGCGGCAGATTGATTTGATACAAAATACTATTGAAGCTGAGTAGTTTTTCTGGGTGCCCCCGGTAGGAATCGAACCTACAATAACGGCTTAGAAGTCCGCAGTTATATCCATTTAACTACAGGGGCAAGCGAGGGAAATGAAAAACATTATAATGTTTTTGTATTCCCGAGCGCCGCCCCTGCAAGGTTTTCTTACAGGGGCAAGCGAGAATACCTTACCAGTGTATGGTACTTAAATCAATTTGCGAAATGGGGGGTTTTTCAGTATGATGCCCGAACATGCGCTCTTAGCTCAGTTGGTAGAGCAGTGCTTTTACACAGCAAAGGTCGGGGGTTCGAATCCCTCAGGGCGCACCGAACAAAAAACGTCTATAGAGACAAACAGAGTTATGCTACTGTACTTATCATGGAACGGTTTCCAAACATCGATAATTTATCTGCAAAAACAATCGAACAAGATCGGGTAATTGATGCGCTTCATGGAAGCTTTGAGCGCCAGAAGAAGATTTACCAGCCAAAGCCGGAAAATTTTCTTGGAACCGAAGGGTTTGATGATGTGGCAGTAAAACAAGAAATAGCTCTTGCCGCTTCGTTGAAAGAAAAATGGGAAAATCAGAATACTGCTTTTGAGCAAAAAAATAAAAAAATCAGCGACGTGTTCGAAGGAATCATTGTCGACCAGTTTTGCGGAGCTTGGATGTCAAACCAGGCAGAAGCGTTTTTCACCGCAGAGCCGGATGATTTTATTAGAAAAGTCGATTGTGTCATTGAGTTTCATCCTGAAGAGGGAAAACAAGACCGCGACTATCTTGGTCTTGGAATTGACGTGACTTTTTCCTCTGATTACTCGACCATTTCCGGGAAGCTTCATGAGGTGTGGAGCGACGTTGAACGAAGCAAAAAAGTACAGGTAAAGTATGTTGATACTGAGCATTTTAAAGGTTCTCTTGAAGTGAGTCGTGTCGTATTGGCCGCTGATAAGGAAACAGTGTTGGAACTTGCCCGTCTTTATAAAGAGAAAGACAGAGAAGCGCTCGATAATCACCCCTATCTTGCCAATGCAATGCTCCAGATGAAGCATCAGCTTGAGGCATACTATTCATTTGCTCAGAAAAAGCACGCACGGGCAGGATATTTGCAACACTTAACCGAAACACTGAGAACGTTTTACCGAGTACTGGATGCAAAAGAGTGGCTTATTGGCAACCATGTAGAAGAAGTAGAGAAAAGCGATGTGTATAAAACCATTAAAGAATACTGCATGGATAAACTTGGTGGAACTGAAATAAAGTATGGAAATTCTGTTTGAAAACGAGGATATTCTCGCGATACAGAAGCCAGCGGGGCTGATGGTGCACCCGGATGGAAAAAGCTCTGAGCCGACGCTTATTGATTGGATCCTGAAAGAATATCCGGAAATGGCCGGGGTAGGAGAGCCGATCATTATTGACGGTAAACCTCTCGATAGGCCGGGCATTGTCCATCGGCTCGATCGGGACACTTCAGGAGTATTACTGCTTGCAAAAAACCAAGAGGCATTCTCTTTTCTGAAAAAGCAGTTCCAGGACCGAACAATCAAGAAAGAGTATCATGCATTTGTCTGGGGACATTTTAAAGAAAACCCACTCACGGTTTCGGTTCCTATCGGGCGAAACAAGGAAGATTTCAGAAAGTGGCATGCGGGCAGGGGAACCCGGGGCGAGACCAGGGAAGCGGTAACAGTTATTCATGTAGTACGCCAGTTTAGTACTGAAGGAGATAATTTTTCACTGATTCATGCTTTTCCGAAAACAGGCAGAACACACCAAATTCGGGTGCACTTAAAGTACTTGCAACGGCCGATTGTCTGCGATGAACTCTACGGAAACACTAAGCCGCCGGCGCTTGGCTTCAGCAGAATTGCACTCCATGCCCGAACGGTAACATTCCTTCTGCCGGATGGAACGGAAACGACCATTACGGCGCCGTACCCGGAAGATTTTGGGTCAGCCATTGCGAAATACGCCTCCTCGTGATACAGTTGGGGCCTATTTTTATGGCAGTAACAATCACTCCGACAACAAAAGAATCACGCGCAAAAATCGCTTTTGCTTCAGGCGATACGGTTCGCGTATGGTCAAAAATCCAGGAAAAGGGAAAAACCCGCCTTCAAGCATTTGAAGGCTTGGTGCTTGCCCGAAAACACGGCACCAGTCAATCGGCAACTTTCACAGTCCGCAAGGTTTCAAACGGCGTTGGCGTTGAACGCATTTTCCCGCTCTACTCTCCGGCAATCGACAGAATTGAGGTGGTGAAAAAGGCAAAAACCCGCCGATCAAAACTCTATTACATTCGAGAAAAGGCAATGAAGGAAATCCGCCGAAAGATGAAAGCTGTTTCGCAAGGGAAGGTAATGGAAGAAGAACCAGAGCCGGAAGTTCAAGAAGAAGCATAAGAATCGCCCCGCCGGGGCGATTTTGCTTGAAAAAAGAGAGCGGTTTGTTTATAGTACACGCACGCGCGGGTGGCGAAACTGGTAGACGCACTACCTTGAGGTGGTAGCGGGAGCAATCCCATGGAGGTTCAAGTCCTCTCTCGCGCACAAACAAAATGGCCTTCTTCATGAAGGTTATTTTTGTTTGAAAGCAGGAAGCGAGCAAACTGCTTTCCTCGCGTGAGGACTTGAAAGTCGCGGCTATTGCCGCTTGCGGCCAAGTGAGGCAGGGTCGAGAGTTCTTCGTTTGTCGAAGAAACTCGTGATCAAGTCCTCTCTCGCACAAAAAAACAGGATTACTCCTGTTTTTTGCGTTCGGTTCCATGTTAAAATTTCCGTATGACCGAGAGCCATATTAATCGCTATTTTTTCATCACTATCCTTCTGGCGGCAAGCGTTCTTGGTGTTCTACTCCTTTGGCCGTTTATAACAGTTATATTGCTTTCTGTGGCGCTTTCTGTTGTCTTTTATCCAGTATTTAGATGGTTCAATAAGAAAGTTACCGGAAACCGGCAGTGGCTTTCATCTCTTTTTACGGTGATTCTTTTCATTCTTATTCTCTGTGTACCACTCTTTACCATTGGAATCACGGTCTTCAAGCAGTCTCAGGGAATTTATAACTGGATCGTTGAGCACGGAAGTTTAAATGAGATGGTCGGCCGAATAGAACATGCTCTGTACCGCATTTTTCCGGCTGGCTCTGTTTCTCTTGAAGAACGAGTAACGGAAATGGTTGGTTCATTTACGGCAGGAATCGGTTCAATATTTTCGGCAACGATTACAACTATTTTTTCTCTCTTCCTGGTTATCTTAAGCATGTTCTATTTCTTGAAAGATGGCTCGCACTGGAAACAGACGGTGCTGAGAATGAGCCCGCTTGCCAACGAGAGCAACGAAAAAATCATCGAACGGCTCCGTTCTTCAGTAAATGGAATTTTAAAAGGGTACTTATTAATTGCGGTTATCCAAGGAGTCCTGATGGGTATAGGGCTCTGGATATTTGGCGTTCCGAACCCCGCACTCTTCGGCGTACTTGCTGGCGTTGCATCGCTTATTCCAACCATTGGTACGGCTCTGGTGTCTATTCCTGCAATCATGTATTTATTTGCCGCCGGAGATACCGCGCAAGCAATTGGTCTCGCGGCTTGGGCAGCAGTCTTGGTTGGTACTATTGATAATTTACTCAACCCAATTGTTGTCGGTAGAAAAATAGAAATCCATCCGCTTCTGGTTCTGTTTGCCGTACTGGGAGGCATTATACTTATGGGGCCAGTCGGTATTTTGATTGGTCCGCTCATCATCAGTTTTATCTACGCACTTACTTCGGTGTATCGAGAAGAAATGAAGCGTTAAGCGTGGTACATTCTACTGCTATACTAGAGGGAATGAGGAAATATATTTTCTTTTCTCTTCTTATACTCGGCATGTGCTTTTTGCTTACAGGGCAGGTTACTGCTTCTGCCACGAACGGGACGATTGATCCGAACAATAACGGCGACTACATTGCCGAATTTGATTCCATTCCAAACTCAAGCGATACGCAGATTAACTTCGGAAAATTTTCTGGAGATAATGCAGCGTACAATATCACCATTAGCGACAATGGGCTGAGAGGATTCGCCTGGAGTGAAATTGCTGGATGGATTGTGATGAATTGCGAAGATACAAATAGTGGCTGTTCAGCAGGTAATGGAAATTTTGCAGTAGCAGTTGCAACGGACGGAACACTTTCTGGATATGCGTGGGGCCAAGGTACTGGCTGGATTAATTTCGGGCCATTTTCAAACAATTCGGTATCGCGGGTAAAAATTTCTTCATTGGGAGTATTCTCTGGAACCAGTGGCACCGCAGGACATGCCTGGAGCCAGAACTATGGCTGGATTAATTTCGACTGCGGCACTGCTGGCCAATGTGTTACAACCGATTACATTCCAATCGATTACCGAGACGACGACGATGACGGTGGTAGCGGCGGCGGAGGCGGCTCGGGAAGCACTCCAACAACACCTACTACTCCACCAGTAATGCCACCGGTCACACCTCCAGTTGTTCCGCCAACCGATCCGGTAGTTCCTCCAACGGATCCAGTTATTCCTGTTAATCCTCCAGATCAACCAGAAATTCCTTTTGATCCTGGTCCTCCACCAACTGAAGGTGAGCCTATTCCAGAATTACCTCTGCCGACACAGACACCAACAGGTGATCCTTCATCTATTTTGCCGTCTATCAGAGAAGTATTTAACCGACCAGAAGTGCAGACGGCCGGAAAAACGGCTACCATCATTGGAATCGCCGGAAGCATCGTAACGCCGATCATGTCTTTGCTTTTGCAAAGCCCGTTTATCTTTACCGACTTCTGGCTATTCATACTGAAAATTTGGGCATTCCTCTTGTCGTTCTTCGGCCTGCGCCGCGTAGTGCACTGGGGTGTGGTATACGATTCGGTTACGAAACAGCCGATCGATCCGGCATATGTTTCCTTGGTTGATAATTCAGGAAATGAAGTAAATTCAGCCATTACCGACCTCAATGGCCGTTACGGATTTTTGGCACCTCCCGGAATGTACACCATGACGGCGCAGAAAACGCACTATCAATTTCCGTCAACGAAACTTGCCGGCAAAACAGAAGATGAGTTGTATCGCGATTTGTATTTTGGCGCACCAATTACCATTACTAAAGAAGATGCGGTCATTGCAAAAAATATTCCAATGGATCCGGTTGGGTTCGACTGGAACGAATTCGTCAAACGTGATCGGGGAATCATTTCATTCTATGCTCGCCATGAAGTTGCGCTTACCCGCATTGCCGATGCATTCTTTATTCTCGGCTTCGCTTTTTCGGTCATCAGCTTTATTTTGAACCCTTCAATCATTAACGGCATTCTCGTCCTTTTCTACATTACGTACGTGCTGTTCTCAAGAAGCAAGCTGTTCAAACCGCGCGCCGGCAAGGTGCTGAAGGGAAATGAGCCGTACCCATTCGTATTAGTTGAGGTGTATAATGCGCGCTTGAATCAAAAAATTACCCAGAAAATTACGAGCATGTACGGGCGATTCTTTGCCCTCCTTCCGAAAGGAGAATACTACCTAGTTATCAGCGAAAAGCGGAATACTCCTGAGGGCGGATTCGTTCCGGTTCATAAAACTGCAAACTTTGTCGTGAAGGGCCACGTGAATAAAACCGTTTCGATTAAAACCTCGTAACATACAGAAAGAATCGGCGCGAAAAATGTACTATACTGTACACAATCATGAGACGAACTCGTTCCGGTTTATTATGGCGCCACCGAATAACCATTTTCGGGTTGCTTGCCGCGTTTCTTTTTTCGGCCATCGTTTCGTTCGCTGCGCCGCCAGGCTCGCCGTACTCTCCGGGAGAAACGCTTGATCCGAGCTGTGCTCCAGGAGATGCGAATTGCTATGTAGAAAGTGGGGCGATTATTACCGTTGAAAATTCGACTAGTTTATTTTCAACCGGACTGGCAGATACTGGTACCAACTCGATTGCTACGAACGCAATCTTCTTCGGCGCCGGCGCTGGCTATGAGGCAACGAATGCAGATCATTCTGTTTTTCTAGGCGAGGACGCTGGACGAACCGCAGCTAATGCTGACAATTCAAACTTCTTCGGACAGAATTCCGGAGAAGCCGCCGGTAACGCAGAATATGCTAACTTTTTTGGATACAGTGCAGGACAGGGAGCATCTGACGCCTATAACTCAAATTTCTTCGGATTTCAATCCGGAACACTTTCTACTGATGCTCATAATTCGAACTTTTTTGGATCAACCGCAGGACAATTGGCAACGAACGCTTATCAGTCGAACTTTTTCGGACAGTCTGCTGGATTTGAAGCTACTTTCGCCAGTGATTCTAACTTCTTTGGATATCAAGCAGGGTCTACAGCAACGAACGCTAATGATTCAAACTTTTTCGGAAACAACGCAGGAAATAATGCTTCAGGTGCCCATCATTCGAACTTTTTCGGGGCAGGTGCTGGAAGCAGCGCAGCTAACGCTTCCAGTTCAATTTTTTTAGGAACCGATGCTGGAAAAACTGCGGTAAACGCGAATAATGCAATTTTTCTCGGTTACCGAGCGGGTTTTAGCGATAATGTCGATAACTCGTCATCGGGTACCTCAATTCTGATTGGCCAGCAAACTCGTACTGGCGGGTTCTCGAACTCCATTGCCATCGGCCGCGGTACGCAGAACAGCGCTGCTCAGCAATTTAACATTGGAAACGTGCTCTTTGGTACCGGTATTTACAATAGTGATACGCCATCGGCAACGCCGGTTGCAGGAGGGTTCGTTGGAATCGGGGATAGTAGTCCTGATGATCTCTTGAACCTTACAAGCGCTGCTTCACAAGCTGCACTTGCGATTACCTCGCTTGGCTCTGACACAGATGCGCTGATTAAATTTGAACTTGCTGACGGCACGGCAACATTTTCAATGGGGGTTGATGATTCCGATTCAGATAAATTTAAAATCTCTACTACAGCCCTTGGCACGAGCGACCGACTGACGATTGATGCAAGTGGAAATATCGCCATACCAGCTGGAGAATTGTATGTGAATAGTACGACTGATGCTGGAGCGTATGCGCTACAGGTTACGGGCGACATGATTTTAGGGGGTTTACCAATCCGCGCGAATAGTAATGGAAGTATTTCTTTTAATGGTATCAATCCAGCTTCGTTATTTAGTACGATGCTTTTTGGTCAGAACGCAGGCTTAAGTGCAACAGACGCTGGTGGTTCAATTTTTCTTGGAGAAGATGCGGGAAGAAGTGCATCTAACGCTGCCGCTTCAAATTTCTTTGGTTACCGTGCTGGATATTTTGCAACCAATGCCTATGGATCAACCTTCATGGGTTCTCAGGCTGGCTTTGGAGCAACGAATGCAAATTATGCTATTTTCTTGGGAGATGAAACTGGAAAAGGAGCAACGAATGCGGTCGCGGCTATCTTTTTAGGGCAGGGTGCTGGTGGGGGTGCAACTGGTGCAACCGGCGCCAGTGCATCAATCTTTATTGGGTCGGGATCTGGGCAAAATGCGACCGCCGCATCTGAAGCTATCTTCGTAGGTTCTAGTGCGGGTAATGACGCAGCTGGTGCAAACAACTCGATTTTTATTGGAAAAAGTGCTGGACAAAGTGACACTGTCGATAATTCTTCATCAGGAACTTCTATCTTAATTGGTCAAAACACGCGAACGGGAGGATTTTCAAATTCCATTGCTATCGGCCGCGGTACGCAAAATAGCGCTACGCGGCAATTAAACATCGGTAACGTTATTTATGCTGATGACATTTATAACAGTGATACGCCATCATCAACGCCAGTTTCAACCGGGCAGGTAGGTATTGGCAATAATGCTCCGGCAGTGCTGCTCCATGTCGGTTCTTCTTCCGTTACGGATGCAAGCACGCTCATTAGAACTGAAGATGCGAACTCAACCTGTAATTTTACTGCAGACAATGGCGGGCCAACCTGCGGATCGGACCGGACGCTCAAAAAAGATATTGAGTCTCTTGATACGGTAGATTTGCTTTCTCGCGTCGTACAACTTAACCCGGTTTCTTATCGATGGAAAACAGAAGATGATACTGCCGATTTACAATTCGGTTTCATTGCGCAAGAAGTAGAAGCGCAGTTTCCTAATCTCGTTACTGAAAGCGATTGGATTGATGGCACCACTCGAAAGTTCTTGAACATGGGCGGGCTGATGCCGTATGCAATTGGGGCCATTAAAGAGATTGACCTTCGCATTGCTCCGCTTGTCTCTTACGATGATCCAAGTTTTACCGAGCGATTGAAAGAATTCTTTGCCGGCATTGCGGAACGCGGGGAAGCGGTAGTAGAGAAACTCTTCGCAAAGCGGGTGCAGACCGAAGAGCTCTGCGTCACCGATGAGGAGGGAGACGTGTGCATCAGCGCGCAAGCGTTGCGTACGTTGCTTAATGGCGCCGATGTCGATACCGGCGATAGCGATCCTGAACCAGCTCCTCAAGACGAAACGACTGAAGCAGAGCCTGTTGACCCGCCGGCAGAAGAGACTGAAACAGAAAGCGAAAATACTGTCGAAGAGCCGGTAGATCAAGCTGCAGAAGAACCTGCTGCTGAACCAGAAGTAGTAGAGCCGGCGAATACTGAAACACCTGCGGTGGAAGAACCTGAGATGCCAGTAGAAACGCCTGGTCAGTCGACAGATACCACAGAAACCGATACTGAACCTCCTTCGGTTACCCTGTAAATAAAAAAGCGGATCCAAATGGATTCGCTTTTGATAACCCGCACTAATCATTATTTTTCTACATACATTGCTCCGCTAAACGTGAGCACCTTTTCGTAAGTATGGGCGCAATCTTTGCCGGTAACCTTTAGATCCCAACCATGATTCATAATTGAATAAGTGATTTCCGATAATTCGGAACATACTTTTCCGATCTCTTTCCAGGAAACGCCATTCTCTTCACGGAAGAAAATGAATGTTTCTGCCAAAACGGTTGGGTTTTTAATGAACAGATATGATCCGGTTTGCGTCCGTTCGATAACCGCATTTTCGTATACGGTCTTGCCGAACTGTTTCGGAAGGGAAGCGTATACTTTCGGCTGGCCAGCTTTGGTGCTGACGATTGGTTCATTGGCTGCGATTGCAGTAGTAGATAACATGAAAGTAGCGATGTAAAAGAACAGTTTCATAATAGAGGCTTTAAAGTGTCATTAGATTGTTTACTTTTTTATATTACCATAATAAATCATATTTGTCAATATATAATGCTAACCAAAAATATCCTTATGGTACAATGCTAAAATGGTAGAAATCATTGGTTCCATCAGTGCAGCAGTCGGTTTCGCACTTTCGGCATTCATTTACAAAAAAAAGCTCTCTCCGAAGCCACTCATTTGCCCGCTCCGAGGGAACTGCAACGTCGTGCTCGGAAGCCGGTTTTCGAAAACGCTCGGCGTTCGCAATGAACTTCTGGGTATGACTTATTATCTTTCAGTGTGGGTACTCTATGCGCTCAAACTCCTTCATCCTGAGATAGTAACCGGCGAGTACCATTTGTTTCTGATGGCGCTTACTACCATCGGCTTTTTGTTTTCGGTTTACCTTACGGCGGTACAGGCGTTCGTGTTGAAATCGTGGTGCACCTGGTGCGTTGCAACGGCGTTCTGTAATATTGCTCTCTTTGTTTCGCTCTTTGCAATTCCGCTGGCTCCGGTTGCGGCGATTCTTGCCGCTCATAAATCCGTTGCGCTTCTGGCGCACACAGCCGGATTCATCCTGGGTGTCGGTGCGGCGACCATTACGGACATTTTGTTTTTCAAGTTCCTGAAAGATCGCCGTATTTCTTCGGAAGAGAAAGGAACGCTTGATACGCTCACCAATATTATCTGGGCTGCGCTTACCATTTTAGTCCTTTCAGGGGCTGCGCTTTACCTCGGAAACATCGAAGAACTTAACAGCTCAGCGAAGTTTTTGCTGAAAACGATTGTAGTGGGAGTTATTCTCGTAAATGGCTTTCTCCTTAATTTGAAAGTCGCACCGTACATGACCCAGCTTTCTTTTGATAGGGCTCCCGAACCGACGCGCCTTCGCCGCCTGGCGTTTGCGCTTGGCGGCGTTTCGGTTACTTCGTGGTACTTGGCGTTTTTCTTAGGTTCGATGAGAAGCATTGCGGTGAATTTTGGAACGGGGCTCATTCTCTACGCCGGCCTCCTTGTTTGTGCGATTATTGTTTCCCAGATCATTGAGAAAACGATGACGAACAAGGTAGCGAGGGAATCGACAATCAGCTAGACTTAAGAAGCGTTTTTCTGGTATAACAGAACGCTGTTCTAAATAGCATGGTGCCTATAGTGTAATGGTTAGCACAAGAGTCTGTGGATCTCTTAGTTCGGGTTCGAATCCCGATAGGCACCCA
>CAZNJI010000001.1:116200-121432 GCA_964573395.1 uncultured Candidatus Saccharibacteria bacterium | reverse complement strand
CCTTTCCATGATAGTACCGTTTCGTATTATCGTGGTTCCCGCCCAAGTGCTGGGCAAGACGTTCAATCGCGTCATCAAAGCTCTTGAAACCGCTTCGACATGAGTTCCACCCGAATGGGTTGAACTGGGCTTTTTTGCTCTTACAAGCATAAATCCCTCCCGTAGATTCGCGAATTGCAATTGCTGGGATCATCCGCCAATCGAGGTCGTTCTTTTCAGCCTCAAGGACCATTTTCATACCGAAACCTGCGAGTGGCATATTATTGTTGGCAAAGTACGTATCAATTTTCTTTGCTTTTTCTACTCGTTCAGCTTGTGCCTGTAGTGCGGCCTCGTTCTCGATTTCTCGGGTAACTGCCTGCTCAATCACTGCGTTGAAGCTTGAGATAGAGAGGGAAGTTGCAAGAAACGGAACGATTATGAATGATCGGAAAACCTGATGTAGTGTTTTAGACATAATTCCCGGTTACGCTCCGAGTGAACGTCATGACAGTACTTTTTCCCTTTCTTTCCTTATAAAATAAGGGAAGAAAAGAAAAATCGCTTACCAATATAAACTGATAAGCAACTGTCAATATGATAGCATACTCGTAAAGATTTGTCAATAGTTATACCATTGAAAATTCCTTTGTCAAACTAAAAATACCCTTATATTATAAAGATATTTTGGGATACAGTTCTTGCCAAACTGTCAAAAAAGTTGTCTAAAAACACTGCTAAAAAAGGCTATTTTTTAGGTTGTTGAGCAACGCCGACCCCTTCAATCAAAGTAATGACTTGCTCTTTGAAACGATGTTCCATTTCCTTATATTGGCGAAGCCCTTCCTTCTTGTATTCAACCAATGGCTCCCGCTGGCCGTAGGCCCGAAGGTTTACCGACTGCCGCAAATGCTCCATCGTATCGAGGTGCTCGATCCAGAGCGTATCGGTGGTGTACAGAATAATCCGGCGAACCACGTCCCAGAATTGGTCTTTGCCGACCAATGTCGTTTTCTCTTCTGCGAGTTTCCCGAGCCGGTCTTTCTCCCCTAATTCATAGTAGGCGCTCTCAAGATGAGCCTGATCACCTTCCACCATCGCTCGACGACGACCATAGACCACGTTTCGCTGGTGCGCCAATACGTCATCGTACTCCAGGGTATGCTTTCGGGCGTCGAAGTTGAGGCCCTCGATTTTCCGCTGGGCCGACTCGAGTGCCCGACTAATGAGCCCTGCCTGAATCGGCTGGTCTTCCGGAATGCCAAACCGCCCCATCATTGCCTTAATCCGATCGCTGCCGAAAATACGCATCAGATCGTCCTCGAGCGAAACATAGAACTGCGTTTCTCCTGGGTCTCCCTGGCGGCCGGCTCGTCCGCGGAGCTGGTTGTCGATGCGGCGCGCTTCATGTCGCTCGGTTCCAATCACGAATAATCCACCAAGCGCTTTTACTTCTTCGTGCAGCTTGTCGTCGTAGGGCGTACCGCCCAAGATAATGTCGACGCCACGGCCAGCCATGTTGGTTGCAATAACCACCGAACCTTTTCGGCCGGCCTGGGCTGTAATGGCACCTTCCCGTTCGTGGTTTTTGGCGTTTAACACTTCATGCGGCACGCCAGCACGCGCAAGATAGGCGCTGATAAGTTCGTTTTTCTCAATCGAGACGGTACCAATCAGCACTGGCTGGCCTTTTTGATTCAACTCTTTCACCTTTTTCGCAATCGCCTCGAGTTTTCCTTTTTCTGTCTGGAAAATGAAATCCTGATGGTCTTTTCTCAAGCTTTCGCGGTGAGTTGGAACGGTTACCACTTCAAGTCCGTATACTTTTACGAATTCTTCTTCAGAAGTTTTAGCGGTACCCGTCATGCCAGCAAGTTTTTTGTAAAACCGGAAGTAGTTTTGGTACGTAATCGAAGCAACCGAACGGGTTTCCTGCTCAATTTTTACTCCCTCTTTTGCCTCGATCGCCTGGTGCAGTCCCTGGCTCCAGCGGCGTCCTGGCTGCATGCGGCCGGTAAACGGGTCAACGATCACCACTTCTCCATCACGCACCACATACTCTTTATCTTTTCGGTAGAGCGCTTTGGCTCGGACGGCATTTTCAAGATGGTGCACGTACTTAATGCCCTTTTCGGTATAAATATCTCCTACCCCAAGCTGCTGCTCTGCCTTGGTGATACCAGCGTCAGTAAGGCTAATTGAGTGCTGCTTCTCGTCAACCGTGTAGTCAGTTTCAGCTTCAAGCGTGCGGGCAATGCCAGCAAAGGTCTTATAGAGCGATTCGGATTCTTCGGCCGGAGCGGAAATGATAAGCGGTGTGCGCGATTCATCAATCAAAATCGAGTCAACCTCGTCGACAATAGCAAACGCATGCGCGCGCTGGACGATTTGGTCCGCTGAAGCAACTAAGTTATCGCGCAGGTAATCGAATCCGTACTGGCTATTGGTGCCATAGGTGATGTCGGCATCGTATGCTTCCTTTCTGGTTGCCGGGCGCAGGAATTGCTGCACCACCTGGAAGCTTCCCAATTCATCGCGTTCATGATCAAGCTCTTGGTGCGTTGGGTCGTAGAGAAAGGATTTCGATTGATCGTTGATCACTCCAACACTCATGCCTAAAAAGTTATATACTTGCCCCATCCAGGTTGCGTCGCGTCGCGCCAGGTAATCGTTTACCGTTACCACATGCACGCCCGAACCGGTAAGCGCATTTAAGTACGTGGGGAGCGTTGCAACGAGCGTCTTTCCTTCTCCGGTTCTCATCTCTGCGATCCGGCCTTCATGGAGCACCATGCCGCCGATAAGCTGTACATCGTAGTGCCGCTTTCCAAGCGTTCGCTTTGCCGCTTCCCGCACGAGCGCAAAAGCTTCCGGCAAAAGATCATCAAGCGATTCCCCTTTCGTGAGACGCTCTTTGAGGGCTTGGGTACGCAGCGGAAAATCGGCGTCTGCAAGCGCTTCCAATTCAGGTTCCAATTTATTGATTAAGGCCACTTTCTGGCGGTGGGCGCCAAGCCCTTGCCCCCCAAAAAGACGAGTGAATATATGAGCCATAGAAAACCCTACTATAGCACGAGCGGGCAGTCTTTAAAAACACAAACACCCTCCGAGGAGGGCGTCTGTGTTAAGTGGAAAGAGAGTGTTCCGATTGCAACTTTTTCGTTGCAACGGATTAAGAACTATTACGCACGCTTCTTTTTAGAAGACTTCTTCTTTGCTGACTTTTTAGAAGACTTCTTTGCTTTCTTAGCTGCTTTCTTTTTTGCTGCCATAAATTTAAGAATACTATTCTGCTAATAATCACGATGATGATCGACCACAATGTTGTGTGATTGAACGCGTTATCACCACGTGTACTTATATTATCTCGTTTACCACAACGCACTGCAATATTTTTTGCATCGAAACTGTGGATAACTTTCAAAAAAAATTTAAAAAATAAAAAAATATTTTTCGGTATTTTTTTAAATGCAAATTATTTGCATTTAAATCATTGTACCTTTCCGGATGATCCTCTGTTGCGCCAGGTGCACTCGTATTCAAGCAACACAAAAACCGCCAGAAGCATTTGCTTCTGGCGGTTTTTGTGTTTTGTTCGTCGCGAAGCGACATCGCCGGGTGCTGACCTCCACGACACATGCCTCTGTGAGCGCAGCCGGCGGTGTCACCTAGCGACAGTAAGATAGTAACGCTCACCCCAAAAAAGCGCAAGGCCTCCACCGAAGTAGAGGCCTTAGCGCCAGGCATGTGTTGGTTAATAACCGATGAAAGGTCTTAACTCACGAAGTAAGTATAGCAAACGCAAGCTGAAAGTCAATCCGGCAGTGAGGCTTTTACAAAAGCTCTACTACCGGATCAATTATTTCGGGCCTGCCTCGCCTTATCGCGGGTCAAAAATGCTCGCTTCAAGCACTTCTTTGTTGATGATGCGGGCAATTTTCGCCGCGCCGTAAATGGAAGTAAGGATGCCAACGCCATTGCAGCCTAAGTTATACAGAAGTAATGGATTGCGCGGTTCCGGGCCGATCAGGCGCACCCAGCTCTTGGTGTACCCCATCAGTCCATGCCAGTAAAAATCAAACGGTTTCGGATGGCGGCGGAACGAAACGGAAGCAAACGTTTCAAGGCGCTCGACCACTTCCTGCGGAAAGAGCTGCCTTTGGTCGTAATCGGCGCGATCAGGAACAATGCGAACCGGCCCACCAATGCAAATCAGATTATGGGTTTCGTTCGCTTCAAGTTCGTACGGGCGGCGCGTCACGTAATAGTACGGATCATTCACTTCAGACTGAGTTGGGTGCGAATAGATGCCGGCAAACGGTATATGCTTGAGCGGTTCAAGATACGCTCCCATGTAACCGATAAGCCCCATCACTTCATGATGGAACCGCGCATCAATTTCTTTTCCTTTTTCTCCGGAAAACTGCACCGATTCGAACCCGTTCGTGCACAGCACCACTTGCTCGGCCGTAATCGAATTCAGCCCTGCCGCTATGATCACTTCCTCTCCATGAAATGAAATGTTTGAAACCGTGGTGTGTTCAAAGAGTGTGAACCGGTTTGCATGCACGCTGAGCAGGTATCCAGCGAGTTCTTCGGTGAACAATGCGCTGTTCATGCAGCCAGAAAGAAATGGTAGTGCGGCAATGTAGTCGGTATTATTCGTTTCCAAGAGCGATTCAATACTCTGCTTCTGCACAATAGTATAAAGTCCGGCATACTGCAGCGGAATGAGGCGGTGCTCGTCCCATTCGCGCGCTACCAAAAGCGGCCGAAAGCGAATTCCTGCCTCTGCCTTGAGCCGCAAGTCTTCAAGCGAAGTAATCACCTGCTCGAAGGTGGTGAGCCCATCATGCCCCATGAACTGAGAGTACGGCGTTGAAAGAGCCGCATTTGAGTAGATTGACTCAAGCAGTACCCGCGCATCCTCCTCAATCACCTTCTGCGCAGCTGCAGCGCGCGCAAGCCCGTACCGCGTTACCAGCTCTTTAAATGTTTTTTCAAAATAGCTGGTAATTTGGCCGGCGTTGTGCCCTGTTGCTCCGTGGGCAATTTCGTTTGCCTCAACGAGCACCACTTTTTTGTCCGTATTCGTTAAAATGAAGTATGCCGTGGTAATTCCTGCGATTCCTCCGCCGACTACCACAATATCCGTGTCGATATTTTCAGTCAGTGGTTCAATCGGGCGCGTGCGTTTTAATTGCCGTATCCACGGAGAATTATTTTCTTCCATCGTCTGAACATTGTAACAGA
>CAZNJI010000001.1:108108-116100 GCA_964573395.1 uncultured Candidatus Saccharibacteria bacterium | reverse complement strand
TGTGTGTTCGGACTTTCCTCCCAGCCGTAAAATTTACGGCTGGGCGATCGTTCGGTACAACCATTCATTTATAGCATACTTGGCATATATTGACAATATATACTAAATGTAGTATTATACTAGTAATAGTTCACCGTTAAAAAAATAATATGAAATATTTAACTCTTCTTATTTCGCTCCTCTCTACTTTTGCGGTATATTCCATGATTCAAACTAACAGAGAATTTAATCATGATCCGAAAATGCTTTCATTGCCTGCGGAATTACGCCCTGGCATTATGGATGAAAAATTCTTCGGCGTTATGGTAGTATTTTTCTCTGTGTTAGCGATCTCGATGATGGTATTAACCCTTTTACCCAAGAAGCGAACAGTGTAAAGAGGTAAAAACTAAATTTATTTAAGCAAAATCTCTCACTTAAGTGAGAGATTTTTTATTACGCCTCACAGCCGATACACACACTGTCTTCGATAACAGAAACGGTTACTTTCGGCTTCTTGGCGTCCATTTCTTGGAGTTTCTTGCGGCCAAACTGCTGAGCAGCATTCATCGAGTGCTGGTAGTAAAGCGTTTTAATTCCCTTCTCCCACGCATAGAGGTAGAGCGCGTTGAGCTCTTTTGCCGAAATGGTCGGATCAATCATGATGTTAAGCGACTGCGCCTGATCGATATACTGCTGGCGGACGGCGGCTTGCTCGATAATCACTTTTTGGTCGATTTCGCTGAAGGTACGGAATACTTTCTTTTCGTGTTCCGTCAGGAAATCAAGGTGCTGTACCGAACCATCATTGTCGCGGATACTTGCCCACGTTTCTGCATTATTCATCCCTTTTTCTTCCAGCAATTTTTCAAGGGTGTGGTTTTTTATCGTTACCTTCATTTTGTCTACGTCTTTCACAAATGCATTCGACATGAGCGGCTCAATACTCTGCGAAACCTGGCCCAAAATGAATGCCGAAGACGTGGTTGGCGCAATTGCCAAAAGCGTTGTGTTGCGGCGGCCGTAGCCCTTCAGCACTTCCGGCTCGCCATACTCTTTTGCCATCTCAACGGATGCTTTGTATGCCCGCTCTTTAATCGATTTGAAAATCTCTTCGTTCAAACTGCTTGCCTCGAGGCTTTCAAGGGCAATGTTGTTTTCTTGCAGGAACGTATGCCAGCCGAGCACGCCGAGCCCGAGCGCGCGGTGCTCTTTGGCGAATTTGTATGCCCGCTGTAGGAAATAGAATGCAGACCGCTTTTCTTCGTCGTCGCTGTCACGGAAGCTTTCAAGGCGCGCCATGAAGTCCGAAATAACCGTATCAAGGAACATGGTTAATGTTTCAACCGCAT
Source organism: uncultured Candidatus Saccharibacteria bacterium (assembly GCA_964573395.1). Lineage (GTDB taxonomy): Bacteria > Patescibacteriota > Minisyncoccia > Phycocordibacterales > UBA9973 > DATIBQ01. Next base: position 114,769 of record CAZNJI010000001.1, on the reverse strand, counting down.
CGGTATCTTTCCATTCGTTGTAGTGGCGAAGGTTGATTGACGAGAGGCAGCAGACGAACGAAATATCATCAGCGGTCGGAAGGCAGATTTCGGAACAGAGATTACTGCCGTAAATGGTCATCTTTTTGTCTTTGTATACGTCAACCGTGTTGTTGTTCACTGTATCGCTGAACAGAATGTACGGATAGCCGATTTCCGTTCTGCGCTGAATGATTTTTGCCCAAATTTTCCGCTTTTCCTGATCGCCTTCAACCATTTCCTTAAGCCATGCATCACCTACCGTTACGGCATAGGTTGATTCCTGGATCGGGTGCCCTTCTTTTCCAATGTTTAAAAATTCTTCAATGTCGTCGTGCTCAACCGGAAGGTATGGCGCAAAGTGCCCGCGGCGCACCGAACCTTGGCTGACAATATTAATAAGGTTATCGAAAAGTTCCATGAAGTGCACCGACCCCGATGAGTGCCCATTGTCCTTAATGAGTGATCCGCGAGGGCGCAGACCGCCGAAAAACCCTGATGTACCGCCGCCGTGCTTGGTCATCATCCCCACTTCGGCATGGGTATAGAGAATCCGAGACATATCATCCGCAACGTAGCTCCCGAAACAGCTGATCGGAAGTCCGCGCGTAAGGCCGTAGTTAGACCAAATAGGAGAAGCAAGCGAATAGAACCCGCGAGACATATAGTCGTAAAACTTATCGGCAAACCCTGGTTTGTTCAGGTATCCTTCCGCAATTTCTGCGATCTGGCGAATGCGCTCCTCGGCCGTCATGTCGCCTACAAGATAGCCTTTTGATAAGAATTTTCTGCTGTTTTCGTTTAACCAATACATATGATACGTCTCTTTAATCTATTAATGCGACTCTGCTAAAAAAGGTCATCGCTCGTTATGCTTTTGCTTTTCTTATTATAATTGATCGATTTCTTGTTGAAGAAGTCTCCGTGCTTCGTGGCAATTACTTCATCATAAAACCAATCCGATTCTTTGAGAAGCTGTTCGTCCGTCTCGAAAATCTTCCGGATTCCAATGCTCTGGAGCGAATTATTGAACCGCTGCTTGATAAACTCTACTACGACGTTTTTGGGTAGAAACTCAAGTTCTCCTTTTTCAAAAATCCAATCCACTACTTGCTTTTCCGACTCAAATGCCTCTTCACATATCCTGATTACCTCTTCCTGAAATGCCTCGTCAAACCATTCTGGGTGTTCTTCTTTAATGACGTTGATGATGTCGATGCCGAACAATCCGTGAATCTGCTCTTCTTTCGAGGTTGCCTCAACCGCATTCGATATGCCCTTGAACAGATTCTTATATTTATTGAAGGACATGATGATAAGGAACTGCGAGAAAAGCGAGACGTGTTCTATGAAGAGCGAGAACAGGAGGATGGATTGGCTGTACTCTTGGTTATCCTCGCTCCGAGCATTGGTTAGCGACTTTTCAAGGTAATGCACGCGCTTCATAAGCGCCGGTATCTCGCCGATGGTATAGAATACCTCGTTCAGCCCTAAAATTTCGAGCAGGTGCGCGTATGCATCGGTATGCCGCACTTCGCTTTCCGCAAAGGTTGCCCCTACCGCCCCCACTTCCGGCTTTGGAATCTTTTTATAAATGTCTCCCCAAAAAGTTTTAACTGCTACTTCAATTTGAGCAATGGCAAGCATCGCGTTTTTGATAACATTTCGCTCTTGTTCACTAACGTTTACTTTGAAATCCTGCACATCGCCGACAAAATTGAACTCGGTATGAATCCAGTACGAGTGCCGGATTGCGCTCACATATTCATAGAGCTCTGGGTATTCGTAGGGCTTTAAATAGACGCGTTTTTTGAATATATCCCTTCGGCGCTCTTTTGTTCGTTCTTCGCGGTACAAAATATATGCCTTTGCAACCTCGAAGTCACCCTTGTCCGCAATGGCCTTTTCTACCACGTTCTGAATTTCTTCAACTTCCGGAACCCGCTCTTCCCCGTGTGTCGTTTCAAGCGTATAGACCACCTGATCGACAAGCTCGGTAAGAGAGACGATATCAATGAGCACCTTTGATGCCTGGTACGCTCGGGAAATGGCAGCCTCGATGCGAGACCGGTCGAAATCAACCACTAAACCACTTCTTTTTCGCACTAACGTAATAGGCATGGGTTACGTATTCTTTGGAATTAAGCTTGCATAATAAAAATAAAACTGGAGTTAAGTATACAAAAATTCACCAGTCTCCCATACCATTTTCCCCAGAAAGCACTGTTCGGAAAATAAAAAAAATCGCTTGTAAAGCAGAGTGCCAAGAGAGTATTACTACAGTTGCTTTTTCAGCGTCGGAAAATCAAAAATTATTTTTTGAGAAAATTTTCAAGAAAAATTTTCTCTCCAATACTCACCTCGTGGCGATCGGAAAAACCGCTTTGCACCTCGAGGACATACTGAATATCCGTTTTTGGGAAAAACGCTTGCGGATAAGTGTCCGGAGTGACACCTTTCGTCATATCGGCAACCTCTCCGTTGGCATGTATCCAAATAATATCGATAGGAAAGAGCATGTCTTTCATCCAAAAACCGTAGCGGCCCGGATGCGGGAATATAAAGAGCATTCCTTCACTTTCTGCCAGGCTTGCCTTTCCTGAAAGCCCCTGCGCCCGCAAGGCTTCTGTATCTGCAACCAGTACCGAAACAGTTGCATCACCGATTGTTATGGTAGGACCAGCGGGTTGCGCCTCCCGCTCTCGCACTACCGGAGCTTCAGCCGGGTTTTTATTCGGCCGAAATACAAAAAGAGCAGCAATCACTGCCAGCATAATGGCAATGAGTACTGCTCTTTTTGTTCTGTGTTGAAATGTGTTCACCTTTCTTTTGCCTCGTTCTACCTTTCACGCGCTCAATTGATGCGCACGAGAGGGTTTACGCCGTGCTAACCTGCATGGCAAGGAGTGGAGTATGCTCCACCACCATTGTACCTCTAGCCGAAGCTAGAGACGACCGGATCAATTCTGTAAATAAATACAGAACAAGTTTCTCTTTGAGTTATTCCACGACCAGCTTCCGCTAGCCGTGCCTTGTTACGACTTATTCCCTGTCACCGAGCTTACCGTAGGCCCCTCTTGTGAGGAGATTTCGGGTACTCCCGGCTCCCTTGAATTGACGGGCGGTGAGTACAAGACTCGAGAACGTATTCACCGCAGTTTGGCTGACCTGCGATTACTAGCGATTCCAGCTTCAAGAAGTCGAGTTGCAGACTTCTATCCGAACTAGGGCTACCTTTGAAGATTGGCTCGAGATCGCTCTCTCGCTACCCACTGTAGTAACCATTGTATTATGTGTGTGGCCCAAGATATCAAGGGACATGCTGACCTGGCGTCATCCTCTCCTTCCTCCCAGCCCGGTGCTCGCAATCTTCATAAAAGAAGATTGTGCTCACTGGGCTGGGCAGTCTCGCCTGACACGTATAACAGACGACGAGGGTTGCGTTCGTTAGCCCACTTAAGGGAACAATTCAAACCACGAACTGACGACGGCCATGCATCACCTGTCCAACCGTCCTTGCGGACGACACTGGTTTCCCAATGTCTTCGTTTGGATTTCTAACCTTGGTAAGGTTCTTCGTTTACCGACGAATTAAACCACATAATCCACCGCTTGTGCGAGTCCCCGTCTATTCCTTTGAGTTTTAGCCTTGCGGCCGTACTTCCCAGGCGCCTGACTTAACGCGTTAGCTTCGCCTCTCAGAGGGTCGATACTCCGAAAAGCTAGTCAGGATCGTTTAGGGCGTGGACTACTGGGGTATCTAATCCCATTCGCTACCCACGCTTTCGTGCTTCAGTGTCAGTAAGAGGCCAGTGTGCTGCCTTCGCTTTTGGTATTCCCCATGATATCAACGGATTTCACCCCTACACCATGAGTTCTGCACACCTCTCCTCTACTCAAGCATTGCCGTTTCGCCCGCGTCTCCCGGGTTAAGCCCGGGGCTTTCACAAACGACTAACAACGCAACCTACGCACCCTTTACGCCCAATAATTCCGGATAACGCTCGGGGCCTCTGTATTACCGCTCCTGCTGGCACAGAGTTAGGAGCCCCTTATTCATGAGGTACCGTCAATAAACTTCTTCCCTCATAAAAGACCTTTACGCGCCGAAGCGCTTCATCAATCACGCGGCATCGCTCCGTCAGACTTGCGTCCATTGCGGAAGATTCTCGACTGCAGCCACCCGTAGGTGTATGGGCCGTGTCTCAGTCCCATCGGTGGGGGTCAGCCTCTCAGCTCCCCTAGGCGTCATCGTCATGGTGAGCCATTACCTCGCCATCTAACTGATACCTCACAGGCCGTTCCCCGAGCGTAAACTTTACCTCGGAAGGACCATCGCGTGTTAGCACACCTTTCGGTGAGTTATTCGCGACTCGGGGGTACGTACCTATGTATTACTACCTCGTCTGCCACTAACCAGCGAACCTCATCCAGCGCTCAGTCGGCCTTCCATATTGCTACTTCCGGCTTTCTTTGTGCGTTCAGAGGACTGGTTCGTTCGACTTGCATGCCTTATCCATGCCGCCAGCGTTCATCCTGAGCTAGGATCAAACTCTTCTTGAAATCCAGCCGTAAAATTTACGGCTGGATAGAACGAGGCAAAAGAAAAGTGACATCCCGGTGGGGATATTAAATTCTTCTGCGAAATTCAAGAATGTACGCTTTAGCTCAAAAAACGTACTAGAAATAAACTTTTGAGAACTCGCGGTTCTCGTTAAAAACATCTCTCTATAAATAGCTTTCAAAAAACAAAACCTGTTTTTTGGCAGGTAAGTGAGTATTATAGTCATGGAAACCCCTTTGTCAACCCGGTAGTGAGCTTGATTTTACTAGATTAAAGGAGTCTCATTTTTGGATCTACTACCGGGTCAACCAAGGAAATATGGGCGGAAAATACTCCATAAAACAAAGAAAAAACCCCGACCACTACAGGTGCTCGGGGTAAGTTTTTAGGCGGCCAACCTTCTTAGTTCCAGCATCAAAGAAGGAGGCCCGCGTTAGATAGGGTGTAGCGAAGGTCTGCGCCAGGCAATAGTGCTGCTGTTATGCCAGACGGTTTGAAAAGTTACTTTTGGAGTGCTGGGCCAAATGAAGTAACTTCGACCTTTATGAACAATTTCCTTAACAAACTCGCTCTCTTTAAATTCAATAAACAGAGCAAGAACTGCTAAGAGCACCATAAAAGTCACAAATGCTACACCTACTGCCACGATAACGATGACGAAAATTTGGTTCTGCATCGACAAGTGGTTTTGCGGTGAAGGAACAAAATTGGACTGATAATGTAAATAATTTTCAAAAAATTGTCAAATGGAATTGTTTTTTGTACTTATTCCTTTTTTATAGTATCGTCAAAACAACAAAATAGTTTTTATGATAAACGGTTCTTTCATAGTGTTTCAGATTAACGGTAAGTATCTTTTCCTCAAACGCCTCGACAATCAACTATGGGACCTGCCAGGCGGAGGGTATGAAGTAGATGAAATTGATTATCGAAAAGTAGCAGTACGAGAAGCGAAAGAAGAGGCTGGGATAGAAATAAATCCAAAATCCATGCAATTGTGCGCTATTTTAGGGCAGCGCTTAAAAAAGGAGGTTCGCGATCATTATGACGGAAAGGTGGAATTTGGAACGGTATATCTTCATTGTTCGATCATCTATACCGAACCCGGCAAGGAATGCAAGATTACGTTAGGAAATGAGCATTCCGAATATAAATTATTCGATTATGAAGAGATTATTTCACATTTCACGGAATTCTCATCCGGGCCCTTATGGATGTTCTTTACTTCTCTCGCCTATCACCAAACCAAGAAAGTGCAGGAAGGCATGCTGTTCGATCGAAGAATGTGGCAAGGAAAGGAATACTACGTTAAAAGATAAGTCGCAGATTACATACTGCGACTTTTTTTGTACAATTTCTTTCATGAAAGCAATTATCCTCGCGGGTGGGAAAGGGACGCGTTTTCTTCCCCTCACGGAAAGTATTCCAAAAGCGCTGATTCCCGCGAATGGTAAGACCATTATTGAATTGGCGCTCGATGCGCTTCCTGATACCGTTGATACAGTAGTCATTACAACAAAATATTTAGGGAATACCATTAAAGAAAAACTCGGATCATCTTATGGTAATAAAAAACTGCTCTATGCCCCTCAGCCCGAAGACATGGATGGAACCTGGTCTGCATTTTACGGAGCAAAAAAGTATTTTTCGGATGGAGAACAGCTACTCGTGTGTGGCTGTGATGATCTATACAGCAAAAAAGAACTTGAAAATATTATTGCTACCCAGAAAATTGGCATGGGCGTAACCAGAACCACGCTTCCTGCAAAATACCACCGAATCGGCATCAGTAACGATGGCTATGTAACCGGCCTTGAGCGACACCAGAACGAAAACCGAGAAGAACTTGTAGAAGATATTTTTGCAAACGGTTTTTTCCTGTTGGATGCTCGTGCATTTCATTTTGAGCCAGTAAAACTCATTGATGGCGAGTATGGCCTCCCACAGACATTATTAGCAAATAAAAACTACCCTCTATTTGCTCATGAAATGAAGTATTGGCAACCGGTAAACATGTTTGAAGATTTAGAAAAATTGAAACACTAGCTATTTCGCCACCTTCACCGCTTCGTCGAATTT
>CAZNJI010000001.1:15536-108008 GCA_964573395.1 uncultured Candidatus Saccharibacteria bacterium | reverse complement strand
TTTAGAAAAATTGAAACACTAGCTATTTCGCCACCTTCACCGCTTCGTCGAATTTAATTGAGAGGAGTTTTGAGGCACCATCTGCACCAAGCGTTACGCCATAGAGCACTGATGCACGAGACATCGTTTCGCGGTTGTGCGTTACCACAATAAGCTGAGAATATTCCGAAAGCCGTTCAATCATGTCTCCGTACCGGCGAGAGTTCGCTTCGTCAAGTGCCGCATCGGTTTCATCGAGCACTAAGAATGGCGGCGGGTTCACCTGGGAAACCGCAAAGAGAAGCGCGATGGAGACAAGCGAGCGCTCGCCACCCGAGAGCATCGTCAGCTCTTTCACTTTCTTTTCAGGAAGCGAGACATGAATTTCTATGCCCCGCTCGAATGACTGATCATCGGCATCGTCATCAAATTCCATTTCTTCCTCATCGCTTTCCTCAGCACTCTTTCGTTTTCGCTTCTGCTCGATCGTAATAGAAAGAAATGCCGAGCCGCCGCCGAACATGGTTTTGAAAAATTCGGCAAAGTGCTTGTTAATTGATTGCACGCCGTTTGAGAATCGGTCATCGAGCGTTTTTTTCAAGTCGATAATGAGCGTTTGCAGGTTGGCAATGCTCACCTCAATGTCTTGTACTTCTTTTTGCAAAAATTCGTCTCGCTCGCGGGTTTCGTCGTATTCCTTAATCACTTCGTTCCCAATGCCGCTATGCTCTTCATGTTTTATTTTTAAGCGATCGATCTGGCGCTTCAGATCAACCAAGGTTTCCTGTGGCAGTTTCTCAATTGTTTCAAGTGAGTGAATGAACCCGGGACCAAACATGAACGCTGCTTCTCTTATTTCTGCATCAAAATCCGCCAATCGGTGCCTGAGCTGTTCCCTGGTTACTTGCAAAAGCTGGAGTTCGCTCTCGGCGCGCTGGATGTCGCTCTTGAGCGCAAAGCGTTTTTCTCCCGCCGCTTCGCGAGATTTAAACTCAGCTTCACGGCTGCTGGTAATGGCTTGCAGCTTTGCCTCAAGCGTCTCTTGATTTGCAATCAGCTTCTTCAGTTTCGCCTGAACCGACTCAAGATCAAGCGCCAGATCTTTGAGTTTTTCCGCTGCCTGGCCGCGAGGCGCCTCTCTATCCTTTTTCTCTATCGTTCCCCCGTTTAATTTGTGCCGAAGCAGATTCAAGCGCTTATCGAGCGGCTCAATGAGAAGTTTTATTTCATCAATACTCTCCGTCGTGCGCATCTTGGTGAGAAAATGGTTCACGTCAACCAAGAGCGCTTCAAGCTCCGACCCAGCAAACGTTACCACTGTTGCCCCTTCCTGTATGTCGGGCGCCTGAACTAAGAGTGCACGATGCGCCTCGATCATTCCTTCAAGTTTCCCGAGTTCGCGTTCAAGATTTCCCCGTTCGGTTCGAAGCGTTACCAATTCCGCCTCTAATCCGCGCGTATCAGCATCAGTACGAATCGCATCCTCTTCAGTAGGAAGGGCAGCAAGAGCATCTTCAAGATCACGCTGTTTCTTTTCAGTGAAAGTAATGGCATCTTTGAGCTGTCCTTCTTCCTCGGTAAGCATTTTCTTTTCCGTTGCAAGATAGCCGCGCCAGAGCCCTTCAAGCTCAAGCTTCAGCGCCCGTGCCCGTTCCGCTTTTTCAACCTGCTTTTTCAAGAAATGCAGGTGCGGTGCCAGTTCGCGCCGTAAAAGCTGTATCTCTTTCAAATGCTCAGCAGTTTTTGCAAGCTTTGCCTCGCTTTCCTTGATGCGGAACTGGAAAATCTTGAGCCCCAACGCATCCTCGATCATTTCTCGGCGCTCTCGTGCATTCGAACGCAAAATTCGATCGGCTTCTCCCTGGTTAATAATGTGGTGGCTAGAGGTGCCAATGTTTACCGATGCCAAGAGCTCTACCATCTGCTTCAACCTCGTTTCAGTGCCGTTCATCAAGTACTTGCTCGTTCCGTCGGCAAAAACTTCTCGGGTAAAGGTAAGCTCTTCAAAGGTTACCGGTACGCGCCCTTCTCCGGTTTGGAAGGCGAAGACATTGTCGGAATTATCGAACGTAATGGAAACCGCCGCGCGTGAGAGTTTTGCAGACTGGTTTGATCCCCGAAATATCAAATCAGCGCCGCTTTTGCCGCGAAGGCTTTTCATCGACTGCTCGCCCAAGACGAACTTCATCGCCTCGACGACGTTCGATTTTCCCGATCCGTTCGGGCCGACAATCGCCGTTACCGGAGCGGTAAAGGTAAGCGTGCTCTTTTTTGCGAATGATTTAAACCCGGCGATTTCTATATGCTTGAGACGCATAACCTTGTAATTATAGCATTCAAAAACAAAACCCCTCCGAAGAGGGGCAGTTTATCTGATGGAGGAGCCGGCAATGACAAGATTGGGGATTATTTTTTTCAAATTACTTTCAATGAAAGTTCTTCGCAAATAAAATGTCCATTTTTTCCGGGAAAGAACCATCTGAATAAACCTGTCGTCTTTATCAAAAGAGACGGTTTTAAGCAGTACCTCCTCGTCTCTTTTTAAAGCGCCGAGCGTTTCTCTGATTCCTTCCTTTACGCTTTCTTCAAGAGCAAGTTTTTTATCTTTCCCTTCTTTACTAGCGTATGGATACAATCTGGCCATTTTTCCATCCGGAGCAAACCACCATTTCAATGTAAGTGCCATACGGATACATTTTCCCCATTATGTATTTCCAGCCTTGATTGTCAATAAAGTATGAGAAAAGGCCGCGTTCATTGCGGCCTTTCAATGCGTTTTAAAAAATTTAAGCAGCAGGAGCACGATTTTCTACTGCTTCAAGGACACACTGCTCAGTCAAGCTGGAAAGTTCCAGTACCGGACATTTGAGATCATGCGAAGAGAAAGGTTTTTCAGTAAAGAGAAGATGCAGCTTTTTATCTGTTCCTCCGTTAAAAAGGTGCCGGAAATCTTCGCGTGCATGATGGGCGTCTGAAACTATGTGCGTAGACACCTTGCACTTTTTGGATTTAAGCTTCTCGATACTAGCCTCCCATTGTTTCAATCCTGACTGAGAGAAAAACAAGAAGAAGATGTTCATAAAAAACGGTTTAAAAAGTAAAAGAATGTTGTTTCCTTCCGAAAGCTACGTCTCTTACCTCATGGAGAAAAAAGTGAAAGGACGATTCAATTTAGCTATAGTATCTCACACCCAAGCGGCTACTTCCACCCTTCTGCCTCAAGTGCGGCAAGCGCTGCGGCTTGCTCGCCTTCCTGCTTGCTCTTCCCTTTTCCTTCAGCAATTTTTTTGTTTCCGAAAAAGATGCCAATAGTGAAGTATTTGTCGTGATCCGGACCTGTTTCTCCGACGACTCGGTACGATGGCGTTACGCCAACATGCTCCTGCGCCGCTTCCTGTACGCGGCTTTTCGGATCTTTCCATGCCTGGTTAGAGATAATTAATGCAAGCCGCGGCAGCAGTGTTTTCAGCACGAACTGATTGCAGGCTTCGTAACCTTGATCAAGATAGAGCGCGCCGACGAACGATTCATAGGTATTGGCCAAAATGGTTTGGCGCGCACGACCGGTGTCTTTCTTTTCTCCTTTCGAAAGAAGCAAGTAATCGTTCATCTCAAGATCTGCTGCCACCTCTCCCATAATAACAGCATTCACGAGCGCAGAGCGGTACGCCGTTAATTGTCCCTCAGTTTGATCGGGGTACGAAGTGAAAAGATGATCAGTCACGATGAGTTCAATCACTGCATCGCCTAAAAATTCAAGGCGCTCGTTGTGTGAGAGCCCGCTTTTAGGATTTTCGTTAATATATGAGCGATGCGTGAATGCGCGCTGCAGGTTCTTTTTATCTTTAAATGTAATGCCGAGCTTTTCTTCAAGTCCGGAAAATTCAATCATGGTTGCCGTGAAGTAGTTAACAGGTTACAGGTAATAGTCAAAAGGCTATAAACTATAAGCTACAAACTACGCTTATTTTAAGTTAGTAATGTAATCAATCGCCTTGGCGATTAAAGGCAATATATCATCATAAATCGGCAAGTCAACGAGCTCTTTCGGATCAAGCCAGGCAGCATCATCAAGTCCGCCGGAACTATGGAGGGTAAGTTCTTGATACGGCGCTTCCGCCAAAAAGTAGGTAACGATCTTCACCAGCTTTCCTTTTTCTGGATGCGAAGCAACGTAATCAATAGCACCGAGCTTTTCTTTGATGGTAACGTCGATGCCGAGCTTTTCTTTGATTTCTCGAACCGCTGTTTCTTCGTCGGTTTCTTCTCCTTCAACGCCGCCCTTTGCGATGGTCCAATAGCCGAATACGTCATGCACCAGCGCCATCACATACTTGCCGTCATGCTTGGCATAAACGATGCCGCCTGCCTTTCGCTCTTTTGGTAATTTGCTCGGGTCGATCGGCTCTTCCGGAGTTTTCGCTTTCGGCTTTGACACTTGGTCTTTGCCCGGTTCGCCGATTTCTTTGTACACCGCACCTAAAACGCCGTTCACGAATCGGCCGCTATTTTCTCCGCCGTAAGTTTTTGCCAATTCGATTGCTTCGTTAATTGCCACTTTCGGCGGCACTTCATCGCGATTACCAAACAAGAGTTCTGCAAGACCTAAACGCAAGATATTGCGGTCGACATTTGCAATTTTGTCGATCGGCCACTCCGGCGCGGCCTTGGTAATGATTTCATCGATTACCGCCTGCTTCTTCTGCACCAGGTCGGTAATCATGTAGACGAACGCGCCGTCGGTATGCCCCGGAGCAAATTCCTTCAAATTATGATCGACCATCTGCTCAAGGCCTTCCGCAGGCTTGCCCGCAAAATCCCACACGAAGAGGGATTGGAGTGCAATTGATCGGGAGAGGTGTCGATTGGCCATTTTTGATTAAAAAGAACTTCTAACGTTAATAATTATTTTTTCTTGCCGGCAGCTTTTTTCTGCTTTTTCTCAATTTTCTTTACTGGATCAAGTACTGCTCGTCCTTTATACATGCCATCCTTCGATGCGCGGTGGCGGAGGTGCACTTTTCCTGATTTCGTATCGGTTGAAAGCGCTGGGCTTTTCAGCGCATGGTGCGACCGGCGGTTTGCCGTATGTGCACGCGTGTGTCTCATTCGAACTACCATATAAAGAGCATCATAGCGTATTTTTTGAAAATGTAAATAAAAAAGCCCTTATCTGAAAAATCAGAAAGGGCTTGAACCGTTCCTCACCACTTCACTAATAGATAATCGCTTTTGAGCCGTTCATAGGCATAATACTGCCGATGCCGCCTCAATTCTCCTTCCACGATAGTCTGCTCCTCAAAGATACGAGGAAGCAGCCGTTCGTGCACCAATACCGGCGCGCCATTCTTTTCCGATACAACTTGTTCCTCGGTCAGCAATTCACCTTCCAGTCCATCAGCAAGCATCACATATCGATGAAAGTAATCTTCAGGGACACTATCATCTGTATTTTTTACCGAAAAGTGATTCCCGAGTTGGACAACTTTTCCTTTTACTTCCAGACCAGTTTCATTCAGTATGCAAAATCTAGCCATCAGGTCTGGTGTATCTCTAACATTGGGATCAATGGATTCCTCATGTGATTTGCTGACAAAGTATGGAACGAGGACATACAGACCTTCTTTTCGATCAAATATGCCAATAGTGGTTACTCCATACCTTTTCGTAAAGGCAGTAGAAGAAGGGAAGCGAAGTTCTGTTTTTCTTTCTGGTGGAAAGGTTTTAATGTACTTTTCATAATCCTCGTTCGTTACAAGGATTTGAGTTTGGATGGTAGACATCATGACTACTCCTTTTTTTGATTTACACAAAATGTACTTAAAAAACAAGATTTGTCAAGTAAGCAAAAAATCGTTACAAATGCTATAGTTTTTGACATGTCTGATAATACGGAATCCAGCCGGGATCATAAGCGCCTTGGGCGTGAACTCGAGCTATTCACCTTCTCCGATACAGTTGGAAAAGGACTGCCATTATGGCTTCCAAAAGGTGCGACGATCCGCCGCGAACTCGAGCGGTTTATCATCGACGAGGAAATTCGCCGCGGATACCTTCACGTAAAAACGCCTGATATCGCGAAACTCGATCTCTATAAAAAATCAGGGCATTACCCCCACTATAAAGATTCGATGTACGCACCGATTGTGATTGATGACGAAGAGTTCATGCTTCGCCCGATGACCTGTCCGCACCACTTCGAGCTCTATCTTTCGAAACCGCATAGCTATCGAGAACTTCCCATGCGCATTGCAGAGCTCGCACAGCTCTATCGGTACGAGCAATCAGGTGAGCTCATGGGGCTCCAGCGCGTTCGTTCATTCTGCCTTGCTGATGCACATATCATCTGCGCAAACGAAGAACAAGCGGTAGAGGAAATTGGAAAAGCGCTTGATCTTATTGAATATGTTACCAGCGTATTTGGCCTTACGCTTGATATTGATTACCGCTACCGCCTTTCGCTTGGTGATCGAGCAAATACAGAAAAGTATTACAAAAATGATGAAGCGTGGGAAAAAGGCGAAGCACTCCTTCGAACGCTAATGCAAACACGCGGATCAAAATTTGAAGAAGCAAAAGACGAAGCAGCATTCTACGGACCAAAAATTGATATTCAAATGAAAAATGTAAACGGCAAAGAAGATACTGCATTCACCGTGCAATACGACTTCTGCATGCCAGAGCGCTTTCATTTAACATACACCGGCGAAGACGGCAAAGACCATGAATGTTTTGTGGTGCACCGCTCGTCTATCGGCGCAATCGAACGCATTATGGCATTCCTTATTGAAAAGTACGAAGGCGCATTTCCCCTCTGGCTTTCGCCGGTGCAAATTGCAATTCTCCCAATTTCAGAAAAGCATGTCTCATATGCACAAGGGATTTTTGACATACTGAAAGAGGTTGAAATTCGAGCTGAAATCGACACGTCAAACGAAACGCTCGGAAAGAAAGTGCGGAATGCAAAGCAAGAAAAAATTCCGTACCTGCTTGTTATTGGAGACAAGGAAATTGAATCGGGAAATTATACACTTGAACTGCGCAATGGGGAAAAAGTTTCTGTTTCAAGAGACGACCTTGTCTCAAAACTCGTAACGGAAATAAAAGAACGGAAATAAAAAAAGATGGGACCGGCCCCATCTTTTTCTTTGTAGTGGTGAATTCAATTTTTTAATGAATAGAGATTGGTTTTCCAATCTGTTATGTCATTAACGATAAAAACCTGTTCGTCTGCAATGCTGATGCCGTCATTTTTTCTATCTCCTACCAACACAACCTCTCGTGGCTTGTACGCTTTCATCATTCGCAGGAAAAACCACTGTTTCATTCGCGCTTCTTCCGTAAAGATAATTGCGTCAAATACCCTGCCTTCCTCGCTTAATCTTTCGAATAAAAAACTTCTGTCGGTAGATTTAATACCCTTCACGTCTTCCAACTCCGGTAAAACATCCAGGATCTTTTGCTTCATTTTATCAAGACCTGGCTCACCACCGTGAACTAAGAGAACATTGAATGTACTCATGGTATATGGGTTTGTTTCGACTATACCAAGTATGCACCCCCTGTCAACGAGTGCTATACTTCCGCTATGGATAACAACACCTACAACCTCATAAACCAGCTGACCCAGGAATCCAAAAGCCTATGGCGGATTCAAAAGTACTATATTGAAGAAGCGGGAACCGATGCAATGAAGGATTTTTGGAAGAAAATGGCGCGTGACAAAGAATCCCACATCAAAGAGCTACAGTTCCTCATTAAATCAGAGTTGAAATAGTAAAAAATCCCAGCCTGGCTGGGATTTTACTTTCCAGGAATAAAGTGGTACTGTCAGGAAAATTTGTTTTTATGGAAAAAATTGAAAAAGTATATAGAGATACAGGTAAAAAATGCTTCTGTAAAAAGGGAAACATTGTTGAGATTTTTACCGTAAAATTCGGCAAAAATAATGGCATTATTGGTCCCGGAAGCCATACACCTTCGTGGGTTGCAAGCATCGGTTTCAGTTGTGAAAAATGCGGCCTCAAGTATGGCGAACCAGCATTTACTGCCACAAAACCAACAAAACAAACGGAATTCGAGCTTACGCTTTCAGTAGGAAGATTGAAGAAAAAAATTACTGCAGATGATATAGTCCCGACAGTAGACTTCATTACCGACAAAGAGGTGAAAGTGGAAGTTGGAGGAGTATTCCTTCGCGGCAATACCCTGAAGAGAAATGAAAATAAAACTGCTGTGCCAAAAGAACTAGAGAAAAAGCCCGTTGGGACAAAAGTTTTTATTCTCCCTCGGAGCGACTGGTTTGTCCCTACTAATGGACACCAAATCATTCAACTATCTGAAAAAATCGGTTCGCCGATGTTTAGCATCAAAAACCACTGTATCGAGTAAAGAAAAACCCTCTTCTAATGAAGAGGGTTTTTTATATGTCGAGATTTGCAAGCTTTGCGTTCGATTGAATGAAGCTCTTGCGCGGCGCTACTTCGGTTCCCATCAGAATGTCGAACACCGAGTTTGCCTCTTCGGCATCTTCGATTATCACCTGCTTAATGACGCGACGGCTTGGATCCATCGTTGTCTCCCACAGCTCTTCAGGGTTCATTTCTCCCAAACCTTTGTATCGTTGAATTGAAATTTTTGGCGCTTTCTTTGTTTTCTTTTCCTCCCCCTCTTCCTCAGTTTCTTCTTCTTGTTCTCCTGGCGCAATTTCCTGAATCTCTCCTATTTCTACATCGGCACCGATAATCTTCGCCTTCTGCTCATCGTTGTATGCATAAAATGTTTCTTTTCCTTTTTTAATCTTGTAGAGCGGCGGCTGGGCAATGTAAATGTATCCGGCTTCGATAACCTCGCGGAAATAGCGGTAAAAAAGCGTGAGCAAGAGCGTGGTAATGTGCGAGCCGTCAACGTCCGCATCGGTCGCAATGATGATTTTATGGTAGCGCATCCGTTCAATATCAAACGTATCACCAATCGACGTTCCCATCGCAATCACGAGTGACTTCACTTCTTTCGAAGCAAGCATTTTATCGAGTCGCGCTCGTTCAACGTTCAAAATTTTTCCGCGAAGGGGAAGCACAGCCTGAATGGTACGATCACGACCCTGCTTTGCCGAGCCTCCAGCGGAATCTCCCTCAACAATAAACAGTTCTGCATCTTCTGCATCTTTCGTCTGGCAGTCGGCAAGCTTTCCTGGCAAAGTCATGCCCTCAAGCGCTCCTTTTCGCAAAATAGAATCTTTCGCTGCCTTAGCTGCTTTGCGGGCGCGAAGTGCCAACAGCGATTTCATGATAATCGCTTTTGCTTCGTCTGGATGTTCTTCCAAAAATGTTGCAAATGCATCGCCAAACGCGGTTGCGGTTGCACCTTGTGCTTCCGTTGAGCCGAGCTTCGCTTTCGTCTGCCCTTCGAACTGAATTTCAGCAAGCTTTACGGAAACCACCGCCGTTAATCCTTCCAAAACGTCGTCGCCGGTAAACCCACCGTCTGATTCCTTAATCAGATTGTTTTTCTTTCCGTAGGTATTCAAAAGGCGAGTAAGGGCTGTTTTAAAACCGGTCACGTGCGTTCCCGCTTCAGGGTTGTAAATGTTGTTCGCAAATGGAACGATGCGAGGCGTAATATCGTCAACGTACTGCAGTGCGATTTCTACGCCAACATTATCGATTTCTTTCTCGCAATAAAAAATGGTTTCGTGAATCGGCTTCTGGTGGCTATTGTAGTGCGTTACCAAGGAAACAAGCCCGCCTTCGAAGTAGTAAGTTTGGCTGGGCACTTCAAGGCCGAGCTCTTTCAGCCAGAATATTTTGGTCGGATCAATCTTTTCCTTTGCCTCGCGCGCATCAATGACCGTAATGCGGAGCCGCTTTACCAAGTACGCCTGCTGGCGCATGCGGTCGACAATCGTTTTCCAATCGAACCGAACCCCTTCTTTAAAAATAGTTTCGTCAGGCTGGAAGGTGATGATGGTTCCGTTTTCCTTGGTTGTGCCAACCTTTTTGACATTCGCCTTCTTTTCTCCACGCGCGTATTCCTGCACCCACACTGCGCCGTCTTTGTGCACTTCAGCCCGAGTATAGTTTGAAAGCGCATTCACCACCGATGCACCGACGCCGTGCAAGCCTCCGGAGACTTTATACCCCGATCCTTCGCCACCGAATTTTCCTCCGGCGTGGAGCGTGGTCATTACCGTTTCAAGCGCCGAAACTTTTGTTTTTGGATGAATATCTACCGGAATGCCGCGGCCGTTATCAACGATGCGTACCGTGTCGTTCGGAAGGAGCGTTACTTCAATGTGGCTTGCGTAGCCGCCCATCGCTTCATCGCGCGAGTTGTCGAAGATTTCCCATACCAGATGATGGAGGCCGTCGGCTCCCGTAGAGCCGATGTACATGCCCGGGCGGCGGCGCACCGGCTCAAGCCCTTCAAGGACCGAAATTTGCTCTGCACCGTATGCTTTTTTTGAGGTCTCTTTTGCCACTGCTGTTTTAAATAAAAAGCTTAGAAAATAAGCTTAAATTGATGATTCAGTATAGCAAGTTTTTTCAGTTTTTCCAAGTGGCAAATTACTCAATAAAAAGCTTATTCCTCTAAAGACATAAGGTTGCGAAGCGAGCAGAAGCCGCACTCAGGAGTATCACAACGGTCATGAGCAAATGCGAAGTTTCTGATTTTTTCAGCCGACTCTTTGATGGTTACCTTCAGATCTTCCACGTCTTCATCAGGCACCTCGAACACCTCTTTTTTGTACTTCCCCTTTTCGTCCGGTTCCAAGAAATTGAGTTCTCCCGATTTGAATTCGTACTTGCCGTTATCATAGAGACTCAAGAGGAGTTTATAGAACACGAGCTGGCGGTAGTAATTGCCATTGCTTGTTTTGGTTTTCCCCTCAATGTCGTTTCTCGACTTCGGCTTTCCTGTTTTGTAGTCGATCACGTGCACGTCGTTTCCTCCGATAAAGTCGATTCGGTCGAGCACGCCGGTGAGCTTCACGTCATCAAGCAGTACGCCGTTAATGCGAAATTCGGTTTTAACTGGATATGCAACTGAAATGTCGCTAAACGATTCTTCGTACCAACCGCGAAGCGCACGCTCGCCTTTGAGAAGCAATTCATTCGTATCGCGCTCAGTGATCGGCAGATTGAGCACCGCGGACTTAAATCTATTTACTAAAAATTCCGCATCAGTTTCTTCTGCCACCCGCCGCTTGAAGAATGCATCCACTGCCGCATGCATTGCTTGCCCGTAGTACTGCTGCATGCTCGGCGTTACCGGAATCCGAAGCAGGTTCTGGTAAAAGTATTTCCACGGGCACTCCAAAAAATTATTCAACGCAGAAACGGAAAACCCCTGCGAATCAAAGAGTTCCTTCACATAGCCGTTGCTAATATCTTTTTCCGGAACACTGTTTTTTTTGTTCGAGAGCGTGCTTGGCCACTCTTTTTTAAACCGAGCTTCGATCGCCTCAGTTGCAACCGTTTCAATTAAGGACGGCTCGATTTCGTGCACAAATGGAGAAAGAATCGCTTCTCGTCCCTGCGCCGTTGTCGCCGAATAGGTAAGAATAATTTCTTTTCGGGCGCGGGTAAGCGCTACGTAGAACAGCCGTCGTTCGTCGTTTTGGGCATCAGTATCAAACGAATCTTCTCCTTCTCGAAGCTTATACACTTCCGGAATGAGCGGCAACAATTCCCGATCTTTCCGGTCTCCCCAAATGCCGGCCGTCGCATGGATAATGTAGACGATATCGAATTCGAGCCCTTTCGATCGGTGCGCCGTCATGAGCCGCACCATTCCCGCCTTCCGCGACGGAGCGGTTTTCTTGATAAATAGCCCGTGCGCCTCTACCGTCTCAAGATAGCTGAAGAAATCGGCCAAAGTGCCTTTCGGGTTTTCTTCGGCAAAAAGCCGCACCTCTTGAAAGAGCTCTCCGATCGCCTCGAGCCGGTTTGATACGGCAGGAGACGCAAGCATTGTTTTCAACAGGCCGCTTGCTTCAAATGCGCGCTCAAACGTTACCGGGAGTGTTTCTTTGGCCGAGAGGTCGCGCAGCATTGAAAGTAGGTCGGCAAGCGCGGTAATCGAATCGGGCTTCACTGCCTTTACTTCTTCCAAGAGTTCCGGCCGGTAGAGCATGTCGAACATGTTGTAGATTCTCTTTTGGCTTGCAACACGAATGAGCCGGTAGGCATCAAGCGGATCGATTCCGAAGAGCGGATTATGAAGCACTGGCACCAAGTGCGTGTCATTACCGAAAAACGCAACCGTTCGCAGCAGCGACAGGAGCGTGGCAACGTCTCGATCGCTCAGTAAATCTCCATCGGATTCAATGGAGACCGGCACGCCGTTTTTCTTGAGCGCCTCAGCAACGGCAAATGCTTCGCGATTGCTTCGATACAGCACGGCGATTTCTTCCGGTAGAGTTCCAGCAGCAATCCGCTCTTTAACGTCTTGTGCCAGGAAAAAATGCTCTGCATCGAACGAACTGAACCCGTAGAGCTTCAGCGGCGCGCCTGCTGCCGTTTGCGATCGAAGCTTTTCGGGGCCAACGAGCAAACTGTCCGCTACCGAGAGAATGCTTCCGGTTGAGCGGTAATTTTCTACGAGCGGAATTTCAATCGCGCCGGGGAAGCGATCGCGGAAGTAATAAAAATTTTCAAGCGATGCGCCCTGAAACCGGAAGATCGCCTGCTTCTCGTCTCCGACCACGAACAAATTCGGTTGATCGTGAAAACTTACCAGAAGCTCGATGATTTTATTCTGCGCGTTGTTGGTATCTTGGTGTTCGTCGATTAAAAAATACTGGTAATTTTCCTGGAGTATCCGCAAAAGCGGCTCGTGCTCAACAAGTGCGAGCAATACTTCAACGATCATGTCGTTGAAATCGTACTGCCGGTTTTCGGCCAGCGCTTTTTCGTACGCACCGTACACCAGAGCAAGTTCCTTATTTTTTTCGATACGGCGAAGCTCATCAACGTACACACTCTTCATTTTTCCTTTGTGCGCTCCTTTTTCATGATAGAGATCCGGCGAGTGCATAACGCTCTCATGCGCCTCTGCCACCAGTGTTTCAAACCGTCGCGGCACAACCCCTTCACGCTTGAGGTCGCTAATGGCAGAGAGAATCGATCGAACATACAGGTGCGGGTCGCCCCACGGCCGAAGCAGTTTCAAATCGCCCGCATCAACGATTTTTTCGATGATGCCCACCTGGGTCACTTCCGTGATCGGCCGCGAACCGATAATCCGCGGAAAATATTCTGGGTACATCTTAATGATGCCATCGCAGAAGCTATGGAAGGTGGTAATGGTTACCCGGTAGGCCGGCGCGCCAATAATTGCCGCCAAGCGCTTTCGCATTGCCGCTACGCCGCTCTCCGTAAAGGTGAGCGCCAGAATTTGCTCTGGAGCCGTATCGGTCTTTAAAAGGATGTTCGCGATGCGCAGCGTTAATACTTGGGTTTTGCCGGTTCCCGGCCCGGCAATCACCATTACCGGCCCCTCAATCGTATCTACCGCCTTTTTCTGGCCCTGATTGAGCTTTTCATAGAGTTCGGCAAAAGCTGGAGATGTCATGCCACCAGTATAAATGAAGATTCGGGAATGCTATACTTTTTGCCATCATGTCATCAAGAATCATTTTCCTCTTGGTTTTCTTGTCCCTTACGCTCGTTCTTTCCATCGCTTCGGCAAAACTCTTTACCGTTGCGCTTCGGCTTTCGCCTGCCGGATCGAAAATCGCACTCGCTGTTTCAGTAATCCTTCCCTTTCTTCTGATCGGCACATTCTCTCTTTCAAACATTTCCCAAAGCGCGCTTGCCAGAGCAATATACGCGGCCGTTATGGCGCTCGCTGGCTGTGCCGTATACTTTCTGATTGCAGCCGGCATTCTTGGGATCCTCTATCTCGGAAGCGCAATCTTTCACTTTGAATGGAGTGCGCTCATCGTCGCACGAGCGCTTGTAGTGCTTGCATCTCTTGCGGGAATAGCTGGCATGCTGCAGACGCTGACCGTGCGCACCGTTTCGTATGAAATTTCAGCTCCGGCGCTTGGCGCCTGGAGCGGAAAGCGGATAGCCGTCATTGCCGATACCCACTTCGGGCTGGTCAATCAAACCCGTCTTGCACAGCGCACTATAAAAGTAATTCAGAAAGCCGATCCGGATGTTGTTCTAATTGCCGGAGATTATTTTGACGGAGCAACGTTTGATTTCGAAGCAATTGCCCCGGCATGGAAATCTCTAACGAAAGACTACCCTGTTTTTTATGCGCCAGGGAATCATGAAGGGTACGGGAACTACGGGCTTTTCATGGACACCATCAGATCGTTCGGAATAACGACGCTTCAAGATGAAGTAACAATGTTTGAAGGCGTACACATTGCCGGATTCATGTATCGGCCGCAGGCCGAGGCGGCATCAATCGAAGCTATCATCCAAAGCTTCGGTATTCCGTCGTTTGAAGGCATGGTTGCCATCAACCATCCGCCAACCTTCTACGACATATTCAACAAGTACGGATTCGACTTGGTAGTGTCCGGCCATTCGCATCGCGGCCAATTCTGGCCAATCGGTTACATAGTTCGGGGAATATACGGAAAATTCTTCTACGGCCATCATATCGTCGGCGAAATGCATACTGTAACCACGAGCGGCGTGGGAACTTTCGGCCCGCCGCTTCGCCTTTTCAATCCGCCAGAAGTAGTAGTGCTTCATATCAAATAAAAAAAGCGCAGGATTCATTCCTGCGCTTTAGCACTTAAAGAACATTTCATCACTCTAATACGTCCGTAATGGCAGCCGATTGTCCGGCTTGTATTGCCTCGCTCCGGTAGCCATAACTCTGGTACCGAGCGGATCCGGCTTGTACTCTCTTGCCTGGTGTTTTACCACCAGGGGAGATTTCGGATCAGGTTTGTACGAATTCACCTTCGATTTTCTTCCTTTTCCGCCTTTAGCCACATCAGGCTTCTTTGCAGTCGTATCCGGCATGGGTTTTGGAGTCTTTACCACCGCTGCTGAATCTGCTGCCGGACGGTCGTTGTCGGCCATCTGAAGCGAATCAGTTTTCGTGCTGTCGCCAACGGAAGGTATGGCGGCCAAGGCAGAGTCTTTTTTAATGACATCGTCCTGGAGCCGTTTTACTTCTTCCTGCAGCTTTTTAATTGCAGCACTGTCTGTAACAACCCTTGGCGGATTAGTGCTTACCACATCATCCTTGTCTGAAGGTTGAAGAGGAAGAAGTCCGCCCCGGTAAAACCACAAAGCAATAATTGCTAATGCAAAAGTGGCAACCAGTGCCGGATAAGCTACCTTCGGTTTTGATTTCCTCAGGTACAAAGCGAGAATAATAATTACCAGAATTAACAATCCGTGCGAAGAAAAGAGAAATAATTTCAAATCTCCACTTAAGACGTTTGTCCGATCCGAGCGCAACCGTTCGTTTTCTCTTTCGACTTTCGAAAGGTTCAACTCTAGACTTGCTTTCTCATCCTTGAGCGCTTTGTTTTCATTCTGGAAAAAACCAACTGCCTTCTTTGCGGAGTCTCTGGCGTGTTCTACGATACTGTCTCGTATATGTTCTGCCCTGGCAATCTTCTGCTGCATGTACTGTTGCATTTCTGCATTATTGCTGAGTTTTTCATTCTCTATTTCTTGTATCTTTCTTCGATGCAAGGAATCTTTTTGTTCGAGAAGAATAGCGTTTGCTTCCTGTAGCTGCTTTCTTTCTTCGGCAGCCATGCTTTGAGTAACCGGTACTGCAATAACAGCAGGTTGTTTTGGCATGAACCAAAAATAAGTACCCGCCATTACGAGCGCCGCAAACCAGGTAATCCGTCTCCCGAATTTTTCGACAACCGGATGATTTCGCTGTATGTACTTTCTGCTTCCGATAAACCAAAAGCAGATACCAACTATTGCCAGTATGCTTCCGGCTTTCAACGGAGTTTTAATCGCTTCCTCTGCAAGATAGTACAGAAAGAATGTAACTGAAGCTGCAGCACACACTACCGCAAAAACAAAGATAGATCTGTCTAAGCTGCTGAATTGAGACTTAAACGTTCCCCATGCAGTTTTCTGAGCATTGAGTCGTTTCAATCTCTTAACTTCCGCTTTTCCCGGATCTTTTCTTTCGGCGTTTTCACGTCTATTTTTCAAAAGATACCAGGATCCAAAAAGGATTGAAGAAAGAATTAAAAGAGAAAGAGACGGATGCTTGGTTGTCCAAAGCCAGTATTTCTGTGGCCAGTTCATTTTCCATGCACCGAATAAAATCCCAAACAGGAAAACTCCTACAAGGATCCATATAATGGTTGGAATTTTTTTTCCTTCCGGATCTTCGTAGTTAACCTTCCCGCCGTTTCCGTTTCCATTTCCACCGCCAGCTGACTGCGTGGGTGGAGTAGGGCCGGAAGAGGTAATGAACCCTTCTTCACCTTCATCATCACTGTGTGATGATGGTTGATGAGGATTGGCGATCTCTGAAGTAACATTGTGTCCATTTTGCGATGACCCAGTGGCATTAGGTGTGGAGCCAACGAAAGACCGTAATCCTTCATCGCTATTTTCATAGTTCTTACCGTTTTGTGCTCTGATAGTGTCCTGATTATTCAGTACGACATTATCATTGCCATACACGCTTTTTTTACTTTCCATTATCAGTTCTTCAACTGTTGCTGCATCCATAATTGGCTCAGAAGCAGGTCGTTCTTTTTTAGGCGGCTTCTTTTTGCCTCGAAGCAATCTTTGAAGAAAGTTCGGTTTAGGTGTTTTGAGTGCGTCTATCATTGATTTTATTTTTAAAGAGGTGATGAAATTTTGTTTTTTGGGACATTAGCATAAAACAGCCTATTTGTCAATAGGCTGTTTTATGCATTAAGTAAGCAAAATAAGGCTTATTTCAGGTTTTACTTCCCTTTTACCAGCTTTAAACGATTCCCTGCTCCGAAGAGCAAAAGCACGATGGCAATTGAAAAGTGCGGCAAATGCCCAATGAGCTCTACCGGGCCAAGTAATAGAAGCGTCGTAACAAGGAATCCGGCCAGTACCAGCGTCGTAATTCGAGTAACAAGGCCCAACATAAGAAAAATACCGATAAGCGCCTCGGCCGCTCCGGCAGAAAACGCGAACCAGTAATCCGTTACGCCGAAATGCTGCAAAAAATTCCAGTCGTAATGCATCAGAAAATTCTGGGTAAGCGAAGGCGCAAGAATTTTTTCGGTAAATCCAAGCAAAACCAAATTAAGCCCGGTACCAACGCGCAAGAGCGGAACGCCGTACTGCTGCAGCCGAGCTGCAATCCTCTGGAACCATTTCCCTTCTTTCCACTGCCACTGTGGCCTGCCCACAATGAATGCAAAGAGTGCGAATCCAATCATTTCAATGGCATCTATTACTTCCATTGCTCCGAAATATTTTCCTGCAAGGAAAAATAATACAGCAAGCACTATTCCGGCATATCGTACGTATGCTCCGAATATGAACATAACGCCTGTAACCGCCTGCAAAATAAGAAGCGGCGTTCCGCTGCTTCCAACGGGAAGATTCGGTGCAAAAATAAATCCGTTGATTGAAAAAATAACCAAAGCGACTCCTAATCCGACTGTCGCAAGCGAAAGCACTGCAGGTCCGAGCGTTCCAATCCGGCGTAAGAGCCATGCCGGCGCAGATAATTTTTTTTCAAGAAAGGAACCAAGGAGTACGAAAACAATTGCTATGCCAATCCACAGAAGCACAGTTCCGTCAGAAATGTTGTACGGGCGAACTGTTTCGACTGTCGGTTCGGTAAACCACTTCACATGAGCCGAAACAAAAACAGGGATCGAAAAAAGAGTACTGACGCAGAGAAAAAAGAATCGCTTGGTTTTTATCACAAACTAAATTGTAATAAATTTTTGCGGAGGAGGCGAGATTCGAACTCGCGGTACCATTTCTGATACACAGTCTTTCCAGGACTGCCCATTCAACCGCTCTGGCACTCCTCCTTGTGAAAGGCCACCTTGAAGAAGGCGGCCTGTAATTCATTTTACCTAGTTTTCAGACTGAACTAGTACAATTTCATCTTCTTCAGTGACAGGCGGTGGAGTCGGCGGCCGAGAAATCGTTGGTTGCGTTGCAGATCCAGAGGTTATCCAATGGTACACCATGCGTATAATTTTTTGGTTCGACACAGTCTAGCGTACTGGCGAAATTTACTCAACTTTGGTTCCGAGGAGTGCCTCGATTCGGCGTTCTACCGGCGGATGGGTCATCCCGATAATACAAAAGTTCGTCGAGTGCACAAACTTTTGATTACGGGACGGGACGCAGTTTCCTAACTTTTATTCAGATTTTCCAAGTAATGCTTTAATTCGACGTTCAACGGGTGGGTGGGTCATAAACAGTGAACTCAAGCCGCGAAGTGCGCGGGCGCCGAACGGGTTTGCAATGAACAGATGCGCGGTTGCGTTATGCGCGTGCTGCATCGGGCGATTGTACGAGCTAATTTTTCGGAGCGCGCTTGCAAGGCCGTCAGGATAGCGGGTAATGAGCGCACCGGTCGCATCAGCCAAGTATTCGCGCTTTCGCGAAATCGCTAGTTGGATAAGCGTTGCAATAATCGGCGAAAGAATAATGAAGATGATGCCGACAATCGCAAGCACATTGCTTCCCCTGTTATCGTTATCGCGGCTGCCGCCTCCCCACCACATGCTTCGCAGGAAAAAGTCCGAGGCAAGCGATACGAAACCAACAAGTACAACTACTAAGCTCTGAAGCAGAATGTCTTTATTTCCAATGTGCGCAAGTTCATGCGCAATCACGCCCTCAAGCTCTGCGCGATCGAGTATTTGCAAAAGCCCCGTGGTTACTGCCACTGCTGCGTGGTGCTTGTTTCTGCCAGTTGCGAATGCGTTCGGCGCCGGGTCGTTGATGATATAGACTTTCGGCTTCGGAAGTCCGGCAGTGATTGCCAGATTATCGACAATGCGATGCAATTCACGAAATTGCACTTCATCAGCCGGTTTTGCGTGGGATGCCGCCAGGGCAATTTTGTCTGAATACCAGAAACCGGCAATATTCATCACAATGCTGAAAATAAGCGCAAAAGTAAGGATTCCGGGGTTTTGGTAGTAGCTTGCCAGAAAGTAGCCAAGCCCAAGCACAACGGCCAAAAACACGGCTACCAAGAGCCATGTTTTGGTAATATTTTTTGATTGATGGGTATAGAGAGTTGCCACTAAAACGGATTATAACATTCCAGGGAAATAACCCAGGATTATTTCTTAAATGCCGCTTTTGCGTTTGCATTCATGGTGAGGTACCAAAGGATCAATCCATTGATGATAAGTTGGACGATGCCACCATCGTCAAGATTGGTAAGGCCGCCAATGACCCCGAGAATACTGCTGACGATAACAACGATGCGAGCCCAATTTTTCCTACGAAAGATTCCTCGCGCCACAAAGAATGCAAGTATGGCAAACACAAGGATGATAATGCCGCCGATTGCGCCGAGACCGAACCCTGGGAACAGGAAGCTTATCCCCACAAAGAATGCGATTGCCGCAAGTACGCCCACTGCGGCTCCAATGTAATACAGTACGCCGATAATCTTCACGCCGGTTGGCAATTTACCTGAAGGTGCGGCCATGGGCGCCTGCGGTTGTACCGGAGCAATTGGCTCTGGGTTCATTTGATTTGGTTCCATTGAATATGTTCTCTTTTATATTACTAAGGTAATGCTTTCAGTATACTACCGACTCAAGTCTGGCGTATAGAGCACTACACACGGTGCGCCGCCAAGCGCATTACAGAATGGAGAAATCATCTCCGGCGTGGTGAACCCAAAACAACTGTCCACCTTTACGCCGTTCGAGTCGTATACGTCGTTTCCTTCATCGGCAATCATCACCGCATCGGTTACAAAGTATGCTTGCCCGTTTAAGTCGCACCGCTTCACCTGCGTGTACGGATCTGCGGCAACTGCTGCCTGAACGGAAGCTGGAAACATGTCGCGGCCGTCGGTCGGAGCTCCTACTTCATTATCTTGCCAATATTGAACCGGAGACGGCTTTGCAAGGAACCCGACAATCAGCACCAGGATTGAGAGGAAAACGATGGTTAAGATTGTTTTTTTCATAGTAGTTTTTAATGAAGATTAAAATTTCACTTCAACCGGCTGGCTTTCAACGCCATCATCCGGAATGTCGAAGAATGCCTGATCTTTAAAGTTGAATATTCCGGCAACAATATTTGAAGGGAATGTTTCGCGCTTGGTGTTGTAATCGCGAACGTTACCGTTGTAGAAGCGGCGCGCCGCCTGAATCTTGTTTTCAGTATCGGCAAGCTCACGCTGCAGTTCAAGGAAATTCGTGTTTGCCTTCAAGTCTGGGTAAGCCTCAGCAACCGCAAAGAGGCTCTTGAGCGCTCCGGTAAGCATGTTTTCAGCCTGCGCATGTTCTGCAGCAGTTCCCGCTTGCATTGCTTGGGCGCGTGCTTTCGTAACGTTTTCAAATGCAGCGCTTTCGTGGCTGGCATAACCTTTTACGGTATTAACCAGGTTCGGAATCAGATCGTAGCGGCGCTTCAACTGCACCTCGATGTCCGCCCACGCTTCTTCAACGCGATTCTTTAGCGTGACGAAGCTGTTGTAGGCAACAATAAACCACAAAACCAAAACGCCAATAATAATGAGCACGATAATCAATGGGGTCATATCTTATTTATACCATTAAACAATCAAGCGGCAAGTAGTTAGCGAGGAGGATTTTTTATTGAAGTGTAAAACTGCTTTAAAACATTGTATGCCGGCAATGGCTCATTTTTTGAATTCACCAGCGCCGTTGTTCCCCCTTTCAGCGTCCAATAGTTCATCACAAGAATGTTCTGCTCGCCCATGGCCTTTGCAAGCCCTGCCACGAACTGCGCCTGCTGCTCTAGGGTCATCTTGCCATTAATGTCCGGAATTGGCGCACCAAACTCTCCGAGCCCCACATGCGCGCCCAGGCGCTGCGAAGTTTGTTTGATGTCATTTCCAAATTTCTCTACCGAACTTACGTAGTGGTCTGCCAAAATTGTGCCTCCCAACTTCTGCGCCGTTACCGGATTAATAACCTCGCGGGCAATGTCGAGATTCATACTGGTGTAGAGCGTTATGTCTTTGCCGATTTTTCGGAATGCATCGCGGGCAATATCGTATTCAGAAACGAGAAAGTGATTGAATTCATTCTTCTTTCCCGTTCGGCGCGGATCGCCCGGGCCGCCATTCTCGCACTCAGGGCAAGCGCTGAAAATATCACCATCAGCAAAAAGCGTTGGGTTATTTGCAATAAATTCTGCCAGCAGTTTTTTGTGCGTATCGGCACTAATCCGGCTGTAGTTAAACCACCCTTCCCATCCCGAGAAATTTCCGCGGAACCAAACAGAAAGCCCTTCAGCGCGCGCCGCATTCACCCAGCGTGTAAGCATCGGAACGAACTCTTTGTCATACGGAGTGCTAATTGCCGCATGGGTTGCCCCTGCGCCTTTTATCAATTTCATCTGCGCGGCAATCTCTGTGTCGAACGACGAATCGTTTGATTTTTCTCGCGCCAGATCGCGCGAGTATTTCATCGTATCAATCGATTTTACGGTAAACGGAATTACTTCAGGCGCAACCGCTTCCGGCTTTTTCTTGTTCTCTTGAACGAATGAAATGACCAGCGCAAGAATTGCAACTTCCGCTATCAGCAAGGCTATTGAAAAAGGCTTCATAATTAGTTATCGATTCGTCTAAAAATAAGAATCTCGTCTGAGGTGTACACCTTGTTGAAATAGGCATAGAGGCGGTCTTCCACTTCCGGCCGTCCCAAGACGTTGCTCCATACAGTATCGTCTTTTTGCATAATAATCCAGCGAGCATACTTCTGCGGTTCAACGAGCGATTCTTCCCAGTACGGCTTGTTTCCGATGTAAATCATGTTTTGCATTTTTACCGGCGTTCTCGTAATACTAATTGTTTTCGCGAAGTCATCCATCAGCACCAGGCCGTAATCGTAGTTTCGCGCAAACCAGTACTGCGCATCAGGGAGCGTTGCCTGCTGGGATGAAAGCCCGCGCCAGCCATCTTCGAATGAAATAACCTGAGAATAGCCGACGCCATAGAGCGCAAATTGGAATAAGAATAATCCGCCCAAAAGCAGTTTGCCGCCAGCCTTGCTGACAAAGAAAAGATACCCGAATAAGAGAGCGACAAGCGGCACGGCCATAACCCCGTAGCGGACGTTAAAAATACTATGATCCCAATCAAGCGGCGTCAGGTGCGGAATAAAAATGACCGACTGTCCCAAAAAGAGCGTAACAACGTTGAAAATGAACGGGCTCAAAAGAAGCAGGATTACGAAGAATCGATGCTTGAAATGTTTGTTACCAAGATAATGGAATATGCCGATAAGCGCAGCAAAATACAACACCACACCTGCATTACTCATCGCCGTAACGAAGTAATACAGAAACGACATCCACGCATTGTGGTATGCCGGCAACATACCCCGAGAAAGCCACTCCTGCTGTTGGGACGCGGCCGAGAATTGGCTGGTGGTAAAGTAAAGCGGATCGCCTAAAATAAGCCAGTCCCATCCGAGCCACAGCACTATTCCCAGAAACGCCAGCGTTGCAAACAAAACAACGTTCCCTTCAATCTTCTTCCATTCAATCCCCTTCCAAAATACCCTTACCCCTTCGCGCAGTTTCTGCCATGGCAGAAAGTAGAGCGCGATAATTCCGGCCTCAACGGCAACCAAGAACCAACCGTCGTAGCGGGTAAGCACCGCACAAAAACCAAAGAAGGCTGCCTGGATAAGCGAAAGTGTTTGCTTTTCGTTAAACAAAAACTTTATAAAGAAATACGAAGAAAGCACGAAGAAACAAATAAGCACTAATTCTGTCATCGGCGTTGCCTGCAAATACAGCACATTAGGGTTCAGCATAAAAACAAGCGCTGCCGCGAATGATGCAATTCGGTTTTTAAACAAGAAGAAAGCAGTTTTATAAATGAATACGGCCGAGACAACAAACGAGAGGCCTGAAACGATTGAACCTGCAAGGCCAGTTTTCCACAAAACATCAGACCAAATAAACGGAAGCATAAGTACATGCGGCAATGGCAGCCAAATACCACCTAACTGCGCAAAGCCCGGTGTAATGCTATGAATCACGCGCTTTGCGATGTTTAGATGCGATTCCGCGTCGCCATAAATAACAATGTAGCCTTTGATATAGCAGAAAATAATAGAAACAATGCTTAAAATCGTAGCTAAAATAAACACCCCTTTCGGCCGTGCAGCTTTCTCGAAAAATCGAGCAACTCTTTCTACAGCTTGTTTACTAATCGACAGGTTCATATTTTTTCTCGAATTTAGGCATGATAAAGAGAACTATAAAAACCATTAGAATAATTAAGCTTAAGATTGCAAGGTAATAATTTTTCAAAGAAATTAAGCTTGAAAAAAATTGGTTATAGGTAAAACTGTTACTTTGCCCTGCAATTAGAAAGTCATATGCATAAGGAATACCGTATTTTATATTCAAAAATATAGCTTCGACTTTTGGAGGAACAGAATTAGTTGTCAGAGCGCCAATTAATGAAATCGCGGCTGATCCAGCAAATAGGATAAAAGCAACTATTTTAGGGAAAAATTTATAACGCAAAGGGTGCATAGCGTAAGCAACAAAAATCGAAAGTGTCGCCATTGAGGGAATTAAGTATCGAGGGCCATAGACCCATCCGCCCCATGGATCAGCCCAGCTTGAATACAAAAATAGATTTGCTCCTATTAAAGCTATTAAGATCCCTTTTTCTAAGGTCATTTTCTTAAAAGCAAGAATGATTCCAAAAAGCCCAAAGATAAAGATCGGATTAAAGAAAAACAATCCTTTATCTTTAGCAACAAGCAATTCATATAAACCATTTGTTATTTTGTTTTCTGTAAATACAGAAACAGGACTTCTTTCCCCTTTATTTATTGTTACCTCTTCAATAGCTTGCTCCATGTTTCCCTCATCTAGATATCGATGAATATTTTGTCTATAGTCAGGTAGATTACTACTTAATTTATTCCATCCCCCAAAGTGTTTATAGTTGTAGTAGCCATGTACTAAACTAAGAGAAATAAACACTACAGATGTCATTAAAAAAATCGGGTTGATTCTAATTTTATATTTTTTATCTTCCTCTCTCGTTTCAAAAGAAGCTACCAAGAAATAGATCATTACCGGAAGCATTAAGAAAATATTCGGGTAATCAAGCGAAATTGCGATTCCATAAGCAAGCCATACATATAAAGCCCATAAAATACTCTTTTTACTATTTTTATATTGAAAAACGGCATAAAGGCTAGAAATAATAAAGAAAGTTGTTGTGTGGTGCTGAAATAAACCTGAAGTATATCCAATTGCAATGGAGCCGAATCCGAAAACAAAACTAGAAAACAGCGAAAGCCAGATTGGCAATTTTAAGATTCTTCTCGAAATTAAGAAAATAAAAATCAAACTACCCAGAGTAGTTACCGTTGATAAAGCAAATGACCCAACAAGTTCTAAATTAAAGTATGAGCCAAGCTTATAAAATGGAGTGGCTAAAATTGATGTTCCTGGGGCATACAAGAGATACCAATTACCCTTGTAATACCCGGCATCAGGAGAAGAAGCATCCGCTTCCATTCGATCAAGCTTAAAAGAATGTTCCTCTACTAGATTTCTTGTTAATACAAACCTTCCTCTATCAGTAGTGGTTCCATAAATTCTAATAGGATTATTAGTACTTTGCGCTAATTCTTCTGCAGAGGGATTGCCCCATGTTCCTCGAAAAACTAGCCCAAAAATAAGGATTCCAAATAGGACTAAGAAAATAATTGCTGAAGAATTTTTCATAAATCAAATTTTATATAAATTAACTTTTACATTCTTAAACAGCTTTACAACCTCATTATTAGACATCCTGTTAAATTTAGCCGTGCTACTTGCAGACATATAACTTTTTTGGCCATAGTGAACAACATACTTTTCAGGATTAAGGATACTTTTTACCCCATATCCTTTGTTGCCGACCTTTCCTGCAAGTTCTGTAATTCCCCAATTCATTTTATAGTATTCGTTAATACCACCAAATTCTTCATATGTTTTCTTGTCTATAAGAAAACACCATCCATCTGGCCTAACTACCGGAATACTTGTTTTACCAAAAGAGATAATTCCCCTATCTGGCACATTTGAAAGCATTGCATCAAGCCACTGGGCATTTTTAATTTCAGTATCACTGTTTAATAACAAAAAATGAGTAGATCGATCACTTGCCAATTTTGCGCCAATGTTGTTGCCCCCAGCAAAATAAGTGTTTTCTTTTGAAAGATGTAATTTATCAATCTTTCCTAATTCTTTTTGAGAATTTAAAAAATTCACCGTTTCTTCATTGCTTGCATTGTCAACAACAATTATTTCCACATTTTCAGATTTAAATTTATTCAATGAATGTAAGCATTTCTTTACATAATCAAGAGCATTATGGGTAACAATGATTACTGAAACATAAAAATTACCATTTCTCTTTCCAATAACAATTTTTTTCGCCTTTAGGTGATTTTTCACAAGTCTGAAAAATTTCCCCGGATTAAGAGTGAAGAAAATTACCATAAAGGCAAGATATTTAATTTTAATTAATAAGTTCGTCATATTATTTAACATTCCTAATGAATTCTTCATACATTCTTGATGCATTATTCCAGCTAAATTTCTGGGAAAACTCCTTAGCTTTTTCTCCCATTATCTTCCATTCCTCTTGACTATTTGATAAGTTAAGCAGTTCCTGTGAAAATTTTTCCACACTAAAAGGCTCAATCTTTTTTGTAAATGATTCAGGAATCCACCTTAAAACATCTATATTAAAAAGCACGACAGGACATTTGTAGCACCATGCCTCAATAAGCGTTAGCGGAAAAGCTTCAAACCTTGAAGTCATAACAAACACTTTTGCTTCCTTAAAAAGCTTCTCTTTTGTCTCACCCTCTGCTTTCCCTACATAGTGAACTCGCGTAGCAAGTTCTAAGTTTTTTATGTTTTCCATTAATTTATCGATTTCCTTTTGCTCTCCTCCTCCGGCAATGATTAGATTTAAATTGGTATTGTTTGCTATTTTTTTATAGACTTCAAGAAGCATGTCAAGCCCTTTTTGTTTATAATCAATTCTTCCTAGATAAAGGATATGATTACCTTGTTTTTCAAACTCAGCGGAAATTAAACTTTCCGGAACGCCGTTTGGGATAATGGCCACTTGCGCTTTTTTGTTTGCAGATAATATCTGATTCTTTAATTCATCATTGAGCGCAATAACGTACTTATAAAATTTC
Organism: uncultured Candidatus Saccharibacteria bacterium; assembly: GCA_964573395.1. GTDB lineage: Bacteria > Patescibacteriota > Minisyncoccia > Phycocordibacterales > UBA9973 > DATIBQ01. The sequence goes on along the minus strand of CAZNJI010000001.1, from coordinate 81,670 downwards.
AATCCGATTTTCTCTATCCAGTGAAAAGGAATTTTATACTTCCGATACATTGGCCTTCCTGCAAGGAGATGCGTTAAACCTATTACCGGCTTTCGAGTAAAAATAGGTAGAAAAGCGGTTGAATACGGAGCCGTGAAAGATTCAACCCATACTTCATACTTCATTTTCATCGCGTAAAAAGGTAAAAGAAGCTGATATACCATGAGGGCAAGCGGAGGTTTTATTTTCGATGTTCCAATGCGTTTATAGAAAACACCATCGATCATTTCATCTTTGCTTCCTGGATATTTTCCAGTTACAACCGTAATACTGGAAGCATCTACTAAGCGTTTGGCGACTTCATGCACTGCAACAGCTCCACCGCCGCCATAGTACGGATTTTTACGATCATCATAATTTGAGAAGATTATGCTTGGTTTTTGGCTAGGAATATTCATAGGCTACATTTGCTCTTTTAAAACTAAGAACGCTTTTTGTGCTTCTTTCTGGTAAGCCGGAATAGTACTGCTTAGCGCCAAAAGATATTTTTCTTTTTCATTTAGCAGCTGATCAAATTTGTTTTTCAATAAATCAAACGTAACATCCTCAAATTTAACCACCCAATCATGCAATCCCAAATCCTTCATCATGCCTCCTGTTTTATATTCGTACTGAATAGCAATAACCGGAATGCCCGAAATAAGCGAAAGAATACATGAATGCATCCGTGTACCAACAAGATAGTTGATATTTTCATAAATTCCTTTTATCTCATATGCGCTATATTCTTTATTTAAGACAAAGAGACCTTCTTTTTTACCTACAATTTCCTTAATCCTATCCCCAACCAAGCGGTCATCGTCGTTATGCATGAGCGAAGTAACCTGGGGAATAATTACCACATCCATTTTCTTCTCATCAATTGCATAATTACAGAATTGCGCTAATTCGCGTTCATATTTATCTTGCTCATCTTTTCCTAACCATTTTTTAAGCGTTATACCGACTATTGGCTTATCAAAAGTAATGCCAAAAGACTGCATTTCTATGTTCATCTCGCTTTTCAAATTACTTTCAAAAAGGAAGGCAGCATCAACAGTTTTTACTACCTTACTTTTATTAACACCAATAGAATTTAAAGTTTCTACGGAATAATTTTCTCTTGCAAAAATATAAGTGACCTTATTCAACACAAATCTTGTTATGTATCTTTGAAAATCATTTGCAAAAGGGCCGATTGATTGAGAAAAAAGTATGACAGGTTTTTTTAGCAAAAGGGCAATTACAATTGCATGTAAATGCAAAACAATTGTCATATTTCCTCTAAGAGAATTGCTCCCTGTTATATACCCACCCCCTACCGGAACGACCATATCCGAAGAATTATATTCCTCCAGTAAACCGATGATTTCTTTCCTTAAAAGGAAATCTAATTTTATTCTTAAATATCTATAAAAAAACGCCCAAACCATACTTGCAGAGATAATCCAAACTGATTTCAAAACCTTTACTATAGGGTTTTCGGTGGAATAAATAGCATGATAGAAAAAAGAATGCACTACTTTATAAGGCTCAGTACCTGAAATCGGCTCAGTAGTTGCCACGGAAATTGAGACGTTTTCAATATTCTTTTTTATCTGATCAATCATGGAAAAAAGAATGGCAGCATCGCCTTTATTATTTTTCGTGAAAAAGTGGGTTATGAATATTTTCTTCATACAATTATCCTCAAGAACTTGTCAGCTCCCTTCTCCCAGGCGAAATCCTGCGACCACTCAATCGCGTTCATCGCAAGCTTTCTCTGAAGCACTTTACTCTTGATGATTTTTACGAGCTTCTCTGCCAGCACCTCATCGTCGCCATGCGGAAACAGGAACCCGGTAATGCCGTCACGCACCGAATCACGAAGCCCGGGAACGTCTGCCGCAACGACTGGCGTACCACAGGCATTCGCCTCGATGGTCGTAATGCCCCACCCTTCCATCATCGACGGATTCACCGTTACCCACGACTGCTGGTAGATTTCGCGCTTTACCTCTTCGCTTACCCGACCAACGAAATTTACCGATCCTTCAATCCCGAGCTCTTTCGCAACCGATTCAAGCGTTCCGCGCATCTCTCCCGTTCCGGCAATTACCAGCTGGGCACGCGGCACTTTCCGCACTACCTTTGCAAATGCCTTAATGAGTACGTCAATCGATTTGTAATCCTTCAAACGGCCAACATATGAAATGGTTGGCACGTCGTTTTTCGGCGCCGGACGCAGGAATGCAATGTCGGCTCCGGGATGAATGACCTCAATGTTCCTGCTGGTTACGCCCAGCGCTTCAAGATCGGCTTTTGACGATTCAGACACGGTGATGAACGGCGTATTGCGATACACGGCCGGCATAACTTTACGCTCCATGAACGCCGCAAAAGCGGCAAGCGGCGCAACTAGCGTTTTTCTGAACACCTCTTGGTGCACGTGGTGCACCAGAATATACACTGATTCTTTGGCGTAGAGCGGCGTAAAGAATGGAATGCCGTTTTCGCAGTCGATGATGACGTCGAATTTGCCGCGGAATTTTGCCATGTAGTAGAGAAACGCGTTTATGTACACCGAATAGAATCCGCCGCGGCGAATGACCCGGATGCCGTCAACGAATTCGTTTGAAAGCGACTGGCGATCATTGCCGCAAAAGATCGTGACCGAGTGCCCTTCTTTAACCCACTGCTTCGCGAAGGTTTGAATGTAGACTTCGGCGCCACCGGCAAAAGTGTGGTTCAGGCAGCGCCAGTTGAAAATGAGAATCCGCTTCTTGCCCGGCTTCGCTGGCAGCGCCGCCGGAATTGGCAGAAATACCCGGAGCGCATCTAAAACGTTCTTATAGAACGAAACGATTTTTCCGTAAAAGAGATGGCTTGAGAAGATAAGAATCGCGTAAATCGCGTTTGAGAACAGGAAGACGCCGACGATTTTTTCAACCGAATCGTTCGCCCGTGAGATGCCGAACACCATCAGAAGCGCCGAGAAAATGGAGATGGCAGCAAACAGATACTGCTTTCGTGCCAAATGGAAAAGGACGACCGTATTCGTAACCGCCAAGAGGAACATTGCGAGCGCATAGAGCGGAATGTACGCGAAAATGGTTGCGGCCTTTGCGCCGAACATGAGCGGAAGCACGTATGGCCCAGTAAGCACGAGCCCGGCGCTCGAAACAAGCGAACAGAAGAATGCGCCCAGGAATATTTTATAGAAGAGCGGTTTTGCGTCTTCGCCTTTCCCTTCAAGCCGGCTCGTCATCGGGACGATGAATGCATTTAAGAGCGATCCGAAGAAGAAAATCATTTTCCCGACAAGCGAAAGGAGGCTGTAAACGCCGGCTTCGCTCGGGCTCAAGTAGTGCTTAGCAAAGAAAACATCGAGGCTCAAGAACGCCATAGTCGAGAATCCAGTAACGAGTGCTGCACCGAAAAATGAGAATGAGAAATCTTTCTGGGTTGAACGATCAAGCGGCACTTTCTCCGGGCGCTTCACCATGAAAAGCGATATGAGGTAGGCAATAATCATTGAAATCGGCAATGATAATGCCGCAAACCATTGAATCTTGGATTCAACGAACCAAATCGCCAACCCAAGCTTTGCTATCACTTCGACTAAAACGATAATGGCAATGCTTTTGAAGAACAGGCTGCCATGGAGATAACCGCGATTCACTGAAGCAAGCAAGACCGCGATAATCGCCGGCGCGAATGACGCAACGAGGAGGCTGTTTGAAATGTGCAGGTAATTCGCGATTGCTGGCGTGAGGAACAGCCAGAGCGCCGCAGCAGCAATGGCGATCAGGAAGCCGTAGGCTCTAATCTTTTTAAAGTATGAAAACCCGGCAAACTGGCTCATTCGCCCGACCAGGTGCGCCACTTGGTGGACGATGGTCGTTCCGTACGCGCTCACCACGATGCTAATTAAATACACGAGCGTATTAAGCGCCGTAATAACGCCGAATTCTTCAAGCGAGAGCCGATTGCCAAGATAAATGTTGAAAAGCAGATTGAAGACGTTTGCGATAATGGTTGCCACCACCAGCACGCCGGCGCCTGAAAAAATGGATTGCCGCACTCTTGTCCAGAAGTACTGCGGAATCTGTTCGGCGTTTGTTTCGATATCTTCAAGAATTTCCGGCTCTCCTTTTTCTTTCTGCAGGTGCAGCCCGTGCACCGTCTTGGACCAGTAGTGCGGATTCACCACTACTTCGTAGAGCGCCCGCCAGGCAGCGGCGCTCATGCCGAGCCAATAGAATGGAATGACGAACGCATACTTTACGAGCCCGGTGTAACCGCGCTTCATGCAGCCGATCATGTAATAGTACATGTAGAGGAAATTTCCGAACACGAGCGAGAATACGCCAAGATAGAGCACTGTTGTCGGGAAGAGCGTTTCAATGAACGGCCCGGCGGTTTCCCGGAACAGGAAGTAGGAAGCGGTGAGAAGCCACATGAATGGGTTGATAAACATTGAAAGAATCTTTCCGCCGATATTCAAATGGAAGATAATCGCGTCTTTCAGTTTCCCTTTCTCAAGGAATTTTTCATGATCGCGCGTGTGCACGAAATAGGTTTGAATGTAGCCCTTGATCCAGCGGCTGCGCTGATTGAACCAGTTCCAGAGGCCGGAATTTGCCTCTTCATGCGTGGTTGAATCAAGAATTGCCGTTCGGTAGCCGCGCTTTGCAAGCCGCATACCCAGATCGGCATCTTCAGTTACGTTAAACGCGTCCCAACCGGAAAGCTCCCGAAGCGCCGAAACCTTGAAATGATTCGACGTGCCGCCAAGCGGAATCGGCGCATTGAGCGACTGCAATCCCGGAAGCACCAGGTCAAACCACAGCGAGTATTCAGCCGTAAAAGCGCGGGTTAATACATTTTGGTGCGGATTGTAAAAATTCAGCTTTGCCTGGATGCAGACAACGTTTTCTTTTACTTTCTCAAAAGCGCGAACGGCCTTCTTGAGCTGATCGGGCTCGGGGACATCTTCAGCATCGTAAATTACCAAGTATTCCCCTCGCGCATGCTTGAGGCCATAGTTCATTGCTTTCGGCTTCGTTTTTGGCTTTGAGTGCGGCACCACGACAATTTCGAAATGTTCCGGCAAATCGTACTCGCGGATTTTTTCAATCGTCTCGACATCATTTTCTTCCAACAGGAACATCACCTGAAGTTTTTCGACGGGGTAGTCGAGTGCTTGCATTGCAGAGACGAACTGCGGCACCACTTGCCACTCTTTGTAGAGCGGACAGAAAATAGTATAGGTTGGCAGTGCTGCATCTGAGAGTGCTGATAGCTCCTGTCCACTTACCGCAATCTCCGGATTCTTGGCGAAGCTTCGGTAAATTAAAAATGCATTGAACAGAAGATCGAGGAAGTACACGATGGTAAGGGTTGCAATGATGGCAACCAGCGTTGCATGCCAATCGATAATGAACCCGATTGCCAAAATGCCAACCAGGAGCACGATAAAAATCTTCTGCGAACTCAGCAGGTTATAGAGCGCCGTCTGGGTGTGGTGCAGATTGCTATGGTGGACGAATTCTTTGTTCTTATAGAAAAACCCTTTTCCTTTTATACTCTCAGTTTCTTCATCGAAATGCTGAATGAGGAAATGCGACGCAGAGCGGTATTTACCGCTTATTTTTTTTCCGACGATTTTCAAGAAATCAACAAACGCTTTTATGTACGAAGAGAGCTTGATTTTCGACCCAGCCGGATTATCCCAATCAACAGGCAATTCCTTTACCACCATGTTGTTATGGGTGGCGATAACTAAGAGTTCAACATCAAACAGAAACCCCTTACTATCACTTTTTGGAAAAATAATTTCCGCGGCCCGTTTTGTAAAGAGCTTGAAACCGCGCTGGGTATCCTTGACCCCGACGCGTAAAAATGAATGGATGATTTTTTTCGAAATCGGCCGAAGAATTTTCCGGTACCATCCGGCACGGTCGATACTTTTTGACGTTTGGAGCGCGATTGACCCAACAATAACACTTGCATCAGAACCCTGAATTTCCGGAAGGAAACTTTCTAGATTACTGATATGCGTTGAGTGGTCAGCATCAAGAAATAACCGGTATTCTCCCGTTGCTTTGAGCATGCCGCACTTCACTGCATACCCTTTTCCGCTATTAACCCTATTGCAGAGAAGCACGAGGTTCCGTACCTCCGACGCGAGGCCTGAAACAACCGTTTCGGTGTCATCAGAAGAACCATCGCTCACTACAATAATTTCGTACGTATACTCCTTATCTCGTAAATACTCGTCGATACTTCTGAGGGTGGAGCCGATGCGCTTCGCTTCGTTATACGCCGGTATAATTATCGATAAGAAGACTGGTTTCATAGTTTAAATACAATTTTCTTGTAACCAAGAAAATTCCAGACCATTACGACCCCGGTACTAATAATTGCCGCTACGTTGGCGTGAAATTTCACGTCGGCTTGTCCGTACGCGGCATTAAGTTGGTGGAAAATGAACGATGCAAATAGGCTATTTAAAGCAAGCCCCCCTAGACTGACGATGAGGAAGGGGAAAATCTTACTAGCCGCTGTTTCCTTGCTTCTGAAGACGAAAAACTTATTCAGGATGAAGCTATTAACGACAGCAACAGTAAACGATAGTGCCTTAAAGAGAGTGTAGTGTCTTTCAATGTTTTGGCCGGAGAAAAAAATAAGCAAATTGAACACTCCGAGATCCACCAGGGTATTGATTCCCCCGACGAGTCCAAACCGTCCCAATTCTCCGAAAAGCTTTTTCATAGATTATTTCCGAGCCTTGCACTTTAACACAAACAAAAAAGATGTCAAAAGACATTAACCAAAAACACTACACTGCCTTTAGTATAACCACTATTAAAAAAATGGCTATTGACACTTTCCACAGGCAGAGCGTACGATTTCTAAGTATTAGCAGAAACTGTCAGGAAACTGATGGCATGTAACGTTGGAGTTAGCCTATGAAAAAATTTTTACATTACGGAATTGGATTGTTTCTCGCACTAAGTTTTCTTACTTTCAATACAGATTCATTTTTTGCCTTCGGACAAGAAGTGTCGCCAGCAGAACCTCAAACGGAAGAAGTTACTTCCCCTCTTGAAGATGTTCCGGTAGAAACTCCTGAACCAGACCCAGAGGAAACGGAGCAAACTAAATCCGAGGCGATTGTTCAAGAAGAATCGCCAAGCATCCTGCTTGTTGCGGAGAATTCATGCACCACGCCCGACTCTTTGGATGACGATGCGGCAGAGGAATTCGGACCGAGCATCGGAACCGAAAAAACGCTGCAAGAGGTACTCGATGAAAAATTCCCCGATGACCAGATAGACGTAACAGTGGACCAAACCCAATACCAGCTCTGGAGCGTGACCGAAGGAGAAGAAATCACCGTGACGGCGGCATTCATCGATGAGGCGGCGCAGAATGGAAACGTGTTCGGCTACTATACGAACGGCGACCTTAGCACGTTTACCCCGCTCTTTCGAAAAGGGGAAGTTCCAGGATTTGACGAAACTGAGGAAGCGGCAAGCGGAGACTCATACGAATTCGTCATTCCGGACGACTCGATAACAAGCATTGGCTTCGCAATCCAAACTTCAGATGAAGGCGCTGCCCCTATTCCAATTGCAGCCCAAAATTCCCTTAATGCGAATAATAAAGACCAGGTTGTTACCTATAATCCGCGCCCAGATAATTACATTTTGGCGTTTGAAGACATGGTAAGCAATGGCGACTATGATTTTAATGATCTGGTCGTAGAGATTGCTTTTGATTGCCCTGACGGAGGCGGAACGGGAGGAGGCGATCCGGAATGCAGCGATGAGGCAGACAATGACGATGATGAATTGATTGATGCGGCGGATCCGGGATGCCACTCTGATGGCGATGCAGATAACCCAGATTCATATGTGCCAACCGACGATGATGAGACTAATGAAGATGGAAACGGCGGCGGAGGCGGAGATACCGACCCGGAGTGCAGCGACGAAGCGGACAACGACGGCGATGAGCTCATAGACGAAGCCGACCCAGGATGCCATACCGACGGTAACGCAGACGATGATGACACCTACGATCCGAACGATGATGATGAGTCTGACGATGATGACAATGGAAACGGCGGCAGCGGGGGAAGCAGTGGCAGTAGCCGAAGAAGTGGTTCACGCCCTAATCCGCCAGGAGAAATTCTTGGTGAAGAAGCGTGTGGCGAATATATTACCAGCTACATTCGCTGGGGGTCCCCGAACGATACCGCAAATGTCGTGCGGCTTCAGACTTTCTTGAATGAATACATGAATGCAAACTTGGTGGTTGATGGCGTATACGGACCAGGAAGCTACCAGGCAGTGAAGCAGTTCCAGGTAAGAGAAGCAACGAATGTATTGAATCCATGGAAACAGGTTGGCCCGATTGATGAAACCGGTACTGGATTCGTGTATAAAACAACGAAGCGATGGATTAACATGATTAAGTGCCCTGAATTGAATATTCCCGAATTCCCTCCTTCTGAACTCGTTCATCCGGCACCCGGTGCGCCCTTCTCTCAGAAAGAACCATTTAGACGATAAGTAAAGGAACAGAAAAACCGCCTTGCATACAGGGCGGTTTTTTAATTTGCCCCCAAGAGAATCTGATTGATAAGCGTTCGAGTGCGCGGGCCAGCCGAGCCGTATCCTGCCGTACCCACTGCTGGCGGGGTAATAAAAATACCGTTCGAAACCTGGAATCGTTGCACTGCTTCACGGGTCAGTTTTCCGTAGTACCCTGTTACTAGACCAGCCGGATATAGTTCTGGGAATTTAGCAAGAAAAACTTGGAGTTCAGCTACTTCGGTTCCGCGTGCGCCGAAGGATAAATTATTACCAATGGATTTTCCAATGATTCCTGCACCAGTCGGACTATTAGTAATTCGTTCACGGGCAATTTCAATTTTTTCTTCTGTAACTCCTGGGCCAATTGCAGTTACTGGCACTTGAAGCATTGCTATTACTTCAGGTGGAGGTGGAACAATACCTTCTGCTGTAAAATCTTTAACTGCCACTGAATTTAAATTTTTCAATTGTTCAGACGTTCTCAATCGATTCACTGTTGCTGTATCGTTTAAAGAAATGACTTTAGGAGTTTGAGATACAGATGATGATCGACCTCCGCCGCCTCCCCCTCCGCCTCCACCGCTACTGGCTACAGGAGCAGATGGTGCAGGAGTTGGTTTCGGCGTTGGAGCTGGAGTAGGTTTTGGAGTTGCCGGAGCCGGCTTTGGCGCAACGGGAGCAGGAGTAGGTGCAGGGGTTGGCGTGGTAGGTTTCGGGGGTGTTGGCGTTGGGGTTGGTGCAGGGGTAGGTGTAGGCGTTGCAGGAATGTTTGGACGTGAATCTGTTCCGTCTGAAATAATTACCGGCCCTGGTTTTGGCGCAGGAGCCGGCGGGGGTGTTGGCGTTGGGGTTGGTGCAGGAGTTGGCGTGGGGTTTGCACTAACGTTTTTACTTACCGTTACAATCCCTTGCTGTGCAAGATTTCCTGAAAGTTTCTTCGCTGTATCTACCAATCCAAGCGCGTAGCTCTGCCAGAATTGCCCTGGCGTCGGACCGCCACTACAAGTTCCATCGGATTCTCCTGGATTCTTAATCCAGACAAAAGCATCTACTTTATCGTAGCCCGTATTCTGTGTTGGCGCCGGACCAATACTTCTGCCGCTCGGATTACACCATTCGTTTGTTTGAGAATGGCCATTTCCATTTCGGCTTGTATCAATAATAAACGACTTTCCGCCAACTAGAGCAGAGAGTTGGTTGCCGTAATCAATTTCGTTGTTGGTAAAACGAAAGTTTGAAATGTTTGTTGCGAAGCCATCAGCGGCAGCAATGCCGGATTCATTGAGTGCTTTGGCAACATCCTGAATTCCCCGCCAATTGCTATGTCCGGCATCAAGATACACGCGAATATTCGGCGCACTTTGCAGTTTCTCGACTGCATTTTTAATATCCGTTCGAGCGGCAAGACGCTCAGCACTGTTGTATTCAAATGAAAGGCCAATTAAATCAGGTTCGACAACCACCCACGCGTTGGAACTTCCAATACCGCGAACTACCGCTGAAATCCAATCAAGATGGCCTTGCCCCGGCGTTAATCCGCTTCCCCATTTATACGTTCCGGTATGCGGGCTGTTGTAGATAACAAACACTGGAAGTTTTCCTTCTTTTTCCGCATCGGCGATCCTGCTTTTTACATGAGACTCAATATTTGCCGTACTGGCGGTGTAGTTAGAAATCCAGATTGCCTGCGGTGTACAGGCAATGGTTTCAAGCGTCTCAGCAGTAGCGGTATCTTTGGCGGCAACGCGAGCGTTATATTCACGGAGCGCCTGCATGTGCTTATCGCGGTAGAAGCTTGAAGCAGCAAGCAGCTGCGCGCAGGTAAGCGTTTTGTTAGTAACACTGAGCGGCGCACTTTTTGCAATTACTTCTACCGTTCGGCTTTTAAACTGGGTGTTCCCAGCGGCATCCGTTGCGGTGTACGTAACCTGCTTCTTTCCCGGCGTTTGGGTATTTACCGGAAGCCCTGCCGTAACGAGTGTTGGCTTCTTATCTATGTTGTCAGTGACGGTTACCCCTGCGTCGTTGTACGGTGCACCCACCAGAACAACCTCCTTTTCATTTCCGAGAAGCGTGAGGGTTGGCGGTACTTGATCTACTTGGACAGTAGGAGCATTCGCAACTATGTCACTGACTGTGTATGAGCTAAATGATAAATCCATAAAGTCAGATCGAATCCCCGCAAAACCACTTTCAGAGAAAACAGGACCACCGTATTGATTTCCATCATCAGTGACCCGGAGTGCTTCCGTCCAAGTGCCAGTTTGGCCAATGTCGGTAAAAAGAATGATGGTTACTGTGCCATCAGTTTCGTTTTTTACTTCCGTTTTCATTCCAATCCACTTATCGGTTGGAAGGAGATTTGGATGTGACGCTTCATTATACACGCCATCGACAATTTTATTCAACCCCAAGGTGTAATACACACCATTAATTTTCTTTTTGACAACAGCATTTCCATCAACGCGAACACCGACATAATAGAGATTATCTGCATCTCTGTAACGATTAAAGAACAAAACACCATTCGACGCGTTTTGGTTCGGACTGTCGCTCATATTCGTTTTTTCTATTTTAAAAAATACCTCCTGGCGGACATCTTGCCACTGTGATCGGGTAACGAGACGGAACAAATTCTGCGGATGCAAGCCTCCGTCGGTATCAAGCGCATTGGTGCGGGCGTATTCCTGATACCATCGATCACTTGCCGGTAAATCGCCTTGTATGGTCTTTGCAATGCCGTTCTGTACGGTCATTCTGCCTCCGGAATTAAGCCAAAACGTGCTATGTGAAGATTCAGACATTGCTCCCACCTCTTCAACAGCAAATTCCTGCTCGAATGGATCAATCGCAGCAGCGCGAAACGATGGAGCCGGAGTAAACACATGCACGGTACGCGGATGATCAACGGAAAAATAACGTACTAAAATTACTGCAGAAAAAGCGCAGAGTCCCAAAATAATGGTGCGAACGATCTTCGTAGTGGTAGTAGTCATGGATTTAGATTAAAAGTATAACATTTAGCGCTCTTTTAATTGTCTTATGCCTTCTTCAAGCGTTACCACTTCGACCCCGGAATCCTGAACAGCCTTTAAAATTTCACGTAATTTTGCAATCGTAATTGACTCTGAATCATTTTGACTGTCTTCTTTCAAAACTTCATGCAGTTCAAGAATAAGCCATGATTGATTCGCGTTTGCAGTGGCAAGATACTCTTGAACAGCCACAACAGAAATATCCCGGGTTACTAGCTGGTCTTTCAGAAGGTACGGGTCGGTATTTTTCGTATTAAAACCCCGGCTGACCGTTCGCGCACCAGAAAACTTTCTTGCGGCAATATTCTTCGCATCGAGCGAGAAGTTTCCGTACGGATAAACGAATGACGTTATCTTGTATCCGGCCTTTGAAAGATCATACCAAGAGCCGACAATCTCGGTAATCAAACTTTCTTCCTGATTTTCCGAAAGATGCGTATGTGTTCTAGTATGGGCAGCAATCTCATGCCCTTTTCGGCTGATGCTGTTTATGTCTTGAGCGGAAAGATACCGGCTATAGCCGACATGGCTGGTAATAATTGAAACCGTGCTTGGCATCTTAAATTCAGAAAGTACCGGCAGAGCATTGGTCATAAATGATTTATATCCGTCATCAAATGAAAGCGTTACCATCCCGCGCGCGAATTTTCCAGACTGCAAGAGTCGGATGCTTGGATGAATAACGGCCAAACTTCCGGAATCGCGAATCACCTGAAGAACCTCCATTGTTTGAGCGCCTTCCGGAATTTCAATAACCTCTTGGTATGAAAATGATCCTGCCGGCAGCATGCGGATTGATTTCCATACTGTGCCGCTCTGTGTGCCGTATCGCACCATTAGCTCGCTTTCAATGGTTGATTCATAGGAAGCCTCGATTGCATATTCTTGATGTGGCGCAACTGAAAGCGGTGACCAGAACCAGAACCCTCCGGCCGCTGCCTGCCTTGCAAGAATAATGTTTGCAGTCGTACCGCTGATTTCGCCATACGTTGCAGAACCGCCACGGACGAACGTTTCCATGTTTATGAGATTTTCCCCTGCATACCGAAAAGTTCTTGGCGATTCCGCTATCAATGCATCTTTCAGTTCTGCCGTTGGCACCACGCGAACCAGCGATTTATCCGAAAGGGATTCAAACTGGCTCACCAGTGAATCATTCATTGCCGCGCTTGGGACAATGGAAAGAGAGCTGATTTCAAGCGGTGCGCGGTTGTTGTATGCCCAGTACTCAATACCAGTTCCGCCAATAGGCAGTACGTTTGGAATGTTCCCTGCTGCAACTAGCACGCCTTCCTCAAAACAACCGACCGTATTTCCAAAAATACTTGCACTCAGACGGCGATTCTTCCCTACTTCTTCCTGGAGCGAATACTGCTTTCGATACGTTGCTACATCATTTTTCACTGTTTCTATGTACACAGCGTCAGAGGAAAAGCGGCAGCGGACCCCTTCTCCCGGCTCCTGCGATCTAAGATAGAGTGCAACTGAAGAAGCGGTATCAAGCGATGCATCCATCGTTACCTGATAATTCTTCCAAGTATGCGTACCGTCAAGAATGGCGGCAACGCTTGCAATGTTTCCGTCCGGTTGTACGGTAATTTTTTCCGATTCAAAGGCGGATTTTCCTCCCCAGGCAACCCGAAACCGAAGCGCGCTTTCAGCGAGCGTCAGATGAGCTGCTTCTTCAAGAGACACGTCGACTCCGCCTTCCAAGAACAAAAGAAGTCGCTCATTGGTCCAGTCGGATGCCGGCTCGATGCGCTTCAAGAACAGCGGATTATCTCCTGGGCGATTTCCGATATATCCGCTGTCGTATCCCCACTGCTGGCGAAAGGCATAGCGGTAGTTATCTGTGACAGCCGCATTAATAGCCGTACTGGCAACGCGAGAAGCGTTGAGGCTTTCTTGCCCATAATCGCTGAATGGATATGAAAACATGATAACCGGTTTTCCGGTAAAAAGTTCGAGCGATTGCTTTGATTGAGATAATTCATACGAAACGCGCGCGTTGTATTCTTCATCAGTTTCAATGTGCAGAACATCTGGAAGCCACTTTTTATTGCTCAAAAACTGCCCCGTAGTACCTTCCGCGTCAATCGCTATGTATCCCCCGTTTTCCTGAACGCCGTGCGAACCAATCTCCCAACGCCCTGTTTTCATGAGGCGGGAAAGCTCTATCGGATTTAAATAGTAGCGAGAATATTTCTCCGTTGACTCTACCAGCGACTGGCCGGGAGCAACGAACATCACCGCCGAAAAGCCGAGGCGCGCGAGAATCGGATCGGCGTTGTAGTAACTATCTTTCCGTCCGTCGTCAAACGTCAGCACGAATGATTTTGCCGGAAGGGTTTTCTTTCCTTCAAGAAATGCGAAAAAATCTTCCGCCGAGGCAGTTTGAAAACCAGCTTCTTTTAGGGCGATCATGTGGTTTCGAAACTGCGCTATCTTCATTGAATAGCGAGAATCATCCGAACCGATGCCGTGGTACACCAGCACTGGCACGGTCTGTGCAGCTTCGGCAGACAGCTCAGGCGTCTTGATGTTGTATGGAACGATCATTTCTCTGGCGTGAGAAGAGAGGCGACGGATATCGTGCAGGATTCGATTCGGCAAAGCGCTTCCATTAATGATGTGAATCGCCAGAACGACTGCGGCAGTCAAAAAAATAACCGCTGCCACGATTCCGATTCGGATTCTTTTGTGGGTATGTACGGAATGCATGTTGTTAGCGAGTTCCCCAGCGCTGGTCTCGGAAACGAGCGAACGAGTAATAAAGGATGAAGCTCAGCACGGCTGCTGAAAGTATCTGCCACAGCAAAAAATAGCCGATGTAACGGCGTTCTCCGCGCGCGTAATAGAGCGCGCACATCACGAAGAGCAAGCTGGTGATGATTCCGCCGAGAAGATAAATGACCGGGCTTTCTCCGCTGATGGTTGGAAGCAGATACAGATTCAAGAGTGCAACCAGCGGCGTGACGAACGAGATAAGAATGAGCGGAACGTAATAAAGCGCTCCGAAAAGTGGGTCAGTTTTAAAAATGTATTTAAAGGTAAAATAGGCGTTCGATACCCACGACTTTTTCCAGCGAACCTGCTGCTTCATCAGCTGACGAATGTTTTCCGGAGCAATGGTATATGCTCGAGCGCGATCGGTATACACGGTGCGGAATCCGCGCTTTAATACCCATCCCGTCAGCGACCGGTCGTCTCCGTGCTTTACGGTAACTCCCAAAAAGGATTCCTTGAGCCAGCTATCAAGCACCGGAAGCACGATGTCTTTTCTATATGCCGATGAACAGCCACTGCAGCAAAGCACTGAGAAGAAGATTGATTCCGCAGCCTTGAGAAGCCGAAATGAAACATAATAGTACCCCGACTGCATTTTCGTAATGATATTTTTGTCCGCATTCGCCACGTCGCCGTGCGCGCATACCGCTCCGATAGCCGGGTTTGCGAATGGCTGAATCAGTTCTTTGAACGTCTTCGGCTCAATGTAGCTGTCGCTATCGAGCTGAACGACGATTTCTCCCCGTGCCTGCCGGAAGCCTGCCGCCATTCCCTCGCGCTTTCCCCTGTTCTCTTTCCAATCGATGACGATGAGTTCGGGGTGATTTTTCTTCACCAGGCCAATCTGGTGAATCGTGCCGTCGGTTGATCCGTCATTGATCACGATGACCTCAAGCTTTTCCTTCGGATATTCAGCCTCAAAACACGCTTCGAGCGTATGCTTAATTGCCGCTTCCTCGTTTTTGCACGGCACGACGATCGTTACCATTGGCTCGTAATTCTCGGCCTTGACCGGGTAAACTATCTGAGAGAGGAATTTCGGAAAAATGAGCGAAGCGGAAAGCCGGAACAACTGAAACACCGTAACGAGCACTGTGTAGCTGAACAGAAACCAGTGTCCGAATCCGGCGCGAGTCGACTTGAAAACAATGAGAATGATCAAAAGAAGCACGGACGCCACTAAGAGCGCAATGTTTACCGCAATCCGGTTTGGCGACCGAAATACAGAATCTTCAATTGTTCTTGATTCCTGGCTCATAGCAAAAAATAATTATTGGAACTTGATTGCGTCGAGAAGGTATACCGGTTCAACTGCCCCGCTCATGCCCTGGATTACGAATCCGGTAATCGGAGCTCCGCCTGCGCCAAGATCAGCAAGCGGAATGATTACGGTCGACCACGCATCGCTTTTCACTCCATCCGGAAGATAGTGCGCGAGCGGCACGCGCGGAAGCCCTTGGCGATTTTCATCGTAGAGGCGAAGCTGCAGTACCTGACCACCGGCTGTTTTTCCCTTAATGGCGAAGTTGAGCATCGTGCGGTTATCCGTTGCAAGTGGCTCAGTGTGCAGATATAACCCGCTCCATGGAGTCGTTGGTGTTACCGAGAGTGCCTGCGTTCCTTCATGCGCAGAATCGGCATTACTGAAATCGGTTGTCGTTTCCCATGACCAGTTCGCCCAGCCAGGCTTGAGCGCATCATCGTACACCTGGTGCTCGTTCGTTTCAACGATAAACGTTGCCGCGCTGTTCTCCCAATGATAGAGCCCGCTCCAATTGAGCTTGATTGCGGCAAACGCAACGCGGTACCGGCCAGGAGTATTCGTGCTCCAGTTGATGGAGAAATCGCGCTGTTCTCCTACCAGGAGCGACTCGCCGTCAAAGTAGCGGTTATACACGCGGGTCCCGGTTTCATCAAAAATGTCGTAATACAGAATTGCAAACCCAGCGCTATCGCCAGTATTTTTTACTGATGACGTAATAGTCACCTCTTCTCCTGGAGCAAGCCGATTATCGGAAATAGTTGTTGCAACATACGCGACGGAGAATGTTCCAGTTGAGCCGTTTCCCAAGCCGCCGATCCATCGCGGATCGTTTTCATCATTTCCGTCAGAGTTTCCGAGCACGCCATGGTGGCCAGAATTTGAACTGTCGATCACGTCTTGGCCGAATCCTTCATTGAGCTTCCAGTGCTTGATGAGGCCGTTTCCGGTGCCGATCTCTTCAGTATTTACCATCGACTGAATCTCAGTAATGGTCTTTGGCACCGTCCAGACGCGGACCGAATCAAGTTCTCCCTTCAGCGGTTGGCTCATGTCTGGCCGCGCTCCCATGTATACGAGCTTCTGGCTCGTTGCTACTGTTCCTGCGAGTGCTGTTTCAGCGGCAAGGCTTCCATTTTTATAGAGACGGATTTTCATTCCATCAAATACTCCTGAAATGTGCGCTAGTTCGCCGCCGGAAATAGCGCCGCCCTCGGCGGTTGCAACCGCTCCTTCTTGCGTTTTTACCGTAAAGTACGGACGAACCGATCCGCCGGAAAGCGCCTTGTATCCCAATTCCCAGTCAACCGACCCGACATCGCTCTTTGAAAGAATGACCCCGTCGGCAGTAACAATCTTCGGCGTATACAGCGCTTCAACGGTGAATCCGTTCGTCTCTTCAATATTCCATCGCTCAAAATTCACGTAATCATCAACCCCGTCGAAATCAAGCGATCCGGTTCCGGATGGCGTAAGCGCACTGCCCCCGTTCTGGACGGTAAATGAAAGCGGGAGCGTGGTGCGAGTGTTTCCTGCCGCATCCCATACTTGCGCCTGTACCACATGGGTACCGTTGACTAGCGTGCTGGTGTCATATGAAAAATTAAATGGCGCAGTTAGATCGCTCCCGCCTACGAGTTTGCCGTCAAGGATAAGCTGGACTCGCTTTACCTTCTTGTCGTCATTTGCCGTTACTGCAAAAGAAAATGTGCCGGAAATCGTTTGTTCAAATGTCGGCGCGGTAATGTTGAGTGTCGGCCGGACAGTGTCTCCTTGATAGGCTGAAGCAACTGCCGAGAGCGAGTAATCATCCGTTTCAAGATACCCATTGGTGCGAATCAAATGGAAAATGACAACGCTGGCAGCATTTGCCGGAGCAGTGAACGTGCCTTCGAACTGCGCCCACCCTTCGGTCGGAAGAGTATCGTTTACCCACTTATATACAGATGTGCCATCCGTTTTTATGATGCGCGCGGTAACGGTTGTCGTCACGTCAGAGCGATACCGGCTTGATACCAGATACTGAGTGCCCGGAACAACCGGAACAGGATCATTCATCCATTTCGCATCCCCCGATGAGAAATTGGACATATCAATGCGAGCCGCTCGTGCACTGCCGCTGCCCGTTACCGGATAGGTGAAGGTGCGAGTATTGGTTCCATATCCTCCTTTTTCCCAGGAAGCAGGAACGCCTGCAGCTGATCCTTCGGTTTCAAGAGATGGATTCGCGATGAGATTCTCGGTTACCGGAATGCGCTCTCCTACTTCGAATTCGTAGAAAAAATTGTTCCATTCATGCAAGCCGGTCCATCCGTCATAGAACAAGCCGACCGAAACGCGGTAGGTGCCGATAAGCGGCGGCAGCCAATCGAATGAAAAGGTTTCGGTTGCGCCGTTTTCAAGACTGATGTTTTCCCACGCTCGAGAGCCGACGAGATTTCCTGCGGCATTATAGATTTCAATGTCGACGACAAACGGATCGGTTCCGCCGGCATTAGTAACCGTCGCGCTCACTTTCACGTCTCTTCCAATAACAGTTGGATTTGGATCAGTTGTTACTGCAGTTAGGTGCGGCTTCGTATTTCCCTGGCCTCCTGTTGGCTCGGTGCCAGAGTAAATGGTTACCGTTTGGACGCCGGTGCGGCCCAGTGTATCGCGAGCCGTAAGGGTTGCGGTGTAGGTTCCGAGCGCATAGGTATGCGTCGGAGCCGCCTCGGTTGAAACCGGGCTTCCATCGCCGAAATTCCATTCAATGCCGGCCAGATTTCCATCGGGATCATTGGTTCCCGCTGAATTGAACTGCACAGAGAGCGGTGCGGTACCGTTTGTTGGGGTTGCAGCAATAACCGCGGTTGGTTGGCGGTTTGAATCATATTCGATCTTATTGATCGAACCGGTGTAAATCGAAATGTAATAAATCGATCCGTCAGGGCCAGCTTTAATATCCACGATGCCGCCAGCGCCGCTGTCGATGACGTTATCGATGCTGACAATCGAACTGTCTGACGGATCAATCGTCATTCGCTTCATCCAATCGTTTGAAAAGTCCGCAAAGAAATACTGATCGCGGTATTCGGCTGGATACGCATTTCCCGAAAACGCTCCTCCAGTAATAGATGCCCCAAGATCGGTTCTACCGTACTTATAAAATGGTTCAGTAGTCGCAGACGAAGGAGTGCAGTTATACGTTGTTGCAATGTCTCCTTCTCGGCATGGCCATCCATAGTTAGCACCCTTCGTTCCAAAATTTATTTCTTCATAGCTGTACCAGCCGACATCCGCCAGATACGGCTTTCCAGTTGCAGGGCGGAATGTAAGGCGGAACGGATTGCGAAAGCCGAGCGCCCACACCTTTGAGCGATTCGCATTCGGGTCTCCGTTATAGAACGGATTGTCGGCCGGTGCGGTGCCATCCGGATTGATGCGAAGAATTTTTCCGGAAAGCGCATCGAGGCTCTGGCTGCGAAGCGCGAGCGGGTCGTTTCCGTTGAATCCAGAACCGTCTCCGGTTGCAATCCAGAGCTTGCCGTCAGGGCCGAAGTAGATTCCCCCGGTTGAATGCGCGAGCGAATCCGACGGAACGCAATCTGCGGTTACCGGAAAATTCGTGCACGATGGCTGCAGCGCGCTTCCGAATGTTGTTCCAAGAAGGATAACTGATGAATCCATTGAAGCGACATTGTTTACCACGGTTAACCGGCGAAGGATTCCCGTTTTCGGGCCATTTGGATTCGCTGAGTTCGTTTCGTGCGTGTGAAATACGTAGATATAGCCATTCGTTTGAAAATTCGGATCCGTGGCAATACCGAGCACGCCTCGATCGCCCGCCTGATTTACGTTTGGAATGGCAATGACCGGCGTTGGGTTGAGTACGCCGTTTTCAATGAGCCGAATAGTGCCGCCTTTTTGCGCGACGAAGATTTTATTTCCCGGAGCGAACGCAAACGCAGTGGGAAGATTCAGGCCGGAAACGATTGTTTTGATTTCAAAACCATCAGGAAGAGCAGCTTCTGCCGGTTTCGGCACAACGCTGAAAAAGAGCATGAGAATCAAGAGTCCCTGGACAAGTTTTTTCATGTGGAAACGGTAGTGAGTTGTCATGCTAGTAATTCGCTTCTTATATTATAAAAACACAACTATGTCAAGACTATCGAGTAGCTCTGCCGTACCCTTCGAACTGCTTCGTTTTCTTGAGATATTCATCGTCTTGATCGACAAGCACCTTCGCTGAGGCAACGCCAAGCTCTTCATAATAACGACTGGAGAGCTTCGACCTTACTTCCTGTAGGGTATAAATTTTCTCTTCCGGAAGTCCGATGAATTCTGCATACCCCCGCACTCTTCCCTGATCGAGCCGGTAGAGCGTATAGTGGGCCGTTTTTTGCACTGGCGCATAGAATCGATCGAAAAGTTCCCGGCTCTTGGACCAAATTCTTGTCGGCTCATCAGAGGAAAGCTCGTAATCGCTTGCGGTATTTTCATTATGCAGGACGACATATTCCGCATACAGCCATGGCCGCTCGATCGTCTGCTCAAAGAACGGGAAGTTCGATTCAATGATGAACTGCTTCAGCGGAGTACAGGAGTGGATGGGAACAGCGTTCAAAAGAGCGCGCGTCATGAGTACGTATCCTGTCGGCGGATGGTCGCAGAAATATTGGCCAATTACTTTTTGCTCTTCGGTTCGTGGCACAATGTTCACCGTTGCTTCTTTTAAGAGAGAGAATTTGTTTCCGAAAAAAGTATTCAAGCTAAATGCAAAAGTGCTGAGCATGCCGAAAGATAAAAGCGCCCACGAAAGAACGAATAGCCCCTGCCGTAGAAACCGGCGGCTTGGACGAAGCAGGGTAAGTGCGTATGAGCCGAATATCGTTGCAAGTACGGCAGGTAAAAAGAGTGTCAGCCCGTAGCGTTCATTGAAGAATTCGGTAAATGGAGGAAGTGTCGGCAGATAAATTACCGTGCTTCCAGTAAAAAGCGTGAACACGACAAGCGCCGCAGGCGCCATGCTTGCAAGCACAATCAACAGAAGTCCAAATGCTCGACGAATACAGGTAAGAATAATGAGCCCGATAATGCCGGCAAAAGAAAGCCCTTTGCCGAGCATTGAAAATGCCGCTAGGCTCAAGTAGGTAACGGATCCTGAGAGGGAAAATCGAGATGGAAGTGACAAAAATTTCTGCTGGGAAAATGCAGACCATTTTCCGCTCAAGAATTCAAACGGGCTATCTCCGTAAATGCTGCTGTATGAAAGGATGATAATGACGCCGATTAAAAAGAGCGGAGCAGCAAGCACGAGCGTTGCCTCAAGTTCAGCTTTTGAAACTTTCCGGGACAGAAGGAAACCTCCGGCGGCAATAACAAAAACTGGAATAAAAGCGAATCCGTCAAATCGAGCCAGACAGGCAAGAGAAACAAAAAATGCAGAATAGAGCAAGAATGCGATCTTGCCTGTTTCCTGCCATTTCACGAAATAAAACAACAAAGGGGTCATCATGGAGAGGAAGAGCGTTTCCATCATCGGCACGCTGGCGTAATAAAGCACGAACGGATTAAGCGCGAAAATAACTACCCCTGCAATACTGAAACGCGTACTCGCGGTGAGCAAGAAAATGAGCTTATACAGATAGTATGCGCCAATCCCGAGTACTGGAATAAGCACGATTGCCGCCGCAAGGCCGGTTTCATACAAAAAAGGAATTTGGGTAGGCACCACTAAGAGCGCGTGCAGAAGCGGCGGCCAAAACCCTATCTGGCTGATACCCGGAGTACTGCTGTCAAAAAAAAGCTTCCCGAAATTCAAATGGGACTGCGCATCAACGAGCGCGAGCGTGAGCCCTTCTTGGTACACTAGTGCTGTTGCGGCTATGCCGATGATTGCGATACCGAGCATCATCCACGAAAAAAGCGAAAGGTTGATTTTTTTCATTACTGCAATCATGTTACTTCAAAAGATGCGTGCCGTGCGTCGTCTTTTCCCATACCGTTGGAGCGCGGAATAGCTGGTACATGGCTCGCACTCCCGCATAGGCAAGCAATACCCAGTATGCCGGAGAAAGAAGCGCATATTTTACGAGCGAGAACCGCTTTCGGCGATACAGCGCAATCAAATTTAAATATGAAGATGTCGCAATGCCGAGCACCGAAACGGTATAGCTGATGTAGAGCACCGGCAAATTAAAGAATAGCTGCACGAATTCCGGGCGGAACAAAAGCCAAACCGTCGTCAGCGCGAAGTATAAAAGATTCAGTACGTGAATGAAATTAGAAAGGGGAAGCAAAATGCAGAACAACACGAAACTTCTCCATCCGCCGATATTTTCGGCAAGCGTGAGCGGATAGCGGTAATGCACGATTGCCGTTCCGAGGAATCCTTTGATCCAGCGGGTTCGCTGGCGAAGCCATGAGCCAAGCGTTACAGTTGCCTCTTCTTCGCTTACCGAATCAAGCACTCGTGCCCGGTATCCGGCTCGGTAGAGACGAATTGCAACGTCAACGTCTTCGGTAACGTTGTACGGATCCCATGATCCGATGGCAAGCAGTGCATTCCTCCGAAAATGGGTGCTGTGCCCTGAAAGGGGGATCGGCAGATTAAGCACTTCAAGGCCCGGAAGAAATAAATCGTAATAAAAAACAAATTCCGCATTAAACAGACGGCTCAATATGTTTTGATTCGCGTTATAGTGATCGAGCCGGCATTGGAGCGCCGCAACTCCTGGGTATTCTTTAAATGCTAACGCTGCGCGCTTGAGCTGTAACGGCTCAGGCACAACTTCGGCATCATAAATGACCAAGTATTCCCCCTTCGCTTCGCGAAGCGCGACATTCAATGCCTTCGGCTTCGTTTTTGGTTGTACGTCAGGAAGGGTGATAATGCGCCAGTTTCTTGGCAGTTCCACCCGCTCAAACGCCTCACGCGTTTCGTGATCATACGCTTCAAGCGTTACCAGAAATTCAATTTTTTCTGTAGGGTAATCGATTGCACCCATTGCCCTTAAAATCTGCGGAACGACCGGCGCTTCTTTATAGAGCGGAATGAGCACGGTATAAGTTTTGAGCGCACTTTCGTCCATTGCCACAATATCGTTCTCGCTGTACTGAATCAGCCGCTTTTCATCTTTAAAAGACTGCTTTACGACCCAGAGCTTAAATACATAAAGGGTCAGATAAAACGCTCCAGCAGTAGCTGAAAGGACGATAGGAAATGGGATATTGAAAATAGTGCCAAGGAGCGTCAGCGCAGAAACTGCAACGATAGCCGTCGCCAGAATCACGTAGTTCGTACGCTTGGTAAAAATAGTTTTAGCCGAAAGCCGCTCAGGAAGGACTAAAAAATCTTCTTCTCTTGTGGGAGAATGGCTTTTCATAGACCATGCAATCATACAAGGGTTGCTAAAAATGTCAACATATTCGCAGTGGATAAAATACTCTTCAGCAAGCTGTCATGGTATTATTTTGAAATGAAATTACTCAAACGTGCAGCGCACCATGCAAAGCTGGGCGTCTTCCCCCATCCTGACAACGGCCACCTGCCGCACGTACTCAAAGAAGGGGCGGTTTGGGCGCTTATTGCAATCGTGATGGGAATATTTGCATTCTCAACCGTTGGCACGAGAGTCATTCGAAACGGATCTTTTACGGCAGAAGTTTACCCTTCCGTACTCGTCGACCTGACGAATAAAGACAGAAGAGAGGCAGCCTTGCCAACGCTTGCGATAAGCAACACACTTGAAGCAGCTGCCCAACTGAAAGCAAACGACATGGCGGCGAAGAGCTACTTTTCTCATACGAGCCCTGAAGGAGTAACGCCGTGGCACTGGTTCCAGGCAGCGGGCTACAATTTCATTTATGCCGGAGAGAATCTGGCGGTAAATTTTGAAGACTCCCTTCCGGTGCAGGATGCCTGGCTTAATTCCCCAACCCACCGCGCAAACATTATGAGTACGAAATTCACCGAAATTGGTATTGCAACGGCCCGCGGCATGTATAAAGGACGAGAAACGACATTCGTCGTCGAACTCTTCGGCATGCCGGCAATTGCAGCTGAAGAGCCTGTTCCGGCGATTAGTGCTCCTCCGGCACAGAACATTTCCATCCCAACTCCAAATGAAGCCGGCACCATTGCAGGTATTGAAGAAGAGCAGAAAACAGAACCTGCGGTTCGAGCAAAAACGACTCCAACCATAGCAGTAACAAAAGAAGATCCGCAGTATATTGAAGCAGTGAACGAATCTACGAACATTGTTCCGGTTATTGCCGTACCGGATAACGGCGAGGCAAAGTCTTCTCTCTGGCAGCGGATAGTTGCCAATCCGCGAGGATTCGTCATTCCGCTCTATATTCTTATCGTTGCAGTAATACTACTGGCGATGATCGGCATTGTACTGCGGGAATACGAGCAGCACCACAAAAAGCACATGGCTTATGGCATGCTCCTCATTGTCATCATTAGTGCTCTTTCGTACATCGGTTCTACCGCACTCTTCCCAACACTGACATAATTTTTTTCTTTCTTAGCGATCGCAGAAATACTATTTTTTTGGAGATAAACGAATCTTATTTTTTCTTCCCCCACTGCAAGGCGTACACTAACAGCGGAGATGCAAGGAAGATTGATGAGTAGGCTCCGAAGAACATCCCAGCAGTAAGCATGATGGCAAACGTTCTGGTTGATGCCGGGCCAAAAATAACCAATGCTACCAGCGCTAAAATGACGGTGAACGAAGTATTAAATGAGCGCGTCAGTGTCTGATCTAAACTCCTTCCCACCAGCGACTCAAATGATTCGTTGGTTTTTTCTCGAAGATTTTCGCGAATGCGATCGAAAATGACAATCGTGTCTGATACAGAGAGACCAAGAATCGTTAAGAGTGCCACAACGAACAAAGTGTCGATCTCGGTTCCGTTAAAATGCGACAGAATGGTGAAAACCCCAATTGAGATAATGACGTCATGCAAAAGCGTAATAATGGCAATAAGGCCGTACTTCCACGATGAAACCGGCTCTGACACTTTGCGGAACGCATAGGCGATGAAAAAGACAATGGCGAGCGAAACGAGAATGAGCGCTGTAATTGCCTTTCGGGTCAGTTCGGCACCAACCGATGGGCCAATTGAATTAAAACTTTTTTGTTCCAATTGATAACTGCCGTCAAATGATGCAATTTCTAAAAACTGCGCACGCTCTTCTTCAGAGAGATCGCGCGTCTTAATAAGAAAATCGCTTTCTCCTGATGGCTGAATCAGCACGTCGCCAAAACCAGCATTCTTTGCGGCTAGAACAAGTGGCTGCACCTCAGGGCGGCCATCTGGATAGGTAAGCTCAAGCTGTGCTCCGCCTTTGAAGTCGATTCCTAAACGCAAACCAAGCGTGAACATCAGTACGATAGAACCAAACACCAAGATGCTTGAGATAAAAACGAAGATTTTTTTGTATTTCATGAAAAACATAAGCCGTATAGTTTATTTACTGATTCCGCTACTGAATAAGAATTTAAGCACTCGACTATCGCTTGTCTGTGGCAGTGCTCGCAAGAGAGCGCGCGAGACCACGATTGCCGAAAAGAGGCCAACCAGTACCCCAAGCCCCAAGGTAAGTGCAAACCCTTTAATGAGTGATGTACCGAACCAGAAGAGGATGGCTGAGGTAATAAAGGTAGAAGTGTTCGCATCGCGGATTGAAAGCCATGCCCGATCGAATCCGTTTGCAATCGCCTCTTTCACTGAACCCGTTCGGCGCAACTCTTCTTTAAACCGTTCAAAGATTAAAATATTCGCATCAACCGCCATGCCGATAGAGATAATAAAGCCGGCAACTCCTGCCGCGGTGAGCGTTACCGGAATGAGCTTATAGAGCGCAAGCGTCAGGACGACATAGAATGCAAGTGCAATAACTGCAACTACTCCCGGTGCTCGGTACCACAAAATCAGGAACACGGCGATGGCAATGAAACCGATGAGCCCTGCTTGCACGCCGGCTGCCACTGCCTCCTCTCCGAGTGATGCGCCGATAGTTTGTGTTGAAATGAGCGAGATTGGTACCGGGAGCGCGCCGGAATTCAATCGGCCAACTAACTGCTTGGCCTCCTCTGGGCTAAAGTCTCCCGAAATAATCGCCTGCCCTCCAGAAATTGCCTGCTGCACCACCGGCATTGAAATAGGTTCTCCATCAAGGTAAATGGCGACAATCTTTCCAATATTTTCTCCGGTAATTTTTTCAAAAATATCCGATCCTTCACCGTCGAACTGAAGCGATACAATCGGCTCTCCGGTATTCGGATCGAACTGCAAGAGCGCATTCTTTAAATATTTTCCGGTAAGCTCTGTGGCAATAAAAGATTCATTCGGGTCAATCACCAGCGTTCCGTCAGCAGAAATATCGCTTGCTGAAAATTCTCTTTGCACCCGAAATTCAAGAAACGGCGTTTGTCCAATCATAGCAATTGCTTCTTTCACGTCTGTTACCCCTGGAAGTTCAACAGTCAAACGTTCTTCGCCGCCGTTCGTTACGCTTCCCCGCTGTACTTGGACGACAGGCTCGGAAACACCAAATAGATTGACGCGGCGCTCAATGATGTCGCGGAGTGCATCCATGGAATCATTCACCGATCCGGTAACCTGGCTTACGTCGGCTTTATAGATAAGGCGAGTTCCGCCGGAAAGATCGAGCCCGAGATGGAAGGGGTGCCGTGTCGGCTCTTCCAGAGTACTCAGGTTTGACGTATAGACAAAATAGCCGATTCCCGTGCCGATAAGAAGGACGATCAGGGCCAGTATTCTTCGTTTAAGCATTCCGAGATTCTACCATTTTAGCCTTTTCCTGCAAGGAAAACCCGGCCAAGACTATGGAAAGATTTTTTTGAAAACCCATCGGATAGAGAATGGGATCAGGAACCCGAAACAAAAGCCGGCAATGACATCAATTGGAAAATGTACGCCAACGTAAATACGCGAAAAGCCTATCAAGAGCGCGGGGATAAGCAAGAAGTATCCGAGCAGGCGATGGAAAAAACCAACCGATACCGCAAGCGCCATGAAGACCGCGGCATGCGCTGATGGAAAAGAATTGTATGCTCCATGCACCAAAAGCGGTTCAAAACTATCAAGCGCTAAAAAGGGTCGAGGAAGCCCATAGAGCATTTTGAGAATCTGCACCACTGCATACGTAACGGCAAGCGAAAGCCCGATCGTAAAGAGTTCTTTATACCGAAAGATAAAATTTTGCCACACAGAAGAAGACTCAGGATGCTTATGCCGCAAGAAATATACAGCCAGAACGGCAAAGAAAGCCAAACAAAACCCCGTTGCGGTAATGGTAAGAAAGAAGATATCGGCGGAAGAATTTTTTGCCGTAAGCCCGGTGATGAACAGAAACAATTTGGCATCCAGCTCATGCAGCAGGTTATTCATATCCGACAAACTCCCGATTCATGTCATCGCGATGAAGCGCTCGTTCATATTTAGCCATTGAAAGAATGATACCAATTCCAATCATTTCTGACAGCAGATGCGATCCGCCGTAGCTCATGAACGGCAACGGAATTCCCGTTACCGGCATGAGTCCAACGTTCATCCCAATGTTCACTAGCAAGTGCGCAATGATGAATATGGCGAACCCGGCGCAAAACAGCGTTTCAAAATTCGTCGCGCCCCGCATGGCATGGAGAATAACCCGCCAGATAATAATCCCGAAACACGCAAGCAAAATGAGCGATCCGACGAATCCCCACTCTTCGGCAAAAGCGGCAAAGATAAAGTCGGTTTGGTATTCGGGAAGGAATGAGAGGCGCGACTGGGTTCCGTATCCAACCCCCTTCCCGAGCACCTGCCCCGACCCGACCGCGATCATCGATTGATACGCATTGTACCCGCTGCCGCGAATGTCGCTCATCGGATTAATGAACGAAACAATCCGGGCTTTCTGATACGGCTTGAACAAGAAAAACCACCCGGCCACGAAAACTAACAGTGCTGCCAATCCAATGAAGAGAAGATGCTTTCTTGAAATGCCGGCAATGAGCGCCATACCAATCCACAGCGAAATAATGATGACCGCCGATCCGAAATCGGGCTGCAGCAAAATGAACCCAACCGGAATGAGCGCGTAGAGCACTGAAATGTACAGGTGCTTCGGATTTTTTATTTCAACGTGGCGCCGGGAAAAATATTTTGCCAGCATGGCGATTACCAAAAGCTTCACCAGATCGGTCGGCTGGAATGAAATGCCGCCGAAGTCGAGCCAGCTCTGCGATCCTTTTACCGTCTTTCCGGCAACAAGAACGATGCCGAGCAGTAAAATCGTAATGGAGAAAAAAATAATCAGAACCCGGGATTGCCGCAAAAACCTCATGTCGACCCGAGAGAGGAACAGCGCGAGCGCAAAAGAAGCCAGCACCCAAATAAGCTGGCGCAGAAAAAAAGACGTCTCCCCGGAAAAGGATGTCATCGTGATCAGCCCCGCAGCCATGACAGGCACTATTGCGGCCAAAAGCCACCAATCAATTGTTTCTACAAACCGTCTCATTATTTACTGTGCAATGTTTTTGAATGGATCCACTCGAGGAATCACTTCAATGCGCGCTACGCGTTCGGTAACCGGAAACGGCCAGGTAAAGTACACGGTCGTCTTTGCGAGCGGATCAAGCCGCGGAACTTCAGTCCTGCTAATCGTAATCGCGTTTCCATCGGCATCATAGAGGATTGCGGTAACCGACACGTCAAACAGTACCGCGCCCAGCTGGTTTTGCAAGTCGGCGGAAAGCTTCGTTTCATTCGGCTCAGCATCATCCAGGGTGGTTTTTAGTGTCTTTACTAGAACCCCCGTCGTACCAGGCGGAACTTTTTCCCACTGCCCCGAATCGAGAATTTCAAATTCAGTAATCATTGGATTTTTTCCCTCAATCGGAATGAGCGGCTCAATAATGGCCGTAACGCCCGGACCTCCAATAAACGTAGTACCTTCCTTTGAAGCTATCAATTCCCCGCTTTCGTCAAGCAAGTTGAAACGGTAGCGGAGCGAGCGAAGTCCGGCATTCTGGCTATTATGCTCAACGTAGGCAATTGCATGTGCAAAGTTCGGCGTAATGACAAAACTCCGCTTCCATCGAACCTTCGGATCTGGAAATGCATTTCGACAATAGAGCGCGCATGATCCGCCACAGTCGCGCCCGGTTTCATCGCCGTTCTTGCGTCGGTCAAAACAGCTCGGCTCTGCCGTAAACGTTTTTTGAAAGAAAATAACTAGCGCAATAACGATGATGCCTAAAACGACAATGGCATACAATAATTTCCGGCGAGCAGCCCAATCCATAAATTAGTAAGTAATAACTAGGTAGTAGTTAGTAGTAATAAAACCCATTATAACAAAAAACCGCCCTTTCGGGCGTTTTTTTGTTTTTGAATGCTCTGTGCTGGCGACTGCCTACTCTCCCTTAAAAAAAGTACCATCGGCTCTACAGGGCTTAACTTCTCTGTTCGAAATGGGAAGAGGTGTGACCCCTGCGACGAATCACCAACACAGAGCACTCAAGGTACTCTGTGTCATATTGCTATAACGTTTTGCGTGTTCATGTGATTTCCAGATTTCCTAATAGGAGTCGGGCAATTAGTACATCTCCGCTCAACGCATTGCTGCGCTTCCACGTAATGCCTATCAACCTAGTCATCTCCTAGGGCCCTCAACGATACCTAATCTTGGAGCTGGCTTCCCACTTAGATGCTTTCAGTGGTTATCCATTCCGAACATAGCTACTGGGCGGTCCTTCTGGCGAAAGAGCCCATACACCAGAGGTTCGTTCATTTCGGTCCTCTCGTACTAGAAACGAATCTCCTCAAGTATCAACGCCTGCAGTAGATAGGAGACCAACCTGTCTTACGCATCTTTTCACTTATTACTAAGTGGATTGGACTATAACTTGCACTCAGAGAGTGCCTCAACAATTAGTCTCTACGGGCGGGAACGAGCAAGTAGGTAGTAGAAAGTAGTAAGTAGGAAATTGCAATTGCTTTTTCTACTAACTACTAACGACTTACTACTAACTGATTCACCTTCCCTCGGAATTACCCAGCCGTAGTTTTTAATGAAACTACAGCTGGGCTTTCCCGATATCAGTTGAGCATGTCATCCATTGTTGCCAATGGCGACCGCCGTAATAAGATGGTCTCTTTTTATATTATCTTTTTCATAGACGAAAAGACTAAAACATATCTTTTCTAAATTATTCCGTGAATTCTTAAAATTCTTTTTTGTCGTGATGCCTCGGGATTCAGACGGTCTTTCGGCCAATATTGTAAACAATATTAAGCCTCAGGACGGTCTGAACCCAGCTCGCGTACCTTTTTAATTGGCGAACAGCCAAACCTTTGGGACCTTCTCCGGCCCCAGGATAAGGTGAGCCGACATCGAGGTGCCGAACTCCGCCGTCGATATGAACTCTTAGGCGGAACTAGCCTGTTATCCCCGGAGTAGCTTCTATCCGTTAATCTTCGGCCGCATCTAATGCGGACCGTCGGTTCACTATGTTCTGCTTTCGCACCTGCTCGGGATGTCCCCCTTACAGTCAAGCCAGCTTATGCCATTGCACTATCGGCACGGTTTCCATTCGCGCCTAGCTAACCTTTATAAACTCCTCCGTTACTC
The DNA here is from genome assembly GCA_964573395.1 of uncultured Candidatus Saccharibacteria bacterium. Lineage (GTDB taxonomy): Bacteria > Patescibacteriota > Minisyncoccia > Phycocordibacterales > UBA9973 > DATIBQ01. Next base: position 51,346 of record CAZNJI010000001.1, on the reverse strand, counting down.
TTTTGGAGGATACCGCCCCAGTAAAACTACCCGCCAGGAACTGTTCCCGCACGTTTTTGCCGTACGGGTTAGAATATGCCCATTTACAGAGAGGTATTTCACTGGCGACTCTGCACGACCCGAAAGCGGTGCTTCAACGTCTCCCTCCTATGCTACGCAATAAACAAACATACCCAATCCCAAGCTGTAGTAAAGCTTCCGGGGTCTTTTCGTCTAACTGCAGGTAACCGGCATCTTCACCGGTATTGTATTTTCACCGAGCAAATCCCCGAGACAGTTTCCCAGTCATTACACCATTCGTGCGCGTCGGAACTTACCCGACAAGGAATTTCGCTACCTTAGGACCGTTATAGTTACGGCCGACATTCACCAGGGCTTGTATCAATCTGCATTCAGCACGGGGTCAGGAAATTTCTTTCCGGACTCGGTGCTGAATACCGCCGATAGTTAACCTTCTGGCATTGGTCAGGTGTCACCCCCTATACATACTCTTACGAGTTCGCAGGGAGCTGTGTTTTTGATAAACAGTTGCCAGGAATACTTTCGCTGCGGCCCCGCTCTACTTGCGTAGAGAAGGGCAAGCCTTATCCCGAAGTTACGGCTGCTTTTTTGCCGAGTTCCTTGGGGATCTCTCACTCGTTCGCCTTGGTCTACTCGACCTCACTACCTGTGTCGGTTTACGGTACGGGTTCTTTGTTACTAATCTTAGAAGCTTTTCTTGGGAGCCTGCTCCATGCACTTCGCTTTGGCGTACCTCGGCACGGCCCGTATCTGGCATTCCACATTCAAGTGAGCCGGGCGGATTTTCCTACCCAGCATGTGCGACACGTGCACGGAAATCCAATAATCCGCTGCATGTACTACGCTCCGTCCCTTCATCGAATAACAAAGAAGTTATGGAATATTAACCATATGTCCATCGGCTGCGACTTTCGTCATTACCTTAGGACCCGACTAACCCTGGGATGATCACCATTGCCCAGGAAACCTTAGTGTTTCGGCGGCAGGGGATCTCACCCTGCTTGCGGTTACTTGTGCCAACATTCTTACTTCTGCACGCTCCAGTACGGGTCACCCCTTAACCTTCACAGCGAGAGCAGAATACTCTCCTACCGCTTGTAGACTTCATAAAGGAGGGGAAGATGTTCGAAACCAAACAATCGATTTTTATCTTCCCCTGTAATATCTGATAGCGAAATCGCTACCAGAAAGAACCAATCTTACACAATTTCCAAATTCACGTAATTCGGGCCAGGCAATACGTTATCGGATGATGTTTTTTTGCTTTAGAGCAATAAGGTGTCTTACTTCTTATCCTCACAAAGCACCAGCTGCATTTTGCATATATCCCAAAACCCAACTAACTGCTCATCGCTATGATACGTATTGCACTGGCAAGACAGTGCAAGAATTTTTGGAAGTTTCCACTTCCTTTATGAAATCTACAAACCCTCAATTTCGGTAATACACTTAAGCCCCGATTATCTACGGCGCAAGATCTCTTGATGAGTGAGCTGTTACGCTTTCTTTAAATGATGGCTGCTTCTAAGCCAACATCCTCATTGTCTGAGAAATTCCACCTCCTTGAGTGCACTTAGTATTGATTTAGGGACCTTAATCGGCGATCATGGGCTGTTTCCCTTTTGACTGACGGAGCTTCGCCCCCGTAGTCTAACTGCCACGTTTTTAGTCATTGGTATTCGGAGTTTGATAGGTTTCGCGAGATTGCTCCCTGTCGAAACCTTCCAGTGCTCTACCCCCAAGAGGAACACATGACGCTAGCCCAAAAGCTATTTCGGAGAGAACCAGCTATTACCAGGTTCGATTAGCTTTTCACTCCAACCCACAAGTCATCCGAATGCGTTGTACGACAAACCGGTTCGGGCCTCCAGCGCAATTTCTTGCGCCTTCACCCTGCTCATGGGTAGCTCACCTGGCTTCGGGTCTTATGTGTACGACCAATTACGCGCTATTCACACTTGCTTTCGCTCTGGCTCCATCGCTTTACGACTTAGCCGAGCCGCACACATAAACTCGTTGGCTCATTCTTCAATAGGCACGCCGTGGCGGAGATAAATCTCCGCGCCGACTCCTTGTAAACATACGGTTTCAGGTCTATTTCACTGTCCTTTCGGACTACTTTTCACCTTTCCCTCACGGTACTAGTTCACTATCGGTCTCAAAATGTATTTAGCCTTACCAGTTAGTACTGGTGGATTCCTCCAGGCTATCCGTGTCCTGGAGTACTCAAGAATAATGACAGAAGAGATGTAGTGCATTTCGAATACGGGACTATCACCCGCTGTGGTGTTGGTTTCCAACAACTTCTTCTATACACACATTTGTTAACTCTTTTCGTAAAACGACGCCATTACCTTACAACCCCGCTTCGTGCAAGCACAAAACGGTTTGGGCTGTTCCCTTTTCGCTCGCCGCTACTGAGGGAATTCGAACGCATCCGCGCTCATTGTTTTCTTTTCCTCTGGGTACTGAGATGTTTCACTTCCCCAGGTTTGCTCCTGTACTACTTACGAGTTCAGGTATATCGAGTCTATCGATATGAGTTTCCTCATTCAGAGATCTCCGGATCGTAGGTTGCATAGCACCTCCCCGAAGCGTATCGCCGCTAAGCCGCGTCTTTCATCGCCATTTTGAACCAAGGCATCCACCGTATGCTCTTAAATTTCCTATTAGGAAATCTAGAAATCATTTCGGGCCTTCATCCGACCGCTCGGAATCCGACCCTCACGCTATCTCTTCAGCCTGCTGTCTGCATTACTCATGCACACTCCGAAGGATAGGGTTCTGTTTTCAACGATCACGCACCTTATCTGCTTTCCACGAGAAAGGCCGCCTTTCGGCGGCCGCACCCACAAAAAAATGGTCTTACGGCCTATTTTTTATAGTGGTTTCTCGAGTAAACATATAAGTGGAACGAGTTTATACGAAAATAAATCGTCTGTCAAGCATTGCTCCCTAAGTCGTCCTTTTATGGAAGGAAGAACCAAAAACACCCTTAAATAAAGGGTGTTTTTGAAAAAACCAAGAAGCGGTTAGCTTCGTGACGACATGTCATCAGAGATGCGATTCACAAAACGGCCTGCTGCTTCCTTGCCACCGAGCCCAAATGCAATACCGCCGGCAATAGCCAAGAGTGCGACGATACCACCGAAGAGAATCTGCATGAACTGAGGCGCAATGCCCAGTTCATTGAGCGCAATCAAGATAGTGAAAATCCAGATTGCGTAGTATGCAACTGAACCGAGCATGCGCGCTGAGCGAACATTTGCCATTGCCGCTGAACCCATCACCAATCGGCGAACGATCGAAGCAACGACAGTTCCGATCACGAGCATGAGCGCTGCGATGAATACCTGTGGCAGATATCCGAGCACTACTTCGCGAAGGAATACATTTACTTGGTTCAATCCCAACAGATCAAGTGAAGCGGTAAGGAATACGATAACCACGAACCACTTTACGATCTCACCCAAAAACCTCCCCACGTTGAACTTCCATCCAGCGCGAGCAAACACTTCATCTGCGCCTGCACTCTTGAAGAGGCGGTCGAGTTTCAGCGCATCAATTAAGTGCGCAATCGCTTTTGAGAGCGTTGAGCCTACTAGCCAACCAATAATGAATATAATGACTGCAACGAGAATTGTTGGAACGGTTGTAATGAAGCCGTACCACAATCCCTGCAGTGATGTCGCAAAGACATCGCCCCATGTTTGTATAAGCATAAAAACTGTACGCGTAAGTGGGTTTCCCCACTGTAGCGTATCGCACACACCTCTAGCCAGTAATAGAGCCTACTTTAACGTGTGGCCTTTAAAGTATTGTTTTTATTATATCATTTTAGCGCTCGTTCGGGAGGAGTAGTGTGGAAAAATCCTTTGCCACCAACAGTTGCTCATGCGGGTAGTCAAGAACGTCCCGAATCAGCTTGTCATACATCGAAATGCGGTACTTGAAGTCGGCCGTATCGAACACGGCATAGGCAACCTCTTTCCCGAGCTCGCTTTCGAGCATAGAAATCGCCTTTTGGATATACGCACGCCTTAAATTATCGCCAACAATCATGACATCAAGCCTGCTTTCGCTGTTCTGGATGAAGATACCCGAAACAATCAGCAGATGGATTTTTCCGGCGGGCTTGAAACGCTTCACCAAGTCTTCGCGCTTGAAGAATTCTCCTTCAACGAGGAGCGTCTTCAATTCCGTGAGATACGGAAATTCCTGATTTAAAAACCATCCTTGCGTGCGCTTGCGCTTGGCTGCCCCGTTTCTACCATCAATCGTTTCTTTAATGAATGACCTTCTTCTGACGAAATCCATTCCGGCAAGCTGGGTAATCGATCGGCGGGCCGTTGAGGGCTGCAGGCGCGATCGCTCGACGATGTCGCCGATTTCAAACCCTTGATTCGGGTTGAGCAGAAAAAGCCGCATTACCTTTACTCTCGATATTCCGCCTAGTAGTTTCCCCAGAATTTCCATCAGTTCTCTCTTCCTTAATGCTTTGATTATAAATCATTTAAGGGCACTTGCGCCAAGAAAAAAACCGTGTCGTTTTAGACACGGCTTTCGGTAAAAACTTACCTTGAGGCGCTTTTTTGTGTTTCCGCTTTTTGTGGTTGTTTTGGAACTGGTTTTTTACAGACGGACAATAGCACGACAACTACCAGAATGAACCCGACAATGTTCAGAAGATTCCTCGAAGATTTGATTTTCATAGATTTTTTTCTCACTCTATCCCGAGATGGAACCGGTGTCAAAAAAAATACCCAGGCTTTATGGAAAGCCTGGGCGGTAAAACGGTTTATCTTCGATCACCTATTTGGGGGCGGAATTTTTTCCGTGATGATGAAAGAAAAAATACTTTTTTCAAGTAAGGATTCTGTAATCCTTTGGGCGGTACTGCAGTCAGCATGTGTACGGCTGCAATTCTGAAGAACGGAATTTTAAACATACGCGGTGCTATTTTAGTGGTTTGATTTCAATGCTAACACATTCTTCGCTTACGGAAAAAGAAAAATCTATTCCAACTGCTTCCAATTTTTGTGTGAGGCCGTAGATGCCAGTTTCAAGGCGTGCAGCTTCAGGTTTTAATCTGAAGCATTTTTCAGGCAACTCTCCGGAGAGAACCCTGCCGAGAGCATCTACCAGATGTTCCCGCAGTGTCCGGCTTTTGCCGTAGTGAACCATTGGATCTAAGAGCATCAGATGCTTGCTTCCCAGCAACGGTTCAAGTTCTGAACGGACCGTGGAAAAAAAGAGAACCCCTATTCTTCCCTTAAGCATCTGAAGAGTGGCCTGGTAGGCGGTTTCTTCCTGGGTTTTGTATTTCGAGAGAATTCTCACTCGTTCGGATTGATCACCCCGGAGAGATTCTGTTAAAAGTTCCAGGACAATGCCGAAATCTTTGTGCGCAGCCAAGGCTGCTCGTATGCTTTCTTCTAAAAGAGTGTTTGAAAAAACAGTGTTTGCTTGCTTCATATGCGGTATTTTTAGTTAAACCTACCTGACCGCGCAGTTTTGTCAAATAAAAACAACCCCGAACACTGGGGTTGTTTTTATGTAAGCATAGGCTCCGTTTATTTCAGTTCAATCTTACCACCTGCTTCTTCAACAGCTTTTTTGAGCGCTTCTGCTTCTTCTTTCTTCATGCCTTCTTTAAGCGTTGCCGGAGCGCCATCAACAAGATCTTTTGCTTCTTTCAAGCCAAGACCAAGCGCTTCCTTCACCACCTTCATGACGCCGATTTTTGCGTCGCCTGCAGAGGCAAGGACTACGGTAAAGCTGTCTTTCTCTTCTGCTGCACCAGCTGCACCGCCGGCCGCCGGAGCTGCCGCAACTGCAGCAGCTGAAACGCCGAATTTTTCTTCAAATACTTTTACGAGCTCATGCAATTCAAGCACACTAAGACCTTCAATTTTCTCAACGATGTCTTTGAATTTTGCAGGAACTTCTACTGTTTTATTTTCATCCATACCATTATGTTAATTAAGCTTTCTTTTCTGCAATTTGATTCAGCGCAATTGCAAAACGCTGTATTGGAGAATTGATAATATTGACAAACATACCGCGAAGCACTTGCATGCTTGGGATGGTTGCAATCGCCATCATTTCTTCCTGATTTTTGTAACCACCTTCAAAGACGCCACCCACAATCGATACGATGCCCTTATGCGCTTCAGAGAACGCATGCACTTCTCGTGCAGGAGCAAGCGGATCGGTTCCGTATGCAATTGCAATCTCCCCCGGGAGTTCCGGAAGTGTTCCGGTATATCCCCGTGCTTCGAGTACCCGCTTGAGAAGTGTTTTCTTCCCTACTTTGTACCCGACACCCGCTGCCTGGAGCGAGCGACGAAGCTTGTTTGCATCTAGAACGGCAAGGCGAGAGAACTGCACGAATGCAATTGACTCTGCTCCGCCGACGAGCTCTTCAAAAGTTTTTACAATATCTTTTTTCTTATCTTTTGAAATTGCCATATTGAAATTGTTAAATAAATCACGCTACCTATGTTTAGGTAACGGCGTAGAAAAATAGAGTTTGACCTCGGCAGGCTAGAACGGCTTTGCCGTTCGCCCGACCAAAAGCAAGGCTTTTGGTTTAGGGCTTTTAAATCCCCGTAAGGATACCTGCTGTCTCTGATCTACACGAGAATTACTCTACCACACGTTTCCTTTAAGCGCAAAACCCCGCCTTTCTGGCGGAGGTTTCTGGTATGAAACTACCAGATGCTCAGCACCACTCCAGCAAGCGCAAAAACAACGAACTGAAAACCCGCACTGAGCCAAAACATTTCCCAGGCAACGGCGCGCGGCTTCCCGCTCCACATGGCAGCTCCCGCTTCAAGCGGCATAATAAACCCGAGCCAAATCATGAACAGCACAATAAACACGCCACTGTGTCCGGCGCCCGTAAAGCGAACCATGACAACCGCGGTTACCACTGAAAGCACAAAGTTTAAGATATAGACCGGTATCATTCGTTTCTGGAATTCTTTGTTTGCCTCAGGCGTCATCTGGCTTGCCGGCGGCATGCCAATAATGTTGCCCCACTTTTTGCCAAAGAGCGGACCGTACCACACGAACCCAAGCACGTTAAAAATAATCGCAATGATAAGCACTAATACTATATCGATCATATATAGAAAGTGTACTCCGTTCCCAAAAGAAAAACATCCCCAGTGGTGGAGATGTTTTTTCAATGTTACACCCTATTACTGAACGGTAATCGTTGCTTTCTCTACGCCATCGCAGGTAACAACAATTTCTCCTGGAGTATCAATCAATGACAGGCGGTAGTACTTTGACTTAATCGGATAGCTCTTCGCTCCTACGGTAACCGTATGAGCCGCGTCGCTGTCGTTATCAACCATAATAATGGTGCGAAGCGGCAGGGTTTGAGTTTCCGGAGCAATGTCGCATGCGCCGGTTACCGTAATCTTCTTTCCTTCGTAGGCAACTCGTGCTTCCGCGCGCGTCTGGGTGCCAGGCGCAACCGGAAGCTGTGCAGTAGTTTCTACTTCTTCAACCAAAGAAGTGGAGGTATCTCCTTCTGTTAATTCCGATACTTCGCTTCCCTTTTGCCCTTTCGGCAGCGCAATGACTAAAATAACCAAAATAACCGCCAGAGCCGATATCCAAAGATTCTTGTTATTCATAACAGAGGATACTGCCCCATTCTCTTTTCCATTATTCTGTTCCATATTCCCCTATTCTATCCATCTCTGCTTCTTTCGCAAGGAAACAAATATTTTACAAAAATAAAAAATGTTATATAATGTTTTTATGGTAAAAAACCGGCAGACACTGCTTTTGCTAGGTGATATCCTCGTACTGGCAGGTGCTTTTTTCATAATGACATTGATTCGGTTTGATTACGGATCTGAGTTGCCCTACATCAAACTCCAGGCAGGCATCTTTGCCGTTATTTTTACTGTCTGGATTGGAATATTTTTTATTTTCGATCTCTATAACCTGCGCAGGGTAAATCCAAACCCTCGGAATATCGGACTCCTCCTTGCAGCACTAGTGGTAAACGGCGGACTTGCAGTAGCTCTCTTTTATTTTTTTCCTCAGAACGGCATTACGCCGAAAACAAACCTTGCTATTTTAAGTGGCTTTGCATTTTTGCTGCTGGTTGCATGGCGTCGACTTTTTTACAGCATGTTCACTTCTACTTTACACCAAACAATTGGGGTCATCGGCCAAAATCCGCTTATCGATCATTTGATTACTGAGTTAAAAACTCATCCGCATTTTGGAAAAATTATGTTTCACATACCGTCCGATACCATCGAAACAATTACCGAACAGCCATCAGTTGATATTCTTATTGCAGAGAAGCTCCCGGCCGAAACGCTTTTACGTCTTTCAAAAGAACTAAGCACTGAACCGTTTTCGCTCGGCGAAGCCTACGAAACCCTCTTCGGAAAAATCCCCGTCAGCTTAATGACCGACGAAAAAGCAATTCACGTCGTTACGCATCGTGTCAATGCTGGAGTTACGCTTATTACCCGGATAATTGAAATAGGTGTTGCACTTTTTGTACTAATCATCGCTTCTCCGGTTTTACTGCTCTCTATGATTGCTATCATGCTTGAAGATGGCCAACCAATACTGTACCGTCAAGTCCGCATCGGAAGAGTTGGGAAGCATTTTGCGCTCTACAAACTCCGATCGATGGTTCACAATGCCGAGAAGGACGGTATTCAATGGGCAGAAAAGAAGGATCCTCGAGTGACGCGAGTCGGCCGGATTATTCGCAAGCTGCACATCGATGAGATTCCGCAGATGATTAACATCATAAAAGGAGATATCGCTCTGGTAGGACCCCGCCCTGAACGGCCAGAAATTGTTACCAATCTTGAAAAAGAAATTCCGTATTATTTTTTGCGACATACGATTCGGCCGGGCTTTACTGGCTGGGCGCAAATTAAATTCAGATACGCAAGAACCGTCGATGATTCTCGGGAAAAATTTGAGTATGACCTTTACTACCTTCTCAACCGTACCCCACTGCTCGATGTTGGTATTTTTCTAAAAACAATCCAAATAATTTTTACTCACTAATTGCTTTATGAATCGCCTTAGGAAATTTCTCTTCAAAAATACCACCACTCGGCAAACCATTTTGAAAAACACGTTCTGGATGGGAGCAAGTACGACACTTATTAAAATAGTGCGAGCGGTCATTATTATTTACGCTGCCCGCCTCCTCGGTACTGAATCCTACGGTATTTTTACCTATGCCATGAGCGTTGTTGCGATATTCGCTGTGGTTTCCGACATGGGTATCTCGAGTATCCTTATCAGAGAGTTATCAAAACATACCGAGCGAATGAAGGAATATTTCTCAACTGCACTTGTGATCAAACTTATTCTCTTGTGCGCGATGCTTCTCCTAGTGGTTGGACTTGCGCCATTTGTTTCTCACTTTGAAGCAGCGACATCAATCATGCTGATTATCAGTCTATCAGTTATTTTTGAAAGCCTTCGAGGATTCTTTTATTCGATTCCTCGAGCGCAGAGCAAAATGGAAGCAGAAGCAGGTATCAGCATCGTCAATGAATTTCTCTGCACCATCCTCATTGTGGGGTTTTTTCTGCAAAACCCTTCCCCGTACTCCCTTGCACTGTCATTTATGATTGGAAACGGCGTGGGACTTATTATTGCGCTCTTTTCAATACGCCGCTACATATTCGGCATAGCACAACACATTAATTGGTCACTCCTCATGCCGCTTGCAAAAATGACGCTTCCCTTTGCCATTCTTGGCATATTCGGCATCTTTATGACCAACATTGATTCAGTCATTATTGGCATATTCGGCAACGAACACATGCTCGGACTCTATGGCGCAGCACAGCGCCCGCTTAATATTCTGTACATTCTTCCAAATTTCCTTAGTGCATCATTACTTCCCATATTGAGCCGATTCGCCAAAGAAGGGAAATCTCTCGCTCCGATGATCGGCATTGCTTCTTCAGCATCACTTACCGTTGCGCTCCCTTTTGTCATCGGCGGTATTATTGTTGCTGGACCATTGATCAGTGTTGTTTTTGGCGCTGAATATGCCGGTGCTGTTTCCACCTTTCAAGTACTTCTTCTTACCATATTCTTTACATTCCCTGGAACCATTTATGCAGAAGTATTGCTAGTAGAAAATAAACAACGAATATTTATTACCACAGGGATAATAGGCGCGTTATTAAACGTTGGCCTTAATTTTGTCCTTATTCCTCTATACGGTATCGTCGGGTCGGCGATCGCGACCGTTATTGCACAAATGGCAGTCAATACGGTGTTCTATGTTGAAATGAGAAAGACTCAAAAAGTACCTATTGCAAAAAAGTTCTACAGAAGCCTGCTCGCAGTAATCGGAATGGCTGTATTCACTTATGCAATGACCACACTATCTGCCCCGCTCCTTCTCATTATTCCCCTCTCAGGACTGCTTTACATTGGTATTCTTTTTGTACTCAGAGACTACACCATTCTTGAATTACGGAAGTCGGCTCGTACTATCTAAACGCACTTCATCATACACAGCTTCAGTATTTTTTAAACATTGTTTTAGTGAAAACAATTTTTCAAACCGTTCCTTTGCGGAAATACCCATTATAATTCGTTGCTCGCTATCGGTAATCATTTTCATAAGTGCCGTTGCAATACTTTCGATAGTATTTTCAACAAGAATCCCACAGGTATCATCGATTGCCTCAGGAATACCTCCAACAGAAGACGCAATGACTGGCACTCCTGCAGCCATTGCTTCAAGTATGGTCATCGGAAATCCTTCATATCTCGAAATAAGAATAAACATATCAGAAGAATTCAGTAACTGAAACACCTCCGTATTTTCAACAGCACTGAGAAAAGAAACTTGTTTTGTCAGTTTTTTTTCTACAACCAGATCAAGGAGCATCTGTTTTTGTTCTCCATCACCAACAATGTTCAGGTGAATATTTTTTTTAAAAAAATCTGGAAGTGCCGCAATAGCAGTAATGAGTAAATCAAACCTTTTTTGGTGTGCAAATCTCCCAACAGTAATTGCCCTAAGAGGGGTATGAGCCAACTTCTCAATCTCTTGAACGCTCTGTACTCCATTATAAATAGTGACAAGTTTATCGGACGGTGCAACACGATATCGGAGCGCAAGTTGTTTATCAAATTCAGATACGCAAATAATTTTTTTCGTAAAATAAGAAGCACATTTTTCAGCAATGATTGCAATGTATTTTCGCATCACGGACACACCATCAGTAAATGCCCAACTGTGTGCTGTAAAAATAGTAGCGATCTTACCCCGAATCGCTATCCGAGCAATAAAACCAGCCATCGAACTATGCACATGGACGAGTTCAGGCTGAAAATCTCTTGTGGCTTTTTTAACGGTGCGAAAAGCGTTTACTATACTTAATGGATTAAAGGTATTCCTAAAGAAACGATTAGGATAAAATTTTATTCCCAGCTCATGGGCTCGCTGCTCAAGAGGACCTCCAGGATGCGCACTCACCCCCACCGTATGGCCTTGACTGTGCATGTATTCCATCAACTGGGACACATGTGTCTGCGCCCCTCCAAGCTCTGATTTGGTAATAAAGTATAAAATTTTCATTATATTTTAAAAAGATTCTTCAAAAATCTCTTCATTGCAACTGGTAAGATCCATGCGAGATAATTCCGAAATAGTGAAAAATAATGAATTTTTGCGTACTGCCCATCCCTTATTGCCTTCCGTTTTGCTCTTAAAACAAAAGAAATCTGTTTTCGATTTTTACTGCCGGTAACTGAGCGAGCGCTCTCTCGATACTTCAGTAACACCTCTGGTATGTTGGCAATATCGAATTTTTTTGAAATTCTAAAATAGAGTTCATAGTCCTGAGCAAATTTCCAATCCTCATCATACAATCCTACGGTATCAAATACGCTTTTTCTAACCAGTAATCCTGAATGAAAAAAAGGATTGTAATGAATTAGTGCTTTTTTGAGTTTATTATTTTCCGTAGGATACTTAATGGTTCTTTTATAATTCCCAGAATCATCAATTATCTCTGCCCATACGCTTGTCATGCCACATACCGGATGATTTTCCATAAAAGAAACTTGTTTAGCAAACCGTTCTGGCAAACAAATATCATCCGCATCCAATCGAGCAATATACGCACCGCGAGATTCTTTAATTCCCTTATTCAAACTTTTCGTAAGCCCGATGTTATGTTGATTCGTAATTATTTTAATTCTACCGTCACGATTTTTATATTCTTCTAAAAGAGATGCAGTATCATCACGTGAAGCGTCATCAATAATAAGGAACTCAAAATCTGTGAAAGTTTGCTGCAACACGCTATTTATTGCCTCTTTCACGTGTCGAACGCCATTATAAACAGACATAATAACTGAGATTTTTGGTTTCATAATATTGAATGGTGCGCATATACCGTAATACGACTCGTAAGGCCTACAGCACTGAGAAACCACACCAGTGGTTTTATAACCAGCACTCTTACTACCTTGCTATGCCCCACGGCACGATACAACATCCCTCCACGTTCCTCATATTTAATCTGTGCTGAGGCAGCTATATCCCTGTCGAAGAAGTGAAAGAAGGTTTGAATAGTCTGATACCCTAGGCTGGATAAATATTCCTTAATAATTTTTTTATCAAGAAACGTAATATGATACGGTAACTGTAAACCATACGCATACTCCTTAAAGAACTTAAATTCAAATCCCTTAAAATACGGAATGGCAAAAATAACTGTTCCTCCTGGTTTGAGCCATCCAGTAATCTGTCGCAGTACTGAAAATGGATCGTAAATATGCTCCAACACCATTCCCATGGTAATCACATCGAATGACCCTGGTGGAAATGCAGTATCCTCAATCCTGCTCACGGTGACAGGAATGCCTAAGCTTTGCGCGTAGGCAGCACTTTTTTGATGTAACTCTTGTCCCACAACCTCCCATCCGAGTGTTCGCATTCGCATAAGGTACGCACCGTGCGAGCATCCAATATCGAGCAACTTACCTCCCGGGACAAAGCGCGGAACCATCTGTACGCGCTGCCAACGCTTAAATATAAAAAGAAATGGCCGTAAGAGTACGCAACTCGGACCGAGATGAGTATAATTGAAAAACTCAATCAATACTTGCTTTTCAATCGCTAATTTTAACTTCCCAAGAACTGATACCTTCTGCAAAGGTGTAGCGTTAAAATAATGTATATCATCTCCGTAGTATTGGCCGATATGTTCTTCTCGAACACGAGGATTTTGAAATACGAGCCCGCAATTATTACATTGGCAAACACAGAAGCGCTCCTCTGATTTTGGTCCAAACCGATCAGGTGCATCAAACAGCTGCATGAAGTTTTCTGAATGACAATATAAACACTTATTAAGTTGTTCAGTCTTTTCTTTCATAGGACGCCTCAATAAGAGACCGGCAAATAGCTAAATATCTCAACTTGTCACGCCGCCATTTTATAAGATTAGCATATCTGAGAATTTTATTGATACTGCGGTAAAACAGGTTCTGTCCTGACCCAAATCTAATTAACCGTTTTGCATGCGGTGCGCTTCCTCGGCCAAAATGCGAAGCAATAATAGGGCCACTTGCATCTGGAGTATTGTAATACTCTGTGCAAACCACCGAAGCAAAGGGTCCTTTTTTAAAATTTCGAGTGTTGAAACTATACAACAACCCTCCTTGATATCCTGCTGCAAGGTATTTCTCGCGAAGTTCCCATCCTGTATCTTGATAGTTATGAATAACTTTGGGGCGAAAATCAATCTGTAGAGATTTAAGAGTGGCAGTACGAAACACTAGTGCAAATATAAGCGGAAAATCCTCTGGTTTTCCGCTTCCCACATCTGCTTGAGTACCATAAATAGGCATTTCATCAGTAAGGCAATCGAGTAACATTTTATCCCAATCTTTTACAAGAAACATTGCATCAGCATCTATGATAACTCCGTAGGGCGTATCAATACGGTCAACAAGATCATTAAGCCCAGTGCCATGATCAAGACTCCCCCGGAACTCTGTTTGTACGTCATACACAAAAACGTTATGGTGTTGCCGTGCGAGATTGTGCAACTTTGCACGTTCTTTCTCTGTAGAATTATTATCTCGAATTAATACTTTATAAGGATTACAGGTAAGTATTCGAAAAGAAGCGAGCATTACATCGATAAAATCAGTACTATTATGAGAAACTACGCAAATAGTTATATTAGGGTCATTGTTGCTCATAGATGCCTTGTATCAACTTCCGGAGCCAGGAAGCTCCATATAGCTTTAACTCCCGATCATGAAAAGCAATACTATTCCCTTTATCGGCAATAAATTCTATTTCTCCATCAGGTACCGAACCGTCAGAAGGTCCTCGCGCGCACAGTACCTTTTTTATGTTTGTTCCCTTAAGCGCCTGGTATGTTTTAATACTCCACAGATTCCCCGGCGGAACAAAAATTTCTACTGGTTTTCCGAAGAAAGATTCTAAAATTTCCTGCGACCTAATGATATGCTCGGTATGCCAAGACTGACCAAGTTCCGGAAAAAATTCTCGATGGAATTTCCGGTTTGATCGCCATAATTTCGGCAGATGCTTTCCAACGATGCAGTGGGTTAGCCCATGATTTGCGACAACAATCTTTCCATCCTGCCAAGCTTTTTTTAAGAAGTTTGCTTCCGCCGGAAACTTCTTGGGGAACGGCGTCAGTGTTCCGTCGCGCTCAACCCAGCACGCCGTTATGGCAATAATTGGAACAATCCTCTGCTCTGAAAAAATTACCAGAAATTTCTTCCATTCATCCGTCGTTACCTCATCGTATTTTGCCCAGCCGCGAAACGGTTCCATTCTTTTAAAGAACCCTATGTTAGCGAACGGAAAAAACAGTGGGATTTTTCCAAACAGCTTCACATGCTTTCTACCATGCTGGTTGAAATGTTTAGTAGACGCCCCAATATCGTCAATGCGAAAAACAATCTTACTCATATCTTTTTTGCGCAACAATAAAATATCCCGAAGCATACTTTTCACTCAGGGCGGTAGGTCTGCGTAAAAACGACAAAAGTGGCAGAAGTAATGCTGTGCAGAAATATCTAAGTGGCAGAAAGCGAATACTTTTTATCTTTCCCCACACTATGGTTAAAAAAGCCGTATAGCTGCCCCCCACGGTGTGGAATTCTTTTATATGAAAGCGAGAAAAGAGTTCTCGAAGATAGGGAGCGGTATAGCGCATTTTATCCTCATGTACCTTAAACAGAAATGGCGTTGAAAATACCACTATACCTCCATCTCGAAGTACTCTGTGTATCTCTCCAATTGCTCGTTCTGGCGTTGATA
Source organism: uncultured Candidatus Saccharibacteria bacterium (assembly GCA_964573395.1). GTDB lineage: Bacteria > Patescibacteriota > Minisyncoccia > Phycocordibacterales > UBA9973 > DATIBQ01. The sequence goes on along the minus strand of CAZNJI010000001.1, from coordinate 35,982 downwards.
CGTACTCAAGGACCTCAAGGCATATAACTGAAGAAAACGCCTCTTTCGGAAACAAAAGATTATTCACGTCGCCATACTGCACATTTTTGTTTTTATCTTCAACAATATCGATTGCCGTCGGTACCTCTTTTAAAAGGAAATCGTACCGACGGTTTTTTGATCCGATATCAAGCATGGGCCCTTCCAATAGAGGCAGTGTCGTAGTAATCAGACGCTCTAAACGGTTCCGGTGAGGCGATTTTCGGATGTGGCTCAGCAAGCTTGCCATAGCTACTTGATACTAGCATATATCGCATCGATATATTCCTGGGCAATTACTGCAATGTGTTTTGTGATAATTTTCTTTTGATAAAAAGAAAGGTAGCCTGCAACCTTCTCAATTGCATCGAGCATTTCTGTTTCATTTGAAAAAAGCATCCCACCCTCGCCAATAAGCTCAGCATTACCGCCGCTCTGAAGTGCCACTACCGGCAATCCGCAAGAAAGTGCTTCCAATATGGCATTTGAGCATGCATCATCTTTTGTAGGAGACACAAAAATATCTGCCTGGCGCAGTTCGTCAGCTAATGCACCGCTTGAAAGAGGATCCAGCATCTCGATATGGTTAAACCGTACAGGAGAATTGCCGATAAACTTCATTTCATAGCGGCGCCAATCAAGATGATTCTCTAGGAAGCGAAGGTAGGTAAATCCTTTGTTTTCACTTTTTGACCAGCTGGTATATATGAGTCTTATTTTTTCAGGATGAGAATCCAGAGTTTTACTTTTCGCATAGAAAATGGATTCATCAACTGCGTTTAAGATAACAAAGACATTTTTCTTTCTCATGAATCCGAATTTTCTTGATTGCTGGTACGACCATGTTGATTGAAATATAACCATGTCAGCTAAAATGTTTGCCAAAAGCGCAACGGTGTAGTCAACCAATTTCCATCTTATTCCCTGTCGGTGCATTGACATAATTGGTCCAAGTCGATAAATTCGTTTTGTTGCATGGTTAAAGAAAAAACTGTGAATAAGTGTCCCGAGGTCCTGATAACTGTTAAAAAGTATTGCATCCGCTCCAGTCTTTAAATCAGCGTACAGATTACGATTGATCAATTCCTTCCTCAGAGCTTTGAGAAACTGATTCCCTCCTCCCCAGGCATTATCTTTTGGCGTGTAGTGAATATGAATTTTCATTTCAATAAAAGATGTTGGTATATTTTCTCGTAATACTGCTGGATTGTTTTTCTTATATCGTACTGTTGCGCATTTTCAAATGCATTTGCAACCATTTTTTCTCTTATGTCTGGATTATTAATAAGCACGTTCGCCTTTGCAACTATTGCATTGACATCTCCAATCGGAACAATGAAGCAATCAATTCCATCTCGAAGAATATCAGCAGCCATTCCTACCTTTGTAGTAACGAACGGAATCCCAGAAGCTGATGATTCTAAGAGAGCCTTTGGACCGCCTTCAGCACGTGATGTAACAAGGTAGAGATCAAGTACTTGATAGTATTTCGCCACCTGCTTTGAATAGCTTAACAGAATATGTGTATACGGAATACCTGCTGATGCAAGTCTTTTTTTAACATAACCCCTAGCTGGTCCGGTAAGTAATACATGTACTGGATGCTGTTTTGCAAGAATCTCAACTGCATCACAGAAAATGTCTGGGCCTTTTATTAACTTCGGGATCAATCCTTCCCCCCAACCATTACCATCTTTCTGAAACGAACCTATTACTACCGCGCCGGGCGGAATATGAAGCTCTTTCCGTAAAACACTTCTTTGATCCATTGATACAGGACGGAACACGGTAGTATCTACCCCAATTGGAATAATAGTTATTTTTTCTTCATTTAATCCATGCGAAATAAGTTGCTGTTTAGTAATAGTGCAAGAAGTATGCACAGAAGATGTTATTGTATTTAATTTTGGAATATGCTGTACCTGATCTGTATCCAGTTCATTTATATGAAACCAAGTGAGTATAACTCTATTTGTTGTCGACAAACGACGGATGCTTTTTTTTCTTACTAGACTATTCACTGACGCAAAATGTACAATTTTTTTCCGAAGTCCAATTGCGGTAGTTGCAATCCTTATTTTTATTCGGTCGCGCAAATTTCTCTGAATCTCAAGGCAATCTTCATAGATTGACCATGCCGATCCTTCGCTAATTAATACTAGCTTTTCATCAGAGAAAAAATTCAAAAAAATATCTTTTATTATCCGCAACCCTGCACTAATTTTTTTCATATCTTACGAAATGACTGCCCAAATTTCTCCAAACTGTATGCTCAAACTTTCTATAGCATATCCTGACTCAGAGATTTCCTTCCGGAACTGCGGTTCGGTAAATTCTGTATAGTGTGTTAAGTCTAGGCGCCATTCAACTCCAAGTTCTTTTTTATACAGTGGTATCCAGTCTCTATTAAACATAGGGACTCGAATAAGAAATTTTTTTGCTAATGGTTTTATTTTTTTGAGAAACTCCACGCGATGCTCGATGTGCTCGAGGACGTTTGAGATAATAATAACATCGAAAACCTCAGCACCAAGATCTTTCGTTGCATCACCAATAACATAAGTAATATTGTCTTTAGAGTGTGTTCGTTTTGCAGTTTCAATATTTCGTTCGTCAATATCAATGCCAACCACTCGTTTGGCTTTCTTGGCAATATCATAAGTTACTGCACCGTTATTACATCCAATATCAAGCACGGTATCTTGAGAAGAAACGTGAGTTAAAAAAAAGGCATGATAGTCTAAAAGGCGATGTTTTGGATGAATTCCTCCTTCCCTTTTAATTGCAAGATAACTGATAAGCTTATAAAGAAAGTTGCTAAATTTTAAAGAAAGTTTTAAAGCAAAGGTATAAAAATTTTTCATAAGTGACGATAGGCGTTAATCTCCTGCCTTAAAATATGTTCCAGACTGTATAGTCCTAAAATTGTTCCATGCGCTTCTGCTCCTAGACGACTCCTTTTTTCTTCATCTTTCAAAAGGCTCGTGAGTGCGTTACGGATTGATTCTACCTCAATTTCGCAAAGAATTCCATTTCTTCCATTATCAATAATTTCTCTAATACCGGGAACATTCGTACCGATGCACGCTATTCCGCACGCCATCGCCTCAAGAAGCGCTTTTGGATTTCCCTCATACAAAGAAGGGAGTATAAATACCGAAGATCGATTGATTTCCTCGGCAAGTACCTGCTGAGGAAGAGACCCTTTTAATAGAAGAGGAACCTTTTTTTCTTTTGCGACTACTCTAAGTTTTTCTTTCATGCTTCCCTCTCCAACCAAAACGAGACTTGCATTAACTCCTTCCATTGCTCCAATTAAGGCCAGGAGATTTTTTTCTTCCTCTAACCTACCCACATAAGTAACAGTGCATTCTTTTTGCGGCTCATGATGAGGAAAGAAAAGGTCCGTATCGACATAATTAGGAATAATTAAAAATTTTTCATCAGGAATGGAGAATTCTTTTTTAACAAACTGCACTGCATTTTGGGTAGTCATGATTATGCGATCAGCATTCCTGTATGCATAACTCTCTGCAGTACGTGCAAAAATCCTCTTTATCCAAGAACTCTTTTTTTGGCGAAGCGTATAGAGCCATTCATATCCGCATCGAATAATTAACTTCTTCCGAAATAGTTTCTTAGCAATTACCGCTGCCCAAGAACCGTCCATTTGATTTGTTTTTAGTATATCGATCGACCGAAAAATCTTTGTCTGTATAAATGGCAATAAAATACTATACAGATTACCTGATACCCATCGAGGCCGCTCAATAATAACAACATTTTCAGGAAATAAATGCGCATACGATTTATCACGAGTGCCATAGGTACATAAGTACACCGTCTTATATGCATTAGCTAATTCTTGATAAAGCTTAACTTCACGATCGAGCATGCCGAGTGTATCCCATTTCTGTAATGAGAAGTTTCGAGTGAAAAATAAAGCAAAATTCTTACTTTTTAGATTCTCCATACGAATGAATTATCTCTGGTAGTACTCACGATACCATGCAACAAATTTTTTCAGTCCTTCCGCAAGAGAAGTGGTAGGTTGCCAGTCAAGCAGCGTACGCGCTTCTGTAATATCAGCATGAGTTTCCAGTACATCCCCCGGCTGAAGCGGCAACAATTCTCTTATCGCCTTCTCTCCCAACTCTCTCTCTAGTACATCAATAAATTCAGAAAGTTCGACCGGATTGTTATTGCCAAGATTAATAATCTCGTAAGGATAATGCGCACTACACGCCTTGATTACTCCATCAACAATATCATCGATGTAAGTAAAATCCCTGCGCATATTGCCGTTGTTGAAAACTGAAATGCTCTGATGATCGATAATGGCTTTCGTAAAAGTAAATAATGCCATGTCTGGCCTTCCCCACGGGCCGTAAACGGTAAAGAACCGCAGCCCGGTGCAATGCATACCGTAGAGGTGGTGGTATGCATACGCAATCACTTCGTTGGATTTTTTGGTCGCCGCATAAAGAGAAATTGGATTGCTCGTATTCGATGTTTCAGAAAATGGCGCATGGTCTTGATCCCCATATACCGAACTCGATGATGCAAAGATAAAATTTTTAACTCCGGCATTTTTTGCTTCATGTAGTACAGTGGTAAACCCTACAAGATTTGACTGCACATATGCATAAGGATTTTCAAGCGAATACCGTACGCCTGCTTGCGCTGCCAAGTGACACACCGTATCTATCTTCTGACCGTTAAAAACCTGCTGCACGAATGCGTGGTCAGCAATATCTCCTCGATACAGCTGATACTGTGGATAGGACTCAAGAACCTTATTCCGATCCTCTTTTAGTTGTTGATCGTAGTAATCATTAAAATTATCAATACCAATAACAATGTGCCCCTCTTCCAGCAATTTCTTTGCAGTATGGAACCCAATAAAACCGGCAACGCCTGTAATGAGGTAGTGCGTAGTATTACTCATGACAATTGGCTAAATTTTCCGAAACGAATAAAGGGTAATCACCGGAAATGACGGCACGGATTTATTGATATATTCCACCAACCGAGCACTTTCCTCAATGCCCGGATTGATGTCGTAGGCTTTCTGTGCCCATTCTTTTGCTAGGCTGAACTTCGCTTGATACAGGTACGCAACTGATTTCATCCAATAGGCCTGTGGAGATTGCGGTACAAGTGCAACCGCCTCATCGAGTACCCGATGCGCTTTTTCCAAATTATCAACTTCAAATAGTCGCTGATAAATGTAAATGTCAGCTAAATTTAATATTGCCCGATAGTCGTTTGGTGATTCTTCAAGATATCGCTCGTATGCCGAAACAATAACATCAAGCTCTTTTTTAATCCCCTCGCGCTGTTTCGGGTCTTCAATCATTTTGGGATCAAGTGAAATACCACGCTGGATATCGTTTGACGTCGTCCAAAGAAACTCACCATTATCAATTGGAGACGAAAGAAGGGTTTCATAAAGCGGAATTCGCTTCTCACTTGATCCTACTCGTCGAATCGCGCCATTCGCTTTTTCAACTTTCATAATAGGAATAGTTCCTATACTAAACATTCCTAATGCAAACATTACCATCACTCCTGCTGCAGTAACTTGTACCGGCCACGGTGATACAACAGTAGATTCTTTTTTCACACGGGCGGCTCTTGTCTTAGCGAAAAGTATTCCTGTCATTGCTGCAAAACACGTAAGTGCAAAGTAGGTAATCGTCGTATCAAATGCCGTCTGCAGTTCAGCGAGGTGGCCGACAAAATACACCAAGAGTGCAACCGCCAATACACTATCAGACCGTTCTTTGGAATAGAAGATGACGTATATCAAACTTCCGATAAGGATAAGGTAGACAATCATATATACCACTATTCCGACATATCCAGTCTCTATCGTTTGATCAATAAAAATATTGTGGGCACGATCAAGCCACGCTTCTCCTCCATTTTTCTCTTCTAAGATTCGGTTATTATAGTTTCTTTGGAACACCCAGTCGAAATTATCTACTCCCCATCCAAGAAGCGGCCGTTCCTTAATGGCTTCACCTGATGATTGCCAAACAATAGGACGAACCGCGCTTGCCTGGGTAAGGTAAAACTGCTGGACTCTTCCTCCTTCCGTTAGCAATGAACGAACGCCAACAGCGAATAGTATGGCACCAATACCAATCACCGCCAGTAGAAGCATTCGCCGAGTATCGGCTTTTTTTATTTTTGAAGCAATCCAAAAACCAATGAGCGCCACCATGGAAGCAAAGAGAGTCAGTGCCGACGCCTGTGCACTTCCGATAATGGCAGCTGGTTGCGCCAGTATATTTACTTCACCGCGCCATACGCCGAAGTTTATTATATACGGACTTATAATAAACACCGCCGGAAGAAGATACCACCACCATTTTGAACGCCCTGCGTGCGTATATAAAAAGTATATAGAGAGCATGAATGCCGAATAAAGATACATGCCCGCAAACGTCGAGTTCCCAATGGTGAGTCCCGACCATGCTTTTTCTGCAAAAAACCACCCGACTCCCTCCTGTCCTAAAAGTGATAGGAGAGAGAAGAAACCAGCAGAAATAATAAATACCTTGATAAAATTCCTTAATGCATTCTGCTCGCTAAAGGCGAACCAGAAAAATAGGTACAAAAATCCAAGATGGAAGAAATAGAAAAGGCCTGTAGTACGGGTTGCTTTCGACCAAAAAGAAGTTGCCAGATCAACCCCAAGCAGGCTTGATACTGAAAGTACAAACAACAAGACCATAAGCGAGATTGTTATTGGCGAAACGGCAAATGAAAGTCGGCGCCGCTTACTGAAGAGAGCGAAACCAAACACCAGTGCCAGTAATTCAATGAATAGAACCGTATTAACCGCCCGCGTTGAAGTCCCATTGAATAAGTACCCTTCGTAGCGAATGAGAGGAAAAAGGAATGTAAAAATATAAAATGCCCACCGAAAGAATACCTGGAGGTCACTACCTTCTTTTCCGAAAAACATGTCCCCACTATACCAAAAACCGATTCGTTAGTAAAAAACCACTAGATGGTATCTTTTCTTGTTTATCGAGCAACCTTTTCCCACAATGAGTGCCCCCACTGGCCAGCGGTAATACCCTTGAGAACACCCTGGAAATGCTTTGGATGATCTTCAATTTGAGTCTTTCTGTTCATACGAGAAAAACGCCCCTCAGAAAGACCTAAGAAATCTTTCATGGCTGTTTCTCTGGTAATTTCCCCAAGAGGAACCTGCGAATACCCCTTCCCCCAAAATCGCGCGTGAGCCATTTCTATCTGATATAAAAGTTCAATTGAACGCTCGTAAGTACGAAAAGTAAAATCGTAATTAAACACTTTTACTTTTTTCGTCTTATACATATGAATCTCTGGAATAAGTGTGCCGGAAGGGATATCATATGTTTTTCCATTATGAGTAACAGTTGAAGCGCCATCCCATATAATTGGCTGGCAGAGGTCTGTGTACTTGGTATGATCAAAACCGTACGCAATCGGCTTGGTAACATTAACCAAGAGGGGCAAATTACCTTTTGACCAACACCGAAACGGTGTAAAAAATTGTAGTTTCGGCAACGAAATAACCCATCTATCTTTCTTTGTTGCTCGTGCCACCACTTTCCGCAACCGCTTTACGTCTTTCTCATGAACAACAGTGTCAATATCAAGCTTCATCATCCACTGAAACCCCTGTTCTCGGGCAAGAGCAAGTGCGGCATTTAAGTGCCGTGGAAGTTCTTCATAGCTCCATTCTGGAAACGGCCAAGGCTTATAGACTGCTTTTAATTTCCCAGTTTGCCACGCCTCAGGAAATGCGTCGGCAAGCATTGCAATGTCTGGTTCATGGCCACACACAAGACACACAACATCGAAGCAATCGAGTCGTTGGGCAATGCCTTCCCTCCATGCTTCCTGCCGATAGGTTGGATTATTCATCATGCCAAAACTGCCAATTTTAATTACTGGCTCAGGCCTCCGAAAAAACCAAGGAAGAGTGAAAAAATGCATTGTACCATTATACACAGCTTTCATTTTTATTTTTTAGGCATAACAAAACCGCCCCTTTCGGGGCGGTTTTGCCTGGGTTAAATCAAGAATCGATTAGATCCCAGATTAACTAAACCGAAGTTTAGAGAATCTGTTCGTAATCAGTCTTGTATTCATCCATATTAGATGAGTAGCTGTTGTCTGTAGTAGTTACAGCATCAGTATCACTAATTGTCCAGTACATGCTTGATAGAGCTGCACGGTATGCACCAGCTGACAAGCTAGCTCCGTTTCCGAAGACTTGCAGCGTAAGTGTTACGCTTGTTCCATCATTGATCTTCCAGTTTCCACCAGAAGTTGTTGAAGTACTGTTTCCATCGCCACCTCCGTTCGTGATAGCTGCAGAGAAGCCAGTTGTAGTAGCACCTCGTGAAGCTTCTTCGAATGCGAAGACGTACTTACCAGTTGTGGTTGTACCAATGTACACATCCTCACCAACAGCAGCAACCTTGAATTTAATAGTGTAATTTCCAAGTGTGCCATCAGCGTTTACTGACTCATCAGTGCTAACCAATGAGAGAGAGATTCCTTCTGATCGGAATTCCTGTGCTTCACCGATAGCTGTACCAGTTTTGTCAGCATCAGCAACCTGGTCGCCTTCTTCGTTTTCAACGTCGATAGCGCTTCGGTTATCTGAAGTGATAGAAGCAAGAAGGCTTCCACCCTCAGCGAATTCGTCGGTACCATTGATGTCAGCGCGAACTTCGAAGTCTACGCTATCACCTGCACCGAGTTCAAAATCAAGATCATCGAAGGTAATAGTTCCAGTTGCACCACCAGCGGTAGTAGCAGCTGTTTCAGTGTACTCTTCACCATCGAGAACAAGGATAACCTCGCTCGCCATGTTGCTAAGAAGGTGTCCTCCGCCTACCGTAAAGGTAACTGGGAGTTCATCAATCGTAACGTCAGAATTACCGTCGAGTCTGAGTTTACCAGCAAGGAGTACAACTCCATCTGTTTCATCAGAATCATCAACGATTACAATACCGTCTTCTGGGCTGTCAGAATCTTTCGAAATCTTAAGCTCAGTGTCAGCAGAGTCTCCGAATGATACGAAGTCAAATTCTACACCATCTCCAGCAGCATCGTAATCAATGTCACCATCAATTACTGTGTCTCCGCTGTCGATAGTTGAAACAACGCCTGAGCCGTCTTCATATCGAACGTTCTCAAGAGCGATTGTCCAGCTGTCGCCTGAAATGTCTCCTGAATCAAGATTGCCTACTGCATCAACAGAGACAAAGAAGTCTTCAGAATCATCAGACTGCACTACTGCGCCATTTAGGTTAATAACGCGAGTGTAAACGTCATCGTCTTCAGAGAATTCATCAACGTCAGCTTCGCCAACCTTGGTGCTTCCCATCCAAACTGATACGCCACTGATGTAATCATCGAGGTGTGTTGATCCTCCGTTTCCGGTTGAGTCAAGCACGATCTTAACAGATCGGATGCGAACGTCGCCGTCGTTTGAAGTTTCAACTTCAAATCCGAGAACTTTTACATCGTCTTCACCTTCACCAACTTCTTCGTCGTTGTATGAAGTGATCTTGTTAATATCTTCGATTGTTCCATCTGTTCCTGAAAGTGAACCGCCAGTTGAACCACCGGTTGAACCTGAAGAACATGAAACGCCAGTAAGAGGGCTAAATCCAGCGGTTGAAGTACAACCAGCAGGAAGGTTAGGAGTAACTACTCCTGAACCACATACGTTTCCAGACATCTGGAGAGACATAGCCTTCGCTTGTGAAAGCGGGCCGAAGTATCCAGCTACTGGAGAAACGCCATGCTTAGCCTGAAACTTCATCACAGCAGCGTGAGTTGCTGGTCCGAAGTAAGAAGTTTCCATACCTGATGAACCTGCACCAGATGTAGAAACTACTGTGTCAGCACAGAGGTTGAGGAACTTTTGAAGGTTCATCACATCTGCACCAGTTGAACCTTGCTTAAGTGGACGAGTCCAGCTGTAAGTTTGAGCGCCAGCAAAAGAAGCTGAAACTCCAATTACAACGAGAGCGATAGTCACACCAGCAAGAGCTTTTTTAAATTTACTCATGTGTTTTTTTATCGTTTGTAATGCATCTCCGTTTGTGTAGTGTCGACAACACTATAAGAGTATGCAGGTCGCTCTTTCGCGCATGCCTTTTTCGCATGCACAAAAAGCTATTGGAATAATAATTTGGAGATAAATCCAAGCCGTCTTCCAACAAGCTTGAACTATCTGCCATGTCGACAGGGCCGATATCGTACTCATGTGGCTGATGCGTACGCTTGCGCGCAGCATTCGTCTCATGAGCGTCCTCGGGCCGGTCGAGAAAACAAAGACTCTACTACTCCTCTTGGCCTAGTAGTAATAGAGCTATTCTATTTTCAACGATCGGTCCGTTGGCGCGGTTACCCGCGCCTGCCTCTTTTCCTTCATTTTCAGACGAAAAAAGGCGTAAATCATAATAACACAAACTTGGCCTTTAGGCCAGGTTTCGCCCTGTGGGTTTCCCCACCAGGCGCATCGTTGTTATTACGATTCGTATAGTATAAATTCTTGCAAGTTCCCCTGCAATACCTTCTGTTAAGAAATCCTTACCGGAAGGCGAAGGAGCTACTATACGGAAGGCTGCCTTCGCTACCAATTAAGACGAGATTGCCTCCGCTTTATTACGAGCCTATTCAAGCTACGCATCAAGGGAAAGATACATGCTCCAGCGCTTGTTTCCCCGCTTCTTGATTTTGCCGGCGGTAAGAAGCCGGTTTAGTTCTCTCTGAATCGTTTTTTCGCTGACCTGCGGAAAAATGCTCGAAATGTCTTTTATGGAAGTAACTTTCTTTGAGTTAATGAATGAAATAATCTCTTGAGATCTATCCTTTTTATAATCATTTACGGCAATAGAATTGGATGTCCGATTTATACTAAAAGACTTTACTAACTGTCCTTTAGGAAGAACAAAAGTGTCCTTTATAGCAGGGGCCGGAGCTTTCTCGGGAACTGAAAAGAATTCGTGGGTGAGCTCCGCCCCTTCCCGGACCGGAGCCGTATCGAGCTCAAGAGAACGGATAAAAAATCCAATTTCGGACTTCAGCACTGCATAGTTTTTTTCAGAAATCAGCCCGCCCAAGAGAAGCGTTCCAAGCAGCGATTGCATGCTGATAAGCGCCTCAGTTACCGCTTTTATCGCAGACTGCTTTCCTTCCGTCTGAAGTGGAAGAAGGGCGGCCTGCGAAAGAGTAACGGCATGCATTCTGATAGCGTGCCGAATCGGATCATTTTCCGGAATATGCGCCGTTACCAAATAAACGGCTGCAGATATTTTTTGTCCTTTTTGAGCTGTCGGTTCTGTAACATAAAGGACGTCCTTTTTAATAGACTTTTGGTATGAGTCTTTTTTTATGAGAGACATATTTTTATCTTTATATTCCATAGTTTTTTATTGTCCTTTTAATCTAGTATGTCCTTTATAAAACCCATCAAAATATTTCTGCAGTATAAAGGACATTGATAGTGTCCGCAAGCGATAAAAAACATAGTATTATCAATGCTTTTTCACAGTTAGCCATGTTATACTAAGGTCCGATAACCAACCATTATGGCAGGAGAAAAAACGAACCCTCGAGGAAGGCCAAAAAAGAAAGATGTGTCCCCTGGAAACAATGCGGGAAGAGTATTTTTTGGGCTTATTTTCTTATTGCTTGCGCTTGTGTCAGTAGGCGGAATCATCGGTGGCGCAGGAAGGGGCGGATTCTATGTCTTTAAGAGCGTTTGGCTTTTGTTCGGGGCCGGCTACGTACTTTTTCCGGTCGGACTTGGGACGCTTGGAGCCTGCATGCTTTTGCGCCGCCAGGTAAGCATCAGCGCCCGCCAATGGGCTACGGCAAGCATCGGCATTCTGGCAACGCTCGGGTTCCTTTCGGTTACTTCGGGAAAGCTCTACCTCGGGGGTTTCATTGGAGCCCTTGTTGCCCTGCCGCTCGTTACCCTTTTCGAGAACATTTTCGCCGGACTAATCCTGTTCTTCGCACTCCTTGGCTCTTTCGTCATTTTCTTTGATCAGAATCCGCGGGTCTTCCTCGATCATCTGCGTTCGATGTGGCAAGCGCTCAAAACGCTTCGCCTTTCAAAAAAAACTGCTCCGTTTGAAGAAGAGCCGTACCACGATACTGAAGACGAGCAGGTAAACGAAATTCAGGAAGAGCCTGAACCAACGCAACAGCCGCTGAAAATCTCAGAGCCGGTTGCAACTGAAGATTCCTTTGCCCCGAAACCAGCCCGAAGGTACAGCGGCAAATACGTTCCGCCGCCGCTGTCGCTGCTTGAGAAAGACAGAGGAAAGGCAAACGTCGGTGACGTGAAAATGAACGCCAACGTTATTCGAAGAACTCTTGCGAACTTCGGCATCGAAGTTGAAATGGACGAAGTAACCATCGGGCCGACTGTTACCCGCTACGCATTGAAGCCGGCACAAGGGGTGAAGCTCTCGCGCATCGCCGGGCTGCAAAACGACCTCGCACTTGCGCTTGCCGCACGGTCAATCCGCATGGAGCTTCCGATTCCCGGCAAGTCGCTGGTGGGCATTGAAATTCCGAATATCTCAAAAGCAACCATCGGACTGGCAAGCTTGATTGGAGACGCTGCTTTTGCCAATAGCGAAAAGCCGCTCTTGGCAGCGCTCGGGCGGAACATTTCAGGCAAGCCGGTGCTCAAAGCCGTTGCCGACATGCCGCACCTCCTCATTGCGGGAACCACCGGGTCCGGTAAGTCGGTAACCATCCACGCCATCATTACCTCGCTCCTCTACCGCCACGGCCCAGACGACATGCGTTTCATTTTCGTTGATCCGAAGCGTGTTGAACTGACCCTCTACAATAAAATTCCGCACCTTCTTACTCCGGTGATTACCGATTCGAAGAAAGCGATTCTAGCGCTCAAATGGGCGGCGAACGAAATGAGCCGCCGGTACGACATTTTGGAAGGAGAAATGGTGCGCGACATCAAGAGCTACCACAAGAAGGTTGCAGCCGGAAAAGTTGATGCGGCAGGAGAAGACGGCCCAGACCGGATGCCCTACATCGTCATTGTCATCGATGAGCTTGCCGACATCATGCAGGCATACCCGCGAGAGCTCGAATCTGCCATCGTTCGCTTGGCGCAGATGTCTCGAGCGGTTGGCATTCACCTCATTCTCTCTACTCAACGCCCTGAAGTGAACGTCATTACGGGGCTCATTAAGGCAAACGTTCCTTCTCGCATCGCACTTCGCGTCCCAACCCAGATTGACTCGCGAACGATTCTTGACACTGGCGGTGCGGAAAAACTGCTTGGCCAAGGAGATATGCTGGCGATCGTTGGAGAAAATCAGCCAGAGCGCCTTCAGTCTGCATTCATTACCGAAGATGAAGTAAAGAGCGTAGTGAAATACCTTGCCGATGCATTCCGCGATGAATTGCAAGATACGATTGAGCTCACCGGAACCGTTTCGAGCGAAAAAACCATGTTTGACACCGACATGGACGGAAGTGACGATGACGACCTCTACGAAGAAGCTCGCCGGGTGGTGATGGAAGCCGGCAAGGCCTCTACGTCATACATTCAACGGAAACTGAAGGTCGGCTACGCACGCGCCGCACGCCTGATGGACATGCTCGAAGAACGAGGCGTTATCGGCCCCCAGGATGGAGCGAAGCCGCGGGAAGTGCTTGACCGTGCACTGCAAAACCCTGCAAGTGATATAATGGAACCACCACAGAACATATGAGGCGACCACTGACTCTTAAGCAATCTGCTCTTATCCTTGCCCTCTTCGGAATGCTTGGCATTGTCTTGTACAACACCAGAGACATTCTGTTCGGGGCGCCACTCAGAGTAACGACGCTTTCGAACGGCATGCATCTTTCCGAGAGCTATTTAGCCGTTACTGGTTCTGCCCCACATGCGAAGTCGGTACTGATTAATGGCCGAACCATTTTTATAAATCGCAAAGGTGAATTCACCGAACCAATCCTCCTCTCGCCCGGATACAACGTGATTGAGGTTGGCATGACCGACCGCTTCGGCAATACCAAGGCAGAACGGTATGAATTAGTGTTTACCGAGGAAGAGAAATATACCCTGGTTCCCGATCCTCACTTTTAATAACTAAACGAGAACAACACGTATGCCACTGAAGAAAAAAGTTGAGAAAAAAGAAAAAGAAACCGGCGTGGCCTCAATCGAAGAAACGATTCGATCGATCCAAACGAAGTTTGGCGAAGGGTCAATTATGAAACTCGGTGATACGCCGAAAGTTGACGTGAACGTCATCCCTACAGGATCCATCGGGCTTGATAGCGCGCTTGGCGTTGGCGGCCTGCCGCGAGGAAGAATCATTGAGATATTCGGACCGGAGTCTTCGGGAAAAACCACCCTGGCGCTCCATGTTGTTGCTGAAGCGCAAAAGAAAGGCGGCATTTGCGCATACATTGATGCGGAACACGCCATGGACCCGGTCTACGCAGGGAAAATCGGAGTAAATACGAAGGAACTCCTCATTTCCCAGCCGGATACCGGAGAGCAGGCGCTTGAAATTACCGAGAGCCTGATTCGGAGCGGAAAAGTAGACGTGGTGGTGATTGACTCAGTTGCGGCCCTTACTCCGAAAGATGAAATCGAGGGAGACATGGGTGCAACGCATGTGGGAAAACAGGCGCGCCTCATGAGCCAAGCGCTTCGAAAACTTACCGCAATCGTTGCTAAATCAAAAACAGTGGTTATTTTTATCAACCAAATCCGCATGCAGATTGGCGTGATGTTCGGAAACCCAGAAACGACTCCGGGTGGAAAAGCGCTCAAATTCTACACCTCAGTTCGAATCGACATTCGCCGGATTGCGCAGATAAAGAAAGGAGAAGAAGTGGTTGGATCGCGAACACGGGTAAAGGTAGTGAAGAACAAGGTTGCCAGCCCGTTCCGGCAGACTGAATTCGACATTATTTACGGAGAAGGCATTTCGCTTGAAGGAGAGATCATGGCGCTCGGCGAGAAGATTGGCATCATCACCAAGAGTGGATCTTCCTACTCGTATAACCGTCCAGGTGGCGCAAAGAAAGATGGCGAAGAGATAAAGCTTGGCCGCGGATACGACGCGACGCGCACGATGTTGAAAGAAGATAAAAAGCTTCGAGAAGAAATTCTGAAAGAGATTCGATCTCGGTTCAACGAAATTCAGCCAAGCAGTTCAGGAGAATAGAGTTACTAAAAAACACCCACAGTGCTGTGGGTGTTTTTGCTTTGCGCATCCACCTAGTACGGACTTGAGGTATTGTTGAAATACGGGCAGTTTCCTTCGGACGATGGAAAGATAAAGGTACGCTCGCGCAAGTCTTCAAGCCCGCCGTCATCATACACATGGTAGCTGATGCGCACCGTACACTGTCCCCCGCTGAAACTACGGTGCATGAACATGCTAATAACCCGATCGGTAATATCGCCGTCCTCTGCGTCATATGCGGTATATTCCATATTGCACTCTCCCGATGTACAGTTGAACGGATCAAAGTATGCAGTTTCTGGCCCATTAAAGGAAATAGCTGGAGGCTGATTCGTCGGACTCTCAGCACCAGACGCTCCTGAACAGAAAATAACCCAGCGCGGTATTGAACTGACCGAATTTCCATCTGAATCAGTAATCGAATAAGTTATTTCGATTCGATTATCAGTACAGGGAGTAAATAGCCCGAACGACAAAGCTGAAGCGAGCTGCGCTGAAAAATTCAAGAATCTACCCGGCTCGGTCATTGCATAGTGCCGGCTGATTCTATCGCTGATATCGCCGTCTTCAGCATCAAGCGCGGTAATGCCAGGGCTTTCAAAGCCGAAGTAATTCGATCCGCCGCTTGAGATGGTTGTCGTTCCCGGCGGATAATTCCCCGCCATTCCCGGCGGAAGGACGCAGAGCTGCCACGGCGCATATACGGAGGCTGGTCCAGACGTACAATTCACGCTGTTGTTAAGGGTGAGCGTTGGTGACGTATTTCCTGATTGTCCGGAAACATGTGAGCATCGGTACGGCCCGTCGAGCGGCAATTGAAGCGATTCGACTTTTCCTGCGCTGCCGGTACCATCAACGCACCAGTATCCTTTTTCTGCCTTGAGCGGAAAGATGGCAGTAAACTCACTTTGGCTTGCAGCGCATGTGTAATCGGTTGCATCAAGATTTTTCTGATCTGCAAGTGTTTCGATCATGCTGCCTGCACCACTACTGGTACAGACACTCGTAAAACTGCCGCTCGTTGCGTACTCCTCGGTCGCTGTCGTCTTAAACCCTCCGAGTGTCTGCAGTGTTCTTGAATCCTCTGCTTTTGCGCGAGAGCGATTCAGTGCCAAGAAAATAACCGCGATGAGTATCATGAGGACAGCGATAACCACCAGAAGCTCAATCAGCGAAAATCCTCGATTCCTTTCCTTCATACAGCATTCATTCTATCACGGTTGCAATTACCTTTCTCTCCCGTATAATGGGCAGGTTAAAAACTAACGAGATATATCGCAGCATATGCTTGAATACAATGAAGTCCGCGAACGGAAGATTATTCTTTGGGAAGGAGAGCCATACGAAGTGGTTTCTTCGCACGTGTTCCGGAAACAACAGCGCAAACCAGTAAACGCAACGAAGCTCAAGAATCTTATTACCGGCCGCGTTGCCGAAGTATCATTTGGCTCTTCTGAAAAAGTTGAAGAAGCCGACATTTCAACGCGGCAGGTAAAATTCCTGTATAAAAACCGCGGAGAGATTTGGGTATGCGACCCGAAAGATCCGAGCAAGCGCTTTTCCCTTTCAGAAGAAATCCATGGAGAAAAACTAAAATTTATCAAAGAGAATACACTGATTGATTTGATTATTTTCACTGATGAAGAAGACGAAGAAAAAATAATTGGCGTTAAAGTTCCCATTAAGGTTGAACTGAAAATTACCGATGCGCCGCCGTCAACGAAAGGAAATTCCGTTACGGGCGGAAATAAGGTGGTAACGCTCGAAACAGGCGCAACCATTAACGTTCCCCTCTTCTTAAACGCCGGTGAAACCATTCGTATCAATACGGAAACCGAAGAATACGTAGAGCGAGTGAACTAATCCTAAAAAAATAATTTCCGAATAAAAAATCCAGAGGACATCCTCTGGATTTTCATTACTGTTTTTCTTTCAGTTTTTTTAAGAGCTGGAAACCGGAATGAATTTCATCTTCGGCAACAGCTTCTTCTGCCTTGGTAATCCATATGCCGTAATCATTCCGAACCTGCGCCGGCAGCAATTCTTCAATGTCGTAAAAATCATCGACATCAATTCCATACTTATCGTCTACATGCGACGGAGCCCCTTCATATCCGCAATGCTTGAAAAAAACGGTTTCTTTGGCACGATCGATGGCTTCAGCCTTATCTCTGGCGATATATAAATCAGGATAATGATATTCGCCAAACTCTCCCTTTTTATATCCCCCGAGGTTTACAAAAAAGAGCCTCCATTCGTGCTGGAAAGTTTTATCTGAAATCTCTCGCGGCTGAACGCTGACGATATAGCCTTTTTCAGCAACAACCTGGCGGTAAGAATCGATGTGGAATTTCCTTGTTGCCGCTGCTTCCGGCCAGAATGATTCGATGTGAGGAATGATATCCTGAATGGTATCTCCAATGGAGAAGAAAAAATCATGTTGTTCGGTAACCCTACCCTGTGGCTTGCAGCCCAGATAACACATGAAAAGAACAGGTAAGTTGTATTTCATATAATTATATTTTTACGGATACTAGCATCTCTATCCAAGAAAGCAAAACTCCCCTTTCGGGGAGTTTTGCTTTTTCTTAATTACGCAATATATGGAAGTAGTCCCATGAAGCGGGCATGCTTAACGGCTGTTGCCACTTCGCGCTGATTCTTTGCCGAGAGGCCGGTGCGCTTCCGAGGAAGGATGCGACCATTCGGGTTCAGGAATTTCTTCAGGCTTTCGATATCTTTGTAGTCGATAAACCGAATGTTATTAAGTTTGAAATAATCGTTTTTCATAGTGTCAGAATTTAGAATGGAATATCTTCAAGATTAATCTCTTCGTCTGGATACTCAACAGTATCAAGCTGATCGTTTTGTGCATTTGCAGATGAATCTCCTTTTGGTGCATCAGTTCCCTGCGCCGCCCCGCTTCCTGCGCCTGAAGGCTTCGGACCGAACTGGAAGGTTTCGAGAATGATTTCAGTGCGATACTTCTTCTGCCCATCAGCTGCATCCCAGCTTCTGGTTTGAATTCTGCCTTCAACATACAACGAGGAGCCTTTGCGGCAATACTGTTTGATGGTCTCGGCTTGGCGGCCGAATGCCACGATATTATGGTACTCAGTTCCCTCTTGGCGGTTTCCGCTTTGGTCTTTCCAAACGCGGTTCGTTGCCAGCGAAAAGCTGGTAACTTTTGTTCCCGACGGAAGCGACTTCAGCTCCGGATCGCGGGTAAGATTTCCAATCAAAAATACTTTATTGAGATACATATACTAGTAAGGGTATAGGTAATAGTGGTTAGGGTCAAGAAGGCCTATTCCTCCTTTTCCTCTGGGGCAGGAGCGACATCATCAGTGACCTCGGGGAGTTTTTCGTGCTCTT
This sequence comes from uncultured Candidatus Saccharibacteria bacterium, assembly GCA_964573395.1. GTDB lineage: Bacteria > Patescibacteriota > Minisyncoccia > Phycocordibacterales > UBA9973 > DATIBQ01. The sequence continues at coordinate 17,317 of CAZNJI010000001.1, read as the reverse complement.
CGATATTTTCTTCCAGTAGATCTTCTTCCAATGCCTCTTCTTCTAGCCCTGCAGTCAGCTCTTCAAACGTTTCTCGCTTTGCAGCATCTTTTGGCTTCTTGAAGATAATGGTATTTTCAATATCAGTTTTCAAGATCAGGTGGCGAATGATTTCATTCATTCCATCAGCTGCTTTTTTAATTGCTTCAACAGCGCTTGGATCAGCATCGAACTTAATCCAGCTGAAATATCCCTGTCGATACTTGTTTCGGGTTGAGCCAAACACTGTTTCCATTTGGTACGCTAAATCGATGAATTCCGGTTTTCCTTCAGCAACAACGCTGCCTTTCGCATCTGTAATAACCTTCTTGATTGCATCAACTGCACCAGGAAGTTCGCCTTCGGTAAGGCTTGGGATGAGGAGGAATCCAATTTCGTACACACGTGCCTCTGTTTTTTCAGACATGTGATTATAAATTGTTATGATAATAAATGAGCCTTAAACACGAAAATCGTGTCAGGCGTCTTAATCAATATAATTGATTAAGATTAGCCCGCTTCGGACCTCTGCCCAGCTGTACTTTTATACGCAATTATGGCCTATAAATTAATTACCGACTCCGCTATGACTAAGAAATACTCTTAAAAAACGAATCGATAAAAGTACGGCTGGGAACGGGGGCTACGGGCCAATACTACCTGAAAACGGCTTTTTTGTAAACAAAAAAGCCGCTTCTCATTATTCGAGAACGGCTTAAATAAAGTGCTGATAGCCTCTTACGCAGGAGTCGCTTCATTCCACTCTGGAAGAATGGCATCTATATGCCTTCGACAATCTTTCTCCTTAAAGACTTCATAGAGACGCTTTTTGATTTCCACGTCAGTTTGATCAAAGAATTTAGCATAATTAAATAGCAACCCTCGAAGCCACCGCATATTTCTTTCTTCCAAAATTTTTGGTTTAATCGATCTTTTTACTTCCGTTATGAAATTTTCCCAATTTGGGTCATCCAATTTCCGATATTTCTCATAAATATTGGTTAAATGAAAAGGAGATTCATGTAGAACAATATCATAGAGTAATGATCCTTGTTTTTCCCCCTCAAGCTCTGCCCTAAGATTTTTTATTTCCTTCTGAAGAGACAAGATTCTGAATCGCTGATTAACGATTACAATGGTAATCCCAATTATTGCGGCTATTACCAAAATAGCAATGAATGTTTCCATAACTGTATAATTTTTATTTATTATACAGTATTTTTATACTATGTCAAACAACAGTTTTGCATTTGCAAGAAGTTGCGATTCTACTGTTTCAATCGGTAACTCTTTTATTGCAGCAATCTTTTTTACGACTTCTTGCACCTGCCATGGTTCTGCTCGTTTGCCTCTATACGGCTCTGGTGCGGCATAAGGCGCATCGGTTTCTGAGAGCATCCGCTCAAGCGGCACCGCCTTGATTACCTCGTCGTAATCACGAGCAAACGTAATCGGCCCGGCAAAAGAAAGATGAAATCCTAAATCTAAAAATTGCTGTGCAACAATTTTGTCACCGACAAAAAAGTGTGCCGTTCCACCGGCAGTGGGTTTGTATTCCTGCAAAATTTCAAGCGCATGATGGTATGCATTCATGGTTCCCCGCTCTGGCCGAATATGGAGCATGAGCGGCAGATTCATTTTTATCGCCAGTTCAATGTGTGCGCGAAACAATTTTTCCTGCGCCTCTTTCCCTCCTCGTTCCTTTTCTCGGTAATAGTCGAGGCCGCATTCGCCAATGGCAACGATGCGCTTCCCTTTTTCGA
>CAZNJI010000001.1:6205-15436 GCA_964573395.1 uncultured Candidatus Saccharibacteria bacterium | reverse complement strand
CGGTAATAGTCGAGGCCGCATTCGCCAATGGCAACGATGCGCTTCCCTTTTTCGAATAGCCCCTGGAATTTCTGAGCATCAAAATCCTCTTCCCAGTGCGTTGGGTGCTGGCCGATAATTGCCCAGATGCTTGCGTGAGTTTCAGCAAGCTCTACGGCAATCGCTGATGTTTCGTAATCAACTCCCACACAGTTGGTAACCGTGTCATGCTCTTCCATGCGGGCAATTGCCTCTTTTCTATCAGCATCAAATTGCGGGAGGTTAAAATGTGAATGCGTGTCGAAGTATCTCATTTACGAAAGCCGGGCAAACAGTGGAGTTTCCGGTTTTTTGTTCTGCTGAATAAGCTCTTTTATTTTCTGAGCCGTTTGCGGCAGAAACGGCACCAGCATCTCTGCAACAAGCGCGAGCCGCTCAACGCAACCCTTAATCAATTCTTTCCCTTTTTCCTCTTTAGTCTTAATCACCGAAAATGGTTGACTTTCTTGGATGTGCCGGTCAAGCTCGCCGATCTCGTACCAAATAATTTCCATTGCGCGCTGGAGATTATATCCGCCGATTACATCATGGTACTCAGACGGAGTGGAGATGCTGTAGGAGGAGACTTCAAGGTATTTCTCTGAAAGAGTCATGATGCGGGAAACCAAATTTCCCAAGCCGTTTGCCAAGTTCGCCTGGTACGCTTCTTTGAGCGTCTCCATGGTCATGTCGGAATCATCAAACGGATTGACGTGCCGGAGTAAATAGTAGCGGAGCACGTCGGTTGCAAGTTCCCCTGCAGAGGGTTTGAATGCTTCCACAATTTCGTACGGATCGAGTACGTTTCCAAGCGATTTGCTCATTTTCTGCCCGCCGGAATTAATGAAGCCGTGGTATACAACCCGATCGGTTGTTTTTATTCCAGCTGAGAGGAGCATTGCCTGCCACATAACCGACTGGAAACGCACCTGGTCTTTTCCGGCCATCTGCACCACTTCGCCCTCAGTCCAGAATTTTTTAAAGTCCCCCTCTTCGTGAGGCCAACCAAGGGTTGAAATGTAATTCGTAAGCGCGTCAAACCACACGTACATTACCTGGTTTTCATCATTAGGCACCAGAATACCCCAGCTCATGCGGGATTTTTCACGAGAAATGCTGAAATCTTCAAGTCCGCTTTCAACGAACTTAATCGCTTCCTGCCGGCGCCACTCTGGCAGAACAATCCCTTCTTGGTTCAAATATGCAAGAAGTTTGTCTTGATAGGCGCTCAGTCGGAAAAAGTAATTCTCTTCTTCAATTTCTACCGGATCCATTGAAGGATGGTTCGGGCATTTGCCGTCAACCAAATCCCCTTCTTTCAAAAACATTTCATCCCCGACGCAGTAGAGCCCTTTGTACTTCTTTTTATAGATATCGCCCTTGGCAAGAGAGCGCTGCCAGAGCTCTTGTGCTGCGGCAATATGGTCGGCATCAGTAGTTCTGATGAAGCGGTCATTAGAAATACCCAGGAGGCTGGTAAGCGTTCGGAACTGCGCGGCATAGTGGTCGACATACTGCTGCACATCCTGATTGCCTTCTTTTGCTTTCTGAAAAATTTTTTGTCCGTGTTCGTCGGTGCCAGTACTAAAAAAAACTACCCGCCCGCTTAACCGCTGGTAGCGTGCGAGTGCGTCAGTATGAACGATCTCCATCGCAAAGCCAACGTGCGGATCGGCGTTCACGTACGGGAGCGTAGTGGTAATATAAAACGGCTTCATGAATCGGGAGACTGTGGATTAGGTTCGACGGATACTTGTTGTAGTTTATTCTTTTCAACGTCGGCCAGATATTCTAGCACGAATACCGCAACCGGCATTGCCAGAATTGCACCCCAAAAACCGGCAAGCGAAATACCTACCAAGAACGAGAGAAGAACGATAAGTGGTGGGATGCCAACGATACGCTTGACGATGAGCGGCGAGAGCACGTAGTTTTCAAGCTGCTGCAGCACAATGAAAAAGAGCGCGATTTTTACGCCAAGCAGGATTCCCCCGTCAATTACCCCGAACAGAATTCCTGGAATCGCGGCAAAAATAATTCCGAACGGAATGAGTTCAGCAAGGCCGGTAATAACCCCGATCAAAAACGCATATTTCACGTTAAAGAGCGCCAGCCCGATGAAGGTAATGGCTCCGACAATAAGGCCCAACAAGAGCTGCCCTTGAAACCAGAGGCCGATTTTGTACTGCGTTCGCGCCCACAGCCCGAGCACGCGCCGTTCGAATTTTACCGGAGTAAGGATCCGCAAGAATGTTTCAATGCCCCGCTCCTGCACCGAAAGGTAAAATGACATGACGATAACCAGAATAACGTTAATAACGCCCCCGAACGTGCCGCCGATAATCGAAGTGAATCCGGATGAGAACGTGTTTGCGAGATCTTTAATGTTTGAAAGCGTACTCGAGAATGACCCTTGTTCTGAAATGGTATCGACGAACTGCGTCGCTCCCTGGATGGAGTCGGCATTGATGTTCGTTGATGGCAGATAGCTTGAAATGAGCGTCAGCACACCAGAGAGTTCGCGGAAGATAATCGGTACGAACGCATAAAACACGCCAAGCAGGATTAAGACGGATACCGTATAAATAAGTGAGACAGCAAGCGTTCGCTTAACCCGAAAACGAGCAAAGTACCGCACCCCTGACTCAACGAAAGAGGCAATGACAATGGCCGCGAGAATCAAAATAAAAATATCCCGGACGAGAAATAGCCCATAGAGCAGAAGGCCGATAAGAAAAAACCTCAGAAACGTATCATTTGAAATCCGAATGGTTTTTAGGCTATCCATATTCCCCAATCATACACGCGGGCGTTCGGCAAAACAAGCCTAATTTAAAGGTGAAATTTGACAGTTAGGAAATCAAAATCGTATAACTATAGTAACCAAACAATATTTTATGCTGCACATTGAGTTCCTTGGAATCAGTTCTCGAGTTGGTGCATTTGCGGTTGTAGGAATTTTTCTTTCGCTTTTTATCATTTTCGTAATAATACCTGGATTCATCGGAATATTTGGCAAAAAAAACCGCAATAGCACCACCTAACGAACAGTTCCCCTGACGGGGAACTGTTTTTACTTTATTCTTTAAATTTTTCTTTGAGATACTCTGGGAGCGAATCGATGAGTATGCGCTCTTGGGTACCCGTATCTCTATCTCGAACGGTTACCGCCTTGTCTTCAAGCGTATCAAAGTCGACCGTAATGCAATACGGCGTACCAATTTCATCCTGACGGCGGTAGCGCTTGCCAATGTTACCATTGTCATCCCAGGCAATGTTTCCAAAAAGCGACTTCAAATACGAGAAGATCTGCTCTGCGTGCGCTACCAACCCGGGCTTGTTTTTCAACAGAGGTGAAACGCATGCTTTTATCGGAGCAACGGCCGGTGGAAATGCAAGGTACACCCGCTTCTCTTCCCCTTCACCTTCTTCGCGATACGCATCAGAGAGCACTGCAAGCACAATGCGTTCAACGCCAAACGTTGGTTCAATGCAATGCGGAATGAAACGCTCTTTCGTTTCTTCGTCGTAGTACGACAAGTCGGTAGCGCTCGCCTCGGTGTGCGCTTGTAAGTCATAATCGGTTCGATAGGCCAATCCAAGCAGCTCTTTCTGTCCGAATGGAAAATCAAATTCAGTATCAATGCTTCGCTTCGAGTAATGCGCCCGATCTGATTCGGGGACTTCGATTTTATGGATCTTGTTTTCTGAAAGCCCAATGGTTTTCAAAAACTGCATCTGTTCGCCGTAGAGTGCATCAAAAATTTCATTAACCTTTTCAGGGTTTCGAGGGTCAACGAAGTACTCAATTTCCATTTGCTCGAATTCCCTGGAGCGGAACACGAAGTCACGCGGGGCGATTTCGTTTCGAAATGCTTTGCCGATTTGCGCGATACCAAATGGAAGCTTTGGATGGAAGGTATCAAGGATGTTCTTAAAATTCACGAACATTCCCTGCGCCGTTTCGGGACGAAGATATGAGGTTGCTTCTTCCCCCTCAAGCGCACCAATTGATGTTTTAAACATCATGTTAAATTGGCGAGCTGGCCCGAAGGAATCCTTGGTTTTACAAGATGGACACGCTACCGTATCAATCTGATCTTCTCGGAAACGCGATTTACACTTACTGCATTCGACGAGCGGGTCAGAGAAGCCTCCAACATGTCCGCTTGCCTGCCAAACTTTCTGATTCATTAAGATGGCAGTATCGATGCCGTACATATCAGTGCGGTCATCAACAAACTGCTTCCACCACAGCTTCTTAATATTATTTTTCAGCGTTACCCCAAGCGGGCCGAAATCGAACGTTCCGGCAAGCCCGCCGTAAATTTCCGACCCGGGGAAAATAAATCCGCGGCGCTTTGCGAGTGAGACAATGGTTTCTAGTTTTACTGGTTCTTGCATATTATTGGACAACTTTTTCATTTCCTGGCTTAAATGCCGGGTCTCCCTGAAGTTCTGTGGTTAATGGAGTGCGTGTCAGTTGTAGCAGAGCGCTCGTTGCACTGTCAACACCGGAGATACTGGTCGTATCAAGCAAATTAAGCATACTACCAAGCTGAGAACGCGATGGCGTGATGGCAACCTGGAACGATACCGATCGTGTCGCGCTTCCTCCAACGGATTGCGGTATCGACCCAACGCGCCAAATTACCGTTCGGGTATCCGGATCAAAGACGAGTGATTCAGTATTCGGAGAAACAACGCCACCCCATCCAACATAGAATGGCAACCGCGCTTTTGCTTCTACCTGACTTACCGCCGTTTCTCCTGGGCTAATTTTCCAGGTAATCGTATAGGTAGTTGTTTTTTCAACAGCTGGCGGAATTGGCCCGGTATTTCTTATCGGACCAGTACTGTAGGAAACCTGATCGGTAAAGTTAAGGCTGCCGATGAACTTAATGGTCAAGCGATCAACCCCGTCAACCAGGCGCGACTCGAATCCGGCATCTGCCGATTTTCCGCCCACCGAAAGAGAGAGGTTTATGTCATCTGGCCTGCCGCCCTGGGAACTTGCAATTGGTTTAAATGAGAACGTAAACGAGCCACTTGCGTTTGGTGCCAAATCTCTGAAGCTGAGCGCGGTGTCCTTGTTCCACACAATCGCATTTCGCGCGGAATCATAGAACCCTTGCGTTGCAATCACCGAATCTTCATCCACTGACGCTCCGGTAAGATAAAGAATGACTTCAGGATCGGCGAGCTGGGTACCAAGATTGTTTTTCCACTGAATGGATCCCGCAACTGGCGCTTCTCGTTCGAGCGCCACAACGCTTCCTTTGCGATCGCCAACTGCAATCTGTGCTTCAAGAAACGGCTTATCCAACAGAACCGTATGGAGCGCAGAGTTGTACGTTACGGCCAAACTGTTCGACTCAACAGATTCTCGAGATCCAACATACACCCGGAATGATTTTTCATCTCCATTTTGTCCAGCAAGCAAGCCGCGCACGGTAATGGTTCTTTCTGCGCCTTGAGACAAATCTGCCAAGCTCCAAATATTGTTTCCCATGGCTGGCGAAAAGTCGGCGGTAGCGTACTTAAAGCCAACCGGATATTCGATCTTGAGCACCATGTCTTCCGGAGCTTGATCGGTAACTAGTTTTGTTTTTACGGAAAGCGCGATCGATTGGTTTGCCGGATGAGCAACTGGCGCCTCAACCACCAGCTCAATCGGGCTTGAACTCACGATAACCGGAAAGATCGTCTCTTTTACGAATGGAATGTTTGAGTTCGGCAGTCGGTATTCAATGGTTGCCTTAATGGTGCGAGTGCTTCCCTGTTCTCCGTAGAGGATGGCAGTGAACGATTCATGGAGTGCCTTGCCGGATTCAATCGTTCCTAAATCTTTTCGAATGCGCACCAGCTCCGCTCCAGCGCGATCGACGGAGCCTTTCGGGTATTCAACGGTCAAAACGACCCCCGAGAGTACGGTATCGTTTTTATTCGCAATTTCAATTTGAATCGGCAGTTCTTCACCACCGGATACGAACGAGTTTCCAAGGATAACCAGATCGACGTTCTTCGCTGAAAGCGTGTTCGCTCCCTTCAAAAATGAGTACCCAAGAAATCCTAAGCACAGCACCAGGAATAAAATGGAGAAAGCAAAAAAACGCTTGTAGCCTGCAAGCGGCGCCTGGTATTTTTTCTTCGGAGAAACAGGTTTTTTGCTTCCCCACGCATTCTTTACTTCCGTTTTTATCGGACGAAGAATACCCACGCGACGTTCAAGAAATCCGCCCGTGTCGCGCGCATATAATTTCTTTTGCAATTCTGCGATATGGTCAATTTTGCCATCATCAGCCATCCTGCCAGTATAGCATTTGAAAAAATTCCTTTTTACTGCTAAAGCTGCGATTCAGTAAAGGCATGCTCCGCAAAAACAATCAGTTCTTTATTTTTTTCTAGTGTCATGCGGCTAAGCGCTAGAGAGAGCGGTACGGCAAAGAGTAGATCTTCATGCTCGCTCTCTTGTGCCAAGTAGCCGCTTAAGCGCAGCAGTTTCGTAATTGAAAGCGTATCCAAAAAATTCAATTCTTCATCGGTATAGAAATTTTTTTTGAGTGTTTCGGCAAGATCGACTATGTGCAAGAAAAGCTTTTCATCTTCTCCTTCCGTACCGCTGAGGCGAAGCAGAGTTTGGAGCGTTCTGCCATATACCCGCTTTGCCCTCGCTTCAAGCGAAAATGGCAGATCATCCTTCATGTATGCGTTCGTAATCCTCCACAGATCTTTTCCGCGAACTGCTTCCAGGTAGATATTCCCAAAGTCAGACAAGTGCCCTTTGAGTTTCGAACTTTCAGCTCGAACCGATTGCGCTGTGGCAAGAATGGTGCCGAAGTCTTTGGTAAAAATCCAATAGAGCTTGTTCGCTTCCCCTGCTTCCTTTGAATGTAAGATGAATCCTTCAGTTTTATGAATTTCGTGCATTAATAATCTTTATTTAATTTCAATCTCTTTATCCTCAGTAAAAATAATTTCTTTTGCCCCAACCGTTTTTTTCAGTTTCTCTAAAAAACCAGCACCGAACTCTTTATAGGAAGACGGAAGAAGAAGCGTCATGGTATCTTTTGGCAGTAATCCTTTTTCTTTTCGCAGGTCTTGTATAGAACGCACCAGTTCACGATATTCTCCTTCGGCTTTCAGTTCCGGAGTAATTGCAATATCAAGCTTTGTTTCCTCTCCGAGAACGACCTCTTTTACATTTAATTCTTCTTTAATAAGTTCTTTGTACTCCTGTTCGAGTTTCAACTGTTGCACTTCCAACTTCGCCAGCGGCTGGCGCACCGGAATATTTTCTTTTTTGCGAAGCGCATTTCCTTCCGTACAGATATCACGCACTATCTGCATATTTTCTAGCATTTCTGCATCAACATCTTCCGCCGCAGGCCACGCTGCAAGATGCACCGATTCAGCATCCTGTTCGGTTTTTAGCTTCTGCCAAATATCTTCTGCAGCAAATGGCGTAAATGGTGCCATAAGCGTTGCAAGTGTTTTTAACACGCTGTAAAGCGTTTGCTTTGCTTCAATGCTTCCCTCTTTCAAGCGGTCGCGGGAACGGCGCAAGTACCACGTTGAAAGATCATCGATGAAATCGCGAATGGCGCGCGCCGGCTCAAGCAGTTTATATGCATCAAGTGCTTCCGTAGAGAGCGCGGTTAACTGCTGCAGCCGCGCCATGATCCACTGATCGAGCACATGCGAAGACGCAACTGTTTCTTTTTCTAACTCTTTGTCTCGATACAGCTCGTAAAAGGAAAGGATATTATAGACAAGATTGAAAACCTTCTTCACTACCTCATCAACGGTTTTCGGATCATAATTTTTTGAGTCTCCAGGCTGGTTTACGTAATACATCCAGAAACGAAGCACGTCGGCTCCGTAGGAATGAATTTCATTCCATGGCTCCACAATGTTGCCCACCGATTTCGACATTTTCTTCCCTTGCGCATCAAGCAAGTGCCCAAGGCAGATAACGTTCCTGTACGCCTTGCCGCGACCCATCAGCACCCCAACTGCGTGGAGCGTATAGAACCAGCCACGCGTCTGGTCGATTGCTTCAGAAATAAAATCAGCTGGGTATCCCGACGAATCAATCCGTTCTTTGTTTTCAAATGGGTAGTGATCTTGCGCAAACGGCATCGCGCCAGAATCGAACCATACATCCATCACTTCTTTTACCCGCTTGAATGCTTTGCCGTCTTTTGTAAGCGTTACTTCGTCAATAAACGGCCGATGCAGATCAAGTTCGCAGGAATCGTTGAGCGGAAGCTGCATATACTGCAGTTCTTGCACTTCAGCGTTCTTAAACTGGTGATAATCCTCTTTCGTGCGAACCATCGCCAATGCCGCTTCGGGCGTTAACCCCTGACTTGCTGCCAAGAGAAGCCATCCAGGCGCTCCGTGGGTAATAAAGAGAATATTTTTCCCTTCGTGCGCTTTTTCATAACTCTGAAGCGCCTCGAACATGCGGCACTTTACTGATAAGTATGTTTCATCCCCATCGTTTCCCTTAGAAAAATTTTCTGGCGTTTTTGGAAAATCGGCATGGTAGTCATCCCAGGTTTTTCCTGCATATGAATGCACCATCATTTCCCCGAGGCGATTATCCGTAACGATCTCCGCGCCAATTACTTTGGCAACAATATCTGCGGTTTGTTTTGCTCGAAGAAACGGTGAAGAAATGATAAGATCAATGTTTTTATTTTGTAATGCTTCAGCCGCAACACGCGCTTGTTCTTTTCCTGTTTCAGTAAGCGAGTCATCTGCATTCGCATCAAGGCTGACTACTCGCGTTAAGTTATGCACTGCTTCTGCATGACGCATCACAAAGTAATGGTTTTTTGCCGGCTTGCTGTATTTTTTGAGCGTTTCAACTGAATCGACCACAAGCTTTTCTCCGTCTTCAGCAATCCAAATTGGCAATGGCGTTCCCCAGTAGCGCTCGCGAGAAATGGCCCAATCTTTAATTTCACGGAGCCATTCCCCGAATCGCCCTTCTTTAATGTGCGCCGGTTCCCAATTGATTCCCTCATTTTCTTTTACGAGCGTGTCACGCAGTTTTGACATGGCAATGTACCATGAATCGCGCGCATAGTAGATGAGCGGCGTTTTGCAGCGCCAGCAGTGGGGGTACGAGTGTTCGTACTTTTCTTTCTTAAACAATAGCCCGCGGTGGGCTAAGTCTTTTATGATCGCTACTGCTGTTTCTTC
>CAZNJI010000001.1:0-6105 GCA_964573395.1 uncultured Candidatus Saccharibacteria bacterium | reverse complement strand
TAAACAATAGCCCGCGGTGGGCTAAGTCTTTTATGATCGCTACTGCTGTTTCTTCATCCTTAACAAATTTCCCCTCGAGGAAATCTGTTCCTTTTATAAAATGTCCTGTTTCATCAACCGTATGAATTTTTGGCAGGCCAACTTTCGTTCCCAATTCAAAGTCGTCTTGTCCGTACATAACGGCGGTATGCACGATTCCTGTTCCGTCGGTGGTAGTAACAAAGCCAGCTTCATATACCTTATATGCATTTTCTAATTTTGTTTTATCTTGAATAGTTTCTTTCAAAAATGGGTATAGCGGTTCATATTCCAGATTTTCATTTTTCATTGCAAAAATAACCCCTTCCGTGCTTCCAATCTTTTTGAGATTAGAATTTTCAAAAATACTTTCTCTGTTTTCTGCAACAATATATATTTCGTTTTCTTCTGTTTGAAAAAGTGAATAACGAATAAAACTATTTATTGCAAGCCCCACATTTCCTGGAAGAGTCCAAGGTGTAGTAGTCCATGCCAACATAAAAACTTTTTTATCAGAAGTATTTAAAATACCCACAGTTATAGGATCATTAATTTGATCATAAGTAATTGTATGATTATTTTTTATTCTAAATTTTACATACACTGAAAGGTCTTTCACGTCTTGGTACCCTTGCGCAAGTTCATGCGAAGAAAGCGCCGTTCCGCAGCGCGGGCACCAGGGCACTACTTTATAGTCTTTATATAAAAGACCCTGATCGTTTACTTTTGCAACAATGTTCCACAGCGATTCAATGTATCGCGAATCGAAAGTGTAGTAGGCATCTTCTTTGTTTACCCAGTATCCAATTCTGTCGGTAAAACTCTCCCAGTCTCGAATGTAGGTAAAAACGCTTTCTCGGCATTCTCGATTAAATTTTGCAATGCCGTACTGTTCAATTTCTTTTTTGGAGGAAAGGCCAAGCTTCTTTTCAATTTGCAGCTCAACCGGAAGCCCGTGCGTATCCCAGCCCGCCTTTCGCCGGACCGAAAACCCCTGCATGGTTTTATAGCGCGGAATAACGTCTTTGAAGGCTCGCGCTTCAAGGTGGTGAAGCGCTGGTTTTGCATTTGCCGTTGGCGGCCCTTCATAGAAAACAAACTCGCCTTTCGGGGATTCTTTTTTTACCGTTTTCTGAAAGATGTCTTGGTCTTTCCAAAACTGCAAAATTGCCTCTTCTCGAAGCGCCTGCCCAGATTTTTGTTTGTTGTGTTCTTCTTGCATAAAAAAACTCGCCCACAGAAATAATCTTTACGATTCTTTCCAAGGGCGAGTTTTTAACCCCGCGGTACCACCTTGTTTTATTGCTTCCTGACTGCTATATCGGGCATACCCGCCGAGGTCTACTAAAATTTCTTCTCGGAGCTCAGAGGTGATGGCCTCATCGTCGCTAATGGAGGCATTCTAGCATGACAACCCCACAAACGCACTACACGTTTCCAAGCTTCTTCTGGTCATTCTCAACCATTTCAACAAGTCGCCGCACGAGATTTTTCGGATCTGGATCGAAAATAATTCTGTCCGATGGACGATTTCCTTTCGCCAGCATATCTTTAATTTGCTCATCCATCGTCCACGGGCCTTCAAGTATGCCAATAGGTTTTCCGTCTTCGAACGCGATGGTAAATTCATGAATCGTTCCGATGCGTCCGCAGCCAATCACCAATGCGTCACAGCTTCTGGTAAAAAGCAGGTCGCGGCCAGGAAAACCGAAGCCGGTGTAAATAACCAAATCCATGTAATCAAGCGGCAATCGGTAGGTTTGGGTATGCTCTAGGGCATTTGCTGCCGGAGAAAGGCCGATTGATACACCGCGTTCTTCTTTCGCCCCCATCGCAGACCACAACGGAAACCCGGTTGTTGCGCCGGTTAACAAGAGCCCTCCCTGGCGAACAATTTCTCTTCCCAGTTCTTTTGCCTTATCAAGCGCATCAATACCGCAGTGCCCCGTTTCGGCAGCACCGGAAACGCCCATTTTTATCTTTATATGGCCACCATGCTTTGAATCATTTTCCAGTGGTCCGTTATAACAGACGTATTTATTTTGAGCAGAAGACTGTTCCATTATGTTTAGCAGTCCAATTCTACCACATCATTTTCTTCAGGGGCGAACGCGTAAATTCCTAAATAGTCGCGCAGTCGCTGCGTTAGAAAGAGCGATGACTTCGGCTCTCCCATCACCACGAACACTTTTTGAACCGTATCGGCAATATGTTCAACAAATTCAATTAAGTGGTCAGAATCTTTATGCCCCGAATAGCCATCAATGAATACGACGCGTGATTTTACCGGAACGTCTTCTCCGTTAATGCGCACCTGTTTTACACCATCTTGAATCATTCGGCCAATCGTTCCCTGGGATTGATAACCGGTAAGCAACAGCGTGTTATTCTCAATCGGCAAATAATTGATTTCATGGTGCAAAATTCTGCCGCCGTTCGACATGCCGGAGCCTGCAATCACGATTTTCGGATCTGGCGCGCGCAGGATTGATTTCGATTCTTCGGTCAGAATCGTTGATTTAAGCCCTGGAAAATTGAAAATATCATCCCCTTCGCCAATGAGGCTTCGCGCTTCCGCATTGTAGTATCGGCTGTATTTCTGGTAGATTTTCGTCAACCGAATGCCGAGCGGCGAATCGAAGAAAATTGGCATCTGCGGAATGCGCTTGTTCTCGACGAGCGAATTAATTTCATACAGAAGCTCCTGCGAGCGCTCAAGCGAGAAGGTGGGAATAATGAGCGTTCCCTGCCGGTTGTAATTGTCTTCAATCACTGCCTCAAACAGCTTTCGCCGCTCAGAACGAGAAATATGGTTGCGGTCGCCGTACACGCTTTCCATGATGAGGTAATCAACATGTTGGAGAATTTCGGTATCAGGCAGAAGTGGCGAAGGAGAATTCCCCAGGTCTCCAGTAAAGACGATTTTTTTATCGTTGTAGATAATTTCAACCATGGCAGAACCCAAAATGTGTCCAGCATCGCGGAATCGGAAAATGAAATCATCAACGCGAAGGTCCTGGTGGTAATCGACGACTTCCCACAGAGAGAAAACCTGTTTCAGCACCGGCTCGGCGTAGATTTTCTGTAAAACCGAATTGTCGCTCTTTGAAAGAATGTTTGCCGTATCGTCCAGCATGAGCTTGGCGATGTCTTTTGTCGGAATCGTCGAGTAAATCTTTCCCTGGAAACCGTCGTATATGAGCTTTGGAATCCGCCCGACGTGGTCGATGTGCGCATGGGTTACGAATAAAATGTCGATGCTTGCCGGATCATACGGGAACGGATCCCAGTTCGACTCATCAGCAAGTTTCGTTCCTTGAGCAAGACCGCAGTCGATTAAAAATTTCTTTCCGCCTTCTACCGGCTCTTCAAGTAAAAAATTAGCGCCGGTAACGCTGCCGGTGCCACCTGCGAAAGTGAGTTTTAGTTTTTTACTTTTCTCCATTCAGACTCTTATTGTAACGGTTTTGCGCCCGAGAGACAAAATAAACACCAACGATGCCTCCTACCAGGTCGAGCACCAAATCGGTAGCAGTATCAATCGGACTATTCGGTTCGACAAACTTCACAACCGTAAATACTGAAAATTCAAACAGTTCCCATACAATGCCAAGTACCAGAACTCCGCTCAAAATAACCAGAAGTTTTTTTGAAAAAGAGAAACTGAGCGTTTTCTTGAAAAAAACCGCTCCCATGACAAAGGCAATGAAAACCCCGCCTAAAAAATGCATCGGGATATCAAGCCATGGAATGGAAACATACCAATAAAAGTACATGGCCAGCGTATTCAGGATGAAAATTACCAAAACAAGAAGTAGTGCGCGGATAATCAGCTGGTTTCGCATGGGGATATTATCGCACAGGATAAAAACCTGTATATGGTTAGAAGTAAAAAACCCATGCTCGTAAAGATGTTTTAGAGCATAGGTCCTTATTACGGCTATCCCCGTATTATTAACTTAGCTTAAAGCTAAGTGGGTGCCTGGGAGAAAATCAGCCGATAATAGTAACGATTGATAATCCCCACGACAGCTCCCTGAAACGAGGTGTTTCTAGTTAATAATCCAGGATAGCCGTACTTTCAGTATAAGAATATGCAATTTCTAAGCAACTAGACACTCTCAGAAAAATGTCTCAGAAAAACTCCTACATTAAATCGTCGGAAAAAATGAATTTCGTATCAACTTTTTCGTAATCGATAATTTCTTCCTCTCTGAAAAAGCGCTTGATTTCCGCTTCGCCATTTTCTTTCGAGTCTGATGCGTGTACCACGTTCGATTGCATGGAAAGCGAATAGTCGCCGCGAATCGTTCCAGCGTCTGCTTCGTATCCTTTGGTTACGCCGACAATGAGCCGAATGCTGTCGATCGCCTTGAGGCCCGCAACCGCCATCACGATAACCGGAGCGGAAGTCATGAACCTTTTAATGCGCGGAAAGAATGATTTGTCTTTAATGTGGGCATAGTGCTCTTCAACGAGTGCATCTTTTAAGTGCATCATTTTCATGCCGATGATCTTGAGCCCTTTTCGCTCGAATCGATTAATGATTTCTCCTACCAAACTGCGCTGAATGGCATCTGGCTTAATAATAATGAGGCTTCGCTCTTCTGTTTCGTGAATCATACCGGCACATCGTACAGGGAAAAATAATCTCAAGCAACCCTTCTTATTAGTTTACATTTTCTCGGGTACTGAAATACCGAGGAGCCAAAGTCCGTTCGTTAGCGTTTGCTGAAGTGCTTTAGTAATTGCCAATCGGTGCGGCGTAGCCTGATTCTCAGAATCAATAATTTTCGTGTTGCCATACCAGCTGTTAAATTCCTGCGCGAGTTCAAGCAGGTATCCTACAAGGTGGTGCGGTGCCCACTCGGTGGTTGCTCGCATAACTATTTCTGGAAACCGAGCAATGTATCGCTCAAGGTTGGTTACTTCAGCATCTTCTTGCACTGAAGGCGCAAGCCCCATGTCTTTTGCTTTTGCAAGCACTGATCCGGCACGAACTGCCGTATACTGTAAATACGGCCCACTATCCCCTTCAAATGAAAGCGATGAATCAGGGTCGAAATTAATATCCTTTCCTGCCATCGCGCGAAGAATGGCAACCTTAAGAGCGGCAATGGCAATGCGTTCTGCGTCTAAATCTGTAATGTCAGGATTTTTTTCTTTCGTTTCTGCAATCACAACACTCAGTATGTCTTCTGCAAGTGGCACTCCGCCAAGGCGGGATGATATTTTCTGCCCCTTAAAGCTCATGCGGCCATGCGTTCTATGCAGGCTTTTTTCTTTCCATTCTGAATTAATTTTCTCTGCTGCAGCAAGTACAACGGCAAAATGCGACACCTGCTGGTTGTCAGTAATAAAAATTGAAAGATCTGGATGGTAGCGAGTGAATTTCAAATCGAGGAGCCCTACATCTTTCGCTTCGTAGGTCGGATTTCCCTGGCTATTGATGAATACGGCCGTATGCAGTTTTTCTTCTTCTTTCGGAATGTAGACAATCGCCCCTTCGCTTTTCGTGAAAACGCTAGGCGTGTGTTCTTCTACTAGCTGTTTACCAACTACCCCTGCTTCGCTCTCGTAAATGTACGAATCGAATTGCGAACCAAGCCGTGCAACAGTTTGCTCAAAGTATGAAATATTAAACGCTTTGCAAGTGGTAAACAGATCAAGCTCTGGCGATGGGTTACCCGCGTAAAGGTTATCGGCAATTTCTTTTACCCGAGCCTGAATATTTTCATCTTCTTCATAGCGCTTTATTCCTTCGACATACGCGTCTCCTAAGGTCTCAATGTTGTGTATGTCTCCGCCTTTTTCGAGAAGAATAAAAATTGCCTTGGCAACTCCAAGAGAAATATCTGATGGAAATGAAATCGTCGTTACTTCGGCACCAGAGTACTTTGCAAGTCGCGTAATCGATTCGCCGATACAGTTGTTCATCACGTGCCCCACATGGAACGGCTTGAAAAGATTTGGGCTTGAATGCTCAACCAAAATCTTCTTTCCAGAAAATAAGTTGTTGTATCCCCAGGTTGCAACGTTCCCCGCTTCGCTTATTGTACTGGTGAAAAATTTCTGTGAAAGTTTAAA